>JAKUTK010000001.1:0-13517 GCA_022448005.1 Pseudomonas sp.
GACCCTGACCTTCGCGGCCAGCGTGACTTGCTGACCAGCATCGATGGCATCGGTGACAAGACGGCCGCCCTGCTGTTGGCCGAGCTGGGCGATCCCTTACGGTTCGCCGGCAGCCGCGCCTTGACCGCCTTCGCCGGACTGAACCCGCAATTGCAGGAGTCAGGTGTCTACAGGGGGCAGGCGCGAATCTCGCGCACAGGCTCCTCTCGTCTGCGCGCCGGGTTGTATATGCCGGCGGTCTGCTCACTCAAGCGCAACCCCGCGATCAGTGCGCTGCGTGACCGCCTGAAGGCCAAAGGCAAGAGCGGCAAGCAGATTGTCTGCGCCGCCATGCGAAAGCTGTTGAGCATCGCTTATGGCGTGCTCAAGTCAGGGCAACCTTTCGACCCCAGACTCGCCATTGCGCACTAAGGGGCAAGACGGTATCTACAAAAGGCATCCTGTCTCGTTGGGTAGGAACGTTCGCTCGCAAATGGCAGGCCTGCCGACCCGCCACAGCCGCAGCAGCTGTCTGCCCCGCTCACTCCACCCGGCAGCGGCCAGCTCGGCAACGGTGAGCTTCATGAGACGGGTCGGCCTGCATCAGCTTACGGGTCACGCCGTTGGTCCAGCCGAAGCCGTCCTGCAACGGGTATTCACCGCCGCCGGCGTGCTCGGTGCAGGGCCGCAGCACGTATTTCTCCACCAGCTTGCTCTCGCTTTCGAACAGCAGTGAAACGATCTTCAGCCAGCGCTCTTCGATCTGCATTGCCAGCGCATCGTGACCGTAGTGTTGCAGTCCACGGATGCCCATCCATTGCAGCGGCGCCCAGCCGTTCGGGCGGTCCCACTGCTCACCGCTGCCACTGACCTCAGTGGTGGAAAGTCCGCCAGGGGCCAGCAGCCGCTCACGAACAACTTCAGCTACCCGTGCCGCCTGCTCGGCACTGGCGTGCTTGACGAACAGCGGCGTCAGAGTCGCTGCGGTGAGATTGTCCCGCGGCTGCGCCAGGCACCAGTCGTAGTCGAAATAGGCGCCTTGCTGCTCGCTCCATAAGTAATCATTGATCGCAGCCAGACGCTTTTCGGCACGCTGACGGAACGCCTCGGCACAGTCATGCTGACCCTTGGCGTGGCTGAGACGGGCGATCTGCCGCTCAAGGTTGTAGAGAAAGCTGTTCAGGTCCACCGGAATGATCTGTGTGGTGCGAATGCTCGACAGGCGCTGAGGATCACCCAGCCAGCGCGAGCTGAAATCCCAGCCGGATTCGGCGCCGGCGCGCAGGTCTCGATAAACCTCATGCGCGGGCCGGCTGGAGGAGCGCGCCGTTTCGACGTCCTCAAGATAAGACTCTTCACGCGGCGTGTCTCGCTCATCCCAATAGCGGTTGAGCACGCTGCCATCGGCCAGACAGACGCAGCGCCGATGGGATTCTCCCGGCCGCAACTGATCGTCGCCATCAGTCCAGAACGCGTGCTCCTTGCGTAACTGCGGCAGGTAATCGTTGGCGCGGTGCACGCCGGACTCCTCGAACAGTTCGGTCATCAACGCGAAAACCGGTGGCTGCGAGCGGCTCAGATAATAGGAGCGGTTGCCATTGGGCACATGGCCGTAGGTATCGATCAGGTAAGCGAAATTGTCCGCCATTGATCGCAGCAGCTCGCAGTGCCCGCTCTCATCCAGGCCAAGCATGGTGAAGTAGGAATCCCAGTAATACAGCTCGGTAAAACGACCGCCCGGCACCACGTAGTTGTGGGGCAGCGGCAGCAGCGAGGAAAACTCCGGGTGCTGACGCGGACGGCGGGTCAGCACTGGCCAGAGCCGGTCGATGTGCTCAGCCAGGGTATCGTCGGGGTTGGCGACGAACTCGGTTGGCTGTCGCTGGTAGACCTCGAAGTGCTCAAGGACAAAGCTGCGCAGATCGAAGCCCGGCTGGCTGTTCTGCGCGCGGTAGGCTTCGAGGATGCGCTCTGGATGCTGCCGAGGGGCGCAGTCGACGAAGGTCTTGCTGTCAGGAAACACGCGCTGCATCTGCACCGCCACGAACAGTTCCTGATAACGGTCGGCGGGGGTCAGGGTATCGGCGGCCGAAACCGCACGAGTGTCGTAATCGAAGTCGCTCGAAGGGATATCGGTCATTGCTCGCTGTAATTCCATAGCAGTCCACCATCTATCACCAGTGTAGTGCCGGTGACGTAGTCGGCATCGTCCGAGGCGAGAAAGGCCACCGCTCCCGCCACGTCGTGCGGCTGTCCCAGGCGCTTGGCCGGGATGTTTTCGAGCAGCCCGGCGAGCTTTTCCGGTTCGTTCATCAGCGTCTGGTTGATCGGCGTCTCGATCGCGCCAGGGGCAACGTTATTGACCGTGATCCCCAGCGGCGCCAGTTCGATCGCCAGGTTGCGCGTCAGCATTTTCAGACCGCCCTTGCTGGAGCAGTAAGCACTGAAATTCGGGAATGGCAGTTCTTCGTGAACCGAACTGTTGTTGATGATCCGCCCGCCCCGCCCAGTGTCACGTAGGTGACGAGCAAAGGCCTGCGACAGGAAGAACGGGCCACGCAGATTGACGTTCAGCACCTGGTTGTAATCCGCCTCGCTCACGTCGAGAAAGGCAGCGTGCTTCTGCACCCCGGCGTTGTTAACCAGAATATCCAGCCGGCCCATCTGCTCGACGGCCTGTTCGATCAGCTGGTAGCAGTTGGCGGGCTCTGCAACATCCGCGGCGATAAAGCAGACCCGATGCCCCAGGGCTTGCACCTGCTCGAGCGTGTCACGCGCCTGCTCGTCATCGTGCCGCCCGTTGATCACCAGATCAGCACCTTCTTTGGCCAAGCGTATGGCGATGCCGCGGCCGATGCCCTGGGAGCTGCCGGTAACCAGGGCGACCTTGTTCTGCAGTTTCATCGAACACCTCGTGTGGCTGTCGAGTCGCAGCAGCGACCCCTGAGTCGTGCAATGTCTGACGGGCTGCGGCCGGGCGCGTTCAACGGCGGGTGTTTGCGAATGCTTCCGACAGCGCGCCGGTAGCAGTCTCGGTAGCAGACAAATCCCTGCGCCAGAGCGCAAAATGACCGGCTCTCCGCCGCCCCGCTTTCAGGACATCCATGGCCACCGCCGATCTGCGCAAGGGTTACCTACTGGGTCTGATGACCTTTTCCATCTGGGGCCTGTTCCCGCTCTACTTCAAATCCATCGAGCAGTACGCGGCGCTGGAAATCGTCACTCAGCGGGCCATCTGGTCAGCGCTGTTCGGCACGCTGGTGCTGAGTCTCTGGCGGCACGCAGGCTGGTGGCAGGAATTGCTGGCCCATCCGCGGAGGATCGGCGTACTGATGATTTCCAGCGTATTGATCGCCAGCAACTGGCTGATCTACGTCTGGGCGGTGAACCACAACCACATGCTCGAGGCAAGCCTGGGTTACTACATCAATCCGCTGGTCAACGTGCTGCTGGGGCTGATCGTGTTGCGCGAGCGCCTGCGTCCATTGCAATGGCTTGCAGTGGCGATGGCAGCCATCGGCGTGCTGCTGCAGCTGGTTACCCTGGGCGACTTCCCCTGGGTGTCGATCGCCCTGGCATTGAGCTTCGGCAGCTACGGACTACTGCGCAAGCAAGCACCTGTCGCCGCACTGCCGGGGCTAGTAGTGGAAACCTGGCTGTTGCTGCCGATCGCGCTGGGCTGGCTGTTCTTCTTCGGCAGCGGCCCGAGCACCGAATGGTCGTTCTGGTCCCAACCCGAAGCACTGTGGCTGGTGGCCGCCGGGCCGGTCACGCTGCTGCCGTTGCTGTGCTTCAACGCAGCGGCCCGGCATTTGCCCTATTCGACCCTGGGCTTCCTGCAGTACATCACGCCGACGTTGCTGCTGCTGCTCGCGGTGTGGGTGTTCGATGAGCCCTTCCCGGCCGATCGTCAGCTCGCCTTTATCTGCATATGGGCCGGCCTCGCCGTCTACAGTTACGACGCCTGGCGCCTGATGCGTAAAGCCAGCGTGCGCTGATGGCGGCTCAGTCGGCAGGCTGCAGCTTGAGCTCCACCATCAGGTCATCGGCCAGCGTTTCCAGGTGTTCCTGCAGCTCGTCCAGGGACAATTCGGTCGGCACGGCCAAACGTGCATCGGCCCGGAACAGCAACTCGTTGGTCATCGGTGCAGGCAGCACGTCGGTGTCCAGGCTTTCCAGATTGACGCCGTGCCGGGCAAGCAGCTGGGTGATGTCACGGACGATGCCAGCGCGGTCGTTGCCCACCAGCTGCAGCTGAATCATCTGCCAACGCCGTTCTGGCGCCGCGCCGCTTTGCGCAACGAGTACCCGAATGCCCTGCTGCTCGAGCTGCTGCAAGGCCTCGCTGAGATCGGCATGGGCCTGAGCCGGCACAGCCACCCGCAGGATGCCCGCGAACTGCCCTGCCATCCGCGACATGCGGCTCTCCAGCCAATTGCCGCCATGCTCGGCGATGCATTTGGCTAGGCATTCGACCAGCCCCGGCTGGTCTTCGGCAATCACGGTAAGTACGAGATGATCCATCTGTGGCTCCTTCAATAGGGAAATACGGCAACCGGCGCTGGCCGTGCGGCTGTAGAGAGTAATGGACCGCTCCCGTGGCGTGCGACTCCATAGGTATAGAACAAACACCGTCGACGCCGCGGCAAAGTGTCGATTCCAAGGCCCTCTGGCTGCCCGATGATCAGACAATTGCGAGCCCTGGGCCTACGCCGAGTGGCGGACTGATTTTCCGAACGGCTTCATGTAGTATCCGTCGACCCGGACTACAAGAAGAAACAGTCCGACAGATTTGAAGAAGAACCAAGTGAGGCGAGTAATGACTGAGCGCGTTCAAGTCGGTGGCCTGCAGGTCGCCAAAGTCCTGTACGACTTCGTGAACAACGAAGCGATTCCTGGTACCGGCGTTGATGCCGATGCCTTCTGGGCCGGCGCTTCCAGCGTCATCCACGACCTGGCGCCGAAGAACCGCGCGCTGCTGGCCAAGCGTGACGAGCTGCAGGCGCAAATTGATGCCTGGCATCAGGCGCGTGCCGGTCAGGCCCACGACGCAGCGGCGTACAAGAGCTTCCTGCAGGAAATCGGTTACCTGCTGCCGGAAGCTGAAGACTTCCAGGCCACTACTCAGAACGTCGACGAAGAAATCGCCAGCATGGCCGGCCCGCAGCTGGTGGTGCCGATCATGAACGCGCGTTTCGCGCTGAACGCCGCCAACGCGCGCTGGGGCTCGCTGTACGACGCGCTTTACGGCACCGATGCCATCTCCGAAGAAGACGGTGCCACCAAGGGCCCGGGCTACAACGAGATCCGCGGCAACAAGGTCATTGCCTATGCTCGCGCCTTCCTCGACGAAGCCGCTCCTTTGGAAACCGGCTCGCATGCCGACTCCACTGGCTACCGCATCGAATCCGGCAAGCTGGTCGTCTCGCTGAAGGATGGCAGCACCACCGGCCTGCAGAACCCAGCGCAACTGCGCGGCTTCCAGGGCGACGCCAACGCACCGATCGCCGTACTGCTCAAGCACAACGGCATCCACTTCGAAATTCAGGTCGACCCGGCCAGCCCCATCGGCCAGACCGACGCAGCCGGCGTCAAAGACGTGCTGATGGAATCGGCACTGACCACCATCATGGACTGCGAAGACTCCATCGCCGCCGTCGATGCCGATGACAAGACCATCGTCTACCGCAATTGGCTCGGCCTTATGAAGGGCGACCTGGCCGAGGAGTTGGACAAGGGCGGCAAGCGCATCACCCGTGCCATGAACCCTGACCGCGTCTATACCCAGGCCGATGGCAACGGTGAACTCACTCTGCACGGCCGCTCGCTGCTGTTCATCCGCAACGTCGGCCACCTGATGACCAACGATGCCATCCTCGACAAGGACGGCAACGAAGTCCCCGAAGGCATAATGGACGGTCTGTTCACCAGCCTGGCCGCGATCCATAACCTCAAGGGCAACACCAGCCGCAAGAACACCCGCACCGGCTCGATGTACATCGTCAAGCCGAAGATGCACGGCCCGGAAGAAGTGGCTTTCGCCACCGAACTGTTCGGTCGCGTCGAAGACGTCCTCGGTCTGCCGCGCAACACTCTGAAAGTTGGCATCATGGACGAGGAGCGTCGCACCACGATCAACCTCAAAGCCTGCATCAAGGAAGCGCGCGAGCGCGTGGTGTTCATCAACACCGGCTTCCTCGACCGCACCGGCGACGAAATCCACACCTCCATGGAAGCCGGCCCGATGGTGCGCAAGGCAGCCATGAAGTCCGAGAAGTGGATCAGTGCCTACGAAAACAACAACGTCGACGTGGGTCTCGCCTGCGGCCTGCAGGGCAAGGCGCAGATCGGCAAGGGCATGTGGGCCATGCCTGACCTGATGGCCGCGATGCTCGAGCAGAAGCTCGGCCACCCCATGGCCGGTGCCAACACCGCCTGGGTACCGTCGCCGACCGCCGCCACCCTGCACGCCATGCACTACCACAAGGTCGACGTGCAGGCGCGTCAGGTCGAACTGGCCAAGCGCGAGAAAGCGTCCATCGACGACATCCTCACCATCCCGCTGGCACAAGACACCAACTGGAGCGAGGAAGAGAAGCGCAACGAGCTGGACAACAACTCGCAGGGCATCCTCGGCTACATGGTTCGCTGGGTCGAACAGGGCGTAGGTTGCTCCAAGGTGCCGGACATCAACGACATCGCGCTGATGGAAGACCGCGCCACCCTGCGCATCTCCAGCCAGCACGTAGCCAACTGGATGCGTCACGGGGTGGTAACCAAGGATCAGGTGGTCGAAAGCCTCAAGCGCATGGCGCCTGTGGTCGATCGTCAGAACCAGGGCGACCCGCTGTACCGCCCGATGGCGCCGGACTTCGACAACAGTGTGGCCTTCCAGGCTGCCCTGGAGCTGGTCCTCGAAGGCACCAAGCAACCCAACGGCTACACCGAGCCGGTCCTGCATCGCCGCCGCCGTGAGTTCAAGGCCAAAAACGGCCTGTAACCCGCAACGCTGCTGCACAAAGAACCGCCCTTCGGGGCGGTTTTTTTATGGGTGTTTGCCGCCCAAAGGCGCTCAAGTTCCGCCTGCGACACCCGATCACGTGACCGGATTGCCAAAACTAGTCACAATTTATCCGACAGATGGCAATGCGCCTCTAGTGGCCATTACGTACTATCCGCCACCCACTGTGGAGTCGATGCATGTTCAAGAATTTCTCGCTCACTGCGAAGCTGTCGCTGGTCCCCGCCGTCGCCCTGCTCGGGCTGATTCTGTATGTCGGCTATACCTCGCTGCAGCTGTCTGCGACGGATTCGCGCCTGGTCAGCATCGAGACACAAAGCTATCCCACGTTGGAAAAGACTGACGCGGTGATCTTTCAGTTCTCCCGTGTTCCCGGCCTGTTGAACAACGCCGTGGCAGCCGGAGAGTCGAGCATTCTCGGCGAAGCGCGCGAAGTGCTCAGTGAAATCGATGCGCAGCAGCAGGCACTCGCCGCGCTTCTGGACACCCAGCCGCAACGGATCCAGGCGCTCAACGACTGGCGCATGGCAGTCAAGGCCTACGCCGACAACGCGCTTGATGCTTCCGCGAAGCTGATCGACGGCAGTGCCTCGTTCGACGATCTGCGCCCCAGCCTGGATCGTATGGCCAGTGACCTTGCCCAAGCGCAGAAACTGGCAACTGACTTCCGCACCGGTGCCTATCAGGATTTCCAGCAAACCCTGGCCGAAACCCGTGAAGCCAACAAGAACACCACGCGCCTGGGAATCATCCTGAGTCTGGTGCTGATCGTAGTCGTGGGCCTCGGCGCCTGGTTGGTGATTCGCAGCGTGATGTCAAACGTACGCGGCGTGATCGCCTCGCTGCAGTCCATCGCACGTGGAGACGGCGACCTGACCCAGCGCGTCAACGTCGAGTCGAACGACGAAATCGGCGCGATGATCGAGCTGTTCAATGGCTTTCTCGACAAGCTGCAGCGCACCATCCGCCAGATCATCGAAGCGGCGAGCCCGCTCGGTCAGGTATCGAAAGAACTCTACAACCTGACCCAGGGTTCGGAAGAAAACGCCAAATCGCAGCAGCACCACACCGACTCCATTACCCGCGACATCCTCACCATGACCGGCAGCATCCAGGAGGTCGCGCAGCGCTCGCAGCAAGCCTCGGACGAAGCCAACTCCGCAGCGCGCCAAGCCGCCACCGCGCGAGAGCACGTAGGCAGCCTGTCGAGCGGTATCAGTGACCTGGGCGACAGTGTGATGGGCGCAGTCAAGGCCATGGAACAACTGGAAGAAGAAACCCAGGAAGTCGGCTCGGTGCTCACCGTGATCCGCAGTATTGCCGAACAGACCAACCTGCTCGCACTGAACGCCGCCATCGAAGCCGCCCGCGCCGGCGAACAGGGTCGCGGCTTCGCCGTAGTGGCTGACGAGGTACGCAATTTGGCGCAGAAAACCTCCGCCTCCACTGCCGAGATTCAGCAGATCATCCAGCGGCTGCAAAGCAGCGCCAACACCGTCCTCAATGTCATGAACAGCAATGGCGAGAAATCGCGCGCCAGCATCGAACGCTCGGTCGAGGCGACCCAGTTGCTCGAAACCATTGCCCGCACCGTCAATCAGATCGACGAACTCAATGCCGGTATCGCTCAGTTCACTCAGGAGCAGATCGGCCTGTCGAGTTCCATCCAACAAGAAACCCAAGTGTTGCAGCAGGACGCACAAGCAACCGCAAACGGCGCCGAAGCCACTGCCCGACTGGGCGAGCAACTGGTCAGCACGGGCGATCACCTGCGTGCAGCCACGGCCCAATTCCGCGTTTAAATTGCTTTAGGAGCATCCTGATGACCGCAGTACGTGTTATCGGCCTGGCAGCCGCCTGCCTGGCAACCACTCAAGCCTTCGCTCTCGAGCAAGGTGAGCACCGCCTAAACGGTTTTGGCACTGTCGGCGTCACCCACCTGGGTGGCGAAGATGACGGCCGCAGCTATGGTGTCCAAGGCCAGACCAACGATTCCTGGCGCGGCGACCAGCTGTCCAAGTTAGGTGCGCAGTTGAGCTACGGCCTCACCGACACCGTCGGCGTGACCGTTCAGGCCACGGCTAAGGCGCAGCAGGATGAGTGGAAAGCCAACCTGGAGTGGGCCTACCTCTCGTGGCAGACCACCGATCAGCTGATGCTCCGCGCCGGTCGCCTGCGCAGCCCGGTCTACATGTACTCCGAAAGCCTCGACGTTGGCTACAGCTACCCTTGGCTGCGTCTGCCCGACGAGGTCTACAGCCAGGTTCAGGTGACCAACTACGAAGGCGTTGACGCGGTCTACACCGTTCCGCTGTCCTACGGCTCAGTGACCGTCCAGGTGGCTGGCGGCCAGTCGAAGAACCGTGACTACTATGCCTACGACGAGCAGTTCGATATCGACTACGGCAAGCTGTTCGGTGCCAGCGTAAGCCTGGCGACCAACGATTTCGGCACGCTGCGCATCGGCTATGTGGAAGCGGATATCAAGACGGATATTACCGGGAACGTAGTGAGTGTTCTGCCGCGCCCCTTTGGTCCAGGCGTTGGAGTCGCTGAGCAGCGCTCGCTGCTGGCGCTAGATAAAGAGAAAGGCAAATTCACCTCGATCGGCTACCAGTACGACAACGGCATCTGGGTCAGCAGCAATGAGTGGACCTCACGCATGATCGAGAACGATGGAATGGAGTCCATCGATTCCTTTTATCTGATGGGCGGCCATCGTTTCGGCGACTTTCTGCCGCACGTTACCTATGCACAGCTGGACGACAACGGTGGCCGTCAGAGCTCCTGGACGCTAGGCCTGAACTACCAGGCCGCCCCGACAGTAGTAGTTAAAGGCGAATACAAGCGCGTTGATACTAAGAATGGCTATGACGGCGTGTTTGCCCGCAACGCGCAGGAGCTGTACGAGAACGAAGCTCTCGCCAAAACCGGCGTAGCCGGCACACCAGCCCGCAACTACGACGGTGACATCGTTTCCGTCGGCGTCGATTTCGTATTCTGAGGAGCGTCCAGATGAAAGCATCCCTTCGCATCCTCGGCAGTGCTGCACTGCTTGGCATGGCAGCCCTGGCTCAGGCCGAGGTCGCCGTCATCGTCAATCCAGGCGCGTCCAAAGCGCCGTCGCAGTCTGAGGTCGCCAACATCTTTCTGGGCAAGGACAAGTCCATGAAAGGCGTCGACCTCAAGGACTGGACGCCGGCCAAAGAGAGCTTCTACTCGGCGGTGACCAACAAGAACGAGTCGCAGCTCAAGTCGTATTGGTCCGGTCTGGTGTTCACTGGTAAAGGCCAGCCGATGACCAGTGTGGCCGACGAGGCCGCAATGGTCGCGAAAGTTGCGAAGGAAGCCGACGCCATCGGCTACGTCGACAGCGCGGCAGTCAACGATTCGGTAAAGGTGTTGTTCACCCTGCCGTGATCTTGACCTGCAACTGAAAGAACCGTCCCTTGCGTCTGCATCGGGCGGTTTTTTTATGAGCGAAAAACCCTGCAACACCCCGGCTCCATGAGCTGACCCGTGTCAGCCCGATGCGGCGCCCGCGCGACTAGACTTACGTCCAATGTGCCACGCCGGACCCACAGCCCACCATTGGGCCCAAAAAATGGAACCGAACCATGAGCAAAGCCGATGCTTTCGCCGAGGCAGGCAAGACCGCCGTGCTGCAGAACATTCATGGGACCATGGAGTTTCTGCGCAAGTACCCGCCTTTCAACCAGATGGAACCGGGACATCTCGCCTATCTGGTAGAGAACTGCCAGCTGCGCTTCTACAGTGAAGGCGAATGCATCATTTCGCCCGATGACGGTGTCGTCGAACACTTTTACATCATCAAGCAGGGCCGCGTGCATGGTCAGCGTCCTCACACCAGCAAGCGCGGCACCGATACCACTTTTGAAGTAATTGTCGGCGAATGCTTCCCGATGGCCGCGCTAATGGGCGAACGCGCAACCCGCACCGGGCACTTCGCCGCCGAAGATACCTTTTGTTATCTGTTGAGCAAGCCCGCCTTCATCAAGCTGGTGTCCAAATCGGCAGCGTTTCGTGACTTCGCCATGCGCGGCGTCAGCAGCCTGCTCGACCTGGTCAATCAGCAGGCGCAGATGCGGGCCGTGGAAAGCCTGGGCGAGCAATACTCGCTGGAGACAAGCATCGGCGAGCTCGCTTTGCATCATCCGGTCTCCTGCCTGCCATCGATGCCACTGGCCGATGCGGTGGCACTGATGCACGTGAACAACACCGGCAGCATCGTGATCACCGACCTCGAGCTTCATCCGCAGGGCATCTTCACCTTGCGCGATCTGCGCCGGGTGATCGGCACCGGCACGACCGACCTCTCCGTCCCGATTGCCGAGTTCATGACGCAGGACCCCTTCCATCTCCCACCAGATGCAACCGCGTTCGATGCCGCGATTGCAATGACCGAACGTCACATCGCTCACGTCTGTGTCGTCGATAAAGGTCTGCTCAGTGGGGTGATTTCCGAACGCGACCTGTTCTCGCTGCAGCGCGTCGACCTGGTTCACCTGGCGCAGGCGATTTCCCACGCCGACAGCGTCGAGACGCTGGTGATCATCCGCAGCCGCATTCTGCAACTGGTCGACAACATGCTGGCACACGGCGCGTCCTCGACACAGATCACCCACATCATCACCTTGCTCAACGACCATACGGTCTGCCGCGTAATCGAGCTGGCCATCGAAGTGCTTGGCGACCCCGGCATACCCTTCACCTGGCTGTGTTTCGGCAGCGAAGGGCGTCGCGAGCAGACCCTGCATACCGATCAGGACAACGGCATACTCTTCGAAGCCACCGATGCAGCCGAAGCCGCACAAATCCGAGGAAGCCTGCTGCCGCTCGCAGAGCGCATCAACCGCGATCTGGACACCTGCGGTTTCACCCTGTGCAAAGGCAACATCATGGCCAGCAATCCACAGCTGTGCCTGTCACGGCTGGAATGGCAGCGACGCTTCAGTGCCTTCGTTCGCGAATCGACACCGGAAAATCTGCTGAGCAGCACCATCTATTTCGACCTGCGCGCAATCTGGGGGCCCAGCGAGGGCTGCGAGCAGCTGCGCGCCAATATGCTTGAAGAAGTGGGCGAGAGCCGATTGTTCCAGCGCATGATGGCGGAAAACGCGTTGCGCCATCGCCCGCCTGTGGGGCGTTTTCGCGATTTTGTGGTGACCCGCAAAGGCGACGGCAAGGCGACCCTGGATCTCAAGGTGCAGGGCCTGACGCCCTTCGTCGACGGCGCGCGCCTGCTCGCGCTGGGCCACGGCATCACCGCATGTAACACGTTGGACCGACTGCGCCAGCTGGTCGAAAAGGATGTCATTGACGAGAAGGATGGCGCGGCCTACGAAGAGGCCTACCATTTCATCCAACAGACCCGCATGCAGCAGCATCAGCAGCAGGCGCGCGAAGGACGGCCGTATTCAAACCGACTCGACCCCGACACCCTCAATCATCTGGACCGGCGTATCCTGCGTGAATCCTTTCGCCAGGCGCAGCGCCTGCAGAGCAGCCTGGCGGTTCGCTATCAGCTATGAATATGCCTTGGTTCAGACATCGCGGCCCGACCCTCGAACTGCAACAACTGCAACGGCGCGATCAGCTTGCCGAGCCCGCCGCGCTGGGCCTTTGTCCGCTGCCCACGCAGCGCGTGGTAGTGCTCGATCTTGAGACCAGCGGCCTAGACATGCGCCGCGATATCGTCCTGTCCATTGGCGCTGTGGTGATCGATCAAGGTGGCATCCAACTCGGCGATCAGTTCGAATCGACCCTGTTGCGCCCGGCACAAAAGGTTAGCGAGAGCGTCTTGATCCATGGAATTGCACCCAGCGAACTCGAAACGGGCGAGGACCCGGCCGAAGCGCTTCTGGATCTCATGGAATTCGTTGGCGATAGCCCGATACTGGCGTTTCACGCTGGCTTCGACCAACGCATGCTGACCCGAGCGTTGAAACAGACACTGGGTTACAAGCTGCGCCATCCTTTCATCGATGTCGCCGAACTGGCGCCAATGCTCTGCCCCGACAACCGTCCGAGACAGAATGGTCTGGACGACTGGTGCACGCATTTCGGCCTGCAGGTGCTGCAGCGCCATCACGCCAGCGCCGATGCACTGGCCACCGCCGAGCTGGCGTTGATTTTGTTCAGCAAGGCGCACCGACAAGGGCTGGACAGCTTGGATGCCATCAACCAGCGCTTGGCTAACTGGCGCAAACGGCAACAGGCTCAATTCATGTAACGATCAGCACAACAACCACGTATGGGTGAGCGCGACATGCCCGTTGCGCCGCTGGTGACAACTTGCGATCATGTGCGAATAGTTCTCGTTACCGGCCACTCATCGGCCTTGGAGCATTCGCTTGTCGGCTGGGTCGACCCATCAACAGTTCGTGGGCTCGCTGTATCGCGATCATCGCGATTGGCTGTTGAACTGGCTGCGCCGCCACCAGGCGTGCCCTCATCGCGCCGAAGACCTGAGCCAGGACACTTTCGTCCGGCTGCT
>JAKUTK010000001.1:13527-101350 GCA_022448005.1 Pseudomonas sp.
CAAGCGTGACGACATAGGCGATTTGCGTGAGCCACGAACCTTGCTGGCGACGATCGCTCGCGGCCTGTTGATCGACCATTTTCGTCGCAGTGCATTGGAGCATACTTACCTTGATGAACTCGCCCAGCAGCCGGAAGAAACGCAGCCCAGTGCCGAAGAGCAATTGCAGGTACTTCAGGCATTGCGCGAAGTGAACCTGATGCTCGGAGCGCTTTCGGCTAATGCACGTGCAGCCTTCTTCTATAACCGCCTTGACGGCCTGACCCACGCCGAAATTGCGTCGCGCCTCGGCGTCTCAGTCCCACGCGTAAGACAGTACCTCGCCCAGGCTTTGCGCCAGTGTTATATCGCCGTTTACGGTGAGCCTAGATGAGCGTGGACCGGCAGCCCGTATCGGCCCGTGTGCTCGATGAGGCTATCTCCTGGCAGCTGCGTCTTGGCGATGGTGGCGCGAGCCCTCAGGTCCAAAAGGCGCTACAACGCTGGTTGAGTGAAAGTGCCGAACACGCGAAAGCCTGGGCACAACTGGGCGGCATCGATCAGCAACTCGGCACCATTAATTCCCCAACCGCGCGAAGGGCGTTGCAGATCAGTGCTCACTCCGGACGGCGGACAGTAGGTCGTGCGCTTCTCGGCCTAGCTTTGCTGTGCACCCTGGGCATGGGAATCGCACTGCAATCGCAGCCGCTGCCGGTGTGGTTAGCTGACGAACGCACCGGCGCCGGAGAACAGCAGAGCGTTACGCTGGCTGACAATAGCCACATACAGCTGAACAGCCGCAGCGCACTGGATATTCACTTCGATCAGCAAGAGCGCCGAGTGTTTCTGCACCGCGGTGAGGTGCTTGTTGAAACAGCACCGGGCAACGACTCGAGACCCTTTATCGTCGAAACCGATCAGGGCGATCTGCGTGCGCTCGGCACGCGATTCATCGTTCGCCGAGAGGCTGATGCGACCCGCCTGATCGTGCTCCGATCCGCTGTGGCCGCGCTTCCAAGCGACCTGCAAGCTGGTCGCACTGTGCAGGCAGGCGAGCAAGTACTGATGCACCGCGATCATCTCGACCAGAATGAACAGGCACCGGCCGCGGCAGATGCCTGGAGCCGGGGCATGCTTGTTGTGGAAGATCTGCCATTGAGCGAGCTGCTGGCAAAACTTCGCGAGTATCGCCATGGCTACCTTGGTCTCGATCCAAGCCTCGAATCCCTGCGTATCAGCGGCAGCTTCCCGTTGCACGATACTGACCGCGCGCTGGCAGCGCTTCCACCCAGCCTACCGGTGCAGATCGAGCGGCACACTGATTGGTGGGTCAAGGTCGTTCCGGCGCAACCCGTCAGCCCACCGGGCAAGTAGCGGCGGCGCCCACCACAGCGGCGCTGCAGGCCCTATAAAAATATTTTCAGCTGCCCCTATCACTTTTCATTTCTGATCCGGCCTGATGAATAACTGAGACATATTCCTATTCGGGAGTTATTCACAAATGCCATCGTTTTCACTATTTCGCCCCAGCCTCCTGGCCGCTGCAATTGCCGTCACGCCACTGCCCCTGTTGGCCCAGGCGCCCAACGGCGAAGCGGCTGTTGGCGAGGTTCGCGAGTACGCCCTGCCCGCCGGGCCACTGGGCTCGACGCTCAACCGTATCGCCGGCGAAGCGGGACTGGTGCTCAGCATCGATCCGGCGTTGACCCGCGACCGCAAGGCCGAGCCGGTACAAGGCCGCTTCGATGGCCAGGGTGCACTGCAGGAAGCGCTGCGGGGTACCGGGCTCGAACTTCGCCAGGAGCCTTCGGGCAGCTTCAGTTTGCAGCAGGCGGCAACCAATGCGATGGCACTGCCGGACGTCACCGTGACCGCAACCGAAGCAATGGCTGACGGCGGCGAAGCAAGCGGCTACCGCGCCAGCACCGTGCGAAACGTTGGCGCGCTGGGTGGAATGGCTCTTCAAGATGCGCCCTATTCGGTAACCGTGATTTCCTCGGAGCTGATGGACAACATCCAGGCCACCTCCAGCGACGACATCTTCAAGCTCAGCCCCACCACGCAGTTCACCTCCCCGACCAGCGCCGGCTACGCCAGCGCAGTGGCCATTCGCGGCTTCAGCGGCGTCGGCAACCTGAGCATCGCCAATGACGGCCTGCGCTTCAGCAACAGCTACGATGGCGGCAACTTCATCGAGGAAATGGAACGGCTGGAAATCCTCAGCGGTCTGTCCGGCTTCCTCTATGGTCCGGCCAGCCCCGGCGGACTGGTCAACTACGTGCTCAAGCGCCCCACTGCCGAGCGCTACAACAGCGTGACCTACGGCACCCCCGGCGGCGATAACCAGTACCTGCATGGCGACTTCGGCGGGCCGATCGACGACGAAGGTCGCTTTGCCTACCGCGTCAACCTGCTCGCCCAGGACGGTGAAACCGCCATCGACGGACAGGTCGAACGTCGTCACATGGCCAGCGTCGCGCTGGACTGGAACGTCAGCGACGACCTGCTCGTCCAGTTCGACGCCTCGCACAAGCAGAGCGAGACGCGGGGCCTCACCAGCTACTGGTACTTCGCCGATCAAGCATTCCGGCCCGATGCCGAGGACCTGGAGAACGACGAGCTCTATAGCCAGCGCTGGGCTTACAACGACAGCCGCCACGACCGCGTCGGCAGCCGCTTCCAGTGGCGCCTGGACGACGTGTTCAGCCTGCGCGGCGCGCTTGGCTACAGCCAATACACCACCGAATACGCCTATACGGGGCCGACCGTGAATTCGGCTGGCGTGTACGTCCAGCCGCTATACGCCTTCGCCCCGGTAGAAACTGAAGAGACCTCGGGCAACCTGTTCCTCGATGCGGTTTTCGACACCGCAGGTGTCGGCCATGCGATGACCTTCGGTTACCAGGGAAACATCGCCCGGGTTCGCTACAACACCGATTACATCCCCTTCCCTGGCCCTCAATATGTGTCGGTCACCCCCGAAGCGCCCTTCAGCGAGCGGCCGCAGGTGGACAAGCCGGCCTACGACCTCGGCGATGGCGACTACCATCTGGCCAGCCGCAGCCAGGCCGACAGCGTGCTGATCGGTGACGTCATCACCTTCAACGAGCAGTGGTCGACGATCCTTGGCGTGACGCACTCGCGTATCAAGACCTTCAACGACAACTTCGTCTGGGTCGACGCGTTCGGCAGCGCGCCGGTGATCGAGGCCTACAGCGAAACCGAAACCTCGCCCAACGTCTCGCTCGTCTACAAGCCGGTCGAGTGGCTTACCACCTACGCAACCTACATCGAAGG
Organism: Pseudomonas sp.; assembly: GCA_022448005.1. GTDB lineage: Bacteria > Pseudomonadota > Gammaproteobacteria > Pseudomonadales > Pseudomonadaceae > Stutzerimonas. The sequence continues at coordinate 16,804 of JAKUTK010000001.1, forward strand.
CCTGCAGACGGGTGGCGTAGCACCGAGCGGCACAAACAACTCCGGGCAGGCGCTGGCGCCGATCGTCAGCGAACAGTACGAAATCGGTGCGAAAGCCGAGCTTGGCGGTGCCCTGTTCACCGTTGCGCTGTTCGACATCGAGAAGCCCAACACCTACACCAACGCCGCCAATTTCTTTGTTCAGGATGGCATGCAGCACAACAAGGGCCTGGAGTTCGGCATCACCGGCCACATTACCCCAGCGCTGACACTGGTGGGCGGCGTCACCCTGCTCGATCCGGTCGTAGAAGGCGCGGCGAATGCTGCCAACGACGGCAACCGCCCAGTCGACGTGGCGCGGCACCTGGCCAAGCTCTACGGCGAATACGCGATATTCGGCGTACCCGGGTTGACACTCACCGGTGGCGCCTTCTACACGGGCAAGCAGTACACCGACGAGGCCAACGACAACACCATCCCGTCGTTCACCACATTCGACCTGGGCGGTCGCTATCGCATGGCCTTGGAGGATGAGCGTGCCCTGACCCTACGCGCCAACCTGAGCAACCTGACCGACGAGGAATACTGGCTGAGCAGCCATTACCTTGGAGCACCACGCACGCTCAAGCTATCGGCGCAGTTGGAGTTCTAATGCGGGCCGCCACCATCCGCCGCTGGTCCTTCGTCCATACCTGGACCAGCCTTATCTGCACGCTGTTTCTACTATTACTGGCGGTCACCGGACTGCCGTTAATCTTCCATCACGAACTGGAGCACTTGCTTGGCGATGCTCCGGAGCTGCGTGAGATGGCGCCCGGTACGCCGCATCTCGATCTGCAACAGCTCGTGACCGCCGCCGAGCGGCACCGCCAGGATGAGGTCGTGCAGTATTTCGGCTGGGAAGCGGACGAGCCTAACGGGGTCGTGGCGATTACCGCTGCAACAGCCGGCACCGAACCCAACTCTTCCTACACCTTCATGCTCGATGCCCGCACCGGCGAAGCGGTCGAAATGCCGGCGGCTAACGGCGGCCTGATGATGTTTTTCCTGCGCATGCATGTGGACATGTTTGCAGGGCTGCCCGGCAAGCTGTTCCTGGCCTTCATGGGCCTGCTGTTTATCGTGGCAATCATTTCAGGCGTCGTGCTTTATGCGCCCTTCATGCGCCGGCTGCAGTTCGCTCAGGTACGTCACGGTCGCTCCAACCGGACTCGCTGGCTGGATCTGCACAACCTGATCGGTGTGGTAACGCTCAGCTGGGCGCTGGTGGTGGGCATTACCGGCGTGGTCAGCGCCTGCGCCGACCTCGTCATCGAGGCGTGGCGCGCCGACTCACTTGCGTCAATGCTTGCGCCCTACCGTGACGCACCACCGTTGACGTCGCGTGCCCCGGCAAGCTCCCTGCTTGAAATAGCTGCGCAGGCAGCGCCGGGTATGCGAACAGACTTCATTGCCTTTCCGGGGACTCGCTTTTCCAGCGAGCACCACTACACCGTGTTCGTGAATGGCAGCAGCCATCTGACCTCGCACCTGTTTACCCCGGTGCTGATAGATGCCCAGACATTGAAGGTCACGGCTGTTGGCGAGCGGCCCTGGTACATGGATGCACTGGGTCTGTCACAACCCCTGCACTTCGGAGATTATGGCGGTCGACCGATGCAGATTCTCTGGGCCGTGCTCGATGGTCTTACAATCATCGTACTCGGCAGCGGGCTTTATCTTTGGTGGGTACGCCGCCGCGGCATGCAGGCCTCAGCTCGCGAGGTAGCAGCATGAGCTGGCGCGAATCAACCTTCCTGCTGCCGGGCCTGATTGCTGGGCTCGGCCTCGTCGGGCTTTTCGCTGCGCTGCTGGGGGATGGCTGGTGGGATGTGCTGGCCTGGCTCGGTCTAGGCCTGCCGGCAGCCCTTGGAGTATGGCCGCTGCGCCGGCGGATGACGACCTCCGCCCGGTCAAGACTGTCTGGAACCAAGGACTGACATCGCATAAGGCTTCAGCCTGACGCCCGGTCTTCCTGACCAGGCATCGCTGCAAACGCTGCGTTGCGCTCCATCAGAGCGGAACAACGTTTTGATCGCGAACGGCTTAACGCGTGTCGGATTCGCAGATGCGCTGGTATAACGGCGAATCGGCCTCCAGTTCGGCCAAGGTTTCAACCTTGGCCTCACCTGCCTCGTTCAACCTGAACATGGCTTTCTCCGCGCAAATCATTTGATAGCGCTGACTGACCACAGTGGAAGTCAGATGCTGCTTGTCGAAGCGATACAGCACAAAGCGGGCAATGCGGCCCTGATTTGTATCCTGGACCTGTGCGTTGGCCTGATCGAGTACCGTGTAGCTCAACGGCATCGGATACATCATGGTCCAAGGGCGCCACAACATCTCCCCCTCTTCGCTCGAAACGACCACGCTGCCTTCCGGCAGGCGTGCCTGTTTGGCTTCGAACCAGGTGTATTCGTAGTGGATGGTGTAACTCAGCATGCCCAGGCCAGCACATACAGGAATGATCCACATCGGCAACCGCTTACGCGTCAGTGAGCGCAGCAGCAGTCCAATACCTGCCCCCGCCACACCCGCGACGATTGCCGCGATTAGATGCCAGAACATATACAACTCCCCTAAAAAAATCGGGCTTCCATATGGAAGCCCGACTTGTACCTCAACCTTGTGTCAGAGCAAGTCTGACGTCCGGCTGCATTATCAGTTAGTGATCAAGCGCAACGCCAGCACCCTTCGGGGTACGAACGCTCTCGACCAGGTCCTGAATCTCCTGCGGCGGAGCCTCGGTAGCCATCGACACGGCGTAGGCAACAGCGAAGTTCAGCATGGCACCTACGGCACCGAAGGCCTGCGGGGAGATGCCCATCCACCACTGATCAGGCGTGTTGGGGATGCTTGCTGTGCCAGGGATGAAGAACCAGCCCAGGTACAGGAAGATGTACACGGCGGTGGAAATCACACCAACCAGCATCCCTGCGACAGCGCCTTTGCTGTTCACACGCTTGGAGAAGATACCCATCATCAGCGCCGGGAACAGGCTCGATGCTGCAAGACCGAACGCCAAGGCCACCACCTGAGCGGCAAAGCCCGGAGGATTGAGGCCCAGCCAGGTCGCCAGCAGAATCGCTGCCGTCATGGCTAGACGGGCGGCCAGCATCTCGTTCTTCTCACTGATTTTCGGGTTGATCAGCGTCTTGATCAGGTCATGACTGATGGCAGAGGAGATCGCCAGCAACAGACCCGCCGCAGTCGAGAGCGCAGCAGCGATAGCACCCGCAGCGATCAGACCGATGACCCAGCTCGGCAGATTGGCGATTTCCGGGTTGGCCAGAACAATGATGTCGTTGTTCACGGTCAGCTCGTTGCCGTTCCAGCCACGCTCAGTAGCGGTAGGGGTGAAGGCAGCGTTGGTGTCGTTGTACATCTGCACACGACCGTCAGCGTTCTTGTCTTCCCACTTGATCAGACCAGTCGTTTCCCAGGTTTGGATCCACTCAGGACGATCTTCGTAGCGGATCGCTTCAGCCTGTGGGCCTTCCGGATAGATCGTCTGAACCAGATTCAGGCGTGCCATGGAAGCAACAGCTGGTGCTGTGAGGTACAACAGAGCGATGAAGATCAGTGTCCAGCCAGCGGACCAACGAGCGTCGGCCACCTTCGGTACGGTGAAGAAGCGAATGATGACGTGTGGCAGACCGGCGGTACCGATCATCAACGACATGGTGAACAGGAACATGTTCAGCTTGTTGTCGACGTCCGCGGTGTAAGCGGCGAAGCCAAGGTCGGTGACCACCTGGTTCAGTTTTTCGAGCAGCGGCATACCGGATTCGGTATGGGTGCTGAACATGCCGAACATCGGGATCGGGTTGCCAGTCAGCTGCATCGCAATGAACACGGCCGGAATGGTGTAGGCAATGATCAGAACCACGTACTGCGCCACCTGGGTGTAGGTGATGCCCTTCATGCCGCCAAATACCGCGTAGGCAAACACGATCACGGCTGCGATCCAGATACCGGTGGAGTTGCTCACTTCGAGGAAGCGAGAGAACGCCACGCCCGCACCTGCCATCTGGCCGATTACGTAGGTCACGGAGATCAGAATCAAGCAGATCACCGCTACCAGGCGCGCACCACGGCTGTAGAAACGGTCACCGATGAAATCCGGTACCGTGAACTTGCCGAACTTGCGAAGGTAAGGCGCCAGCAGCATCGCCAGCAGCACGTAGCCACCGGTCCAGCCCATCAGGTAAGCCGAGGTGGCATAACCGCCGGAGGCGATCAGACCCGCCATGGAAATGAAGGAAGCTGCAGACATCCAGTCTGCCGCCGTTGCCATGCCGTTGGTTACGGGGTGAACACCACCACCAGCGACATAGAACTCTTTAGTTGACCCTGCGCGAGCCCAGACCGCGATTCCTATATAGAGCAGGAACGAGGCGCCCACGAACATCATGTTGATCCAATATTGGCTCATTGTGGTTACTCCTCAACCCCGAATTCCTTGTCCAGTTTGTTCAGCCGCCACGCGTAGTGGAAGATGATCAAAATGAACGTGATGATGGAACCCTGTTGAGCGAACCAGAACCCCAGATCAGTACCCCCAACCGGGATACCGGCGAGTAAAGGGCGCAATAGGATGGCGAAACCATATGAGACAAGAGCCCAGACCACCAGGCTCCAAGTTATCAGGCGAACATTCGCCTTCCAGTACGCAGCAGCATTTGTTTTGTCGCTGTCGGCCATGACGTTCTCCGTCTTATTTTTATTACGGGTGAAGGGAACCACATCGTGAATTTAGCAAGGATGTGTCGTGGAATGATAGCCCCGACTTTAGTCTGACGCGCTCTAGAACGAGCGATTAAACGAGGCATCGACCGTTGCCAGGCTTGCGATTATCGAGATTGCTGGCCGCAAGCCAGCGCACCGGCAGCGCGCGGAGGCACGCTGCCCTCAAGCCGCAGGAGGCGCGCTTCTGGCTGCACCTCCAACGAAATGACGATCAAACATTCAAGCACTTGCTGCTGTGAGAGCGCGCCTTCAAGCTGACTCATCGGTCACGAAGCTAAACAGAATTCGCCTACATGGGTTTTATCAATCGCCAACCGCCACTTATTAGGTTGATATAAGTAGCGCTCACATATAATCGAACAATCGTAACTAACTTGTCTTCTGGCTAATAATTAAGATTATGGCAGCCAACCTAAATACCTTAATTAGTTAGCACCGCAAGATTGTATTTGCGTTACACAACGCGAGATTCAGTTTGCCTCGGAGTTTCAATACGCACCGACAGAGCGAATGCGCTCCCGCAAACTACAGAGGGAACCGATTTGTGTGTTCTGGGCGCGGACAGCCGTTAGCGTCCGCGCCCGTTCGGATCGCACAAGGCTAACTAGCAGGTGGGACGGCCTGCCGTGTACTTCTGAGCAGGATCGATAGCAGCCTCGAGATCCCGGATTGCAGTAGCCCCAATCAACAGCGGATAGCGGAAGTGGCTACGGTCGGTCAGGTTGACCTCGGTTTCGCGCATCTGGTCGCCGATGCACAACTGCATCTCCACCACTGGCCGCTCGGCGACATCCGGCCCACGCTCCGCATCCGTATCGTCGTCCGGGTCGACGGCTTCTTCTTTGCGGGTCTTGATCTCGGCGATGCGCGCCAGGCGGTGCTCATAGAGTGTGTCGTCAGCGCCTTCGACAGCCAGGCGGAATCTCACCCAGTCTTCCCCGTCGCGCTCGAAACGCTCGATATCGCGAGCCGAGAGCGAGGCAGTCATCGCGCCAGTGTCCATCTTGGCTTTGAGGGTCTTGCCGAGGTCTTCGATCTTGATCTGCTCATAGCGGCCGAACAAGGTTGGTTCGGCGGCCACGGCGGGAAGGGTTAACGCGCTCAACAGCAACAACAAACGGGACAAAGCGGCCTCCTGAATCAGTATTGACCTGAGTGGGACCGACCGTCGCCGCGATCCGTTCCGCCCTATGTAGCGGCCCACGGGCGTCACGCGTGAAAGTCAGCCGCCTGTTAGACTGCGCCTCACTTTTTCCAGCAGATCACTACCGTGCCCAGTTCAGCCTTTGCCACCCTGCCTCTCAGCCCTGCAACGCTGGCCAACCTCGACGCGCTCGGCTATGCCGAGATGACGCCGATCCAGGCGCAAAGCCTGCCGGTCATGCTCAAGGGTATGGACCTCATCGCGCAGGCTAAGACCGGCAGCGGCAAGACCGCCGCCTTCGGTATTGCTCTGCTGGAGCCGATCAATCCGCGCTATTTCGGCTGTCAGGCGCTGGTACTTTGCCCCACCCGTGAACTGGCCGATCAGGTGGCCAAGGAGCTGCGGCGGTTGGCGCGCTCTGCTGAGAACATCAAAATCCTGACGCTTTGCGGAGGCGTATCCATAGGCCCGCAGATCGGCTCGCTGGAACATGGCGCCCATGTCATCGTCGGCACGCCTGGGCGCGTTCAGGAGCATTTGAAAAAGGGCTCACTGAAACTCGACGGCCTGAACAAGCTGATCCTCGACGAAGCCGACCGCATGCTCGACATGGGCTTCTACGATGCGATTGCCGAGATCATCGGGCAGACCCCGAGCAAGCGGCAAACCCTGCTGTTCTCGGCGACCTACCCCAGCGGCATCAAGCAACTCGCGTCGACCTTCATGCGTGACCCGCAGCAGGTAAAGGTCGAAGCCCTGCACGACGACACCCAGATCGAGCAGCGCTTCTACGAAATCGACCCCGAAGAGCGCATGCAGGCCGTGATTCATGTCCTGGCCAGCTTCCGACCGGAGACCTGCGTTGCCTTCTGCTTCACCAAACAGCAGTGCCAGGAACTGGTCGACGCTCTCACAGAGAAAGGCATCTCTGCCATGGCGCTGAACGGCGACCTGGAACAGCGCGACCGTGACCAGGTGCTGGCCATGTTCAGCAACCGCAGCCTGTCGGTGCTGGTTGCCACCGACGTCGCCGCCCGCGGGCTTGATATCGATGCGCTGGACATGGTGATCAACGTCGAGCTGGCACGTGACTCGGAGATTCATATTCATCGGGTTGGGCGTACCGGTCGCGCAGGCAAGAAAGGCATCGCCGTCAGCCTTGTCGCTCCAGCCGAAGGCCACCGCGCCCAGGCCATCGAGGACCGGCAGAAAGTCCCGCTCAACTGGCAGCCCCTGAGTGATCTGAAAGCGCAGCCAGGCGAACCGCTGCAACCGCCGATGGTGACGCTGTGCATCGGCGCAGGCCGCAAGGACAAGCTGCGACCGGGCGATATCCTTGGCGCGCTGACGGGCGATGCGGGTATTCCCGGCAAGCAGGTTGGCAAGATTGCGATCTTCGACTTCCAGGCGTTCGTCGCCGTCGAGCGCGACGTGGCCAAGCAGGCCTTGAATCGCCTCAACTCTGGCAAGATCAAAGGCCGCTCGCTGAAAGTTCGCACGCTCTAATCGAACCGGAAGAGAACGAGCCTGGCGCGTCCTCGCGTACCGGCTCGTGGCGGGACGGATTGCCCGTCCCGGAGATCAAGGCCGACTCACTTGCTGCATATATGCGAGCGGCAGTGCCGGCAAACCGAGCAAGGTCCCTTAGCTCGGCTCACCTAATTAAAGCGGATTACAGCGAACCGCGAGCCCAGGGACCCCAGATGGCAAAGGTGATGCCGGGGGTCTGGATGTTGACGAACAGGAAGTGTCCGGTCGGATCGAAGCAGGCGCCGCAGAACTCACGGTTGCGGTAGTCGCCGCCCGAAGCGTTCTTCCCGGCCGCAGCGGCCTGGACGTCATCGAACACCACGTTGTTCTTGGCGAAGATGTACGCCTCCCCCGCGGTGGTCAGGCCCAGCAGGCGTTCGCCAAAGCCGAACGCGTCCTGCACACCACCACCGTCTTCGCACAGAAGCACACCGCCGCGCGGGCTGACCGTAATGTTGTCCGGGTTATTGGCGATTTCGGCGTCGGTGGAAGCGAAGATGCAGGTCAAGCGGTCATTCGCCAGATCGTGCATCCACACCGCCCCACGGCCGTAGCCGGGGCGGCCCTGACTGTCGGTACCGGCACTGGTGTCGACAATGTAGAGCTTGCCCTCGCTGTACCAGATGCCTTCGCCGCGGCTCATGCTCAGGCCGCCGGCCTGACGCGCCTGAACATAAGGGCCGCTGCCTTCGGGCTGAGGCTCGAGGTCCGGATTCGATATTTCCACCCATTCCAGCTGATAGCTGTCGCCCTGCTTCGGCGCATGCAGGTCGATCAACGCACGATTACGCACCCGAGCGGCTTGCAGTATTCCACCCGCGACAAGTGAACCTGGCTGCTGGCTCGCGTCCGTGGGGATATAGCGGTAATAGCCGGATTGGTTGCGGGCATCTTCCGTCAAATAGACATAGCTGTTACGCGGGTCCACTGCGACCGCTTCGTGCCGAAAGCGACCCATCTGCACGATAGGCTGGCCAGTGGTCAGCGCCGGGTCGGCCGTCACCTCAAACACATAGCCGTGGGCACGACCACCCACACTGCGGTAGTCAGACGTGTTCTCTTCACAGGTTAACCAGGTGCCCCACGGCGTGACACCGCCGGCGCAGTTGGTACGGGTGCCACCGAGACTCGGCAGGGTGCGTACCGGCTGCATGATGTCGCGGGAAACGTAGAGGTTGGTTGTTCCGCCGGCCGGACGCTGGCCGTTGGAGAGGGTCACCTCATCATAAATGCCGGTGGCGTCGATCAGCGGACCGGTGCTGGCTTCATGGTTACGCACCAGCACGATTTCCGGGCCATGCTGGCCGCGACGCACCTCGATGACGCCCATGCCGTCATGCGACGTGGGCACTGGCTGACCGTTTTCCATCAGGTCACCCGTCCATGAAAAGCTTTTGTACTGGAACCCATCGGGCAGCTGGAGCAGTTCCAGACCGGTGCTCAGGTCCTTGGCCGGACGCAACGGGCCGTAGCTGCTGCGAACCAGGCCGGCGCCGCGACCTTGTGCGTTACGCGCTGCGAAGGCTTCCAGCGTGCCGAGAAACGGCGTACTGGCGACGACGGCGGCGGTGATAGCGCCACCTTTGAGCAGGCTGCGGCGGCTGGCATCGTGTTCACGGTTCATGCGGTGTCCTCTTTTATAGGAATGGGAGGGGGCGCATGAATGAAGCCTGACGAATACGGCTAAACGATGACCGTGCGGTTTCGTTCAGATGATGCGAGACGGATGGACGGTATAAGCTTTGCTTCGCTTGCCGTGACGTCAGCAAACGGCTGGCGTCCAACCTTCCTCTTCTTCCAGTCAGGTCCGACTCGTTTTATGCGCTCACCCTCGCTCAGCCATTCCCTGCGCCAGCTTTGGGCGCTGGACAAATTCGGCTACAGCCTTCGCGTACTGATCGCACTGGCCGGCAGCATGGGATTGAGCTGGTACCTCTCTCAGCCAGCGATGGCGATTCCCTTGTTTCTCGGCGTCATCGCCAGCGCCCTGGCGGAAACTGACGACAGCTGGCTGGGGCGGCTTTCGGCGCTGCTGGTCACGCTGTTGTGCTTCAGCATTGCCGCGGCTTCGGTGCAATTGCTGTTCCCCTTCCCGCTGCTCTTCGCGCTCGGCATGGCGGCTGCAGCGTTCAGCCTGGTGATGCTCGGCGCGCTGGGCGAGCGCTACGCGACCATCGCCCAGGCGACGCTGATTCTCTCGATCTACAGCATGATCGCAGCCGACCAGCGTGGCGGCGAGGCGCTGCATCCCTGGCGCGACCCGCTGCTGTTATTGGCGGGCGCGACCTGGTACGGCCTGCTTTCCGTCGTCTGGAATGCGCTCTTTGCGCACCAGCCCGTACAGCAAAGTCTGGCCCGCCTGTACCGGGAGCTGGGGCAGTACTACAAACTCAAGGCCGCCCTGTTCGAGCCGGTGCGCCAGCTGGATGTGGAAGAACGTCGGCTGCAACTGGCGCAGCAGAATGGCCGAGTGGTCAGCGCGCTGAACGCCACCAAGGAAACCCTTTTGCATCGCCTGGGCAATGGTCGGCCTGGGGTAAAAATCAGCCACTATCTCAAGCTCTACTTCCTTGCACAGGACCTGCACGAACGCGTCAGCTCCTCGCACTACCCTTACCAAGAGCTGGCAGAGGCGTTCTTCCACAGCGACGTGCTGTTTCGCTGCGGCCGGCTGCTGCGCTTGCAGGGCGTGGCCTGCGCGGACCTGGCGAATGCCGTCCAACTGCGCCAGCCGTTTCGCTACAGCGAAGCCAATGCACAGGCGCTGGCGGATCTGGAGTCATCGCTCGAACACCTGCGGCTGCAGAGCAACCCTGCGTGGCGCGGGCTGTTGCGCTCATTGCGCGCGCTTTCCGGGAACCTGTCGACCATGCAGCGTCAGCTGTCCACGGCGAACAACCCTGACGCTCTGGAAGGGGAACAGGACAGCAGCCTGCTGGATCGGCAGCCGCAGTCGTTGCGGGATGCGTTCAACCGTATCCGCTTGCAGCTGACACCCACCTCGCTCCTGTTCCGCCACGCCTTGCGCATGAGCCTGGCGCTGCTTTGCGGCTATGCCGTGCTTCACACAATCCACCCCGAACAGGGCTATTGGGTGCTGCTGACGACGGTGTTCGTCTGCCAGCCCAATTACGGCGCCACGCGGATCAAGCTGGTCCAGCGCGTAACGGGCACGGCGCTCGGCCTGGCCGTCGGCTGGGCGCTGTTCGACCTGTTTCCCAGCCAGCAGATACAGGCACTGTTCGCCGTGATCGCCGGCGTCGTGTTCTTCGCTACCCGAAGCAGCCGCTATACCCTGGCGACCGCGGCGATCACGCTGCTGGTGCTGTTCTGCTTCAACCAGGTGGGTGATGGTTACGGGTTGTTCTGGCCGCGGCTGGTCGACACCATCCTGGGCAGCCTGATCGCCGCGGCCGCCGTGTTCCTCGTCCTGCCGGACTGGCAGGGTCGACGCCTCAATCAGGTCGTCGCCAATACACTGGCCCGTAGCGCCGACTATCTACGGCAGATCATGACCCAGTATGAAAGCGGCAAGCGTGATGATCTGGCGTATCGGCTGGCTCGGCGCAACGCACACAATGCCGACGCGGCGCTGTCGACCACCTTGTCGAACATGCTTCTGGAGCCTGGGCACTTCCGCAAGGACGCCGAAACCGGCTTTCGCTTCCTGATCCTCTCGCACACGCTGCTCAATTATTTGTCAGGCCTCGGCGCCCACCGCGAAAGCTTGCCCGACGATGCACGTGACGAATTGCTGGAATGCGCAGCGCATCAACTGGCAAGCAGCCTCGACGAATTGGCCAATGGGCTGCAACACAACCAACCGGTGGCCGTTTACAGCGAAGCGGAAGAAGCGCTGGCGCAACAGCTGGAACAGGCTTCGGAAGACATCGACGACAGCCATCGCCTGCTGCAGACGCAACTGGGCCTGATCTGCCGACAGCTGGCTCCACTACGCAGCATGGCCGCGCACCTGATCAAACAACAGCCGCAGGCTCAGCGCTAAGGCAACGCCAACGGTGCGGGCAAGCCATGACGATGGAAGATCGCGGCGTAGCTGCCGTCTCCGACCATCGCCGCGATCTCCCGGTTGAAAGCCTCGATGATTGCTGCCTGCTGGGGGTGATCGTTGCGCACGACCAGCGACAGGTCGAGCAGGTTGAACTCACCCGGCAGGAACGACAGTGCGTCGCTTACTCCCTCCAGTTCGCGACTGAAGTGGAACAGCGCGGTGCGTTCATCTTCCAGCGTCAGGTCGGCTCGGCCGGCTAGCAACATGCGCGCCGCTTGCACGAAATCAGTCGCGTATCCCCTGATCAGTCGCGTATCGGTTTGTAGGCTGCTGCCGTAGAAATAGCCTCGACTCAACACGATGCGCGAACCTACCAGGCTGTCGAGGCCGTTATAACGAAAGTCGCTGTCGCGTCGTTGGACCCAGCGCATGCGGTTGGTCAGAAACGGTCTTGAGCTGCGGGAATAGGTGACTCGGTCCACGGCCGGCCAGCCGTTGATCATGTCGTAGCGACCATTCATCAGGCCCAGCAGCGCTCGTTCCCAAGGTACTTCACGGTATTCGACGCGGTAACCTGCGCGGCCCAGTGCCGTGCGGATCAGATCGACCGACAACCCCTGCTCCGGCAAGCCTCGGTCCGTATAGGGCGGCCAGACATTACCGGCCAGGCGCAGCACTTCCGCCGAGAGCGAAGTGCTTGTCAGCAGCAGGACCAACCCCAGAAAACGTTTGAACCCGGTCAAACACCCCTCGCGAGCTTTACTAGCGACACGCCATCATCTACTTAGCAAAGCACAAAGCGAGCCGAACGCAGTGGCCGTTTTGTCGGGCGCCGCCAACCCTGGCTGCAGCGGGGCGGCGGCAGGAGTACTATCTCGCGTTTTCTGCTTGAGGTGCATGGTGGTGCAAATGGACGTGGTGGTGATCGGCGCGGGTGCTGCCGGGCTGATGTGCGCATTCTCCGCAGCCGCGCGGGGCCGTCAGGTGCTTCTGCTGGATCACGCCAACAAAGCCGGCAAGAAGATCCTCATGTCCGGCGGGGGCCGCTGCAACTTCACCAATCTCTATACCGAGCCGGCCAACTTCCTTTCCGGCAACTCGCATTTCTGCAAATCCGCGCTCGCCCGCTATACCCAGTGGGACTTCATCGAGATGGTCAGCCGTCATGGTGTGCCCTACCACGAGAAAAAACTGGGCCAGTTGTTCTGCGATAACAAGGCAAGCGACATCCTCGGCATGCTGCTCGATGAGTGTGAGCAGGCCGGCGTCGACCTGCGGCTCGATACGGCCGTACAACAGATCGACAAAGCCGAGGCTGGCTACCAACTGCAGACCGATGCAGGCTCGGTCGCCTGTCAGTCGCTGGTGATCGCCACTGGCGGTTTGTCGATTCCGACCCTCGGCGCGAGCGGATTCGGTTATCAAGTGGCGCGGCAGTTCGGCCACACCATACTGCCGACCCGCGCAGGGCTGGTGCCCTTCACCATCACCGAGCCACAACTTAAGTCGATGTGCGAAGCGCTGTCGGGGACTTCAGTCGAGGATTGCCTGGTCAGCTGCAACGGCCAGAGCTTCCGCGAGAATATTCTGTTTACCCATCGCGGGCTGTCCGGCCCGGCGATCCTGCAGGTTTCCTCTTATTGGGGGCCGGGCGACGCGATTGAAATTAACTTGTTGCCGCACCTGAATCTGAGCGAGTGGTTGGAGGAGCAGCGCCAGGAACGTCCCAATACCGAACTGAAGACCCTGCTCGGCGAGTTGTTCACACGCAAGATGGCCGGGCTCTTGGCGGAGAACTGGTTCACCTCCAGGCCCCTGAAGCAGTATTCAGCCAACGAACTGACCGAGATCGCCGAGCGCCTGGCCTGCTGGCGGCTGGTGCCAGCGGGCACCGAGGGCTACCGCACCGCCGAGGTGACCCTTGGCGGCGTCGATACTAGGGAAGTCTCATCCAAGACGATGGAATCGCAGAAGTCGCCGGGGCTGTATTTCGTCGGCGAGGTACTGGACGTCACCGGCCACCTCGGCGGCTTCAACTTCCAGTGGGCCTGGGCCTCGGGTTACGCCGCGGCGCAGTACGTCTGACCAACTACTGATTGGTCATGTTGGAAGGCGGCGAGATTTCACGCGGGCCGGCCGGGTCGGTCGCCGTGTTCTGGTACTCCTGCTGGTTCCGTTCGACATTGCGCAGCGCCGACGGCTCGTCGTCTGGCGAGCAGCCGACCAGTGTCAATGCGAGCGGAAGTGCTGCAGTGATGGCAATCAGTCTGGATTTCATATCATTTCTCCTGCCGTGCAGTGCGCCAGCCTCATGCTGGCGGCTTCGGCACATGCATTCAGATCATTCGGAAGTTTACTGAGCAGCGCCTGATGCGCCGCGTGTGGTGTTAGGTGCGGTCCCCGCCCCGGACGCAGTGCCCAGACCGCTGCCGTTGTCCGCTGGTGCCGTATCCATGTTGCCCTCTGCACCGGTCGCCAACGGCGCACCGGCTTCAGGACCAGCACCCGCTCCATCGTTGGAGGGTGGCGCACCGGTGAACGGCGGCTCAGGCTTTTCGATCGCAGCCTCAGGCGTCGCCACCTCCCGCTCAGCATCATCCTGCCCGCAACCCACCAAAACCAGGCCAAGCACAGGCGCAAACAGATAGGCCAATCGCATCAATACCTCCAAAGCGTCTAGCCCGCGAATAGCTGGCGGGCATGAGTCAGTTCTTAAGAAAATTGACCCTGCAGACAGCGTGGAGTGCCCCGTTCGAGCGCCCAGGCCGCCCGACGGTTGCGAATGGCTGCCCTCAGCCCTCGATAGGCAAGCGAGCTAGGCCGACACGGCCAGCTGCCAAAGGCCGTCGACACAGTGGTCATTACGGAAGCTGCGACGCAGGTCGATGGCTGACAAGGGTCGGCTGAACAGATAGCCCTGAGCGTACTCGCAGCGCTCGGCCTCGAGAAATGCCAAATGTTTCGGTTCTTCGACGCCCTCGGCAATCACCGTCAGATCCAGACTCTGGCCCAACCCGATGATCGCCCGGCTGATCACGGCGGAATCCGCATCTTCACCCACCCCTGCAATGAAGCTGCGGTCGACCTTGAGAATATGCAGGGGGAACTGCTTCAGATAGCCGAGCGAGCAGTAGCCAGTGCCGAAATCATCCAGCGCCAGCCGTACACCGAGGTTGGCGATCTCCTGCAGGGTCGCCAGCACCGCATCACTGTGCTGCATCAACAGGGTCTCGGTGATCTCCAGCACCAGGCTCGAGGCGGGCAGCTGCGTCTCGCCAAGTATCGCGATGAGACGGTGGATGAAATCGGCCTGCTGCAGCTGCCTGATCGACAGATTCACCGAGCAGTAGAGTTGCGCCTGACCGGCCTGCTGCCAGCGACGTACCTGCGCGCAGGCCTCGCGCAACACCCACTCGCCGACGCGCACGATCTCGCGTGACTCCTCGAGGATCGGGACAAACTCCTGAGGGCCGACCGAGCGCCCGTCATGCTGCCAGCGCAGCAGTGCCTCGACCCCGGCCAGATGGGCCTGGCCATCAACCAGGCGACATATCGGTTGGTAACAGAGGGTGAATTCGTTGCGCTCGAGCGCCTGCGCCAGATTGCTCTGCAGCTCCAGCTGACGCTGCGCCGTGCTTTGCAGCCCCTCGCAGTACAAGGCGAACTGATTCTTGCCGGCGTCCTTGGCGCGGTACAGCGCCAGATCGGCGGCTTGCAAGGCATCCAGCGGTTTGCCATCACGCTGCAACGGAGCGATACCAATGCTGGCCGTGAGTGTCAGCGTCCGCTCAGCCAGTTGCAACGGCGCGCGCAGTGTATTGAGCATGCGCTGTGCCACGCGCTCGGCGTCGCTGGCGCAGGCAAGGTCGCCGAGCAGGGCCACGAACTCGTCGCCGCCGAAACGGGCGAGATGATCACCAGGACGCAGGCAGCCGGAGAGACGCCGGGCAACCTCCACCAGGACCTGATCGCCGACACGGTGACCAAGGCTGTCGTTGATCAGTTTGAAGCGATCAACGTCGACGAACAGCAGCGCAGAGTCGCGCACTCCACTACGCTGCTGCGCGGCGCTGAGAAGCTCATCCATGTGCAGACGATTCGCCAACCCGGTCAGCGGATCGTGACGGGCCGCGTGATGAAGGCAGCTTTCGGCGATCTTGCGCGCACTGATGTTGGTCTGCGAGCCGGCCATGCGCCGCCCGCTGCGTTCGCAATGCTCGACCACGCCGCGTACCTGCACCCAAAGGTACTCGCCATAGTGAGTTTGAATGCGGTACTCGTGGTTCAGCGCTGCGGTACGGCCACCCAAGTGCGCGGAAATGGCTTCGCGCAAGCCAGCCAGGTCATCCGGATGGACCCGCTTGAACCAGCTGTCGCTGGTGTATCCGGGTTCAGTGGACAGACCCAGCATGGCCATCCAGCGTTCGGAGAGATAGAGCTGATCGGCATCGATGTGCCAGTCCCAGATGCCGTCCTCGGTGCCCCTCAAGGCGCGGGCCAGGCGTGCTTCGCTGTCCTCCAGCGCCTGCCGCTGCGCCACCGTGTAGGTGTCGATGGCGAGGATCATGTCGAAGAACACCGCCTTGAGCAGGCTGTCGAACACCGCGTAACCCGGAGCATCTCCCAGTAGCTCGGCCAGCATGTCACCGAGATACAGCCGGTAGGCACCCAGATACCACTCCAGATCGACGCCCACGCGCTGATGCACCAGCCCGACCAACAGACGGTCCTTCACATAGTCGCGGTCGTACGGGCCGTTCCATAATCGTTCGTAGTAGCTTCGCTGACTGTGCTTGAGCCGCATCAGCCGCTGGGGATCGGCCAACATGGCGGTCGGTGTATCGAACGCAGCCATGTGGGTATAGAGGCGCTCGATGAACCGGGCTTGCGCATCGTTCAGGTCGGCAGCTGCACTGTTCAGCCTCGCGCCATCGCTGGACTGCCACTCCAGAAAGCGCATGCGCGTACTGATCACCTCAGGCCCGAGACCGATCCGCTCCAGCAACTCCTTCAGCTCGTCTTCCATACGCCACCTACTCTGGAGCCGCAATGCGAGGCTCCTTTCGCTTGAGCAACTACAAGCAGGCAAACTTGCCGACCGGTAGCACTGGGCCATCAAGCCTGACAGTAGCGTTGTGGGGGAATATTGATGCAGATCAGCGGGGCAATAGGCGCGGCTTTCTGCTTGGTCGACCAGGCTAGACCGGGGCATTGCGCCCCGGTGGCGATCAATCAGGCGGCCTGTTTCGCAGCGAATTCTTTCTTCAAACGGCTCTTGAGCGCTTCCATTTGTTGTCCCATCTCGTTCAGCTGGTCATCGCCAAACAACTCACGCGCGGTGGGAAACATTTCAGACTCTTCTTCCTCGATGTGGTGCTCGAGCAGCTCCTTGCAGACTTTTACTCGTCCGGAGAACTCAAGCGTCGAGGGATCAGTATCCTTGAGGTCCGGCAACACCAGCGAATCGACTGCACGATGCTCTTCCTTGGCCTCGTGGTACATGGTCTTCTCCTCTTTCCCACCCGCTTCCTTGAAGGCTGGATAGAGAATCTGTTCTTCCAGCTGGGTATGGATCGACACTTCCATTTCCAGCTTCTGTAACAGTTCGGTGCGGGTCTTGACGGCACGCTCGGTGGTATCGGTGAGGCGCGTCAGGATGTCTTTGACCTTCTCGTGGTCATCGATCAACAGGTCGATTGCGTTCATTGGGATTTCCTCTAATCAGGTTTGCGCTGCATTCAGGCTCTTCGGTCTGATCGTCAGCGCTCAGGCACGTCTGAGTACGGCAGGCCTGTGGCAATACAGGCCTGCCGTCTGACTCAGGCGTACTCGTAGGTAGGCAGTCCGGTGCGGCTCTGGCTTTGCAGCCGGGCGATGGCGGGCGACATTCCCGCTTCCAGCGCCAGATCACGGCGGACCGAGCTGATGACCCATTCAAGCTGGATGTTCGTCTGGGTCTGTCCTTTGGACAGGGCCCGTTTGATGACGTCCCGATCATCGTTACGAAGCGTTAGCAGGAGCCCGCCATCCGGACGGGGCGCGGTGACGACTTCGAATTCGGGAAACGCGGCAGAGAGAACTTTTTCAGCGGCAATCATTATTGTGTACTCCGGTTATGTTCCAGCGTACGTAGCTAGAGCATCGATCATGCCAACCGGGCAAACATAAAAAACCCCATCATTTCAGAGACTTGCGTCACATAATGGCGCTTTGCACGCATGCAAAACGCATGACGGTTACGCTTACGGCATGCATTCTGCTGTGCGGAAGAACAAATATCGAAGTTCGCTGTCGAGCGCTCAGGCCTTGCGCCAGACGCTTGCAAGCCAGGGTTGTTGCTCGCGCGGCAGCCCTGGCGGGCGATAGTAGTGCTCCAATTCCATGAATCCGCCGGAATGCAGCAAGCGCTGCCACGTAGGCCAGTCGTACCAGGTGCCGTAGCGGGCGCCACTCCAGCCTTCCTGGTTGTCGCCGCGTGGATTGGAACAGAACAACACCCCGGCGGGCCGAAGCGCCGCGTGGAGCCTCGACAAGACGTCGGCGATTTCGCGACTGGGCAGATGAAACAGCACAGCATTGGCAAAAATGCCATCGAACGACTCGGCCGGAAGATCCAGCTCGAGCAAGTTTTGATGCAGCACTTCACACCCCGTTTCGGCACGCGCCATTGTCACGAAGGGCTCGGCGCCATCGAGGCCGACCGCAATATGCCCGCGCGCTGTGAACGCTTTGAGATCCCGCCCTGGCCCACAACCGAGATCGAGAATACGCAGCGGCGCCTTGCCCTCAATGTGCCGGAGTAATGCATCGATGTTCTGGCTGACGTCGTGGTCTCGAGTCCCATCGCGAAAGGCCTCGGCGTTGGTGCGATAGTCATCCAGCGTCAGCTCCGAAATAGCGCGATGATTTTCGTCAGGCATGAGGGCACTCCAGCGATGAAAAGGCGAGCCTAACTACTCGACTGCCGGTTGCCAATGCATGTGGCATCGCGGAAAGTTCGCCAAATCGCAGCAAACGATTGACGAGCAGCTGCACATCGCTGAACTTGCGGAGCGGCACTCGCTCCAACGCTGATCCGCGTGGATTAATACCCCTATCGCGCTATGTTTACGAAATACATCGAGAATCGCTCCGATGAGCCAAGCACACAAAAAAGTCGTTCTACTCGTCGAAGACGAACCTCACATCCTTTCCCTGCTGTCCGATTACCTCGCTGGCGAAGGCTATAAGGTGCTGGAGGCCGCAGATGCGCCGCGAGCCTTCGAGATCCTGGCAACAAAGCCGCAACTCGATCTGCTGGTGACTGATTTTCGTCTTCCTGGCGGCGTGTCCGGCGTGATGATCGCGGAGCCTGCATTGAAGCTGCGCCCCGATCTGAAGGTCATTTTCATCAGCGGCTACCCGATCGAGATCCATGAATCAGGCAGCGAGATTGCGCGCTCCGCGCCGATTCTGGCCAAGCCGTTCTCACTGGACTCTTTGCGCAGCCAGATTCAGCAGCTGCTGGCCTGACCCAAGGTACTACGCCCCCAAACGCAACGAGCCCACACTAGGCGGGCTCGTTATTCAACGCAGCGACTCAGTTGACCTTGGGATCCAGCTCGCCGCGTGCATAGCGCTCGAACATGCCTTCCAGGGAGATCGGCTTGATCTTCGAACCGTTGCCGGCGGTGCCGAACGCCTCGTAACGCGCGATGCAGATGTCACGCATAGCGGTCACGGTCTTGGCGAGATACTTACGCGGATCGAATTCGCTGGGGTTCTTTGCCATGAACTCGCGGATCGCGCCGGTCGAGGCCAGACGCAGGTCGGTGTCGATGTTGACCTTGCGCACGCCGTACTTGATGCCTTCGACGATCTCCTCGACCGGCACGCCGTAGGTTTCCTTGATGTCGCCACCGTACTCGTTGATGATTTTCAACCAGTCCTGCGGAACAGAGGACGAACCGTGCATCACCAAATGGGTATCCGGGATGCGCTGGTGAATTTCCTTGATGCGCTGGATCGACAGGGTGTCGCCGGTTGGCGGCTTGGTGAACTTGTACGCGCCGTGGCTGGTGCCGATGGCGATGGCCAGAGCATCGACCTTGGTCTTGGCGACGAAGTCAGCAGCCTCTTCCGGATCGGTCAGCAGCTGGCTGTGATCCAGCGTGCCTTCGGCGCCGACGCCGTCTTCTTCACCGGCCATACCGGTTTCCAGAGAGCCCAGGCAACCCAGCTCGCCTTCCACCGACACACCACAGGCGTGGGCGAAAGCAACGGTCTGCTGAGTGACGCGGACGTTGTATTCGTAGTCGGACGGCGTCTTGCCGTCTTCGCGCAGCGAGCCGTCCATCATGACCGAGCTGAAGCCCAGCTGGATTGAGCGCTGGCAGATGTCAGGGCTGGTACCGTGATCCTGGTGCATGACCACCGGGATATGCGGGAATTCTTCCACCGCGGCGAGAATCAGGTGGCGCAGAAACGGCGCACCGGCGTATTTGCGAGCACCGGCCGAAGCCTGGACGATCACCGGGGAGTCGGTCTTGTCGGCCGCTTCCATGATGGCTCGCATCTGCTCGAGGTTGTTTACGTTGAAGGCCGGCACGCCGTAGCCGAATTCGGCGGCGTGGTCGAGCATCTGGCGCATGCTGATGAGTGCCATGTTTTCCTTTCTCCCGGTTAGGGTCGATTAATCATGTAAAGCCTGCCGCAAGGGCTGACGGTGTTCAAGCACCGCGCGGCATGGCGCGGCATTGTAGTGGTGGACGGCTCAAAAGCCATCAGACCCGGTAAAAACGCCTTAAAACATGGGTTTCGCCCGCTTTTTCGATCAGATATTGATCAGCGACGCACTGCACCCATGGGCGAGCAGTTTGTCATCCGCCAGACGATAGACCAGCGCACCTGTCGCCTTGTCATGGAAGGCCACAACACCATCGCTATAGAAAGCACCACGGGTCACCGGTTCCTTGCGCAACCTGTGAACCTGCTGGCTGTCGCCAATTTTCAGCTCCACCATCTGGTGGCTTTCATCAGCATAGCGCCAGGCGATGTTTTGCTCGCTTTGACACTTCCAAACTACAAAGGGTGCATTTGGACCGGATTGCCAGTGCCCGCACCCGCCGAGCAGTAATGCAGCAATCGGAATGAGCAGACCTTTCATTGGTCCTCCTTGCTGGCTCAGGGACAATCCTGCACATCCGCGGCGGTTCCTGCAGTTGGGTCTCCCGTGCTTTGCATCTCGAGGCGCTGATCATTCTGCGCGGTCGGGCTCTGTGCCGGTGGCGGGTCGATTACTTCGCAGAGCGAGTCCGGCGAACCTCCGGCACAACCGGCCAGACCAATACAGCAAACAGCTATTGCGGCGAAACGCATGGTGAGTCTCCATTCCTCATCTGGACAGAACAGAGACAGCAACCCGTCGCAGGGGTTGCCTTTGCCGTTACGTTTGTAGCGACAAAAGGCCATCAGCTGCTTTAGTTCGCGCGTTGCTCCAGCACTTCAACAGCTGGCAGAACCTTGCCTTCGACGAACTCGAGGAAGGCGCCACCGCCAGTGGAGATATAGGAGATCTGCTCCGCGACACCGTACTTGTCGATCGCAGCCAGGGTGTCACCGCCACCGGCGATGGAGAACGCCGAGCTTTGGGCAATCGCCTGGGCCAGAACCTTGGTGCCGTTACCAAACTGATCAAACTCGAACACGCCAACCGGGCCGTTCCACAGGATGGTCTTCGAAGACTTCAGCAGCTCGGCAAAATTGGCCGCCGTTTGCGGACCGATGTCCAGAATCATGTCGTCTTCGGCGACGTCCGCGACTGCCTTGACGGTGGCTTCAGCATCTTCAGCGAAAGCCTTGGCCACGACGACGTCGACCGGCAGCGGCACGCTGACCTTGGCGGCGATGGCCTTGGCAGTGTCGACCAGATCCGCCTCATACAGCGACTTGCCCACCGGGTAGCCGGCCGCCGCCAGGAAGGTATTGGCGATGCCGCCGCCGACGATCAGCTGATTGCAGACCTGGCTCAGGCTGTTGAGCACGTCCAGCTTGGTCGAGACCTTGGAGCCAGCGACGATGGCCGCCATCGGCTGTGCCGGGCTCTTCAATGCCTTGCCCAGTGCATCTAGCTCAGCCGCGAGCAGCGGGCCGGCGCAGGCGACCTTGGCAAACTTGGCGACGCCGTGGGTCGACCCCTGGGCACGGTGGGCAGTGCCGAAGGCGTCCATGACGAACACATCGCACAGCGCGGCGTACTTCTGCGCCAGCTCGTCGGTGTTCTTCTTCTCGCCCTTGTTGAAGCGCACGTTCTCCAGCAGCACCAGCTCGCCGGCCTGCACCTCGACGCCGTCGAGGTAGTCCTTGACCAGCGCCACTTCGCGACCGAGCGCCTTGCTCAGATAATCGGCGACCGGCTTGAGACTGTCTTCTTCGCTGTACACACCCTCTTCCGGACGGCCGAGGTGCGAGCAGACCAACACCGCCGCGCCCTTCTCCAGCGCCAGCTTGATGGTCGGCAACGAGGCCAGGATGCGCGCGTCGCTTTTCACTGCGCCATCCTTGACCGGCACGTTGAGGTCCTCGCGGATCAGCACGCGCTTACCCTGGAGGTCGAGGTCGGTCATCTTCAAAACGGTCATGTGATCTTCCTTAAGTTCAAGAACGGCGATGTTTTCAAGCCGCGGACGCCCGGTGCGGCGGCTAAGTGCGGTGGGCGGCGCGCAGATAATGATCGGCCACGTCGAGCATGCGGTTGGCGAAACCCCATTCATTGTCGAACCACGCCAACAGGTTCACCAGCCGGGGCCCAGAGGCGCGCGTCAGGCTGCCGTCGACGATCGCCGAATGCGGGTCGTGATTGAAATCGCAACTGGCATGGGGCAACTCGGTATACGCGAGCAGGCCTTTCAACGGCCCGGATTCAGCGGCTTCCCGCAGGATCTGGTTGATCGTCGACGCATCGGTATCACGCGTCATCTGCAGCGTGATATCCAGACAGGACACGTTCACCGTTGGCACCCGCACGGCTTTGGCCTGAATCCGCCCCGAGAGTTCCGGCAGCAGGCGTTCAATGCCTTTTGCCAGGCCGGTGGAGACCGGAATCACCGACTGGAAGGCCGAGCGCGTGCGCCGCAGGTCGTCGTGGTGATAGGCGTCGATCACTGGCTGATCGTTCATCGCCGAGTGAATGGTGGTGATCGAAACGTAATCCAGACCAATCGCGTCGTTGAGCAGTTTGAGCAGCGGCACGCCGCAATTGGTCGTGCAGGACGCATTGGACACCAGCCGCTCGGCGCCGGTCAGCCGCTGGTGATTGATACCCATGACCACTGTTGCATCGACATCCGCGGCGCCGCTCATGGGCTGCGAAAACAGCACCCGCGGAACGCCTGCAGCGAGAAAGCGCTCCCCACCGGCCCGAGTGTTGTAGGCACCGGAACACTCCAACACCAGGTCCACTCCCAGAGCGCGCCAATCGACCGCTTCAGGCGTCGACTCACGCAACACTTTCCCGCAATGACCGTTCAGGTGCAGACAATCGCCGTCCACGCTCACCTCGCCGGGAAAACGGCCGTGAGTAGAGTCGAAGCGGGTGAGGTATTCCAGACTGGCCATATCGGCAAGGTCGTTGAGGGCAACGATCTCGAAATCAAACGCGGCATCGCGCTCGTAAAAAGCACGCAGCACGCAGCGACCGATGCGGCCGTAACCGTTGAGGGCGATGCGGTAGGGACGATTGGGCATATAGCTTCCGCTGTCTCGTAGGTGCGAGGGAGACGCCTAGTTTTTGCTCGCGAACGCGCCGTGAACGCTTCGCGAGCAAGCTCGCTCCTACTGATTGAAGACCAACCGCAGCCGCTGGAATCAGTCTTCCAGCAGCTCTTCGGCAACCGCGAGGATGTTTTCGACAGTGAAGCCGAACTCCTCGAACAACTGGCCAGCCGGGGCCGATTCGCCGTACGTTGTCATCCCGATGATGCGGCCGTCGAGTCCGACGTACTTGTACCAGTAGTCCGCATGGGCCGCTTCGATGGCGATGCGCGCGCCGACTTCGACCGGCAGCACGTGCTGCTTCCAGGCGGCGTCCTGCGCGTCGAAGACGCTAGTGCACGGCATCGACACCACACGCACCTTACGGCCCTGCTCAGTCAGCTTGTCGTAGGCCTGGACGGCCAGACCGACTTCCGAACCGGTGGAGATGAGGATCAGCTCCGGCTCGCCAGCGCAGTTCTTGAGGATGTAGCCACCCTTGGCAATGGACGACTCGGTTTCGTTGTCGCGAATGTGATACGGCAGGTTCTGACGCGAGAAGATCAACGCGCTCGGGCCGTCCTTGCGCTCGACGGCGTGCTTCCACGCCACGGCTGATTCGACAGTGTCGGCCGGGCGCCAGGTGTCCAGGTTCGGCGTGGTACGCAGGCTGGTCAGCTGCTCGATCGGCTGGTGAGTCGGGCCGTCTTCGCCGAGACCGATGGAGTCGTGGGTGAAAACATAGAGCACACGCTGCTTCATCAGCGCCGACATGCGCACAGCGTTGCGGGCGTATTCCATGAACATCAGGAAGGTGGCGCCGTAAGGAATCAGGCCGCCGTGCAGCGCAACGCCGTTCATGATCGCAGCCATGCCGAACTCGCGCACGCCGTAGTACATGTAGTTGCCGGAGGCATCTTCGGCGACCACCGGCTTGCAGCCCTTCCACAGGGTCAGGTTGGAACCAGCCAGGTCCGCCGAGCCGCCGAGCAGCTCAGGCAGCTGCGGGCCGAAGGCATTCAGGCAATTCTGGCTGGCCTTGCGGCTGGCGATGGTTTCGCCCTTGGTGGCGACTTCACGAATGAACTCGCTCGTCTTTTCCGCAAAGTCGGCCGGCAGCTCACCGGCCATGCGCCGCTTGAACTCGGATGCCAGACCCGGGAATTCGGCTTCGTACGCGGCGAAGCGCTTGTTCCACTCGTTCTCCGCGTCAGCGCCCTTCTGTTTGGCGTCCCACTCGGCGTAGATATCGGCCGGAATCTCGAACGGGCCATGCGTCCAGCCCAGCGCCTCACGGGTCAGGGCAATCTCGGCATCGCCGAGCGCGGCACCGTGGCACTCTTCCTTGCCCTGCTTATTCGGCGAGCCGAAACCGATGATGGTTTTGCAGCAAATCAGCGTCGGCCGGTCGCTCTTGCGCGCCGTCTCGAGTGCCATCTGGATTTCGTCGGCGTCATGGCCGTCGACGTTGCGAATCACCTGCCAGCCGTAGGCCTCGAAGCGGCGCGGGGTGTCATCGGTAAACCAGCCATGGACTTCGCCGTCGATGGAGATGCCGTTGTCATCGTAGAAAGCGACCAGCTTGTTCAGCGCCAGGGTACCGGCCAAGGAGCAGACTTCGTGGGAGATGCCTTCCATCAGGCAGCCGTCACCCATGAATACATAGGTGTGGTGGTCGACGATCTTGTGCCCGTCGCGGTTGAACTGCGCCGCCATGACTTTCTCGGCCAGGGCGAAGCCCACGGCATTCGCCAGTCCCTGACCCAGCGGCCCGGTGGTGGTCTCGACGCCCGCGGTGTAGCCGAACTCCGGGTGACCCGGGGTCTTGCTGTGCAGCTGGCGGAAGTTCTTCAGGTCGTCGATAGACAGGTCATAGCCGGTCAGATGCAGCAACGAGTAGATCAGCATCGAGCCGTGGCCGTTGGACAGCACGAAGCGGTCGCGGTCGGCCCAGAGCGGGTTGGTCGGGCTGTGCTTCAGATGATCACGCCAGAGCACCTCGGCGATGTCCGCCATGCCCATGGGGGCACCCGGGTGGCCGCTGTTGGCTTTCTGCACAGCATCCATGCTGAGGGCGCGGATGGCATTGGCTCGCTCACGACGGCTGGGCATCGCTGAATCTCCTGCGGGGGTGTACGAAGAAAAAGGCGGCCATTTTCCCCTACCGCGGGTGGCGGGGCAATGACTGAATAAGGGCCACGCCGCCGCCAACGTCCGCCTTTAGTCGAGCAGCCTGACGCCACAGCTGCCGATGTCCGGCAAATGCTGCAGAAGGTAGTCCTTCATCCGGCTCAGCGTCTGGGGCGTCTCACCGGCTGCCGGCCATACCAGGTAATAGCTATCGCCTGAGCGCACCGCCTGGTCGAACGGCAGCATCAGCGAGCCTTTGCGTAATTCGGCGCGGACCAACGCCAGGTCGCCGATCGAGATGCCATGCCCTTGCGCCGCCGCGGAAATTCCCAGCTCCAGCGTGTCGAACAGCTTGCCTTGCTGCCAGTTGACTGACTCGACCCAGCCGACGCGCTGCAACCAGCGTCGCCAATCCCGACAGTCACGCGAGGGGTGAATCAGCGATGCATCGGCGAGGCGCGCGGCTGTCCAGGGTGATCCGCCCTGAAACTCCGGTGAGCAGACCGGCACCAGCCACTCATCGAACAACTTGACCCGGTTCCAGTCCGCCGGAAACCCGCCATGGCCGAGCAGGATGGCGCAATCAAAAGGCTCGTTGTGGAAGTCCACCGAATCGAGGTCCATCCAGGCACTGGTCAGTTGCACGCGGTCCTGCGGATGGTCGAGCTGGAAACTCTCCAGCGCGCCAAGGAGCCAGCGCATCGTCAGCGTCGACGGCGCTTTCAGCCGGAGTGCATCCTGCTGACGGTTGATGGCGATGCAGGCGTTCTCGATGGTTCGGAAGCCGACCTTGAGTTCCTGCGCCAGCAGCCGTCCGGTGTCGGTCAGTGCCAGCCGTGAACCGCGCCGCTCGAAGAGCGGGCAGCCGAGGCTTTCTTCCAGCGTCTTCACGTGTCGACTGACCGCACTCTGGGTAATGCACAGACTTTCCGCGGCCTGTGTGAACGAGCCGAAGCGTGCCGCGACCTCAAAGGCGCGCAGCGCATAGAGCGGCGGCATGCGCAACGTCATGCCGGCAGACTCCAGCATGAGTAAAACTCATGCCATATGGTCGTTTTTTCCATTTTGCAACCCTCCAGGCCCCACCAATACTCGCCAGCAATCGGGCCAGCCACGCGCTGACACCGACTCAAAAAAGAGGCCTCTGCCTGTATAACGCTAGGGAAGGATGACATGCCCACTCGTGAGTTCGATCAACTTTTATCTGCCAGCATTCGTCACGGGGGGCTCAGTCAGGCGCAGATAGCGGATATCCTCGATTTCAAGCTGATGGGTAACGCCAAGGGTTTTCTCCTCGTGGAGGACACGGACATCGGCGAGATCCCGCCGACGCCCGCCTCACGCACCGAGCTGAACAAGCAAGACGACCGCAGCGAGCGCCTGCTGCTGCAAGCTACCGCCCTGCTGGGCGAACCCATCGGCTACGTGCAGGAATCGGGCGGCTGCATCGTCAACAATTTTTTCCCGCAGCAGACGCAGTCACGCGCCGCGACGTCGGACAGCTTCGACACCGAACTCGACCTGCACACCGAGAACGCTTTTCACGCGATCCAGCCCGACTACTTGCTGCTGCTCTGCCTGCGCCAGGACCCGGCGGCTGAAGCGGTTACCTACATTGCTTCGGCCGAACGCATTCTCGACCGGCTTTCCTACGAAGATCAGGTGTTCTTTCTCAACGAGCCGTACAACTTTCTCTCCGACTACGGCCCCAGCGAAAAGAACCAGCGCATCGATATCAACAAGCATCAGACCGTGCTCTACGGCGACCCCGACGCGCCCTTTCTGCGCTTCGACCCGCAATTCATGGTCGCCTACAGCGATCGGGCTCAGCGTGCATTGGACCGGCTGCGCGCCATTGCCTGGGAGGTGGTCGAGCCGGTGCGGCTCACCCGTGGCGACCTGCTGATCATCGACAACCGTCGTACCGCACACGCACGTAGCCCCTTCACGGCCCGTTTCGATGGCAGCGACCGCTGGATGCAGCGCACCTTCGCCAGCTGCAACCTGCGCTTCTACACCGAAAAGCTGGGCAAGCAATCGCGCATCTTCGAACTGGTAACCGAGCTATGAACGCCACCTATCTCGCCTTTGCTGCCGCTGTCGCCCTGCTGATCGCCTCCCCCGGCCCGGTCGTCGCACTGGTGGTCGCCGATGCGCGGCGCAGCTGGCCGGCCTGGACCATTCTCGGCGGCGTGATTTCCGCGCAACTGCTGTTGATCGCTGCGCTGATGGTGATCTACCTGGCCCTGGACCTGAAACCGGTGATTCTCGAATGGGGCCAGGTGCTCGGCGGGCTCTACCTGATCTGGCTCGGTGCCGACGGCCTCTGCGGCGGGGGCGGTGGAGAAGCTAAGGAGCTGCCGCGCCCGCAATCGCATTACTTCTGGCGGGCCATGGCGGTCGGACTGTCCAACCCCAAGGACATCCTATTCTTTCTCGCCTTTCTGCCAGGCTTCATTCTGCCGGCGCAACCCTTCGCGCCGCAGGCGCTGGCGCTGATCGCCATTTGGGCATTGGTCGATGTTTCGATTTTGATCACCTACAGCCTGGTGTCACGCCAGTTGTCGAGCAATGATCGCCTGCAGGGGCTACTTGATCTGCTGCCCAATTTCTTTCTACTGGCGCTGGGTCTGGTGTCCTGCGGCATGGGCGTCAATAGCCTGATCAGTTAAGGCGTCGCTTGTCCAATATCAAAACTTTTTGATATTGGCATTGCTGGACGAAAATCGACCGACTAGACTGCGCTGCCTATGAGCCTGCGCATTCCCCAGATGTCTTTCGACGACAGCGATCAGCTCGCCGCCCTGTGCAAGGCCGGCGGCGATTCGCTGCGGTTGAACGTATTGCGCGCTCTGGCCAGCGACTCGTTCGGCGTACTCGAGCTGGCGCAGATTTTTGCCACCGGACAATCCGGCATCAGCCATCACCTCAAGGTACTGACCCTGGCCGGCCTGCTGGCGACGCGCCGTGAAGGCAACGCAATCTTTTACCGCCGCGCCCTGCCTCAGAGCGACAACCTCGGAGGCAAGCTGCATGCAGCCCTGCTCGAAGAAGTCGATCAGCTGAGCCTGCCGCTCGATGTGCAGGCGCGCATCGCTGCCGTGCATGCCCAGCGCAGCGCCGCCAGCGAAGACTTCTTCGCAAGAATGGCCGGCAGCTTCCAGGCCCGGCAGGACATGATCGCCGGCTTCCCGCAGTACCGCGACAGCGTGGTCGCGCTGCTCGATGCGCTGAGTCTTCCAGCCCAGGCTACAGCGCTGGAAGTAGGCCCCGGCGACGGCGGCTTTCTGCCGGAACTGGCTCATCGGTTCGCCCGAGTGGTCGCGGTGGACAACAGCCGGGCAATGCTCGAGCTGGCTCGCTCACGTTGCGAGCAGGATGCGCTGGAAAATGTCGAGTTGAAACTTGCAGACGCATTGCAGGACGAATGTCCGTCAGCCGATTGCGTTGTGCTGAACATGGTTTTGCATCATCTGGCCGCGCCAGGTGAAGCACTCAAGCAACTGGCGCGGTTGGTGAACGTGGGCGGTAGCCTGCTGATCACCGAGCTGTGCAGCCACAACCAGAGTTGGGCCAAGGAGGCCTGCGGCGATCTCTGGCTGGGCTTCGAACAGGACGATCTGGCCCGTTGGGCCGATGCCGCGGGGCTCACGCCCGGCGAGAGCCTCTACATTGGCTTGAAAAACGGTTTTCAGATCCAGACCCGGTACTTCTCCCGGCTCGCCCCTGACAGCCGACTCACCCACCGGTAATTAGGAACCGATAGATGAGCGAATACTCGATTTTCACCTCCGAGTCCGTGTCCGAAGGGCACCCGGACAAGATTGCCGACCAGATTTCCGATGCGGTGCTGGACGCCATCATCGCCGAGGACAAGCACGCCCGCGTGGCCTGTGAAACGCTGGTCAAAACCGGTGTCGCCATTGTCGCCGGTGAGGTGACCACCAGCGCCTGGGTCGACCTCGAGCAGCTGGTGCGCGACGTTATCGTCGACATCGGCTACAACAGCTCGGAAGTCGGCTTCGACGGCGCGACCTGCGGCATCATCAACATCATCGGCAAGCAGTCAGTGGACATTGCCCAGGGCGTTGACCGCACCAAGCCGGAGGATCAGGGCGCTGGCGACCAAGGCCTGATGTTCGGCTACGCCAGCAACGAAACCGACGTGCTGATGCCCGCCCCGATCCGTTTCTCCCACGCGCTGGTTGAACGCCAGGCCGAAGCGCGCAAGAACGGCCTGCTGCCGTGGCTGCGTCCGGATGCCAAGAGCCAGGTCACCTGCCGTTACGAAGGCGGCAAGGTGGTCGGCATCGACGCCATCGTGCTCTCCACCCAGCACAATCCTGAGGTCAAGCATTCCGACCTCAAGGAAGCGGTGATGGAGCTGATCGTCAAACACGTGATCCCGGCTGAGCTGCTGCACAGGGACACCCAGTTCCACATCAACCCGACCGGCCAGTTCATCATCGGCGGCCCGGTGGGCGACTGCGGCCTGACCGGACGCAAGATCATTGTCGATACCTATGGCGGCATGGCCCGTCATGGCGGCGGCGCATTCTCCGGCAAGGACCCATCCAAGGTCGACCGTTCGGCCGCCTACGCCGGTCGTTACGTGGCGAAGAACATCGTCGCCGCCGGCCTGGCCGAGCGTTGCGAAATTCAGGTCTCCTACGCCATCGGCGTGGCTCAGCCGACTTCGATCTCGATCAACACCTTCGGCACCGGCAAGCTCAGCGACGAGAAGATCGTCGCCCTGGTCCGCGAGCATTTCGATCTGCGTCCGTACGCAATCACCACCATGCTCGACCTGCTGCACCCGATGTACAAAGCCACCGCAGCCTATGGCCACTTCGGGCGTACTCCAGTTGAAATGACGGTCGGTGGCGACACCTTCACCGCCTTCACCTGGGAAAAGACCGACAAAACTGACGCCCTGCGCGCCGCTGCAGGCCTGTAAAACACAGCCCGCAGGCACAAAAAAAGCCCCGCCAGCAAAAGCTGAGCGGGGCTTTTTCATTCAGGCTAGTTCTTCAACCGATAGCCCGTCTTAAAGATCCACCAGATCAACCCGAGGCACAGCGCCAGGAAGCCCAGCGTCATGGCCAGGCTGATGCCGACGTTGACGTCGGACACCCCGTAGAAGCTCCAGCGAAAGCCACTGATCAGGTACACCACCGGGTTGAACAGCGTGACCTTCTGCCAGAGCGGCGGAAGCATCTCGATGGAGTAGAAACTGCCGCCCAGAAAAGCCAGCGGCATGACGATCAGCGATGGGACGATCTGCAGCTTTTCCCAACCGTCCGCCCAGATGCCGATGATGAAACCGAACAGGCAGAAGGTCACCGCCGTCAGCACTAGAAACAGCGCCATCACAAAGGGATGAGCGATCTCGTAATCGACGAACAAGCGCGCCGTGAGAAGGATCACCAGGCCGAGAATGATCGACTTGGTCGCTGCCGCACCGACATAGCCGATCACGATCTCCAGATACGAAACTGGCGCCGACAGCACTTCGTAGATCGTGCCGGAATAGCGCGGCATGTAGATGCCGAACGATGCGTTGGAAATGCTCTCGGTGAGCAGCGCCATCATGATCAGGCCGGGGATGATAAAGGCGCCGTAGGGAATGCCGTGCATCGCCTCCATGCGCGAACCGATGGCCGAACCGAAGACCACGAAATACAGCGATGTGGAAATAACCGGGGTGGCGATGCTTTGCAACAGCGTGCGCCAGGTGCGCGCCAGCTCGAACAGATAGATGGCGCGGATTGCATGGAAATTCATGTGCGGCTGCCTTTCACCAAACTGACGAAGATCTCTTCCAGAGAGCTCTGACTCGACTGCAGGTCCTTGAAGTCGATGCCGTGGGCGGCGAGGCGCCTGAGCAGGTCGGCAATGCCGGTGTCTTCGTGCTGGGCATCAAAGGTGAACACCAGCTGGTTGCCCGAGTCGACCAGTTCGAGCGGATAGCTAGCCAGCTCCGCCGGAATCTCTGCCAGCGGCCGTTGCAGATGCAGGGTCAGCTGTTTGGTGCCAAGCTTCTGCATCAGCGCTTTCTT
This sequence comes from Pseudomonas sp., assembly GCA_022448005.1. Classification (GTDB taxonomy): domain Bacteria; phylum Pseudomonadota; class Gammaproteobacteria; order Pseudomonadales; family Pseudomonadaceae; genus Stutzerimonas. The sequence continues at coordinate 48,176 of JAKUTK010000001.1, forward strand.
GTCCTCAACCAGGATGATCTCGCCCTTGCTGATCACACCGATGCGGTCGGCCATCTCCTCGGCCTCTTCGATGTAGTGCGTGGTGAGAATGATGGTCACGCCGCGCTCGCGCAGGCGGCGGACCATTTCCCACATGTCGCGGCGCAGCTCAACGTCGACGCCCGCCGTGGGTTCGTCGAGAAACAGAATGCTCGGCTCGTGCGACAGCGCCTTGGCGATCATCACCCGGCGCTTCATGCCGCCGGACAATTCGATAATGCGCGCGCTCTTCTTGTCCCACAGCGACAGGTCGCGCAGCAGCTGCTCAAGGTAAGCGTCGTCCGGCGCCTTTCCGAAAAGGCCGCGGGAAAACCGCACCGTCGCCCAGACGCTCTCGAATCCTTCGTTGAACAGCTCTTGCGGCACCAAGCCGATCTTCGAACGCGCGGCGCGGTAGTCATTGATGATGTCGAAGCCGTCCACCAACACGCGTCCGCTACCGGGATTGACGATGCCGCAGATGATGCTGATCAGTGTGGTCTTGCCCGCACCGTTGGGCCCAAGCAGGGCAAAGATCTCGCCCTTATGAATTTTTAGATCGATCCGCTTGAGCGCTGGATGCCCCGAGGCGTAGGTCTTGGTGAGGTGCTCGATGGTGATCACGGGTTGCACAGATGAATCACTCCGCAAAACATTTGGCTGACGATTGTACGGCGCTGTTGATTAGCTCACTAATCAATGCTGTTGATAACGATCATGCCCACAGCCGTATCGCAAGCGCATGCTGCTCATGCCGTCAGCACAACAGGAGGGGCCTTGTATGCATCGGATCAGACTGGCCTTCGTCACGCTGTTCACAACCGTAACCGTTCTTTGGCTCACCACAGCTGGCGTCGTCCCAGTCGACTACTCCCGTTTCTGGCCGCTGCGCGCAGACATGGTTCATTACAGTGGCGCTCTTGCCATCACCGCCATGAGCGCGGCGATCTACCTGCCATCCGCCCACAGCGGCTGGAGCGCCTGCTGGGCGGACTGGACAAGAACTACCGGTTGCATAAATGGCTTGGCCTCGCCGCCTTGGTGATATCGGCAGTGCATTGGGGCTGGGCGCAAATTCCTAAATGGCTGGTGGATTTAGGCTGGCTCCAACCTCCAGCGCGACGCGGCGCGGGTCAGATCCAGGAAGGGCTGATCGGTTGGCTCCACCAGCAGCGCGGCTTTGCCGAGGATATCGGTGAGTGGGCGTTCTACCTGGCCGCGCTGCTAATCATCCTCGCGCTGCTCAAGCAGTTCCCCTATCGCTGGTTCTTCAAGACGCATCGCTGGCTTGGCCTGGTCTATCTAATGCTGGTAGCGCACAGCGTGATGCTGATGCCGCCGGTCTACTGGTCTTCAGTGTTGGGCGTCACCATGGCTTTGCTACTTGCCGCCGGCTCGTTCGCGGCGGGCGTCTCGTTGTTGCGTCGGGTAGGTCGCAGACATCAGGTGGTCGGCCACATTGAAGAACTCACCTACCACGCCGACAACCGCGTTTTGCAGGTGCACATAATGTTGGACGGCGCCTGGCCGGGGCACACGCCGGGGCAGTTCGCCTTTGTCACATTTGACGAGACTGAAGGCCCGCACCCGTTCAGCCTATCGAGTGCCTGGCAGAACGACGGCCAGCTGTCGTTCTCGATAAAAGGCATCGGTGACTACACCCGCACCCTGCCGCAAACATTGCACAGCGGCGATGCCGTCACGATAGAAGGCCCTTACGGCTGTTTTGATTTTCGCGGACGCGCACCAGCACAGATCTGGATTGCCGGCGGCATTGGCATTGCGCCTTTCATCAGCCAACTGCAGGCGCTGGCGGCGGATAAAGAGCAACGCCACCAAGTCGATCTTTTCTACTGCACCGGTGCACCGGACCAGGGCTTCATCGCGGGCCTGGAAGCGCTGGCGGAAGCAGCCCGCATACGCCTGCACGTCCTGACGACAGCCGAACAGGGCCGGCTTACGCCAGCACGGGTTCGCCAGCTGCTTCCTGACTGGCAAAACCGCGACGTCTGGTTCTGCGGGCCGGCCCGCTTCGGCAGCGAACTGCGTCATGACCTGACCGAGCACGGCCTGCCGGCCAGCGATTTCCATCAGGAACTGTTCAACATGCGCTAGCGCACGGCCGCAGCTGAGCATGGGGGGCAGAATGTGCCGACCTCAATGAGCAAGGATGCTCTTTATGCAGCGCTTGATTGCAGCAGCACTCTGTACCTTCTCCTGCCTGGCAATGGCCGAGTGCCCTGACTGGCCTGACCTCCGAGCCGAAACGGAACTCACAGCCCTGGCCGCCCAGGTGGCAGAGTGGGACGACGCTTACCATCGGCGTGGCCTGTCGCTGGTCGATGATGAAATCTATGACCAAGCCCGGCAGCGCCTGGAGCAATGGCAAGCATGCTTTGCTGCAATCAGCACAACACCTGCGGCGGACCCGCTTGACGGCGCCGAAGGGCACGTTGCCCATCCGGTCGCCCAAACCGGGCTGGCCAAGCTCGCAGATGCCGAGGCGGTCAAGGACTGGCTCGCAACTCGCTCGGATGTCTGGGTGCAGCCCAAAGTGGACGGTGTCGCGGTGACGCTGCACTACCGGAGCGGTTCGCTGGTCCGAGTGGTCAGCCGCGGCAACGGCAGTCACGGGCAGGACTGGACAGACCGCGCCCAGCAGCTTCAGGCCATACCGCTAGCGCTGCCTGTCAGCGGAGAGCTGATCCTGCAGGGTGAGCTGTACTGGCGCTTGCAGGACCATGTCCAGGCCGAAGCCGGCAGTGTCGGGGCACGCAGCCGTGTCGCCGGGGCGATGGCGAGGCAGGCGCTGGATCAGGAAACCGCCGCGCAGATCGGCCTGTTCGTCTGGGACTGGCCCAACGGCCCTAGAGATATGCAGGCACGCCTTGCAGGTCTGATAGCGATGGGCTTCGGCGATAGCGCCGCGATGACGCTGCCGTTGGAGACCGCCGAGCAAGCCGGACATTGGCGCGAGTACTGGTTCCACCAGCGCTTGCCGTTCGCCACCGACGGCATCGTGCTGCGCCAAGGCCAACGAGCGGAGGCTTCCCGCTGGCAGGCCCAGCCACCGCATTGGGCAGTCGCCTGGAAATACCCACTGCGCACGGCCGTCACCCGAGTGCGCGAAGTAACGTTCAGCATTGGCCGCAGCGGCAGAATCACCCCAGTGCTGCAGCTGGAACCGGTACAGCTCGATGACCGCCTTGTCAGCCGCGTCAGTCTAGGCTCCGTGAAGCGTTGGCAGCAGGAAGATGTGCAGCCCGACGATCAAATCGCGATCGCCCTGGCCGGCTTGACTGTTCCGCGCTTCGAGCGTGTCGTCTGGCGCATGCAGCAACGGCGGCAAGTCGAGGCGCCCACGCCGGGCGACTACCATTTCCTGAGCTGTTGGCAAGCCAGTCCTGGCTGCGAGCAGCAGTTCGTCGCACGTCTCGTCTGGCTCAGCGGCAAGCGCGGGCTCGACCTGCCAGGGTTGGGGCCTGGTACCTGGCAAACCCTGGTGGAATCCGGGCTGGTCGAAGACCTGCTTGACTGGCTGCAGCTCGATCAGCGTCGTCTGCAACAGATTCCGGGCATCGGTGAAGCCAGCGCCAGCAGCCTGTTTAGTAGTTTTCAGCTAGCCCGCGAGCGCCCCCTTGCCAGCTGGTTACGGGCGCTCGGCGCGCCCCCTGGCGCCGATGCAATCCCCGCCGAGAACTGGGAAGCCGTGGCCAATATCAGCCTGGCTCAATGGCAAGCGGAACCCGGCATTGGCGAAACACGCGCTCAGCATCTGCGCGCCTTTTTCACGTCGCCGGAAGTTCTTCGGCTGCGACAGGGGCTGCATGAGGCCGGAATCGTCGGTTTCTAGCGGCACTTCACCGCTCGCCTCCAGTCATATGACATCACAACAAAAAAGGACCTGTGCATGACCGGCCGGCACAATCTCCTCGCTTTTATGCTGTTCTGCCTTTGCGTGAATCAGCCAGCGATGGCCGCCGCAGAGACGGATGCCACGTGCAGCGCTCAGCGCGAGCACATCAGCCAGCAGATAAAGGACGCCCGCCTGAAGGGCGACAGCGGTCAACGCGTTTTACTGGAAGCTCAGCTGCAAAACCTGACCGAGCGCTGCAGTGGTGTAGTCCCGCTGCAGCCCAACCACGCTGAAATCGAACGCGCGATGCGCCTGGCGACGACGCGCGAAGCGCAGCTGCGCGAGGCGTTGGGAACGGGTGATCCGCAGGTAATCGAGGTGAGCAAGCGGCGCCTCGATCAGGCGCGCAAGCAATTGGAAGCGGCGAAACACTGACCGCGTTCCTCACCCGCATAATCAATAGGCGCGAAATTCCTTGTGGCAGGCCTCGCATGCATCTTCGACCTGCTGAAATGCCGGCGCGACACTTTCCGCAGTCACCGCCGACCCTGTGGTTGCTGCCACGAGCGCGGCAGTACGGGCCTCGAGTTCACGAGCCATCTGCTTGAACCGTGCCTGCTGTTGCCAGACGTCGTCACGGGCATCGCTCTGCGCTTCCTTGACCTCTGGGTAGTACTGCCAAGGCTGGCGGGACAACTGATCAAGCTTCACCGCTCCGCTGGTGAAGCCTTCCGGGTCGAACGGCAGGCGACCGCGCAGCATGCCGCCCAGGTCTTCCTTGACGTCGAGCATCTGCTGATAGATGGCCTTGCGCTTGCCGAGAGGAGAATCCGGATCGATGCGATCACAGCCAGCCAACAGCGCCAACACGGTGACCAGCGACACACTCAACGGCAACAACTTCATGGTTCGACTACTCGCAAATACAACGGCCGGCGATTATCGCCCCTGCCAGCCGTATCACCAAACCTCATCCGCCTACTGCGACCATTCACCACCCGCACTTTCACAGTCGATCTTGGCCTGAGCGTGATCGGTTGCCTTGTAGTAGTAGGTGATGATGCGCGCCTGCTCGGGCACCGTGGTGGGCGCGGGCGTGCTGGTCGCCTGGCTACCGGTGGCACGTTCGTTGGCCAAGGTTGCGGGCGTCAACGCAGCCGTACAAACGCCGAAATGACCGGATGGGCAACTGTCGAGGATCTCCCGGCGAGAGTTCTTCACCGCCTCGTTGTTTTGACAGACCCAGTCGATGTTGTTGTCGCCCATGCCCTCGTAGCGAAAGCACTTCTCGGTCACCACCGGCGGCGGCACTGCGCCGGACGTTTCAGCACTGACATAGCAGGAATTGGCGGCAGCCGGCAGGCTCAACCCGGCTGTAATGACTAGCAGAACAGAACGAAACAAGAGGTTCATGTTGGCAGCTCCTGAGGGTCACTCGCCCGGCGAGGTTCACCGAACCTTAGGGTTCGACCGCTCAGTCGTTGACCGAGTTCGCGATTCGCCAAGCGCACAATCCGCCCGGCACCATTTGCGTCCTCATCTAGTCCACTCTTTGCAGCCTATGGACGCTGACCTGAGGACCCCATGCTAGAACTTTCGGCCATTTTCATCAGCCTCACGGCACTGCTCGCCTACCTCAACTACCGTTTCATCGGTTTGCCACCCACCATCGGCGTAATGGCCACAGCGCTGGTGTTCTCACTGCTGCTGCATGGGCTGACCATGCTCGGCCTGCCCCTGCTGGAGGCTCAGATCGAGGCGTTGGTCGGGCGAATCGACTTCAATCACCTGTTGATGGACGGAATGTTGTCGTTTCTGCTGTTTGCCGGTGCGCTGCACATCAACCTGGCCGATCTGCGCGCCCGCCGCTGGGCGATCGGTCTACTGGCTACGGTCGGGGTACTGTTTTCCACAGCCGTGATCGGTTTGGGCAGTTGGTGGATCCTCGACCTCTTTGGGCTCCAGCCGCCGCTGCTCTACTGCCTGCTGTTCGGCGCGCTTATTTCGCCAACCGACCCCATCGCCGTGCTCGGCATCATGCGTTCGGCCGGCGCGCCAAAAGCACTGGAGACCACTATCGTCGGCGAGTCGCTGTTCAACGACGGGGTCGCAGTCGTGGTGTTCACCGTGCTGTTGGGCGTGCTCGCCCGCGGCGAAGCGCCAGGCGCGGGGGAAGCCATATGGTTGTTCGTCGAGGAAGCCGGAGGGGGCATCTTGCTCGGCGCTCTGCTTGGCGCATTGACCTTTGCCCTGCTCAAGAGCATCGACCAATACCAGGTGGAGGTCTTGCTGACCCTCGCGCTGGTACTGGGCGGCTACACCCTGGCCACGCACCTGCACGTCTCCGGCCCCATCGCCATGGTGGTGGCCGGACTGATCATCGGTAACCAGGGGCGCCGGCATGCCATGTCGGATCACACCCGGGCCAACCTCGATAACTTCTGGGAGCTACTCGACGAGATTCTCAACGCAGTGCTCTTCGTGCTGATCGGCATGGAGTTGGTGCTACTGCCATTCAGCGCGCAGTACCTGCTGATTGCGCTGTGCGTCACCCTCCTCATCCTTGGCACCCGCCTGGTGGCAGTCGGTCCGGCAGCCTTTCTGTTGCGCAAAATGGGCCGCGCACTGCCCAACGGCACCGTGCGCATCCTCACCTGGGGCGGGCTGCGAGGCGGCATTTCTGTAGCGTTGGTGCTGGCGCTGCCAGCCAGCGACGAGCGCAATCTGCTGCTGAACATCACCTATCTGGTGGTGCTGTTCTCGATCCTGGTCCAGGGACTGAGCATTGGCAGACTGGTTCGGCGGATCTGCACGCGCGACAGCCGCATCCATTAATGACCGAGAGCACTGCGCCGGGCTTGGGATTGCTCGCAGTCAAGGCTATAATCGCCGGGCTTCACACCGCCGGCACCGTTCGGCCGTGCCCGCCACCTGTCCGAGGGGCGCTGCAGCAGGCTTACCATTCAGGGGTCTGTCAGGCTCGGACAGGGCGTTAACCATACGCATCAACGGCGCCCATTCGCACAAAACGAATGGAGAACTCTTCAATGAGCGCTGTCATGACGCCTGCAGGTTTCAACGATTTCAAGGTCGCCGACATTTCCCTGGCCGATTGGGGTCGTCGCGAGATCATCATCGCCGAATCCGAGATGCCCGCCCTGATGGGGCTGCGCGCCAAGTACGCCGGCGAGCTACCGCTCAAGGGCGCAAAGATCCTCGGCTGCATCCACATGACCATCCAGACCGCCGTGCTGATCGAGACGCTGACCGCCCTCGGCGCCGAAGTACGCTGGTCCAGCTGTAACATCTTCTCCACTCAGGATCAGGCCGCTGCAGCCATCGCCGCGGCGGGCATCCCGGTGTTCGCCTGGAAAGGCGAAACCGAGGAAGAGTACGAGTGGTGCATCGAGCAGACCATCCTCAAGGACGGCCAGCCGTGGGACGCCAACATGATCCTTGATGACGGCGGCGACCTGACTCAGATCCTCCACGACAAGTACCCGCAGGTGCTGGAGCGCGTCCATGGCGTCACCGAAGAAACCACCACCGGCGTGCATCGCCTGCAGGACATGCTTAAGAAAGGCACCCTGAAGATCCCGGCGATCAACGTCAACGACTCGGTCACTAAGAGCAAGAACGACAACAAGTACGGCTGCCGCCACAGCCTGAACGATGCCATCAAGCGCGCCACTGACCACCTGCTGTCCGGCAAGCAGGCGCTGGTGATTGGCTACGGCGACGTAGGCAAGGGCTCGGCTCAGTCGCTGCGTCAGGAAGGCATGATCGTCAAGGTTTCGGAAGTCGACCCGATCTGCGCCATGCAGGCCTGCATGGACGGCTTCGAACTGGTCTCCCCGTACAAGGACGGTCTGAACGACGGTACCGATGCCTGCATCGACACTGCACTGCTGGGCAAGATCGACCTGATCGTCACCACCACCGGCAACGCCAACGTGTGTGACGCCGGCATGCTCAAAGCGCTGAAGAAGCGCGCCGTAGTCTGCAACATCGGCCATTTCGATAACGAAATCGACACAGCCTTTACCCGCAAGAACTGGGCGTGGGAAGAGGTCAAGCCGCAGGTGCACAAGATTCACCGCACCGGCCCGGGCAGCTTCGATGCGCAGAACGACGATTACCTGATCCTGTTGGCCGAAGGCCGCCTGGTGAACCTGGGTAACGCCACCGGTCACCCGAGCCGGATCATGGATGGCTCGTTCGCCAATCAGGTGCTCGCGCAGATCCACCTGTTCAACGAGAAGTTTGCCGACCTACCGGTCACTGAAAAGACCGCCAACGTCACCGTCATGGTGCTGCCGAAGAAGCTCGACGAGGAAGTCGCAGCGGAAATGGTCAAGGGCTTCGGCGGTGTCATTACTCGCCTGACGCCGAGTCAGGCCGAGTACATCGGCGTTGAAGTCGAAGGCCCGTTCAAGCCGGATAGCTACCGCTACTAATCGAGGCCATGCCGCATCGGCACTCTGGCGACCATTTCGTCCGAGTGCGATGCGGCTGATTGCCGAAAGGAATTGTCATGTCACACACACGTAGCCATAGCTTCAGCTTCGAGTTCTTTCCGACCAAGACCGACGCCGGGCACGAAAAACTCCTGGCCACTGCCAGGTGCCTGGCCGAATACAAACCGGACTTCTTCTCCTGCACCTACGGTGCCGGCGGCTCGACACGCGATCGCACCTTGAACACGGTGATGCAGCTGGACGGCGAGGTTAAAGTGTCCACGGCGCCGCACCTATCCTGCGTTGGCGGTAGCAAGCAGGAGCTGCGCGAGCTGCTCAACCTGTACAAGGACGCCGGCATCAAACGCATTGTCGCCCTGCGCGGTGATCTGCCGTCGGGCATGGGCATGGCCAGCGGTGAGCTGCGCTATGCCAATGAGCTGGTGGAATTCATTCGCGCCGAAACCGGCGACCACTTCCACATCGAAATCGCGGCCTATCCGGAAATGCATCCGCAAGCACGCAATTTCGAGGATGACCTGGCCAATTTCGTGCGCAAGGCCAAGGCCGGCGCCGACAGCGCCATCACCCAGTATTTCTTCAACGCCGATTGCTACTTCTACTTCGTCGAGCGCGTGCGCAAGATGGGCGTCGAAACGCCGATCGTGCCGGGCATCATGCCGATCACCAACTACAGCAAGCTGGCGCGCTTCTCAGATGCCTGCGGTGCGGAGATTCCACGCTGGGTGCGCAAGCAGCTGGAAGCCTACGGTGACGACATGGAGAGCATCCAGACCTTCGGCGCGCAGGTCATTACCGAGATGTGCGAGAAGCTGCTCGCCGGCGGTGCGCCGGGGTTGCACTTCTACACCCTGAACCAAGCCGAGCCGAGCCTGGCAATCTGGGACAATCTCAAGCTGGGCCGCTGACGCAACGACCAGCTCCCTGAAAAACAGGGAGCTGGTCAATGAACCTGCGAACTGCCACACTGTCCTACCAATGCGGTGATAACAGGCTCTGTTATACTCCGCGCTTCCGCCAGGCTTACGCCCGGATGTCGTCATCGTTGAGATGCGGCAGGACCGGACGGGATCGCACGCCAGTCGCGATTCGAGCCAGGCATGACCATCCAGGGCTTCGCCCTATACGAGACAGGATTACTCATGTCCTTTGCTTCCCTCGGTCTCTCCGAGGCTTTGGCCGGTGCCGTCGAGGCTGCCGGTTATACCCAGCCTACACCAGTGCAACAGCGGGCCATTCCCGCCGTGTTGCAAGGACGCGACCTGATGGTCGCTGCACAGACGGGAACCGGCAAGACCGGTGGCTTTGCCCTCCCCGTGCTGGAAATTCTTTTCCCGGGTGGCCATCCCGATCGCGAGCACCGCCACGGTCCGCGTCAGCCACGCGTATTGGTGCTGACACCGACGCGCGAACTCGCCGCCCAGGTTCACGACAGCTTCAAGCTGTACGCCCGCGACCTGCCGCTGAAAAGCGCGGTCATCTTCGGCGGCGTCGGCATGAACCCGCAGGTGCAGGCGATTGCCAAGGGCCTCGACGTGCTCGTCGCCTGCCCTGGCCGCTTGCTGGACCTGGCCAACCAGAAGGCCGTCGACCTCTCCCACGTGGAGATTCTGGTCCTCGACGAAGCCGACCGCATGCTCGACATGGGCTTCATCCATGACGTCAAGAAGGTCCTCGCCAAGCTGCCGACCAAGCGGCAGAACCTGCTGTTCTCGGCGACCTTTTCCAAGGACATCACCGACCTCGCCAGCAAGCTGCTGCACGAGCCGGAGAAAATCCAGGTCACGTCTCCGAACACGACAGTCGAGCGTATCGAGCAACGGGTATTCCGTCTGCCGGCCACACACAAGCGCGCCCTGCTGGCTCACCTGATCACTCAGGGTGCCTGGGAACAGGTGCTGGTGTTCACCCGCACCAAGCATGGCGCCAACCGCCTCGCCGAGTACCTCGACAAGCACGGCCTGCCGGCTGTCGCGATTCACGGCAACAAGAGCCAAAACGCTCGTACCAAAGCACTGGCTGACTTCAAGGCCAACCAGGTACGTATCCTGGTCGCCACTGATATCGCCGCGCGCGGGCTGGACATCGACCAGTTACCCCATGTGGTTAACTTCGAGCTGCCCAATGTCGAGGAAGATTACGTTCACCGCATCGGTCGTACTGGCCGCGCCGGTCGCAGCGGCGAAGCGATCTCGCTGGTTGCACCCGATGAGGAAAAGCTCCTCAAAGGCATCGAGCGGATGACCAAGCAGAAGATTCCCGACGGTGACTTGATGGGTTTCGACGCCGCCTCCATCGAAGCGGAGAAGCCGGAAGTCCGCGAACCGCGCCAGCCTCGTCCTGCCCGCAATAGCGAACGCAAACCGCGCGGCGAGCGCGCCGCCAAAACCACCGAAGCGGCCGCTGGCGAGCCGAAAGCGGGCGACCGCAACCGCCGCGGACGCAACAAGCCGCGCAATGCGCGTCCAGCGCAGGGCTCAGCAGAGCAGACAGCTGCCGCGCCGGCAAGCCGTCCGCCTCGCATACCGAATGATCGCGCTCCGGACGTATTTCTTGATGACGAAGTCGATAACTTCGGCAACAGCGTCGACTATGTCAGTCCCTACCAGAACAAGCAGGGACGTGGCCGTCGCCCCGGCGCCCCGGCTCAACCCGGCGGCCAACCACGTGCCGCGGCGGGCCCTCGCGCGGCTACTGCCGGTGCAGGCGCTCAGGGCAAAGGCAAGCGTCAAGGCCAATCAGCCCGTGGCAGCCAGCCACGCCGCAAGAATGAAGGACGCCGCATCGAGGGTGACAACGGTGGCGCCCGTCGGGACGTTGCGGAGAAGCCGAAGGAAAAGCAGCCGGTCATCATCCACAAGGAGTCGAAGCTGGACCGCCTGCCCAGCATCGAGCAGCTGGAACAGCTTCCGACCAAGCCTCGCGGCGAGAAGCCGGCATTGCTGACCCGCAATCGCTGACAGGTAACACAAACAAAAACGCCGCCCTTGAGGGCGGCGTTTTTGTTGGAGCCTTTTTATTCTTGGCCGAGCCATAACATCAAGGAGCGGTGGCAAGCGCCGCCACACGAGGACGAGGTCAACCCGGACCCGGGATAGCCTCGTCTTGGGCATCCCAACCGCCGCCCAACGCTTTGAACAGTTCGACCTCACTGACCATTTGCGCCAGACGGTCGCTGATGAATTGCTGCTGTACCTCGAACAGCTGTCGCTGTGCGTCGAGGAGCGTCAGATAGCTGTCTATACCGGTGCGGTAACGGCGCTCGGCCAGACGGTAATAATCCTGACTGGTTTCCAACAGATCGCGCTGAGCCTGCACTTGGCGAACATAGGTCGATTGAGCAGCCAGCCCATCCGCCACTTCCCGGAAAGCTGTCTGGATAGCCTGCTCATACTGCGCCACCTGAATATTGCGGCTGATCTCGGCATAGTCGAGGTTGGCCCGCAGCTGCCCCGCATTGAAGATCGGCACACTGATGCTCGGGGCGAAGTTCCAGTAGCTGGAGCCGCCATCGAACAACCCGGACAGTTCACTGCTCGCGGTACCCACCGCCCCGGTGAGGCTGATGCGTGGAAAGAACGCTGCCCTCGCCGCCCCGATATTCGCATTGGCGGCGCGTAGCTGGTATTCAGCTTGAATGATGTCCGGTCGGTTATAGAGCAGGTCCGACGGCAGCCCCACCGGAACCGTGGCCAGCAGGTCACGCTCCAGCCGACCATCGGCCGGCAGCTCCACCGGAATATTCCGACCAAGCAGCAATGCAAGGGCGTTGCGGTCCTGGGCCACCTGGCGGGTGTAACGCTCGATCCCTACCCGTGCCGTATCGACCGCGCTGCGCGCCTGGCTCAACTCAAGCGCCGAGGCTACGCCAACGTCGAAACTGCGCTGGGTGAGCGAGAGGCTTTCTTCGAAGGCCTTGAGTGTGTCACGGCTCACCAGCAACAGGGCCTGATCGGCCTGCAAGGTCAGCCAGGCGTTGGCAATGCTGGCGATCAGGCTGATTCGCGTGCTCCGCTGCGCCGCCTCGGTGGCGAGGAATTCCTGCAATGCCTGCTCGCGCAGGCTACCCAGACGCCCGAACAGATCGAGCTCCCAGGACACCCCAAGCGTCGCACTGTACTGACTGCTGATGGCGCCCTCGCCGGTCTGGTTGAGATCGCCAGGGGTCCGAGTACGGCTACCGGCAGCATCGCCACTTACGAGCGGCAACACATCGGCCCGCTGCACGCGATAAAGGGCGCGATAAGCATCGACGTTCAGCGCAGCGATACGCAGGTCGCGGTTGTTTTCCAGGGCCACCTTTATCAGTTCACGTAGCGCAGGGTCCTTGAAGAAGGACTGCCAGTCCATCTCCATCTGCTGCCCTTTCGCTGCACTGGCTGAGCCGACATACGCTTCACCCTCGGGCCAGCTGGCAGCCGTAGGTGCGTCAGGTCGCTGGTAATCCGGTATTAACGAGCAACCGCTCAGCGCTGCCATCAGCGCCAGGCTCAATAGTGACTTGTTCATTGCGCCTCTCCGTTTTGCTCGTCGCTGCCGGTTTTTCTGCGCTTACCCAGCGAAGACACCAGGACATAGAACAGCGGGACCCAGAAAATCGCCAAGACCATGGCGCTGAGCATGCCGCCGATCACCCCGGTACCGATCGCATGCTTGCTGCCTGCCCCCGCCCCGCTGGAGATTGCCAGAGGAAGCACGCCAAGCATGAACGCCAGGGAGGTCATGACGATAGGGCGCAAACGAATACGGCTGGCTTCAATCGCGGCGGCGGTCAGCGTCATGCCTTGCTCATGCAGGGTCTTGGCGAACTCGACGATCAGGATCGCATTCCGTGCCGACAAGCCTACCGTGGTCAGCAGTCCGACCTGGAAGAAGACGTCGTTCGACAATCCGCGGCCCATGGTGAAGGCCAGCGCACCGACAATGCCCAACGGCACGACCAGCATGACCGAGAGCGGAACCGACCAGCTCTCATACAGCGCGGCAAGCGCCAGGAATACCACCAGTAGCGACAATGCGTAGAGCGCGGGTGCCTGCGATCCGGACAGACGTTCCTCATAGGACTGACCAGTCCAGGAGTAACCGATGCCCGCCGGCAACTGCGCGGCGATTCGCTCCACCGCTGCCATGGCCTCGCCGGAGCTGTAACCCGGTGCGGCCGCGCCCAGAATCTCCATTGCCGGCACGCCATTGAAACGCGTCAGCTTCGGCGCGCCATAAGTCCACTCACCGGTGGCGAAAGCGGTGAAGGGCACCATTTCCCCCTCAGTGTTGCGCACGTACCACTTGCCCAGGTCCTCCGGATTCATCCGTGAGGTAGGTTCGCCCTGCATGTAAACGCGCTTGACCCTACCCCGATCAATGAAGTCATTGACGTAGCTTGAGCCCCAAGCAATCGAAAGCGAATCGTTGATCGCCGCCAGGGAAACCTGATGGGCACGCGCTTTTTCATCGTCGATGATCAACCGATACTGCGGCTCGTCACGCATCCCGTTGAAGCGGACACCGGTGAGCGTCGGGTCCTCGGAAGCGAGCTGCATGAACTGTTCGCGAGCCTTGGTCAGGGCCTCGTGGCCAAGCCCGGCCTGATCCTGCAGATAGACATCGAAACCGGTGGCATTGCCCAACTCCATTACCGCGGGTGGTGCGAATGCAAACACCATGGCGTCCCGAAGGCTGAAGAAGTAGCCCTGCGCACGCTGTGCCAGCTCGAACACGCCTTGCCCGGGCTCGGTGCGTTCTTCCCACGGTTTGAGCATGATGAAAGCCATGCCTGAACTTTGACCGCGACCGGCGAAGTTGAAACCGGTAATGGTGAACACCGAATTGACCGTCTCGCTTTCCTCGGTCAGCAGGTATTCGCGCATCTGCTCGACGACCTCCTGAGTCCGGCTCGCGGTCGAACCGGCAGGCGTTTGCACCTGGGCGAACAGCACGCCCTGGTCTTCTTCCGGAAGGAAGGCCGTGGGAATACGGGTGAACATCCAAATCATGATGCCGACGATGAGCAGGTACATCAGCAGATAGGGTGCTTTGCGCCGCAGCACAGCAGCTACACCCCGCTCGTAGCGCAGCGTGCCGCGCTCGAAGGTGCGATTGAACCAGCCGAAGAACCCGCGCTTGCCCTCGTGATCGCCGCTATGCGGTTTGAGGATAGTCGCGCAAAGCGCCGGGGTGAAGATCAGCGCGACCAGTACCGAGAGCACCATGGCCGAGACGATGGTGATCGAAAACTGCCGGTAGATAACCCCGGTGGAGCCGCCAAAGAAGGCCATCGGCAACAGCACGGCCGATAGCACCACGCCGATACCCACCAGCGCGCTCTGAATCTGGCCCATCGACTTGCGAGTGGCCTCCCGCGCGGAAAGCCCCTCCTCGCGCATCACCCGTTCGACGTTCTCCACCACCACGATCGCATCGTCCACGAGCAAGCCAATGGCCAGAATCATGGCGAACATCGTGAGCGTATTGATGCTGTATCCGAATGTCAGCAGGACCGCGAAGGTGCCGAGGATCACCACTGGCACCGCCAGCGTCGGGATCAGCGTGGCCCGCAGGTTCTGCAGGAACAGGAACATCACCAGAAACACGAGCACGAAAGCTTCGATCAGCGTATGCACGACGCCTTCGATGGAGGCCGAGATGACCGGCGTGGTGTCGTAGGGGTAGACCACCTCGACGCCCGGAGGGAAGAAAGGCTCTAACTCGGAAATCGTTGCGCGCACTGCTTTGGCGGTATCGAGTGCGTTGCCGCCTGCGGCAAGACGTATCCCAAGACCAGCGGCTGGCCGACCGTTGTACTCGGCGCGGATCGCATAGCTTTCAGCACCGAGTTCGACTTTAGCGACGTCACGCAGGCGTACCTGAGACCCGTCGGCGTTGACCTTCAGTAAAATCTTCTCGAACTGTTCCGGCGTTTCCAGCCGGGTCTTGCCAATGATCGTGGCGTTTAGCTGCTGAGTCTCCACCGCTGGCAGGCCGCCGAGCTGGCCGGATGAAACCTGGACGTTCTGCTCCTGAATAGCGGATCGAACGTCCACCGCCGTCAGCTGGAACTGCTGCAACTTGGACGGGTCGAGCCAGATGCGCATGGCGTACTGGGCGCCGAACACCTGGAAGTCACCAACACCCGGCGTACGCGAGATTGGATCCTGTACGTTGGCCACGATGTAGTTGGCCAGGTCGAAGTTGGTCTGCTGCCCATCCTTCGACACCAATGCCACCACCATCAGGAAGTTGCGCGCCGATTTCGACACCCGTATGCCCTGTTGCTGAACGGCCTGCGGCAGCAGCGGCGTGGCGAGCTGCAGCTTGTTCTGGACCTGGACCTGCGCGATGTCAGGGTTGGTGCCCTGCTCGAACGTCACGTTGATGGTCATGCTGCCATCGGAGTTGCTCTCCGAGGAGATGTAGCGCAGCCCGTCGAGGCCATTGAGCTGCTGCTCGATGACCTGAACGACGGTGTCCTGAACGGTTCGAGCCGAAGCGCCCGGATAGTTGACCGATATCGATACGTTCGGCGGTGCGATGCTCGGATATTGGTTGACTGGCAGGTTAAGGACCGCCAGCGTTCCGGCAAGCATCAGCACCAGGGCAATCACCCAGGCGAAGATGGGCCGATCGATGAAGAACTTGGACATGTCGGGTTATTCCTCTTCGCCAGCGGCGGCATTGCCCGCCTGAGCATCGTTCTGCCCGACCTGCTTGACGTTGCCGGCTGGCTGCGGATTGACCTCGACACCAGGGCGAATGAACTGCAGGCCTTCGGTGATCACGCGATCACCGGGCTGCAAACCTTCGCTGACCAACCAGCGATTACCCACTGCACGTTCGGTCTTGATCTGGCGCAGCTCGACCTTGTTGTCGGCGCCCACCACCATCGCCGTCGGCTCGCCACGAGCGTTACGGGTAATGCCTTGCTGAGGCACCAGCAAGGCCTCCTCACGCACGCCTGCCAGCAGCCGCGCGTGGACGAACATGCCGGGCAGCAGGTCTTTTTCAGGGTTTGGGAATTTGGCGCGAATGGTCACCGAGCCGGTGCCTTCGTCCACGGCCACCTCGGCAACTTCCAGCGTGCCGTCATGGGGATACTCAGATCCGTCGGACAGAATCAACCGAGCCTTCGCCGCGCTCTCTCCAGCCTGCTGCAGCCGACCGCTTTCCAGGTCACGCCGCAGGGCGATCAGGTCCTGCACCGGCTGGGTCACATCGACATAGATCGGATCGAGCTGCTGGATAGTCGCCAGTTCCTGCGCCTGGCCATTGCTGACCAGCGCGCCCTCGGTCACCGCAGAGCGGCCGATGCGGCCGGAGATGGGCGCCAGTACCTTGGTATAACGCAGATCGATCTTCGCCCGCTCAAGCTCGGCCTGGGCCTGCAACGACGCAGCCCGGGCCTCGTCATGGGCCTGCTGGCTCACCGCCTGCTCCTCGACCAACAGCGCATAGCGATCCGATAGCGACTTGGCCGAGACCTGCTTCGCCTGGGCACTTTTCATAGTGGCCTCGTAGACGGCCGGATCAATCTGGTAGAGCTGCTGCCCCTTTTTCACTTCGCTGCCTTCGGTAAACAGGCGCTTCTGAATGATCCCGCTCACCTGCGGCCGGACTTCGGCGACACGGAAGGCTGTGGTTCGGCCTGGCAACTCCGTAGTCAACTCGAACGGCTCGGCCCCGAGCGTCACGATGCCCACCTGCGGAGCCGGCTGCTTCGCTGGCGCCGCCGCTGGCTCTTCCTGACAGCCGCTGAGCAATGCTACAGCGACAAAGAGTGGAATCAGAACAGCACTGGCTGGCTTGATCGGCATTGGGAGTGACCTCATTGAACAGACAGCCCTGGAGCAGAACAGCCCGGGCAGACTCGAATGGCAGAATGCGGCGAATATACTTACATGCAGGAGTGTTTGTAAACAGCGAATCGTGTCACCGACGGGCTATCGAGCCGATAACGATGCCGTTGAAAAGCCGGGTATCCGGATGTAGCGATCATGACCACCGGACAGAAAAGCAGAACGCCGGCTTTGCGCCGGCGTCTGGTAACTGCTTTCAGGTTATTGGCGGATGCCTTCAACCGAGATGATCAGATCGACCGTCTGCGACGCCGGCCCAAGATCCATCTTGATATCGAAGTCCTTCAACGTCAGAGTCGTCATGCCTTCGAAGCCTGCACGATAGCCGCCCCAAGGGTCCTTGCCTTCACCTAGGAACTTGGCGGCAATCACGACCGGCTTGGTCACGCCGTTCAAGGTCAGATTGCCAGTTATATCAGCAGTACCGTCACCAGTCGGCTTGACCGAGGTCGACTCGAAGGTTGCGGTCGGATGCTCGGAGACGTTCAGGAAATCCTCGCTGCGCAGATGCTTGTCGCGTTCGGCGTGGTTGGAAAAGACGCTGTCAGTCTGCAACGTGACCTTCACACTGCTAGCTTCTGGCTTCTCGGCATCGAAGCTGAAACTGCCGTCGAACTCCTTGAACGAGCCCCACAGCCAGCTGTAACCGAGGTGGCTGATCTTGAAATTGACAAAGGCATGCTGGCCTTTGGTATCAATCGCGTAGTCAGCAGCAAGCGCTTGGCCTGCAAACAGCATTGAGCCCAGGGCCAGTGCAGCGAAGCTTTTCTTTAACATGGAGTAGTCCTTTTTGAGGTTTGTCAGGCATCGGCGCGTCCGATCATCCGCTTGAGCGTCGGATCGCGATCGATGAAATGGTGCTTGAGGGCCGCCAGGGCATGCAGACCGGAGAAAATCACCAGCCCCCAGGCGAGGTATTCGTGGATCAGGCCGGCTATGTCTTCCTGATCGGGAATCGAGGTAATCAACGCGGGCACTTCGAACCATCCAAACACGCTGATGCTGCGGCCATCCGCGGTGGATATGAGATAGCCAGAAATCATGACTGCGAACAGGCCAAGATAAAGAACGCCATGACCCGCCTTGGTCGCCAACCGCGTCATTTGCCGGTGGTTTGCGAGTGGCGCCGGACCGCGATTGAGAAAGCGCCAGATGACGCGCAAGACCATCAGGCCCAGCAGGAGCAGACCGATGCTCTTATGTATGTCCGGAGCGGTCCGATACCAGCTGCTGTAATAGGTCAGCCCGACCATCCAATAACCCAGCGCAAACAGCACTACAACAGCGACCGCCACCAGCCAGTGCATCGTGATACTGACCAGACCGTAGTTACTGGAAGAATTCCGCCATTGCATTGCTAAAGTCCCAAATGATGAACGCGCTTAGCCTAACGGCTAACAGATCGAAATGAATCGCATTTTTTCGTTTCAAAATATCGGCCTGGTAGATAGATCCGTTTCCGTTGAACGGACCGCCGTGCTGTTTCTGCTAGGCTGCGCCGACGCCTATGCCAAGGAGCAATGATGAGCCTGAACGACAGCTGGATGCAGCGTGACCTATCCGTACTCTGGCACCCCTGCACCCAGATGAAAGATCACGAGCAACTTCCTCTGATTCCGATCCGGCGCGGTGAGGGCGTGTGGCTTGAGGACTTCGACGGGAAGCGTTATCTGGACGCCGTGAGCTCCTGGTGGGTCAATGTGTTTGGGCATTCCAACCCACGCATCAATCAACGCATCAAAGACCAACTCGATCAGCTCGAACACGTCATGCTCGCCGGCTTCAGTCATCAGCCAGTCGTCGAACTGTCGGAACGACTGGTAAGCATCACACCTGCGGGCCTTGATCGAGTGTTCTACACCGATAATGGATCGACCGGCATCGAAGTTGCGCTGAAGATGAGCTTCCACTACTGGCGCAATATCGGACGCTCGGACAAGCAGCGATTCGTCACCCTGACCAACAGCTACCACGGCGAAACGGTTGCTGCCATGTCAGTGGGCGATGTCGCGCTTTTCACCGACACCTATAAGCCGCTCCTTCTGGACACCTTCAAGGTCCCGAGCCCGGATTGTTACCTGCGCCCGGACGGCGTCAGCTGGGAAGAACACTCGCGCACCATGTTCGCCCATATGGAACAGACGCTGACCGAGCATCATGGCGAGATCGCTGCGGTGATTGTCGAACCGCTGATTCAGGGCGCTGGCGGTATGCGCATGTATCATCCGATCTACCTCAAGCTGCTGCGCGAGGCCTGCGACCGGTACGACGTGCACCTCATCCACGATGAGATCGCTGTCGGCTTTGGCCGTACCGGCACTATGTTCGCTTGCGAGCAAGCGGGCATAACGCCGGACTTCCTTTGCCTGTCCAAAGCCCTGACCGGGGGCTACCTGCCGATGGCTGCGGTGCTGACCACAGACAAGCTGTATCAGGCGTTCTACGACGACTACTCCACATTGCGCGCCTTCCTTCATTCGCACACCTACACCGGCAACCCGCTGGCCTGCGCAGCAGCCCTAGCCACGCTGGATATCTTCGAGCAAGACAATGTCATCGAAGCCAACAAGCGACTGGCCGTACGCATGAAAACCGCTACGGCCCACCTCAGCGATCACCCGAACGTCGCCGAGGTGCGTCAGACCGGAATGGCTCTGGCCATCGAAATGGTTCAGGACCGAGCCAGCAAAACGCCCTATCCATGGCAGGAACGTCGCGGCCTGAAGGTCTATCAGCACGCACTGCAGCGGGGGGCGCTGCTGCGACCGCTGGGTAGCGTTGTGTACTTTCTGCCGCCGTACACCATCACCGAGGAACAGATCGATTTTCTTGCCGAGGTGGCGACCGAAGGCATCGACATTGCCACGCGAGCAGACATCCGCGTTGCGGTTTCAGCTGGCGCGCCGGATGATTTCCGCGATCCCGGTTAGCCGCTAGCAGGCTACAGGCGTACCCGGTAAACCATTAAACTGCGTCTCCCTTTCTACCTCGTACCCAGCCATGCGCCTTTCCCGTTTTTTCATCGACATGCCACTCTCGCTTGGCCTCCAGCAGCTACCGGAGGCCTCTGCTCATTACATCAGCCGAGTGTTGCGGCTCAATGTTGGCGCAGCGGTGCAGCTCTTCGATGGTAGTGGAACGGAGTATCGCGGCGAATTGGCCGAGGTAGGCAAGAAACAGGTTGCGGTAATGTTGCACGATCAGTTGGCCGGGCTGCCTGAATCAAAGCTGCACATTCATCTGGGTCAAGGCCTTTCGCGAGGCGAACGGATGGACTGGGCGATTCAGAAAGCCACCGAGCTAGGGGTCGCGGAGATCACACCGATCGTCAGCGAGCGCTGCGAAGTCCGCTTGAAAGATGAGCGGGCCGACAAGCGCCTGGCTCATTGGCGCCAGATCGCCATAAGCGCGTGCGAGCAGTGCGGTCGCTCGGTCATTCCAATCATCCATCCCCCGATGTCGCTCCCGGACTGGGTGACGCTGGAAGCGGAATTGAAGCTGGTCCTGCATCCTGTGGCTGAACCTTTATCAGCACATACCCCGCCGGCCACATTAGCGTTTCTGATCGGCCCTGAAGGCGGCTTGAACGACGCGGAGGTCGATCTGGCGCGCGGCACCGGATTCCAACCGGCCCGGCTGGGCCCGCGCGTGCTACGCACGGAGACCGCACCGGTGGTTGCGCTTAGTCTCGCGCAGCAGCTCTGGGGTGATTTCCAGCCTGATGCCTGAGTGATCGATCAACAGTGGTCGGGCGGTTTGGCAGGATCAGATCAGGCCTGCATCCGCCAGTTTCTGTTCCAGCGCGATAAGGTCCGGTATGCGCGCCTGGACGTCGCCGAGATTGACCGCGTCCAATTCCAAAGGCGCCAAGGCGACATCCGAACGCGCCAAGCTTGCGTCAACCTTGACCGAGCGCGGGATGCCCTGAACCAGCAAGGCGATGAATTTGACATGATCGCGGCCACCCAAGGCGTTGAGCACGGCCACGCGTGCCCGCGAACCTGTCTCAGGCTGGCCGCCAGAAGCCGCCTCGAACGACAGCAGAGGTAATGTCAGGTCTCGCCAGGCCACCTGTCCGAGAAACCAGGCCGGGCTACCCTGCGCCGAGTTCGGAGCGCGATATGGAATCAGCTCGGCTACTGCAACGTTGGGCAAAAGCAGCGTGCGGTCGGCCAAAGGGACCAGAAGGCCGGTCAGGCTGGCAGAGGCGTCTTGAGTGATAGCGGATTGACTCATGGGTTATCCAGTTGCAATGCCGCAACGGGCCGGCTGGCCTGCTGCGCAAAGTGATTGACCAAAGCCTGGGCCAGTTCGCGCGGATCACCGCTGAGCGAGCTGTAGCCGCCCTCGCGCAGGCTGTCCGGCATGCTTGAGCAGACGCAGGACTCGGCACGCTGGGTCCAGACCCTGCCGCCCTGGCGCAGGACATAAGCGGCAGCAGCACTGCCATCACTGCCCATGCCGCTGAATGCAATGACACCACAACGGTTACCGAACTGTTGAGCCAGATTGAGCATCATCTGATCGACAGACGGGCTGTAAGGCTCCGGCCAGCAGCGACCGGAGAGCGACATGGCGCCATTCTTGTCAAAGCCCATTTCTTCGCTGATAGGTACCACCACGACTTCGCCGCAACGAATCAAGTCGTTAGCCCTGCTCTGATTGACGCTCCATTCGCTGTGTCGCCCTACCGCTTGCGACAGGGCGGACTCGAAGCTTGCCTCGATATGCTGGGCGTAGACGAAACCAACCGGCAGCCCAACCGGCAGCGCATCGAGAAAAGCTTTTACCGCCTCGGGGCCGCCCAGCGACGCCGCCAGTAGCCAGACCTCTCGAGCGGGCTCGCCGGAAATCGACTCAGCCGCAGCCAGCAGCGAGCCCGGCAACGACAGACGGCTAGGACGCTCTGCTTCTCCATGCAGCACTTCAAGACGTGGCCCTACTACCCGGGACGGGTCGCCCACCAAGCGCTTAAGCTTGCCAAACATGCGCCTTTCCCAGCGCGGATAATGTTCGGAGTGGCGCTCCGGCGCGTGCCCCTCGCCGAACAGTACCGGACAGCTGTCCCGCTCGAGCAAGGCGTTGACCAGCGGAGAATCTTCCGTCTGCGCCAGATCTACAAGCCACAGGTCGGCTTGCGCCGCCGTCAAGTCTGCTTCCTCAATCCTTGCCGGATCGCAGTTGAGCACGACGTTGTAACCGTTTGCGCTTAACGCTTGCTGCAGCACATGACGTTGCAGGGAAGTGTCTGCGATCACGCCAATGCGGGCGGGGCTGACCTCACTCATGACGTGTGACCAGCTGCTGGATCGTCTCGAGTAACAGTGACTCCTGATACGGCTTCCCTAGGTACTCGTTGACGCCAATGGCCATGGCTCTGTCTCTGTGTTTTTCGCCGGTACGAGAGGTAATCATGATGATGGGCAGATCCTTCAAATGCTCATCGTGGCGCACCAGCGTTGCCACTTCGAAGCCATCCATTCTTGGCATCTCGATATCCAGCAGAATGATGTCCGGCTTACGTTCCTGCAGCTGCGTGATCGCATCGACGCCGTCCTTAGCGGTCAGCACATTCATACCGTTACGCTCGAGCAGACGACTGGTGACCTTACGCACGGTCACCGAGTCATCCACGACCATCACCAACGTAGGCCGATCGACTTCGACATCGACCGGCTCGTCTTCGCCCAACAGGCGCAATGGCTGCTGCTGGGTAAGCAAGTGAGCATGCAGGACACGAATGGTCGCGAGTAGATCGAGGATCACCACAACCCGGCCATCGCCGAGGATGGTCGCACCGGAGATCCCTGGGACAGTGGCAAACTGCGGCCCCAGACCCTTCACCACAATTTCGCGGGAACCGGCGAGGCTATCGACCTGCACCGCGACACTGTGTTCGTTCGAGCGCACAAGGATGACCGGCAATGGCAGGCTCTGCCCAACCAGCTTGGGACGCTGCCCGTTGTTCAGCAGTTCGCCCAGATAACGCAACTCATAGGTCTGGCCAGCGTATTCGAAGCGCGATGCTCCAGGCTGGTAATAGGCTTCGAGTTCGTACGGCGACACACGCACGATACCTTCGATCGTGTTGAGCGGGATCGCATAAAGATCCTCACCTGAGTACACCATCAGCGCCCGGTTGACCGACACGGTAAAGGGCAGGCGGATCAGGAAACGTGTTCCCTTGCCGAGGGTCGACTCGATGCTCATGGAGCCGCCGAGCTGCTTGACTTCCGAGTGCACCACATCCATACCGACGCCGCGTCCGGATATCTGCGTCACTTGCTCGGCAGTGGAGAACCCCGCCTCCAGAATGAACTGCAGCACCTCATGGTCGGATAGTTCGCTACCCGGTTGCATCAAGCCGCGCTCAACCGCTTTCCGGCGGACGGCTTCGAGGTTGATACCGGCACCGTCATCGCTCAACGCCAGCACAATGTCACCGCCTTCACGGCTCAGATCGAGACGGATATTGCCTTGCTCGGGCTTACCCGCCGCGACACGCTTGGTGCCTACTTCGATCCCATGATCAACGGCATTGCGCAGCATATGCTCCAACGGTGCAACGATGCGTTCAAGCACGCTACGGTCCATTTCTCCGGTCGCATTACCGACCAGAAACTCGACCTGTTTACCTAACTCGCCCGCAACCTGGCGAACGATCCGGCGCAAACGCGGCACCAGACGATCGAAGGGAACCATGCGGGTGCGCATGAGGCCTTCTTGGAGCTCCGTGTTGACGCGCGCCTGCTGCAACAACAGGGTTTCCGCGTCACGATTACGTGCGGCCAGGGTTTCTTTCAGATCCAGCAGGTCAGATGCCGATTCGAATAACGCGCGTGACAGCTGCTGCAGCTGGGAATGCCGGTCCATTTCCAGCGGATCGAAATCGTCATACCCCGCACGCTCCGCCTCAGCCTGATAGCGGCTGAGAATTTGCGCCTGAGTTTCGGTATCCAGCCGCCGCAACTGATCGCGTACACGCTCAATGGTGGCTTCCATCTCACCCAGGGTGAAGCTGACATCGCTGACCTGCTGCTCAACCCGGCCGCGGAAGATCGATGTCTCCCCCGCCAGATTGACCAAGCCTTCCAGGAGTTCAGCAGGTACTTTGACCAGTTCCTGCGGTGCGCGACGTGATGCAGCATCCAGTGCGGCCTGTTCGGCGCGTCGGATGAACGGCAGAACCTTGGCCGGCGCACTGTTGACCGAAGCATGGGCACTGGCAGCTACGATAGGCGTTTCGAGCACGATTACCGATGAGTCGGGGTGGTCGCCGTGAAGACTTTCCTCAACCTGATGGTCTGTAGGGACGTCGGGCTCAGGTACAAGCCGCGCGCGCATCGACTCAACCTCTTTGAGCAACGCGTCGTAGCCGCCCTGCACGGCCATAAACAAGCTGTCAGTCCACGGATCACCCTGGAGTTGCGCCTCACTGAGACGTTGTTCCAGATCGTGCGCCATGTCGCCCAGGCGGCCTTGGGCCGCCAGCCGCGCGCCACCTTTCAGCGTATGCAGCACGCGCATCATGTCGCCCAGAGGGGCTGTACTATCTTGCGTGGCTTCCCAGCGCCCGAGGGCGGATTCCATTTCCTCCAGCAGTTCGTCGGCTTCCTCGACGAAAATATCCAGAATCTCGGCTTCGGCGGCGTCTTGAGCAGCATCCTCCGCTGCCTTCAGAGCAACGCTGCTCGGCATGCTCAATTGCTCTTCAGGGTTCGCGCGAAACCGCTGGATGGTCGCAATCAGGTCTTTCCCGTTCGGCAGCTCTCGGAAAGCGCGTACGGCATCCAGCATCTCGGCGAGCCGGTCATGGCAGGTCTGAAGCAGCGTGAACAAGGTCTCACTTGCGCGGTAATGACCGGCACACAGTCCTTCGTATAGATACTCCAGCTCATGAGCAAGATCGCCGATCTCGCGGATATCCGCCATCCGCGCGCCGCCTTTCAAGGTATGCAGGTCTCGCTGCAACGCCTCGATTTCAAAACTGTTGCCTACATCTTCCATCCAACGCTGAAGCGATGCTCCGGCACGCTCGATGATGTCAAAGCCTTCCTCCAGGAATATCTCCACCAGCTCCGGATCACGACTTTCCCAGCTGCCTTCTCCGGCCTTGCCTGGCTCGTCCGCCGACATCGACTCCTGCCGCGCGACCGCCTCCGGCTCTTCGGGCAACGCTGCGACAAACTGCTCCTCGGGCTGGTCCGACGCGGCAAGCGGGAGGTCGTTAGCCGACGGACCTTCTAGCTCAAAATCATCGCTGTCCATTTCTAGCGCGAACACGGAATCATCAAGCAGCTCTACAGCGTCCAGCGGCTCAATCTCTTCGACAGCAGAATTCGTGCTCTGCGGGCCCTCTTCGGCCATTGGCATTTCTTCGTCGGTCGAAGCAACTGGACCGAAGTTCGGCGCGACACCTTGCCGGTACGCGCGAATATGCTCGATGAGCCCCGTAGCGGCATTCATTGGCTGGTGTGCCTGAAGCTGCTCAAGTTGTACCGCTAGCTGATCGTGACTGCGTAACAGCAGCGTGGCGAGGTCATCTGTATGCACGTAGCGACCGTCGGAAAGGCCTTCATAGAGCGTTTCAAGCTCATGGGCCAAATCGCCGATCGGCCGAATTTCAGCCATGCGCGCGCCACCTTTGAGCGTGTGCAGATCGCGTAACAATGCAGATAGCGCCAACTGGTTAGACGGATCCCCTAACCAGCGCTCCAGCGCGCCGCCGGCGCTCTCCAGTAAATCGACGGCTTCGTCGAGAAAGATCTCGACCATTTCTCCATCCAGTTCGTCCTCGCCCAAGCTAGGCTCGACAGGCCAGGCTTCGGCTTCGGCTTCGGCTTCGGCTTCGGCTTCGGCTTCGGCTTCGGCCAGAGGCTCGGGGGCAATGTCTGCTGACGCAAATGTGACAGAGGCCTCTCCGGGAACTTCGTTGAGCTGCTGTTCCAACGTAAGCGGGTCAATCGCCTCGGCAAGCAAACTCTGAAGTCTGGCCACTAGCTCGGGCTGCCCGGTCACCTGCAGACCTGCCGCGACCTGATCCATCATGCCGACCAAAGCTTCATGTGCCTGTTCGACGTCATCGAAGAACCGGGCGCTGACCGCTAGACGTCCTTCCTGCACAACGGCATAGAGATCAAGCAACACCTGACACAGTGTGTCGATCTGCGGCAACTCGGCCATCTGGGCGCCAAGACCCAGCGTCGTCAGTTCTTCCAACAGCGCGGTCAATTCTTGCCGCTCGGCTGGATGCTCGCGCCAACTCTGCAGAAGCGCTTCAGCGTCAAGCAGGATGTTCATGCCTTCCGACAGAAACAGCGCAATCATGCCAGGGTCGCGTGGCTCGCCGTGCTCTCTGTCGCCTCGCTCACCGGCATCCGCCAGTCGGGTCTGATGCAACTCATGCACGCGAGCAAGGAACGCCTCCGCTCCCTCGATCGCCGCTAGCGGCTCACGCTCGAGATTTTCTAGTCCACGTCTGAGCAACTGCTCAGCGGTGTGTAGAAGCTCGGCCTCGGCCAGATCCATCTGTATCAGGTTGGCCTTGAACTCCTTGACCATTTTTTCCAATGGTGTAGCGACTTCCGCCATGGGCAGAATGCCCGCCATATGGGCGCTACCCTTGAGGGTGTGCAGCGCACGCTGTAAAGGGTCAGTTACTGGTTGCGGCAGGCGTTGCGCGCAATCGGCCAGAAAGTCGACGAGTGTGGCCAGATGCGCCTCAGCCTCGTTGCGGAATATCTCCAGCAGTTGCGGATCCAGCACATCTTCATCTGCTTCTTCTTGGGCCGGCTGGTCATGCGCGACGCCGCCTTGCGGGTCCGGCTCTGGCAACTGCCCTCTGGCCAAGGCATGAGCGTTAGCGGCCAGCCGGTCGACGTCGTCGCGCTGGCGTTGGGCCTTGGCTGCAAACTCTTCGACTAGCGCCGGCATCAACGCCACCACATCACTCACCAGCTTTTTGACTGGCGCGCCAGTTTCAATGCTGCGATCCAGAACCCGGTTGAGCAGGTTTTCGACAGACCATGCAAGTTCTCCGATGATCAATGCACGGACCATTCGCCCGCTGCCCTTGAGCGTATGGAAGGCACGCCGTACTTCGCCCAGCGCCGCTTTGTCCGTGGGGTCTTCACACCAGCGCGGCAGGTACTCGCTGATGGTTTCGAGAACCTCGGCAGCTTCCTCGATGAACACTTCCAGCAAGTCATCATCGACTGCCTCCTCACCTTCCGGAGGCGGCAGAAGGCTTGGCGGAACATCCCTTGCTGGGGGGTTGACGGAAGCAACAGGTGTTGCCAACACGTCTTCTATGGTCATGACCGGCTCGTCGCTGGCCAACTTAACCATCGGGCCGGGCAGCGAGACTTCGGGCATATCGAGCGCCGTCATCTCAGCTTCGGACCACTCGACTTCGTAGCCCATTGAGTCATCGGCAGGCTGACCTTGGGAGTCGCTCAACGGCTCGACAGTCTCAGTGCTTGTCGGCTGCGAGGGTTCTGCCTCGGCCAGCTCAGTGACCTCTCCCGACCAGTCAAACGCTTCAACCTCTACGACATCGGCGACGTTCAACTCTTCGTCGCGGGTCAGATCGACATTGGTCTGCGCGTCGAACCCGGTCTGCGAAGGATCTGACGAAAGCGAGCTCGCGTCCTGAGTAGCAGCGGTATCTGTACCCCCTGATGCCGGTTCGAGAGAGAGCACTTCGATTTCATCGAGCGGATCTGACAACTCGAAACTCGTCTCGGAGTCGGCTTCTTCAAGCTTACTCGGAGCCTGGAGGCTGAGCGGATAGCCCAACGTCTGCAAACTTTCTTCAGCTACATCCAGAATCAGGTCGCCCTGCGAGCCGCAGTCTTCACTGAGGCGCTCGAGGTAGTACTCGACGCTGGTGATTGCATCAGCAAGCGTATCCAGGCTTTGCCAATCAGGGATTGCCTGTTTCGCAAGCAGCTGTTCTTGGATGTATTGATTACAGGCATCCAGCAACGCCGCGGCGCGGGCAAGGGGAACCATTGCAAGCCCGCCGCGGGATTGGGTCAGCAACTCCGGAACACGCGCCAGATGTTGATGATTCCATTGGGAAGCAATGAACTCGATGATGGCGTCTTTCGCCTGCTCCAGCCCCGTACGCGCCTCGCGGATAACCAGGCGATGGATCTGCCCGACATCGGTGGTTGGGAGGTGACTTTCCTCGCCACTACGCTCGTCCGTGGTGCCGCCAACCATGCCAGCAAGCGTCGCTTCGACGTACAGCAACGCGCCTGCGACATCCATCAGAGCTGCGTCGTCAGGCTGCTGGCGCCCATTCGCCAAAGCCTCGACCAGGCTGATCTGGTCCAGAATGATCCGCCGTGGTTGACCGAAACCGAGCACAGCGAGCGTATCAGCGATCTGCTTGAGCGGCGACTGTAGCGCGCCGAGATCGGTGAGGCCTGAACGATCGCTGCGCACGAACAGATCCAGGCTGTCCTTTACTCGAACCAGCTCCTCGCACAATGCAGCCACCACCGAGCGCATCGCGCCGCGGTCCGGCCCAGCAAGCTGGGCTCTCTCTTCGTCGACTAGCGTGCTATCGGGTAGCGCATCATCCAGGCTGTACTCAGCCTTCAACGCCTGGATTCGCGGGCTCTGGGCCGGCGCCTTGGCGATATAGAACAGAAGATTTTTGGTCAGCTCGTCAGGAGCTGCCTGATTAATGCCCTCAGCGCCCTCCGCAACCAGACGTTTCAGCTCTTTGTCTACCTGACGTAACAGGTTTCGAACCGTGGTGCCGTTAGCGACGGCGCCGCTGGCGAGCCCCTCCACCACACCGGATGCGATCTGCCATAGCGCGCCCAAGGGCGCATCCTTACAAAGCATTTCCAAGCGCGCAAAGACACGTGCCATGTAGCTTAGATTGGTGGATAGATCCTGGTTACGAATGACCCCGACCAACGCGACCTGCAGCATCTGCCGTAGTTTTCGTAGCAGCGTTGGCAAATCCTCAGTCTGTCGCTGCGACAAAAACTCGCCCGAAAGGGCCGGTGCTCGCACGGACATGTCTGGCGAAAACAGGCTGGTTTCCGATAACAGCTTCTCGCCACGCGCCGCCCGAAGATCGTTGAGCAGCGGTAGCACCACCATGGGTAGATCGCGCCGAGCACTCTGGATACGATCCAGATAGACCGGCATCTGCAGAATCGCCTGCATGAGCACTTCAAGCGCTTCGGTCTGGCTGGCGACGCTTTCATCCAACAGTGCACGGGCCAACTGCTCCATTTCCTCGGCAAGCAGTGCAGCGCCATAGAACTCAACCATCTGCAAGGTGCCATGCACCTGATGTACATAGGTCAGACAGAAGCGCATCCGCGTCGAGTCTTGCGGGTTTTCGACGAACGCTTCCAAGGCCTGCCGTGCCTGCTTCAGCGTTTCGGCAATCTCGCCTTTCACCCACTCCAGGGCGACATAATCGTGCCGATCACCCATAGCGACTCCGCTCATAAACATTTCCGGGTAAAGGCCAGAACCTGACTATCAGCCACCGGAACCAGCTCCGGGTGCTGCCAACCGACCACCTCTCCCGCACCAATTACCAGCAATCCTCCCGGCGCCAGGCGCTCGACAAGACGATTGAGGATTTCGCGGCGGCGCCAGCGACGGAAGTAGATCAACAGGTTCTGACAAAAAATGACGTCCACATCGGACATTGGCGCACCGGCCAGCTCCAGCACGTTAAGTCGGGCAAAGCACACCCTTGCTGCCAGACTGGCTACTACCTGAAAACGACCACCGGCCAGTGGTTGGAAATACCGCTCGCGTAGGTCGGGGTCCAGTTGCTCGAGTCGGCGTAGAGCATAGAGACCCTCGCGTGAGCGGCTCAACGCGCTGAGACTGATATCGGTTCCTATCACACCAAACTGTGTTTCGCCGCCGGTGCACTTAAGCGCCTCGGCTGCACTAATCGCCAGCGAGTAGGCTTCCTCGCCGCTTGCACAACCAACGCTCCACAGCGACCAGGGCCGAGCAGCTTTCCGTGACTCGACACGCTGCTGTATGTAATCGGAAAGCATTGCAAACGACGGCAGATGACGAAAAAAACGAGTCTCTTGTACGGTCAGACTGTCCATCAGGGTGGACCATTCAACAGCCCCTCGAGGGCCGTCGGTGACCTGACGGTAATAACTCGCGTAATCCTGCGCCCCGACTTCGCGCATGCGGCGGCTCAGATTGGTCTGGAGAAAGATCCGACGTTGCTCGGTCACGACCAACCCAGAACGTTCCTCAAGCAGGGTCTGCCAGTCATTGAATTCCGCTGCTGACATATCAGCCAAGGGCCTCAGTGACCAATCAACGCCTGGCTGCATGCCCTGCCCCTTATCCATGATCTTCCACAGCGGCCCTTTTCAGGCCGCCGCGCTCTCAAATCAGGCCTGATCCTGGGCTTCCGGCAGGGTAAAGCCGGATACTGAATGCCGCATCTCATTGGCCATCTTGGCGAGGTTACCGATGCTCTTCGCAGTAGCTGTGGTACCGGAAGAGGTCTGCGAGGTAATTTCCTGAATGACGTTCATGGTGTTGGAAATATGACCAGCCGACGACGCCTGTTGGCGAGCCGCGTTGGAAATGTTCTGGATGAGCGCCGCAAGGCTCTTGGATACCTTTTCGATTTCCTCCAGAGCGACCCCTGCGTCCTGGGCCAGGCGGGCACCTCGAACCACTTCGGAAGTGGTCTGCTCCATCGAGATAACCGCTTCGTTCGTATCGGTCTGAATGGTCTTAACCAAGGCTTCGATCTGCTTGGTTGCTGCAGAAGAGCGCTCCGCAAGACGCTGTACTTCGTCCGCAACGACCGCAAAGCCTCGACCCGCGTCGCCGGCCATGGAGGCCTGAATCGCGGCGTTCAGTGCGAGGATGTTGGTCTGGTCGGCGATGTCGTTAATCAGGCTGACGATATCGCCGATCTCCTGCGAGGACTCGCCGAGACGCTTGATTCGCTTGGAAGTGTCTTGAATCTGCTCCCGGATGTTGTCCATACCGGTAATGGTGTTATGCACCACCTCGTTGCCCTTGTTCGCGATCGCTACCGAACGCTCGGCTACCGCCGAGGATTCGGCGGCGTTAGCCGATACCTGGTCAATCGACACAGCCATTTCATTGATCGCCGCGGACGCACCAGCAATTTCCTGAGCCTGATGCTCGGATGCTTCGGCCAGATGCATTGCAGTTGCCTGAGTTTCCTGGGCCGCACCGGACACCTGTACGGCGGTCTGGTTGATCGTTTCAACCAGGTCGCGCAACTGGTCAATGGAGTAATTGATCGAGTCAGCGATAGCGCCAGTGAAGTCTTCCGTAACAGTGGCGGCTACCGTCAGGTCACCGTCAGCCAGGTCGCCGATTTCGTCAAGCAGACGCAAAATCGCTGTTTGGTTACGCTCGTTCTTTTCCGCGGTTTCGCTCAACCGACGACGCGTAACCTGAACCATGACCAGGCCGATCAGCAGAATCGAAGCCAGTGCCAGTGCACCAAGGACATAGCCAGCGAGGGTATTGACGTAACGGGCCTCGGCACGGCTTTGAAGCCCCTGGGTCAGCTCGGACGTTTTGTCGAGTAGCGTTTGCGAAACCTCGAAAATGCTGTTCGATGATTCACGTACCTGGAAAAGTTCCGGCGAGGTCTCGAGAATTTCGTCCACAGATCCGGAAACGAACTGGAACAGTTCGGAAATCGCGGCCAACCGATCCAGTGCTTCGACATCACTGACCCGGGTAATGCCCATGGCCTCGTTGCCTTCCAGCATGGCGCTGAGCACGCGACCGAACAGGCTAGCGTCGCGACCAAACATATCGGCCGCCTGCACAGAGTCCTGGTCACCGGAAAGTACCTTGTTGACCGACCCCAGGATACGTTCCGCGAGCAGCGATTGACGCTGGGCCACGGAAACCTGAGCGGCTGGAGCGCCACTTTCCAAAAGGATGTCCACGACCTCCTCATACTCAACCTGCAGCTGAGGAATCGTTTCGGCGAGGGTGGCTGCCACCTGATGCAAGGACAGTACTGTTTGTTCGCTGGCAAGGATCGCGTCGGTGTTCTGCCGCAGCGTGTCCCAATCCTGCTGCACTGCCGCCACTTCGGACTGCAGCGCTTCCGGTACGGCAGGCAATCCAATGCGCTCATCACCAACCGAAAGGTAGCTCCAACGCTCGCTAAAGTCGTTGCGAGCATCTTTCAGCGAGTCGAATGCCTCGGGAGTACCGGTGGCCGCCTCAACCGCGTTCTTCGCGATGCGCTGGGAGAGAACTCGCAGCTCACCTGCGTGTCCAACGTATTCGTTATCGTAGTCGGCCTGTGTATTGATGTACGCGAAGTTCACGAACAACAACACCATCGAGACGATCAGAAGGATAAACAGACCGGCGATCAACGTATTGCTACGTACCCCTGCCAGCAATGCATTCGCGTTCATTTTTTTCATTTTTTCCGGCCCCCGCCTGGACCACCTGTACGTTTCCTTCCAAGAACCAAAAGGCCGGCATCAGCCGACCCCACCTAAATCAATACGCCACGTCCAGAAACTTCTGATGCGCAGCAAGCGCGTGCGGACTGAAAACCAGCCAGGGCTGCTCGCGCTGAAAGACACCGTGAATGAATGGTTGGATCGATGCCTCGACAGGAGGCAGCTGTTCGGAGAATGCATCTACAGGAAAGTGCTGCATGCCGAACACTTCATCGACCGTCAGTCCCGCGAACACTTCCTGGTGGTCCACCACCAACACACGTCGCTGCTTGCGTAGCGGCGACAACTCCAGCCCCAGGTAGCCGCACAGATCCATGACGGGCAAAAGCCTGCCGCGGACGTTGGCCACTCCCTTAACCCAGGCCTTCACGCCGGGAAGCAGGGTATAGCGCGGCTCGTGGAGTATTTCGCCAACCTCCCCCATCGGCGCAACGAACAGTCGTCCACCCATGCGGAAACCGATACCTGCCCATGTCTGGATAGCTTCTTGCTGCGATGGCAGTCCAGCAGCCAAAGCCCTACAACGGCTGTCGATCTCCAAGAGTCGCTGAAAAGGCGTAGGCGTATCCGACATGCTGGTAACTTCCTTCGTCCGAATCCCGAAACCGCTAATCAACCGGCAAGTACGGCGCTCAGGGTCTTCAGCAATGTCGCTTCGTCCACCGGCTTGGTCAGGTAATCTTTGGCTCCCTGACGCTTGCCCCAGACCTTATCGGTTTCCTGGTCCTTGGTCGTCACAATGATCACTGGAATGTGACTGGTTTCAGCATCTTTGGTCAGTTGACGAGTCGCCTGAAAACCGTTCAGGCCGGGCATGACGATATCCATCAGCACCGCGTCTGGTTTCTCCTGGCGTGCAAGCGCTACGCCATCGGCACCGTTTTCGGCCTTGAGAACGACGTGCCCATGCTTCTCCAGCATGGCCGTCAGCTTGTACATTTCGGTCGGCGAGTCATCAACAATCAGAACGCGAGCCATGGTTTCTCCGTAGGAAAGGCTTCAGCGGCACAATGGGCCGGACTTCAGGATACTTGCTCTACCGGTGCAAAGTCAGGCACATGTGCTTTGATAGCACCGAGCAATTCTTCTTTGCTGAACGGCTTGGTGAGGTACTGGTCTGACCCCACGATCCGCCCCTTGGCCTTGTCAAACAAACCATCCTTCGAGGACAGCATGATCACCGGCGTGGACTTGAACGAACTGTTGTTCTTGATCAGCGCGCATGTCTGATAACCATCAAGCCTGGGCATCATGATATCGACGAAGATGATGCGCGGGTGACTATCCGCAATCTTGGCAAGCGCATCGAAGCCATCCACCGCCGTGATCACATCACAACCTACTTTTTTCAGCAGCGTTTCGGCGGTGCGACGAATCGTTTTCGAATCGTCGATCACCATGACCTTCAAGCCCTCGGAGTGCTGTTCCATTTCGCCCTACCATCGCCTCGGTGAGTCGTAGTTTATCGTTATGTCAGTGCGCTGGAGGCCCTGTCATCGATGGGCTGCACCCAATCGCCGGACCTTTTTAGCACACTCCTCAAATGCAAGCTATCTGCCGCCGGAGCAGCGGGATTTTCCTTGACCCAGCGCACAACCACCGCCAATCTGCGTCGGTATTTCAAGCCTCTGGCAGCGCTTGCCTGCCCCTCGTTGGAGACCATCACATGACTGTTCGCGTCGGGATCATCATGGACCCAATCGCGCAGATCGCATTCAAGAAAGACAGCTCCCTGGCCATGCTGCTGGCAGCCCAGGACCGCGGCTGGACGATCTACTACATGGAACAACGCGATCTCTACCAGCTTGCCGGCGAGGCGCGGGCCCGCATGCGCCCGATCCAGGTCTTCAACGACCCCCAGCGCTGGTACGAAACAGGGGAAGAAGTAGACAGCGCTCTTGCCGACCTTAATGTCATCCTGATGCGCAAGGATCCGCCCTTTAACAGCGAGTATGTCTACGCCACCTATCTGCTGGAGCTTGCTGAGCAGGCCGGCACGCTGGTGGTAAATCGCCCGCAGAGTCTGCGCGACTGCAACGAGAAATTCTTTGCCACCCAGTTTCCGCAATGCACCCCACCGACCCTTGTCAGCAGGCGGTCCGACATTCTGCGGGAGTTTGCTCGCGAGCAGCGTGACATCATTCTCAAACCGCTGGATGAAATGGGTGGCGCATCGATTTTCCGCCACCGCGAAGGCGACCCGAATCTTTCAGTGATCCTTGAGGTACTGACCGAGCATGGCGGCCGTCAGATTATGGCGCAGCGCTACATTCCGGCCATCACGGAAGGCGACAAACGCATCCTGGTGATAGACGGCGAGCCGGTGCCCTACTGCCTAGCGCGCATACCTGCAGTGGGCGAAACCCGCGGCAATCTCGCCGCAGGGGGACGCGGCGGCGCGCAGCCACTTTCTGAGCGCGACAAGGAGATCGCCGCAATTGTGGGGCCGGAACTGCGCAAACGCGGGCTGCTTTTCGTCGGCCTGGACGTGATTGGCGAGTTCCTCACCGAGATCAACATCACCAGCCCGACCTGCATCCGCGAGATCGACAGTGCCTTTGATACCCGCATCGGCGAGCGCCTGATGGACGCCATTGCAGCAAAACTGAGCGAATCAAACGTTTAGCTCAAATGCGGTTGGCGCAGTGCCAACCGCCTCTCTTTCAAATTGCCTGCTGCGCTTCGGTCGACGCATCGTCGTAGCCACCCATCAAAGCTGCCGCCTGGTTCATAGACTTTTACAGTCACGCTGGGCAGACTGCGCGCACTTCAAGCTGACTGAAATGCGATGAACGCCGCTACACGCCTACCCTCTCTTGCCCCTACCGGAGTCCGTCCGGCAGACCGTCTCGGCTTTACGATATTTCTCGCAGCCGCGCTTCACGGTGCCCTGATTCTAGGGCTCGGCTTCACGCTCTCAGAACCAAAGCAGACCAGCAAATCGCTGGAAATCACTTTGTCCACGTTTAAGAGCGAAAACAAGCCAAAGGAAGCGGATTTCCTGGCTCAGGACAATCAGCAAGGCAGCGGCACGCTGGAGCACAAGGCCTCGCCAAAAACAACTGAGCAAGCGCCATTCCAGGACACCCAGGTACGCAAGGTCTCGCCCGCTTCGTCGCCCCCGCCAAGCAACCCTAGCGAGGCGCCCAAGACAGCCGTAGCGACGCGCGCGCCACAACCTGAAAAGACACCGGCCAAGCCACAAAAGAATAAGCCGCAGCCACAGGCGCAACCGGCGCCCGTCTATGACAGTTCGCAGCTCAGCGCAGAAATCGCCAGCCTCGAAGCCGAACTTGCCCAGCAGGTCGAGCAATATGCCAAGCGGCCTCGTGTCAGCCGCCAGAACAGCGCTGCGACCATGCGCGACATCAGTGCCTGGTACCGCGACGAATGGCGCAAGAAAGTCGAGCGCATCGGCAACCTGAACTATCCCGATGAGGCGCGCCGTCAACGCATCTACGGGAGTCTGCGGATGTTGGTGGTGGTTGACCGAAACGGCGCGGTGCAGGAGCTCCGAGTACTCGAATCCTCAGGCCAGGCGATGCTAGACGAGGCCGCCATGCGCATCGTCAGACTTGCAGCACCCTTTGCGCCTTTTTCCGGTGAGCTGGCGCAGAACTACGATCAGGTCGAAATCATCCGAACCTGGCGCTTCGAGCGCGGCGATCGCCTGTCAAGCCGCTGACAGGAGACGTGCGCATCGCGTCGGCTACGGCATTTGGTGCGGCCGCTTCACGGCCCAGGCCGCAACGCTTAAGCTAGCACCTATGAACGCGACCTCGCCCAGCTACCTCAAGCATCAATTCCTCATCGCCATGCCACACATGGCGGACCCCAATTTCGCCCAGACCTTGATCTATCTGGTTGAGCACAACCGGGACGGCGCGATGGGGCTCATTGTCAACCGCCCGAGCGGATTAAACCTGGCGGACATACTTGAGCAGCTCCGCCCGGAGCAACCAGGAAATGCCAGCAGCCAGCACCTGACGATCTTTTCGGGCGGCCCGGTACAGACGGATAGAGGCTTTGTGCTGCATCCTGCCGACGCCCAATTCCAGGCGACACTCGATCTGGGCCAGCTCGGCGTGACGACTTCCCAAGACGTGCTCTTCGCCATCGCCGACGGCTACGGCCCGCAACAGCAATTTATCGCGCTCGGGTATGCGGGCTGGGAACCTGGCCAACTGGAAGCGGAGCTGGCTGATAATGCCTGGCTGAGCTGCCCGGCTCAGCCAGAGATCCTTTTCGACCTGCCCTATGAGCAGCGTTTGACGGCCGCTGCCGCATCGCTGGGTGTTGATCTCAGGCTGCTCAGCAACCAGGTCGGCCACGCATGAACAAGCTGCGGCTGTTGCTCGGCTTCGACTACGGCACTAAACAGATCGGCGTCGCCGTCGGCCAGGCGGTGACGGGTCAGGCACGTGAGCTCTGCGTGCTCAAGGCGCAGAACGGTGTACCTGACTGGTCACAGATCGAAGCACTGCTGCGTGAGTGGCAACCGGATGCGCTGGTGGTCGGCCTGCCTCTGAATATGGACGGCAGTGTCAGCGAGATGAGCGCTCGTGCGGAAAAGTTCGCACGCCGCCTCAACGGTCGCTTCAACCTGCCAGTGCATACCCATGACGAGCGCCTCACCACATATGAAGCCAAAGGCGAGCGCCTGCGTGGCGGCCAGAACGGCGGTTACCGTGAACGCCCCGTCGATGCCCTCGCTGCGGCTCTTTTACTCGAAGGCTGGCTGAGTGCCCAGCAAACCGCCTGAAGCGGCCCCAGGAGAAATCATGACCCTGCCCAACCCCGACCAGTTGCTCCCGGAAATGGCTGCAACCCTGGATCAGCACCTCAAAAGCAGGAAGATAAGCGAGCCTCGTTTCATCGGCATCCGCACGGGTGGCGTCTGGGTCGCCCAGGCACTTCTTGAACAACGGGCCAAGAACGAAGCACTGGGAATCCTGGACGTCTCGTTCTATCGCGACGACTTTACCCAGAACGGCCTGCATCCCCAGGTCCGCCCCTCGGAGCTACCATTCGAGATCGAAGGACAGCATCTGATCCTGGTCGATGATGTGCTCATGAGCGGCCGCACCATTCGTGCAGCGCTGAACGAGCTGTTCGACTACGGCCGGCCGGCCAGCGTCAGCCTGGTATGCCTGCTGGACCTCAATGCCCGCGAGCTGCCGATCAGGCCGGACGTGGTGGGTGCCACACTCTCACTGGCGCCCGAACAACGGGTAAAGCTCCTTGGCCCAAGCCCGCTAACGCTCGAACTCCAGACCCTCGCCTCCGCCAATTGAGACCCTCGCGATGACGCCTACCGACGCCAAGCGCCCGCTACAGCTGAACGATAATGGTCAGTTGCGCCATTTCCTTTCGCTGGATGGCCTGCCCCGTGCCCTGCTAACGGAAATCCTGGACACTGCCGATTCGTTCCTCGAGGTCGGCGCCAGAGCGGTAAAAAAGGTTCCGCTGTTGCGAGGCAAAACCGTTTGCAACGTGTTCTTCGAAAATTCGACGCGAACGCGCACCACCTTCGAGCTGGCGGCCAAGCGGCTCTCGGCGGACGTCATCACCTTGAACGTCTCGACCTCCTCGACCAGTAAGGGCGAAACACTTACAGACACCCTGCGCAACCTCGAAGCGATGGCCGCCGACATGTTCGTAGTGCGCCACGCTGATTCGGGCGCCGCCCACTTCATCGCTGAACATGTGTGCCCGGATGTAGCGGTCATCAACGGTGGCGATGGGCGCCATGCGCACCCGACCCAAGGCATGCTCGACATGCTCACCATTCGCCGGCACAAGGGTGACTTCGAGAAACTCTCGGTGGCCATTGTCGGCGACATCCTGCATTCGCGCGTAGCCCGCTCCAATATGCTCGCGCTGAAAACACTGGGCTGTCCCGACATTCGTGTCATCGGCCCGAAGACGCTGCTACCCGTTGGCCTGGAGCAGTACGGCGTGAACGTCTACCACGACATGAACAAAGGCCTGCGCGATGTCGATGTGGTGATCATGCTGCGCTTGCAGCGCGAACGCATGCAGGGCGGCCTGCTGCCCAGCGAGGGCGAGTTCTATCGCCTCTATGGTCTGACCACCCAGCGCATGGCGCTGGCCAAACCGGACGCTATCGTCATGCATCCCGGTCCGATCAAC
The DNA here is from genome assembly GCA_022448005.1 of Pseudomonas sp. GTDB lineage: Bacteria > Pseudomonadota > Gammaproteobacteria > Pseudomonadales > Pseudomonadaceae > Stutzerimonas. The sequence continues at coordinate 87,024 of JAKUTK010000001.1, forward strand.
CGTGGCGTCGAGATCGAATCGGCGGTGGCCGATGGTGCCCAGTCGGTCATCCTCAACCAGGTCACCTATGGCATCGCGATTCGTATGGCGGTGCTGTCCATGGCGATGAGCGGGCAGACCGCACAACGGCAACTCGAACAGGAATACGCGGCCGAGGAGCAGAACTGATGCCTACCCATATCCTCGGTGCTCGCCTGATCGACCCGGCCAATGGACGCGACGAAATCACTGATATTTACTGTCAGGACGGCAAAATCATCGCTCTCGGCCAGGCGCCTTCGGGATTCAGCGCGGCAAAGACCATTGATGCACGCGGCTTGATTGCTGCGCCCGGCCTGGTCGACCTATCGGTGGCACTTCGCGAACCGGGCTATAGCCGCAAAGGCAACATTGCCAGCGAAACGCTTGCGGCAACCGCTGGCGGTATCACCAGTCTGTGCTGCCCACCTCAGACCAAGCCGGTACTGGACACCGCAGCAGTTGCCGAACTGATCCTCGACCGTGCCCGCGAGTCCGGCCATGCCAAGGTTTTCCCGATCGGCGCACTGACGCGCAACCTGGCAGGCGAACAACTATCGGAATTGGTCGCCCTCCGAGACGCAGGCTGCGTCGCCTTTGGCAATGGCCTGGCCAATTTCACCAGCAACCGCAACCTGGGCCGAGCGCTGGAATACGCTGCAACATTCGACCTCACCGTTATCATTCATTCTCAGGACAGCGACCTGTCCGAGGGTGGCCTGGCCCATGAAGGCCCCGCCGCGGCCTTTCTCGGCCTGGCCGGGATTCCCGAAACGGCGGAAACCATCGCCCTGGCTCGTAACCTGCTGCTGGTGGAACAAGCCGGTGTGCGCGCGCACTTCAGCCAACTCACCACGGCCCGCGGCGCCCAGATGATTGCCGATGCACAAGCTCGTGGCCTGCCGGTCACCGCTGACGTGGCGATGTATCAGCTGATCCTCACCGACGAAGCGCTGCACGGCTTCTCAAGTCTCTACCATGTGCAGCCGCCTCTGCGCAGTGCCGGCGACCGTGAGGGCCTTCGTCAGGCGGTGAAGAGCGGTGTCATCTCGGTGATCTCAAGCCATCATCAACCGCATGAAGCGGACGCCAAGCAGGCCCCGTTCGGCGAGACCGAGGCGGGCATCAGCAGCGCCGAGATTCTCCTGCCTCTCGCCCTGACCCTGGTTGAAGACGGCCTGCTGGACCTGCCGACCTTGTTGGCTCGCCTGAGCAGCGGCCCGGCCGCGGCGCTGAAACTGCCGGCCGGCCAACTGTCGATTGGCGGAGCCGCGGATTTGGTTCTTTTCGACCCGAGCAGTTCGACCGTGGCCGGCGAGCGTTGGCACTCGAAAGGCCGCAATTGCCCGTTCATTGGGCATTGCCTGCCCGGGGCCGTGCGCTACACCCTGGTTGACGGCCGTGTCGCCTTCCAAGGCTAGGCCGCTTACCCAGCCGTTCGCAGCCGAGCAGGGCTGCGAACGGTAAACGTCTAATTAATGCGTTTTTCCATATTCTGCATCGACACCTGGCTATTCAGCGTCCAGAAGTCATAAAGGATGCCGACGAAAAACAGCCCACCGGTGCAAAGATAGATCAGCCCGGTGATCCATTTGCCCTGGTACATCCGGTGCACGCCGAATATCCCCAGAAAGGTCAGCAGAATCCAGGCGACGGTGTAGTCGATCGGACCAGGCTGGAAGCGCATGTCCGCTTCACGATCCATTGACGGAATCAGGAACAGGTCGATGATCCAACCGACAAAAAACAATCCGAGCGTGAAGAACCAGATGGTGCCGGTGATCGGCTTGCCATAGTAGAAGCGGTGCGAGCCAAGAAAGCCGAAGATCCACAAAAGATAGCCAATCAGGGTGCTATGGGTGTTTTGACGCATCTGAGCCTCGCAGTCCGGTTTGGGTATTTCGTGAGCTTATCCGATTCCCACTCAATTGCAGCGCCTGCCGAGCGGACACCACGCATTTGAGCCGCCATGATACTGTATATCCAACCAGCATCATGGTGATCTATGCAATTGATCGAGAAGCTCAGCGTCCTGGCCGACGCCGCCAAATACGATGTGTCCTGTGCCAGCAGCGGCGCGCCCAAACGCAGCTCAAAAGGCCGCAGCGGACTTGGCGCCACGGATGGCATGGGCATCTGTCACAGCTTCACGCCGGACGGTCGCTGCGTCGCGCTGCTGAAGATCCTGCTGACCAACTTTTGCTTGTACGACTGTCAGTACTGCGTCAATCGGCGCTCCAGCGATGTTCCGCGGGCACGCTTCACTCCAGAAGAAGTGGTAACGCTGACACTGGACTTCTACCGCCGCAATTGCATCAGCGGCCTGTTTCTCAGCTCCGGGATCATCCGCTCGGCGGACTACACCATGGAGCAGCTCAACCGTGTGGCCAGGTTGTTACGCGAAGAGCACGAGTTTCGCGGCTACATTCATCTGAAAACCATTCCCGATGCCGACCCGCAGCTTATTGCGGAGGCGGGCCGTTACGCTGACCGCCTCAGCGTCAATATCGAACTGCCGACCGAGGCCAGCCTGATCCGCCTGGCGCCAGAGAAACAGGTGGTGACCATCAAGCAGGCAATGCACGCCATTCATGAAGGCGAGACTGAAGCCAAAGCAGAACAGCGCGCACCACGCTTCGCACCGGCCGGTCAGAGTACGCAAATGATCGTCGGGGCTGACGCCACCGATGACAGCACCATTCTGCACACCGCCCAATCACTGTATGGCGACTTCAGACTGCGGCGCGTCTATTACTCCGCCTTCAGCCCCATCCCACATAGCCCCAAAACCGTGCCGTTTGAGGCACCGCCACTGCTGCGCGAGCATCGCCTGTACCAAGCGGACTTCCTGATGCGCGGCTATGGCTTCAAGGCCAGCGAGTTGCTGGCGGGCCCAGGCAACCTGCCGCTGGACATCGATCCGAAGCTGGCCTGGGCGCTGTCCAACCGTGAGCATTTTCCAGTTGACCTGAATAGCGCCGAGCCGACACTGATCGCGCGAATTCCCGGTATCGGGATCCTGAGCGCCAAACGGCTGGTCGCCCTGCGTCGGCAGAAGCGCATCCGCTTCGAAGACCTGACACGGCTTCGCTGCTCGCTTGAAAAGGCTAAACCCTTTGTGATCACACAAGACTACCGACCAAGCCTTGCCAACCGGGAGTCTGCGACCTTGCGCCGGAGCCTCAGTGACGGCCCGGTACAAATGGGCCTGTGGTGATGCAGGTGCGGTTTGATGGGAGCTTTGATGGCTGGCGCGACAGGGCCCGTGAACTGCTCCAAAGCGGCGTCGCGCCGCATCAAGTCGAGTGGCTTGGCAAGGACGAACTAGGTGGCTTGTTCGATGAGCCAGATACGTCCGGACCAGTCGATGCCGGACCGCCAGTTCGCATTCCGCGACAGCTGATCGATGAGCTTGAAAGCGCTGCCCGCTTCCGTACGGCAGATCGGTGGAGCTTGCTGTATCGCGTGCTCTGGCGGGTCGCAAAAGGCGATCAAACAGCCAGGCTGGTCGGCGACATCGACGGAACCGAGCTGCACGCACGGATCAAGGCCGTGCGCCGTGAAGCGCACCACATGCATGCCTTTCTGCGCTTCAGCCCGACAGGCTGCGGTGAGCCGCCGAACTATGCCGCCTGGTTCGAGCCTGCCCATGATGTTCTCGTAAGTGCAGCACCCCACTTTGCAGAACGGATGGGGCTAAATTCCTGGCTGATCGCAACGCCAATCGATGCGGTGCTTTGGGATGGAGTGGCCATGCACCATGCCGCCCCGTGCCCGCCCGCCTGGCGACGGCTTGCGCAAAACGCGCAGGATCCAGGAGCGGAACTGTGGAAGGCCTATTACGAAAGCACCTTCAACCCAGCGCGGTTGAACCGCAACGTCATGGAGAGCAACCTACCGGTTCGATTCTGGAAGAACCTGCCGGAGGGCGTCCTAATTCCTCAACTGATGAGCCGAGCGCGCGCCGGAGCACAACGTGATGGTCAGGCCGAGCGCGTGGCCAACCAGCCAGGCAAGCGAATCAACCGGCCTGGCTAGCCATATCAACGGAAGCTGCGTCCCGGATCGTCGTCGCTGACTTCCAGCGTCAGCCCTTGTGAAACGCTGGTGAGGTGTTCACCGTCGGTTTCCGACCCCAGCTTGATCATCAGTCGCAGATCGTTGGAGGAGTCGGCATGCGCCAAGGCGTCTTCGTAAGTGATCTCGCCCTGTACATAGAGGTTATACAGCGCCTGATCGAAGGTCTGCATACCAAGGTCGGTGGAGCGTTTCATCAGCGACTTGAGCTCATGAACCTCGCCCTTGCGGATCAGATCAGCCGCCAGCGGCGTGTTGATCAGCACCTCGATCACCGCGCGGCGACCTTTGCCATCGGGCGTCGGGATCAGCTGCTGGGCAACGATGGCTTTGAGGTTCAGTGACAGGTCCATCCAGACCTGCTGCTGCCGATCGGCCGGGAAGAAGTTGATGATTCGGTCCAGCGCCTGGTTAGCGTTGTTGGCGTGCAGGGTCGCCAAACACAGGTGCCCGGTTTCAGCGAAGGCCACGGCATAGTCCATGGTCTCGCGGGTCCGCACTTCACCGATCAGGATCACATCCGGCGCCTGGCGCAGGGTGTTTTTCAGTGCTACATCGAAGGAATCCGTGTCGATCCCGACTTCACGCTGGGTGACGATGCAGCTCTGGTGCTGGTGAATGAATTCGATCGGATCTTCGATGGAGATGATATGGCCGCTGGAGTTCTTGTTGCGGTAGCCGATCATCGCGGCCAGCGAGGTCGATTTGCCGGTACCGGTCGCACCGACGAACAACACCAGGCCGCGCTTGGTCATCGCCAGCTTTTTCAGCACTTCGGGAAGTTTCAGGTCTTCCAGCGTTGGAATGTTGGTTTCGATTCGGCGCAGCACCATGCCGGCAAGGTTGCGCTGATAGAAGGCGCTGACCCGAAAACGGCCGATGCCGCGCGCACTGATGGCGAAGTTGCATTCGTGGTTTTCGGTGAACTCACGACGCTGCTGCTCGTTCATCACCGCATGGACCGTCTCGCGGGTCATCTCCGGCGACATCGGCGTTTTGTTCACCGGAAGGATCTTGCCGTTGACCTTCATTGAAGGCGGCACACCAGCGGTAATGAACAGATCGGAGCCGCCCTTTTCGACCATCAGGCGCAACAGTTTCTCGAATTCCATCGTCGTTCTCGTAGTCCGGGCGTAGCCGCGCTATAGCAATGCGAAGAGGCCCGGCTTAGCGCCAGGCCCCGATAGGTTTTAGAAGTTTTCCGGCTGTTTGGCTTTTTCCTTGGCGCTGTCGCGGGAGACCAGCCCCTTGGCCAACAAGCCCTTAAGGCAGGCATCCAGTGTTTGCATTCCCAGCGAGCCGCCGGTCTGGATGGACGAATACATCTGCGCCACCTTGTCTTCACGGATCAGATTTCGGATCGCAGGGGTGCCGATCATGATTTCGTGCGCCGCCACCCGACCACCGCCAACCTTTTTCAGCAGGGTCTGGGAAATCACGGCCTGCAGGGATTCCGACAACATCGAGCGGACCATGGACTTCTCTTCAGCCGGGAACACGTCGACTACCCGGTCGATGGTCTTGGCCGCCGAGGTGGTGTGCAGGGTGCCGAATACCAAGTGGCCGGTTTCCGCGGCAGTCAACGCGAGGCGGATGGTTTCCAGGTCGCGCATCTCGCCGACCAGAATGATGTCCGGGTCTTCACGCAGTGCCGAGCGCAGCGCTTCGGAGAAGCCGAGCGTGTCACGATGCACTTCACGCTGGTTGACCAGGCACTTCTTCGACTCGTGAACGAATTCGATCGGGTCCTCGATGGTGAGGATGTGGTGGTACTTGGTGTTGTTCAAGTAATCGAGCATCGCCGCCAGGGTGGTCGACTTGCCCGAACCGGTCGGCCCGGTGACCAGAACCAGCCCGCGTGGTACGTCGGTGATCTTGCGGAAGACTTCGCCCATGCCGAGGTCTTCCATGGTCAGCACCTTGGACGGAATGGTCCGGAATACTGCACCAGCACCGCGATTCTGGTTGAAGGCGTTGACCCGGAAGCGCGCCACACCAGGCACCTCGAACGAGAAGTCGGTCTCGAGAAACTCCTCGAAATCCTTGCGCTGCTTGTCGTTCATGATGTCGTAGATCAGCGCGTGCACCTGCTTGTGGTCCATCGCAGGGAGATTGATCCGGCGCACATCGCCGTCGACGCGGATCATCGGCGGCAAGCCGGAAGACAGGTGCAAATCCGACGCACCCTGCTTGGCACTGAACGCCAGCAGCTCTGTGATATCCATGGGACTCCCCAATTACAAGCAAGCAGGTAGAATGCCGCGCAGACCCTAAGGTGGCAGGCGCAGGTAATGTCCACGATAGCGACGAATATTGCAAAGGTCGGAACGCGCATCCGTGAGGCGGCGCAAGCTGCAGAGCGCGATCCTGACGAGGTGCTGCTGCTCGCGGTGAGCAAGACCCAACCGGCCGAGGCCATCCGTGAGGCCAGCGAAGCGGGCCTGCACGATTTTGGTGAAAACTACCTGCAGGAAGCGCTGGAGAAACAGGCCGAACTCGCCGATCTGCCCTTGGTTTGGCATTTCATCGGCCCCATCCAATCGAACAAGACCAAAATGATCGCTGAGCACTTCGACTGGGTACACTCGGTGGACCGTTTGAAAATCGCCCAGCGCCTGTCAGATCAGCGTCCCGAGCATCTACCACCTTTGAACCTCTGCCTGCAGGTCAACGTCAGCGGTGAAACCAGCAAGTCCGGCTGCGAGCCGCAAGAGGCGCAGGAACTGGCCCAGACCATCGCCGCCTTACCTCGCCTACGCCTGCGCGGCCTGATGGCGATACCCGAACCGACCGACGATCCAGCCGAGCAGCGCGCAGCGTTCGCCCGCCTGCGCCAACTGCAGGCCGAACTGCAGCTGGATCTGGACACGCTTTCCATGGGCATGAGCCAGGACCTCGAGGCAGCGATTGCCGAGGGTGCCACCTGGGTTCGCATAGGCACTGCCCTTTTCGGCGCCCGTGCTTATCCATCGCAAGCAGCGGCAGACGCCCCACCGCATGATTAACAAGGAATCCCACATGAGCACTCCCCGTATCGCCTTCATCGGCGGCGGCAACATGGCCGCGAGTCTGATTGGCGGCCTACGCGCCCAAGGTCTCCCGGCCTCCGCGATTTGCGCCAGTGATCCCGGCGCCGACAAACGCATCGAACTCGAAGCTGCTCATGGCATTGAGGCATTTGCCGACAATGCCCAGGCTGTTGCAGGCGCAGACGTAGTGGTCCTCGCGGTCAAACCGCAGGTGATGCAGGCGGTCTGCCGCGACCTGGCTGCACACCTGCAAGCGAATCAGCTGGTCGTGTCGATCGCCGCGGGCATCGATTGCGCCAGCCTGCAGGCGTGGCTGGGTGACACGACACCACGGGCGATCGTTCGCTGCATGCCGAATACCCCATCCTTGCTGCGTCAGGGCGTGAGCGGGCTGTTCGCCAACGATCAGGTGACCGACACGCAAAAGCAGCAAGCCGAACAGCTGTTGTCGGCGGTTGGGCTGGCGCTCTGGCTGGACAAGGAGTCGCTGATCGATGCCGTGACCGCCGTGTCGGGCAGTGGCCCGGCGTATTTCTTCCTGATGATCGAAGCGATGACCGCTGCGGGTGAGCGAATGGGCTTGCCACGCGATACGGCCGCACAGCTGACCATGCATACCGCCCTGGGGGCTGCGCGAATGGCCTGCGAAAGCGATGTTGGAGCCAGCGAATTGCGACGTCGTGTCACCTCGCCGAACGGAACCACCGAAGCGGCGATCAAAGCCTTCCAAACGGGCGGTTTCGAAAGCCTGGTTGAGCAAGCGATGACTGCAGCCGCGAAACGCTCGGCCGAACTCGCCGAACAATTGGGCAACTAAGGAGCCTTCATGTCGCAACTCTCGCAAGCCCTGATCCTGATCGTCCAGACGCTTGGCAGCCTGTACCTGCTGATCGTCTTGCTGCGTTTCATCCTGCAGCTGGTTCGGGCAGACTTCTACAACCCGCTCAGCCAGTTCATCGTCCGCGCCACGCACCCGCTGCTCAAGCCGCTGCGCCGCGTCATCCCTAGTATCGGCGGGCTGGACCTGTCGTCACTGGTACTGGCGATCATCGTCCAGATCCTGCTGATGGCCGCTATCCTGATGATCGCATTCGGCACCATCGGAAACCCTTTGCAGCTATTGGTCTGGGCCGTCATTGGCGTGACCGGGCTGTTCATCAACATCTTCTTCTACGCGCTTATCATCAGCGTAATCCTGTCCTGGGTCGCACCTGGCAGTCACAACCCGGGCGCCCAACTGGTCAGCCAGATTTGCGAACCGGCACTGGCGCCGTTCCGCCGCCTGCTGCCAAGCATGGGTGGGTTGGACATCTCGCCGATTTTCGCGTTTTTGGCGATCAAACTGATCGACATGCTGGTCATCAATAACTTGGCAATGATGACCCACATGCCCAACATCCTGCGCTCGCTGATCTGAGCCTGAAACCGCCCCAAGCCTTGTGCAGGCTTTGGGCGGTGGTTCACAAAAGGCTCGATTGACCCGCACCGGGTGGCAGGGATAATCGGCTCCTACGCCTTTCAGGAAAGCACCACAACCATGGAACGACTCGACCGGCAGGTGGATGCCTATGTCTCCTGGAAACGCGACCTAATCCGCGAAATAACCCGTTACCGCAGCTGGCTGGCGCACAACCGTCTGAACTCGGAGGTGGTTGAAGCCCGCCTGGACCGTTCGCTGAAGCTGCTGCGCACCGACCATATAACCCTCGCGTTTGTCGGGGAATATTCCCGCGGCAAGACGGAACTGATCAACAGCCTGTTCTTCTCGGAATATGGCCAGCGCATCCTGCCGTCGCGTGCCGGCCGCACCACCATGTGTCCGACCGAGCTGTTCTTCGATCCCCGCGCGGAACGTTCTTACATTCGCCTGTTGCCGATTGAATCCCGCCTTGAAGACACCAGCATCGCCCAGCTCAAGCGCGCCCCACGCTTGTGGACGAACATTGCGCTGGATCCCGCGAATCCTGACGCCATGGTCGAAGCGTTCGGCCAGGTAGCTTCCGCGAAATCCATGCCCGCCGAGCAGGCTATCCAGCTGGGCTTCCACCCCGATGTGCTGGAAGCGTCCGAAGTTAACGGTGAAGTCTTGGTGCCGGCTTGGCGACACGCCATGGTCAGCTTCGACCATCCGCTGCTGCGCCAAGGTCTGCGCATCCTCGATACACCCGGCCTCAACGCGCTCGGCAGCGAGCCGGAGCTGACGCTGTCGATGCTGCCTAACGCCCACGCGGTAATTTTCCTGCTGTCGGCCGATGCCGGCGTGACGGCCAGCGACATGGGTATCTGGCAACAGCACATTCGCCAGCTCAACGACGGTGGACGAAACCGTCTGTTTGCCGTGTTGAACAAGATTGATGTTCTGTGGGACGACGTCTCCGGTGAGACCTTTGTCAGTGAGGCGATTCAACGGATGCAGGCCGCTACGGCGCAACAGTTGGGCATCGCCGTCGAGGATGTGCTTCCTCTCTCAGCCAAGCAGGCCCTGCTGGCCAAGATTCGCGGCGATCAAAGTCTGCTCGAGCGCAGTCAACTGGTTGCACTGGAACATCTGCTCAGCGAGCGCATCCTTGCTCAGAAGGAGCATCTGCTGGAACAACAGGTGGTGCGCCAGGTGCTCGCCTTGCTGCAAAACAGCCAGCATATCCTGACCCAGCGGCTGGCCAAGGTTCGCGAGCAATGCCAACTGCTCGATAGCCATCGCCAGGACAGCGGCCAGATGCTCCTCGAGCTGACAGCCCGTACCCGCCATGACCATAACCAGCACCACAAGCGCCTGCTGCAGCTGAAAACCAACCAGCGTCTACTGCAACGCCAGGGCGAGCTTCTGCGTTCGACGGTGCGCCCGGAACGGCTCGAGGAACACCTCTCTCGCCTGCGTCGCAGCCTGACCGGCAGCCTGACCACTCTGGGAATCAACCTCAGCATCGTGCATTTTTTCCGCTCCGTAGAGCAGGATATCGCTGCGCTTGAGCACGAGGCGGCATTGGCCAACAAGATGGTCTCAGCCATCTACAGGCGCCATAACGACGAAAATCCGCTACACGGCGTGGACGCCCCGCTGTTCCGTCTGGCGCAGTACCAGAAAGAACTCAAGGACCTGCAAAGCAAGGCCGACCAGTTCCGCCTGCAGCTCAAGACGCTGCTCACCGAGCAGCGCACCTTGACCCGTCGCTTCTTCGCCACCCTTGTTCAGGAGGTGGTCGCCATGCATCAGCGCTTACGCCAGGAAGCCGAGCATTGGGCCAATGAAGCGCTGCTGCCGCTGATGCAGCATTCGCTGGAACACAAGCAGCAATTGGAAGCACACATGCTGAGCCTCAAGAGCCTGGCGCAGGATAGCCAGCAAAGCAGCCAGCGCGGGCGCGCGCTCGCGCGGTACAGCCTGGAGCTGGAGCAACAGCTGGCCCAGGCGGGTGAAATGCTGCGAGTGCTGCGAAAACCGGCACCGATTCGCCGCCAAGGCAAGGTCGTCAGCCTCACCAGCGCCAACTTGGGCTGACACCGGCGTTGCGATTGAGGATGAATTGAGGCGCGCTAACCTTTAGACTTTGCCGCCTTCTTCCAGTACGAGCCAGGGTCGATGCCCACAGCTATCCCAACCGATTCCGTTGGTCTGGTGAGTCCGAAGGTCGCGCATTTCGCCGAGCCGCTGGCACTCGCCTGTGGCCGCACGCTGAACGATTACCAGCTGATCTACGAAACCTACGGCGAGCTCAACGCCTCGTGCAGCAATGCCGTGCTCATCTGCCACGCGCTGTCAGGCCATCACCACGCGGCCGGTTACCATGACGCGGAAGACCGCAAACCAGGGTGGTGGGACAGCTGTATCGGTCCGGGCAAAGCCATCGACACCAACCGTTTCTTTGTGGTCAGCCTGAACAACCTCGGCGGCTGCAATGGCTCAACGGGCCCCAGCAGCATCAATGCAGCCACGGGCAAACCTTATGGGGCCGATTTCCCGGTTGTTACTGTCGAGGACTGGGTCAACAGCCAGGCCCGCCTGGCCGACATGCTCGGCATTGTGCAGTGGGCTGCTGTAGTCGGTGGCAGCCTAGGCGGCATGCAGGCCATGCAATGGACCATGAGTTACCCCGAGCGCGTGCGTAATTGCGTGGCGATTGCTTCTGCACCCAAGCTGTCAGCGCAGAACATTGCGTTCAATGAGGTCGCGCGCCAGGCCATTCTCTCCGATCCAGAGTTTCATGGCGGCCACTTTCAAGAAAAGGGCGTGATTCCCAAGCGGGGCCTGATGCTCGCGCGCATGGTCGGCCACATCACTTACCTGTCCGACGACGCCATGGGCACCAAGTTTGGTCGTGGGCTCAAGAGCGAGAAGCTGAACTACGATTTCAACAGCGTAGAATTTCAGGTCGAAAGCTATCTTCGTTATCAGGGCGAAGAGTTCTCCGGCCGCTTCGATGCCAATACCTACCTGCTGATGACCAAGGCGCTGGATTATTTCGACCCGGCCGCAGCCTACGAAGATGACCTGGCCAAGGCACTGTCGACGGCGAAGGCAGACTTCTGCGTGATTTCGTTTACCACCGACTGGCGTTTCTCGCCTGAGCGCTCGCACGAAATCGTCGACGCGCTGATGGCGGCGCGCAAAAACGTCTGTTACCTGGAGATCGACGCTCCGCAGGGCCATGACGCCTTTCTGATTCCGATCCCTCGTTATCTACAGGCCTTTCGCGGTTACATGAACCGCATCGCCGTATAAGGAACCCATATGCGCGCCGACCTGGACATCATCCAAGACTGGATCCCGGCGGGGAGCCGCGTGCTCGACCTGGGCTGCGGTAACGGTGACCTGCTGGCCTGGCTTCGGGACAACAAGCAGGTCAGCGGCTATGGCCTGGAAATCGACCCGGACAACATTGCCGCCTGCGTCGAGAAAGGTGTCAACGTCATCGAGCAAGACCTCGACAAGGGCCTCGGCAACTTCGCCAGTGATAGCTTCGACATGGTTGTCATGACCCAGGCACTGCAAGCGGTCCACTACCCGGACAAGCTGCTCAAGGAGATGCTACGGGTCGGGCGCGAATGCATCATCACCTTTCCCAACTTCGGTCACTGGCGCTGCCGCTGGTACCTAGCCAGTAAAGGCCGCATGCCGGTGTCGGATTTTCTGCCCTACACCTGGTACAACACGCCGAACATTCACTTCTGCACTTTCGAGGACTTCGAAAGACTGTCCCACGAACTCGGCGCACGGGTGCTTGAGCGTCTGGCCGTGGATCGCCATCACAAGCACGGCATGGCGAGTCGCTTGTGGCCTAATCTGATTGGTGAAATCGGTATCTATCGTGTCACCGGAGCCGTCCGCTGACCGCTCACTGCTGGAGGTAACTCATGAAATCTAGCTTGTTATGCCTGCTCGCCCTGCTCTTCACTCTGCCCGCCGTGGCCGAGCGCAAACACAGCGTCGGCGAATACGATGTGCACTACATCGCCTTCAATTCCGGCTTCCTGCAGCCTGACATCGCCGCTGCAGCTGGCCTCGTGCGCAGCAAGACTCAAGGCGTGGTCAATATATCGGTGCTCAAGTCCGGCAAACCGACCGCAGCGCAGGTCAGTGGCACGGTGAAGAACCTGCTCGGGCAGGATTACCCCCTGAGTTTCAAGCAACTGAAAGAAGGCGAGCAGGCCATCTACTACCTGGCTCAGTTCCCCTTCGACTCGCATGAAACCCTGCGCTTCAACCTGAACGTGCAGCCTGCCGGCGCCCCGGCGATCAACTTCGACTTCAGCCAAGAAGTCTTCCCGGACGAATAATGCTCTTCAACGAACTGGTGCTGGCCAGCCATAACACCGGCAAGCTCAAGGAGCTGCAGGCCATGCTCGGCGACGCTGTGCATGTGCGTTCGATCGGCGAATTCAGCGACATCGAACCAGAGGAAACCGGGCTTTCCTTTGTAGAGAACGCCATCCTCAAAGCACGCAATGCGGCGCGGATATCCGGCTTGCCGGCGCTGGCCGATGACTCCGGGCTGGCAGTGGATCATCTGGGCGGCGCACCCGGCATCTACTCGGCGCGCTACGCCAATGGCCAGGGTGATGCGGCAAACAATGCCAAACTGCTCGATGCCCTAAAGGACGTGCCGGACGCCGAGCGCGGCGCTCAGTTCGTCTGCGCGCTGGCATTGCTGCGGCATGCCGACGATCCGCTGCCGATTCTCTGCGAAGGGCTCTGGCAGGGTCGTATTCTGCACAGCGCCCAAGGAGAGCATGGCTTCGGTTACGACCCCCTGTTCTGGGTCCCGGAACGTAACTGCTCAAGCGCTGAGCTGGCGCCAAAGGATAAGAACCAGCTCAGTCACCGCGCCCGTGCCATGGCCTTGCTCAAGCAGCGCCTGGGGATCGCATGACCGCTGCTTCCAACGGCGGCGCTCCCGAGCCACCTGCGGAATCGCGGCTGGAATTGCCGCCGCTGGCGGCTTACGTTCACATCCCCTGGTGCGTGCGCAAATGCCCGTACTGCGATTTCAACTCCCATGCTGCTGGGGCCTCGCTGCCCGAAGAAGCTTATGTCGATGCATTGCTGGCGGACCTGGATGCCGATCTGGAGCAGATCCAGAGCCGCCGGCTGACCTCGATCTTTTTCGGTGGCGGCACGCCGAGCCTGTTCTCCGCCAGTGCGCTGGAACGAGTCCTCGAAGGCATGCGTCAGCGCGTCGGCTTCGCCGATGACATCGAAATCACCCTGGAAGCCAACCCTGGCACGTTCGAACAGGCCAAATTCCGCGACTACCGCAGCCTCGGCATCAACCGCTTGTCGATTGGGGTGCAAAGCTTCCAGCCCGCCAAGCTGAAGGCCCTTGGTCGCATCCACGATGGTGACGAAGCGATCCGGGCCGCCGATATGGCGCGCGCGGCGGGCTTCGATAATTTCAACCTCGACCTGATGCATGGTCTGCCTGAGCAGAGCCTGGAAGACGCGCTGAGCGACCTGCGCATCGCCATTGCCCAACAGCCTACGCACCTGTCCTGGTACCAGCTTACGGTCGAGCCGAACACTGAGTTCTGGAACAAACCGCCCCGATTGCCGGAAGACGAAACCCTCTGGGACATCCAGGAAGCCGGACAGGCGCTGCTCGCCGAACACGGCTATCGCCAGTATGAAACCTCGGCTTATGCGCAACCGGGTCGGCAGGCACGGCATAACCTCAATTACTGGACCTTCGGCGACTTCCTCGGGCTCGG
>JAKUTK010000010.1:0-11104 GCA_022448005.1 Pseudomonas sp.
CTGGTCGCTGAGCTGCCAAGCGGCTTCTTCCTGCGCGACCCGCAACCCGACATCATCCAGGCTACCCAGCAAGAGGTATTCAGTCTTCGAAAGGCGCGCGACCAGGCCGCCGTCCGGCTGCGCCAAGGCCTGGTTCGGCCGCTCGGGCAGCTGGTAGCCACGGGCGCGGAGGTAAGCGGCGGCATCGCTGCCACGGAAGCCCGCGCGCGCCAGGTTGCTCAGGTCGATCAGGCCGCAGCGTTCTAGCTGCGCCCGTTCGTCGTTGCCGCTGTAGCGTGCGACCACGGTGGTTTCGCCGAGCTGCCGCAGCTGGGCGCCGGCGTGCTTGCGATACAGTGGGCTGCGTTCGCTGAACGAATCTGCTTGCAGGTTGACCATGCTCAAAGCTCCTGACGCTGGGTATCGGAATCGAAGAAGGGCAGCGTGACTACCTTGGCGTGAACGACTTCGCCACCTTCGACACGGATCGGAATCTGCGATCCTGGCGTGCTCTGGTCGGCGCCAGCGTAGGCGAGCCCGATGATCTGTCCGAGGGTCTGCGAATACTCGCAAGAGGTGATGTTGCCGCTGATGTCCGCACCGCGCAGCACCAGATGGCCCTCCAGCGGCTTGCTGGAGTCCGCCGGCAGGGTGAAGCCCACCAGCTTGCGCTTGGGCGGTTGCGCCTCAAGGATCTCCAGTGAGCGCTTGCCGACAAAGAACGGCTTGCTGCGGGCGATTGCCCACCCCATGTCGATCTCGGCCGGATGCGTCATGCCGTCGGTGTCCTGGCTGATGATCACGTGGCCTTTTTCCAGGCGCAGCAGGCGCTGGCTTTCCACGCCGAAGGGGCGGATCTGCTCCTCGCGGCCGGCCTCCATCAGCACATCCCAGAGCCGCTCGGCGAAGCGAGCCGGAACATGGATCTCGTAACCCAGTTCGCCGACGAAGCCGACCCGCAGCAGCCGTGCCGGGATGCCTGCCACGCTGCCGATGCGCACGCCCAAGTAAGGAAATTCTTGCGGCGACAGGTCAACGTCCTGGCAGACCTTCGCCAGCACCTTGCGTGAATCGGGGCCCGCCAGGTTCACCGCTGCCAGAGCGGCTGTCACATTGGTGATGTCGATGTTCAGTCGCCATTGGGCGTTCCACTTGAGCATCTGCTGGTAGATGCGGTCGACGCCGCTGGTGGTAGCGGTGACATAAAAGTGGTTGTCTGCAAAGCGCGCACAGACGCCGTCATCGATTACGACGCCCTGCTCATCGGTCATCAGAGCGTAACGCGAGCGCCCGACCGGCTGCTTGGCGAAGGCGAAGGTGTAGAGTCGGTTGAGGAATTCGGCGGCATCCGCGCCGCGCACGTCAAGGCCACCGAGGGTGGATACATCAATCAGGCCGACGCTGTTGCGTACGTGCAGAGCTTCTTCCTGCATACAGCGGTCACGCTCGTCCGCCGCACCATAAAAGGCCGGGCGCTGCCAGACCCCGGCGAGCATCATCTTCGCACCCAGTTCCAGATGGCGGTGGTGTAGCGGAGTCTGGCGGTACGGATCGAAGCCGCGGCCAGCGACATGGGCGAGCTTTTCCGCAACGAAGGGCGGGCGTGCGGTGGTCACTCCTGTCTCGCTGACCGAGCGGTTGGTCGCTGCGGCGACCAGGCGTGCTGTCGGCAGCGCCGAATGGCGCCCTTGCGACGGTCCCATGCCAACCGTAGAAAAGCGTTTGACCAGTTGCACGTCGCGATAGCCGTGGCGCGTGGCGTTGATGATGTCACGTATCTGCAGATCTTCGTCGAAGTCGACGAACTCCTTGCCCTTGGGGTGTGCAAAGATCGGCCAGGAGAAGTTGACCTGTGCCTCAGCGACGAATTTGCCCGAGCTCGTCGCCGTAAGCCCGAGCCCGAGCCCAAGCGCTGCCTGCTTGGCCGCTTGACCGCCATCGAGTAGCACATTGTGCAGGTTGCTAAAGCCGTTTACCGCACCGGCAGCTCGCAGCCCCTCAGGCAGGCCGCTGAGGCTGAAGGTCGCCTGGGGATCCTCGTAGCTCAGCTTGCCGCCCGCTTGGCAGAGCAACTGATAGGCAGGCATGTAGCCTGCCGACATGCAGAGCAGATCGCAATCGAGGCGCAGGCCCTGGCCGGCGACCTCACCCTTGCCGACAATGCGGCGAATATCGACGCCGCTGATGTGGCGCATGCCCTGTTCATGCAACGCCTCGTAGACCGTGCTACCCAGTTGGCAGGCAATGCCGCGAGCCTGAAGCACAGTTAGCAGCGTCGCGTCCGCCGGCGCGTCGCGCATGTCTACCAGCGCCGCGACTTCAACGCCCGCATCCAGCAGGTCGAGAACGGCCAGGTAGCCGTCGTCGTTTCCGGTCAGCACCACAGCGCGTTTGCCAGGCTTCACGGCATAGAGCTTGATCAGCCGCTGCGCCGCACTGGTCAGCATCACGCCTGGCAGGTCGTTGTTGCGGAAGATCGCCGGCTGGTCGAAAGCGCCGGAGGCGACAATGCACTGGCCGGCGCGCACCTTGTAAAGACGCGTACGCTGGATGACCGGTAGGTAGTTGTCGCTGAACCAGGCGTTGCATACCGCATCGGTGAGCACCCGGATGTTGGCGTGGGCCTCGACGGCAGCGACCAGTCGCTCGCGCAGTTGCGCTGCACCGTCGGGGTCGACCGCGAAACGTGCCCAGTTCAGCGAGCCGCCGAGAACCGGCTGCTGCTCGATCAACAGCACCCGGGCGCCGGCGTTGGCGGCATCCAGTGCTGCCTGCAACCCCGCGGGGCCGGCTCCGATCACAGCGATATCGACAAAGAGGAAGGCCTTGTCGTGGTATTCCGGACGAAACTGCAAATCCAGCACACCGAGGCCGGCCTTCTTGCGGATCAGTGGCTCCCAGACCTTCCACATGCCTTTGGGCTTGTAGAAGGAGCGGTAGTAGAAACCCACTGGCATGAACTTCGAGAACTTGCCGAGTAGCACGTCCCGGTCATGGTCGAGCGAGCCGGCGTAGTTCTGTCCGGTCACCCGCAGTTCGGCGCTGAGCGGGTGAGCATCGGCCAGCACGTTGGGTTCGCTGGGCAGCTGGACCAGGCTGTTGGCGTCCTGGCCGGCCATGCTCAGCGGGCCGCGCGGGCGATGATATTTGAACGAGCGCGAGAGCAACCAGCGCTGGTTGGCCAGCAGCGCACTGGCGATGCTGTCGCCGGCAAAGCCCTGATAGTCCGTTCCCTCGAAACTAAAACTCAGCGGGCAAGAACGGTCGATCAGTAGCCCCATGGGCTCCGGTAGGCGGTCGAAGACACTCATGCACTGACCCTCCTGGGCGGCGTCGCGGTGGCCTGGAAGTCCATCCGCTGATCAAAGATTTCCTGTGGGTCGAAGGTGCGAATGATCTCGTCAGTCACCGTGTGGCGCTCGACGAGGAACCAGTAGCTGGACGGCGTGTGCATCCACCATTCGAGAACGACACCCGCCCGATTTTCACAGTTGAATACGTAATCGGCCCATTCAGTGTCCGTGCAGCTGGAGGGGTCGGGCATCGTCTTGAACTCGCCGCCATAAGTGAATTCGCTGATGTTGCGGGGCCCGTTGAGCGGGCAAGGCATGATCTTCATGGGGTCGCCTCAGAGTGACGGGTCATGCGATAGGTTCATGGTCAATGGCTCGCAGCCGTGGCGCCCATCTCATTGACCTGCTTAAAGGTCGCGAAGCGGGCGAGGCTGAAGGGCTCGATCAGCGCTGGCGTGCGGCCGCCGCTGGCCACCAGTTCGGCCATGGTCTTTCCGCAAATGGGGGTTGCCTTGAAGCCCCAGGTGCCCCATCCGGCGTCCAGGTAGTAGTTGTCAATTGGGGACAGGCCCATGATCGGGCTGTAATCCGGGGTCATGTCGGTGATCCCGGCCCACTGGCGCATCAGCCTGGCATTGGCGAGGAAGGGGAACATCTCGATGGCGTGCGCCAGCAGGCTTTCCTTGAGCTCCAGGGTCGAGCGGGTGTTGTACAGCGGATAGGGGTCCGAGCCGCCGCCGATGACCACTTCGCCGCGACCGGTCTGCTGCACGTAGCAATGCAGGGCGCTGGAACTCACCAGTGGGTCGAGGAAGGGCTTGAACGGCTGGGTGACCATTGCCTGCAGCGGGTAACTGTGAATCGGCGCGCGAATGCCCAGCTTGTTCAGCAACAGCGAGCTGTAACCGGCGATGGCCTGAACCACGCAGCCGCACTTCACTGTCCCGCGGTTTGTTTTGACCGCGTTGACCCGGCCGTTCTGCACATCGAAGTCCAGGGCTTCGGTGAGCTGGTGAATCTCTACGCCGCGTTTGCTCGCCTCCTTTGCATAGCCCCAGGCCACGGCATCGTGGCGGGCAGTGGCACCATCGATGTGCCAGAGGCCGGCAAGTACCGGCAGGTGGCCCGGGTCAAGGTTCAGCGTCGGCACCAGCTCGCGGATTTGCTGGCGGTCGATCATTTCGGTGCGCCCGCCGAAATGCTTGTTTACTTCGGCGCGCTGGCGGAAGGCTCGCACCGTGGCGTCCGTGTGGGCCAAGGTCAGTTGGCCGCGCTCGGAGTACATGATGTTGAAGTCGAATTCGTTGGACAGGTTCTGGAACAGCTTGACCGACTCGGTGTAGAAGCGCACTCCCTCGCTGGTGAGGTAGTTCGAACGGATCACTGCGGTGTTGCGCGCAGTATTGCCGCCGCCCAAGTAGGCCTTTTCCAGCACCGCAATGTTGGTTACGCCGTGGTACTTGGCCAAATAGTACGCCGTGGCAAGGCCGTGCCCGCCGCCACCGATGATGACCACATCGTAGGACGTCTTCAGGTCCTTCGGGGGCGGTAGGTCGATCTCCGCAGGGTATTCGGAAGACAAGCCGTATTTCAGCAGGTTGAAAGGCATGCCGACTCCTTGGCGGGCTCGCTGGCCGCCTGGTTGCGCTGCTGGCACGCAGCGGTGACGGTGTTCTGCATGAGCATGGCAATGGTCATCGGGCCGACACCGCCCGGTACCGGGGTGATGGCCGAAGCCA
Source organism: Pseudomonas sp. (assembly GCA_022448005.1). Lineage (GTDB taxonomy): Bacteria > Pseudomonadota > Gammaproteobacteria > Pseudomonadales > Pseudomonadaceae > Stutzerimonas. The sequence goes on from JAKUTK010000010.1 coordinate 5,012, forward strand.
GCGGCAGTACGCTGGCGAAATCGACATCGCCGACCAGCCGGGTGCGGCCGTGCTCCTCGATGCGGTTAATGCCGACGTCAATCACCATGGCCCCGGGCTTGATCCAGCTGGCGTCGATCAATGCTGGGCGGCCAACTGCGGCAATCAGGATATCGGCCTGGCGGCTCAGTGCCTGCGGCTCGCGACTGCGCGAATGCAGCACCGTCACCGTGCAATCGGCGGCAAGCAGCAGCGCTGCCATCGGCTTGCCGACGATATTAGAGCGGCCGACCACCACTGCATGCTTGCCTGACAGCTCGCCCAACCGGTCACGCAGCAGGCGCATGCACCCGGCCGGCGTGCAGGGCGTGAGCACCGGACGGCCCTGGCTGAGGCCGCCGACGTTGTCGCTGTGAAAGCCGTCGACATCCTTGGCCGGGTCGATCGCCTGGAGCACCAGTTGCTCGTCGATGTGCGCTGGCAACGGCAGTTGCACAAGGATGCCGTGTACCTTCGGGTCGGCGTTAAGACCGGCGATCACTTCCAACACCGCCTCGACCGGGCTATCAGCCGCCATGCGAAACACCAGCGAATGGATACCGGCCTGCTCAGCGCGCAGCACTTTGTTGCGCACGTAAACGTGACTGGCCGGGTCGTTGCCAACCAGCACGACGGCCAGCGCCGGCTCGAAACCTTCGGCCTTGAGAGCCGTGACCTCTGCGGCCACTTCCGTGATGACCTTCGCGGCGGCCGCCTTGCCGTCGATGAGTTTGTCGCTGTCGAGACTGTTCACCGAAAGATCACCGTCTTGTCATGGTTGAGGAACACGCGATGCTGAAGGTGGAACTTAACTGCTTTGGAAAGCGCCACGGTCTCGGTATCGCGGCCGATGGCCACCAGGTCTTCGGGGGTGTAGGTGTGGTCCACTCGCTGGATTTCCTGCTCGATGATCGGTCCTTCGTCGAGGTCGCTGGTGACGTAATGCGCGGTGGCGCCGATCAGCTTGACTCCACGGTCGAAGGCCTGGTGGTACGGCTTGGCGCCCTTGAATCCGGGCAGGAAAGAGTGATGGATGTTGATTGCGCGGCCCGCTAGCTTCTTGCAAAGGTCGTCCGAGAGAATTTGCATATAGCGCGCCAGCACAACCAGTTCAGTGCCGGTTTCCTCGACGATTCTTAATAGTTCGGCCTCCTGCTGCGCCTTGCTTTCGCGGTTGACGGGCAGGTAGATGAAACGAATACCCTCGCGCTCAGCCATTGGGCGCAGGTCGAGGTGGTTAGAGACGATGGCCGTGATCTGCATGTCGATTTCGCCTTTGTGGTAGCGATACAGCAGGTCGCTCAGGCAGTGGTCGAACTTGCTCACCATCAACAGCACGCGCATCGGTTGTGCACTGCTGTGGAGTTCCCAGCTCATGTCGAACTTGCCGGCTACATCAACGAACCCCCGTTCGATCAGTTCGATATCGCCGTCCAGATCGGCATTGAAGCGGAACACGGCGCGCATAAAGAAGCGGCCGCTGAATTCGTCATCGAACTGTGACATTTCGCTGATGTAGCAGCCATGCCCGGATAGAAAGGTCGTCACCGACGCGACGATGCCCGATGTGGCCGGGCAGCTGATTTTGATGATGAAGTGTTCGTGGCGCATGTCGAGTCCTCAGGGATGAAGGCAGAGGGCAAGTGCTAGGTTCAGGTATGAACGTTTTGTTCATATGCGAATATTATTTACTGCTAAGAATATATCTTTCGCTTGAGTGGTTTTATAAGCGAACGAGTTCTTCAGGTCTATAGTCCTGGGAAAATAAATATCATGAGAAGAAACTGAAGCGCGGGCGGGGCTGTGGCCGGGGGCATCATTGGAGAGGGTGCAATCCGCTCCAGAAGCCTTTACCCGTCTATGTTCGGCAGGTGCTACTCGTGTGCGGCTTTGCGTGGCGGGACCTGGCTTGAGTCAACCAGGGAAGGCGCAGCCTGCTGGGCGCTGGCCGCGTATATGCTCGGCCGGATACCGCCCTAGGGCTGCACCTTGAAAGCGCAGCGAGGCGTTTAGTCCTTGTCGTAATTCATGATCGACAGCAGGTGGATAGGCACCTGGACCAGTTTCTCCGGGCCATGGGGGACTTCGCCATCGAAAGTCAGGCTGTCACCAGCCTGCATCGGATAGAGCAAATTGCCGTGGCGGTAGATCAGTTCCCCCTCCAACAGGTGGATGAACTCGGTACCCGGATGGGAGAAGGTCGGGAATTCCTCGCTGGCGTCGTCCATGGTGATCATGTACGCCTCAAAGCTCTTCTTCGGCCCACGGGTATGGTTAAGCAGGTGATAGGTGTGGCCTTTTTCCGTGCCACGCCGCACCACTTCCATGCCTTCGCCCTGCTTGACCAGCAGAGCACCACCGCCTTGCTGGTCGTATTGACTGAACAGCTTGGACATCGGCATTCCCAGCACATCGCAGAGCCTGCTGAGGGAATCGAGGCTGGTGGAGACCTGGGCGTTTTCGATCTTGCTCAGCATGCCCTGGCTGATACCCGCTATACGTGCCACATCAGCGATTTTGAGGCCCTGGGCCTGACGCTGTCGTTTGAGCTGGATGCCGAGGTATTGCTCGAGTTTTAGGCGGGGTTCGTTATCGGTGGATCGGGTCATGAAAGGCCGCGCGATTTCAGTGCTTCTAGATGTTGGCGCGCACCATCGATGAGCAGTGCGGCGATGCCGTATGGACTTTGGTGTACGCCAGTTTCATCTAATGAAAACATTTTTCCTCTCTATATAGAAGGACGCGCCGGTATTCGACGGAATTTGCGGACAGGAGACGCGTTTTGGCAAGCAGCTTGCATTTCCCTTGGTGAAAGTTAATTTCCTTTCCGGAATATCTCGGCGAGACCAAGGAGCGAACGATGTTGCCAAGTGAAACCCAGCGAATCATCGATCAGCACAGCATCAGATACGTGCTGGCCCAGTTCGTCGATATCCACGGTTCGGCCAAGACCAAGTCGGTGCCTATTTGCGGTCTGGAGTCGGTCGCCGAAACCGGCGCCGGGTTCGCCGGGTTCGCCATTTGCGGTATGGGCATGCAGCCCCACGGGCCCGATTTCATGGCGCGCGCCGACCTTTCTACCTTGATGCCGGTGCCCTGGCAGCCGGGCTACGGGCGGGTGGTGTGCATCGGCCACGTCGACGGCAAGCCGCATCCCTACGACAGCCGTTACGTGCTGCAGCAACAAGTGCAGCGCCTGAGCGACAAGGGCTGGACGCTGAATACCGGCCTGGAGCCTGAGTTCAGCCTGTTCCGCCGCGACGCGCAAGGCACGCTGCAACTGGTGGACGCCAGCGACAACCTCGACAAGCCCTGCTACGACTACAAGGGTCTGTCGCGCTCGCGGGAATTTCTGGAAAAGCTCACCGAGGCGCTGCAGGCGGTGGATTTCGAGATCTACCAGATCGATCACGAGGACGCCAACGGCCAGTTCGAGATCAACTACACCTACAGCGACGCCATGACCTCGGCGGACCGCTTCACCTTCTTCCGCATGGCCGCCGGTGAGATCGCCAACGAACTGGGCATGGTCTGCTCGTTCATGCCCAAACCGGACCCCAAGCGTGCCGGCAACGGCATGCACTTTCACCTGTCGATCAGCAGCGCGGAAAACAAAAATCTGTTCCACGACGCCAGCGATCCGAGCGGCATGGGGCTGTCGAAGATGGCCTACCACTTCGCCGCCGGCCTGCTCGCTCATGCCCAAGCGTTGTGTGCCTTTGCTGCGCCGACCGTGAACTCCTACAAGCGTCTGGTGGTGGGCCGTTCGCTGTCCGGCGCGACCTGGGCGCCGGCTTTCGTTGCCTACGGCTCGAACAACCGCTCGGCGATGGTGCGCATCCCTTACGGGCGCATCGAGTTCCGCCTGCCGGACGCCGGCTGCAATCCCTATCTGGTGACAGCCGCAATCATCGCCGCCGGCCTAGACGGTATCGACCGGCAACTGGAGGCAGGCGAGCCCTGCAACGAAAACCTTTACGACCTGGGGCTGGATGCCATCGCCGCGCGTGGCATCGCCACCCTGCCGCAGTCGCTCAAGGAAGCCTGCGACGCGCTGGAAGCCGACCCGCTGTTCCGCGAAGTGCTGGGTGCGGAAATCGTCGACGAATTCATCAAGCTCAAGCGCATGGAGTGGGTGGAATACAGCCGCCACGTCAGCGACTGGGAAATCCAGCGGTATACCGAGTTTTTCTAAAAAGCAGCTACAGGCGGCAGGCTGCAGGCCACAGGCTGGGTTCTTTTCCCTCCAGCCTGCCGCCTGAAGCCTGCAGCTTCCGAACGCAGTGAGGAGTTGTTATGTGTGGAATCGTTGGTCTGTATCTGAAGAACCCGGCGCTGGAGTCGCAGCTGGGGGCGTTGTTCGAGCCGATGTTGCTGGCGATGACCGATCGCGGGCCGGACAGTGCTGGTTTTGCCATCTATGGCGATGAGGTGCGCGATGGCTGGGTCAAGCTGACCCTGCAGAGCGCCGCCGCCGAATACGACTGGAAGGCCCTGATGGGCGAGCTGGAAGGCCGTCTGGGTTGCTCGCTGGACTGGTTCCAGAACGCCAGCGCCGCGGTGCTGAAAACCGATGCCGCCGAAGACGCCCTGCGCGCGGTATTGAGCGAACTGGCACCGACGGTGCGCATCATGAGCGCCGGGAAGAGCATCGAGATGCTCAAGGGCATGGGGCTGCCGTCGGAAATCGCCGAGCGCTTCCAGCTCGCGAAGATGAAGGGCAGCCACATCATCGGCCATACCCGCATGGCCACCGAAAGCGCGGTGACCATGGAGGGCAGCCACCCGTTCTCCACCGGCGCCGACCTGTGCCTGGTGCACAACGGCTCGCTGTCCAACCACTTCCGCCTGCGCCAGGAACTCAAGCGCCAGGGCATCACCTTCGAGACCGAGAACGACACCGAGGTGGCTGCCGGCTACCTGACCTGGCGGCTGCGCCAGGGCGACTCGCTGAAGGAGGCGCTGGACCATTCACTGGAAGACCTCGACGGCTTCTTCACCTTCGCCATCGGCACCCGCAACGGCTTTGCGGTGATCCGCGACCCGATTGCCTGCAAGCCGGCGATCCTCGCCGAAACAGACGACTACGTGGCCATGGCCTCGGAATACCAGGCGCTGGCCAGCCTGCCGGGCATTGACCAGGCGCACGTCTGGGAGCCGGAGCCGGCGACCATGTACATCTGGGAACGCGGCTAATTTTCGAGTCCACGCACTACCCGCGCGGCGGGTGTGGGCGGCTCCCGACCATCGGAGTTTGAACAGCATGAAAACCATTGATCTCTCTGTCGCCAGCGTGCGCGATCTCAATCAGGCGCTGCATGACCAGACCAAGGAGCCGACCGAGCGCGAGTGGCTGGTCAGCCATCCGGACGGCAAGCACAACCTCGCCGTGGGCATCAACGAAGCCCTGTCGGTGGATATCCAAGGGCACGCCGGCTACTACTGCGCCGGCATGAACCAGCAGGCGACCATCACCGTGCACGGCAACGTCGGCGTCGGCGTGGCGGAAAACATGATGTCCGGCTCGGTGCGCATCAAGGGCAGCGCCTCCCAGGCCGCCGGCGCCACCGCCCACGGCGGGCTGCTGGTGATCGAGGGCGATGCCGGCGCGCGCTGCGGCATCTCCATGAAGGGCATCGACATCGTGGTCGGCGGCAGCATCGGCCACATGAGCTGCTTTATGGGCCAAGCGGGCAGACTGGTGGTGTGCGGCGATGCCGGCGACGCGCTGGGCGATTCGCTTTACGAGACGCGCATCTACGTCAAGGGCAGCGTCAAGTCGCTGGGCTCGGACTGCATCGAGAAGGAGCTGCGCGCCGAACATATTGCCGAGCTGAAAGATCTGCTCTACCGCGCCGGCCTGGATCACGATCCCGCCAGCTTCAAGCGCTACGGCTCGGCCCGCGAGCTCTACAACTTCAAGGTCGACAACGCGTCGGCCTATTGATCGAGACCATCGTCCGGGCTGGCCCGGTCACCGATTCCGGTCGCGGGGGCCCCGCCCCCGCCCGCCCCCCGGGGTGGGCCCAGGGGCGGGGGACACCCCCCCCGACGGGGCGCGGGCGCCCCCGGCCC
>JAKUTK010000010.1:11114-54338 GCA_022448005.1 Pseudomonas sp.
ACCTCGGCGGCCTTTTTTTCGAGCCCCTGGTCCGGGCGGGCCCGGTCACGGATGCCGGTCGGGGGCTCACGGCGCCGGCCGGCCACGAGGAGTAGCACCATGAGCGAGAAACACACCCCGGTCCTGCGCGAGTCCGCCACCTTCGACCGCCTGACCATCCAGGAAATACAGCGCGCCGCCGAAACCGGCATCTACGACATTCGCGGTGGCGGCACCAAGCGCAAGGTCCCGCACTTCGACGACCTGCTGCTGCTCGGCGCCTCCATGTCGCGCTACCCGCTGGAAGGCTACCGCGAAAAATGCGGTACCGACGTGGTGCTAGGCAATCGCTTTGCGAAGAAGCCGATCCATTTGAAGATCCCGGTGACCATCGCCGGCATGAGCTTTGGCGCGCTGTCCGCCCAGGCCAAGGAAGCCCTCGGCCGTGGCGCCACCATTGCCGGCACCAGCACCACCACCGGCGACGGCGGCATGACTTCGGAGGAGCGCGGCCAGTCGCAGCATCTGGTCTACCAGTACCTGCCGTCGCGCTACGGCATGAACCCCGACGACCTGCGCAAGGCCGACGCCATCGAGATCGTGCTGGGGCAGGGCGCCAAGCCGGGCGGCGGCGGCATGTTGCTGGGCATGAAGGTCACCGAGCGGGTCGCCGGCATGCGCACCTTGCCGGTTGGCGTGGACCAGCGCAGCGCCTGTCGTCACCCGGACTGGACCGGCCCGGACGACCTGGCGATCAAGATCGCCGAGATCCGAGAGATCACCGACTGGGAAAAACCCATCTACGTGAAGATCGGCGCCAGCCGCCCCTACTACGACGTCAAGCTGGCGGTGAAGGCCGGCGCGGATGTGATCGTCCTTGACGGCATGCAGGGCGGCACGGCGGCGACCCAGGAAGTGTTTATCGAACACGTCGGCATCCCGATTCTCTGCGCCATTCCGCAGGCCGTGCAGGCGCTGCAGGAGATGGACATGCACCGCAAGGTGCAGTTGATCGTCTCCGGCGGCATCCGCACCGGCGCCGACGTGGCCAAGGCGATGGCCATGGGCGCGGACGCGGTGGCCATCGGCACCGCCGCGCTGATCGCCCTGGGCGACAACCACCCCCGCCTGGACGACGAGCTCAAGCAAATCGGCTCGGCCGCCGGTTTTTACGACGACTGGCAGAACGGCCGCGACCCGGCCGGCATCACCACCCAGGACCCGGAGCTGAGCAAGCGCCTCGATCCGGTGGAAGGTGGTCGCCGGCTGGCCAACTACCTGCGCGTGCTGGTGCTGGAAGCGCAGACCATGGCCCGCGCCTGCGGCAAGTCGCACCTGCACAACCTCGACCCTGAAGATCTGGTAGCGCTGACCGTTGAATCTGCCGCCATGGCGAGGGTTCCGCTGGCTGGAACCTGTTGGGTTCCGGGCCAGCAGTTCTGACCTGCCGGTAAGCGTTGGCAACGAGCTGGCGCCGGACCGAGCACTGGATCGCAGGGCGCGAATCCATTCGGCCAGCGGCCTGATCGGCCGCGGGATGAGGTGAGTGGATTAACCCCTGCGGAGCGGCCGCCATGGCACGCCTCGCATCGCAAAACAGCATTCAGGAAGACCCATGACCCTTCGAGGAGCTCTATATGATGACCACTCCACACGCTTTTGACGCACCGGGCAGGGCGCCTTTGCGCCTTACGTTGAACCGCGCCCTGCCGCTGTTGCTGATGGCCTTCGCGCCCCTGGCGGCGGCTCAGGAGACCGCCCTGGATACCGGGGTGAGCGCCTGGATGATGACCGCGACGGTGCTGGTTATCATGATGGTCGTCCCCGGCCTTGCATTGTTCTACGGCGGCATGGTGCGGGCAAAGAACATGCTCTCGGTGTTCTCACAGTGCTTTGGCGCCGCCGGGATCATCGGCGTGCTCTGGGTCGCCTACGGCTACAGCCTGGTGATCGATACCACCGGCATGCAGGAAGGCGTGTACAGCCTCGGCAGTTTCGTCGGCGGGCTCGAGCGCGCCATGCTCGCAGGGCTCGGACCGGACAGCCTGGTACTGGGCATGCCGGAGGGTGTGTTTATCACCTTTCAGCTCAGTTTCGCCATCATCACCCCGGCGCTGATCGCTGGGGCCTTCGCCGAGCGCATGAAATTCTCCGCGGCGATGTTGTTCATGGCGCTTTGGTTCACCCTGGTCTACGCGCCCATGGCGCACATGGTCTGGGGCGGGCCGGGCGCGCTGATGCACAATTGGGGCGTGCTGGATTTTGCCGGAGGCACTGCGGTGCATATCAACGCGGGAGTTGCCGCGCTGGCCGCCTGCATTCTGCTCGGCAAGCGCAAGGGCTATCCGCACGTTGCGATGAAGCCGCACAACTTGCCGCTGGCGCTGACTGGCGCGGCCCTGCTCTGGGTGGGCTGGTTTGGCTTCAACGTCGGTTCGGTGGCCGGGGTCGCCGAGCTGTCTGGGGTGGTGATGCTGAACACCCAGCTGGGTGCCTGCGCCGGCATTGTCGGCTGGTTGCTCGCCGAATGCATCCGCAGCGGCCGCGCCAGCGCGCTGGGGCTGGCCTCCGGTGCGCTTGCCGGTCTGGTTGGCATCACCCCGGCATGCGCCTACGTCGGCCCGGGTGGCGCGCTGGCCATCGGCCTGCTGTGCGGCGTGGCCTGCTTCTACGCGGTCACCCAGCTGAAGCAACGGTTGGGCTATGACGACAGCCTCGATGTGTTCGGCCTGCATGGGGTGGGCGGTGTCGTCGGTGCTCTTCTCACCGGCGTGTTCTGCTCGCCGGCGCTAGGGGGCTATGTCGAGGGCACCGATATCCTCGAACAGCTCTGGGCGCAGCTGCTGAGCGTGGTCTTCACCTTCGTCTACTGCTTTGCGCTGAGCTGGATGATCCTCAAGCTGGTGGACCGACTGGTCGGTCTGCGTGTGCGCGAGGAGGAGGAAGAGATGGGGCTGGATCTGGCCGAGCACAACGAGCGGGCCTACAGCAATTGATAAAAGCCCTCTGGTTCTTCACTGCCGGTACCGACGGTTCGCCATAACGAGCCGTCAGCCCTGCCCAATGTCCGGTTGTGCCGGCCATCGAAAGCCCCGCGAGGAGCTTTTTCCGTCAGCTCTGCCAAGCCCGAGCCGACGGCGCTGAGTGACCCAACTTGCCCCGAAATCTGTCACGTCATCACCAGGCTGCGCATTCGTTGTGCGTAAAAGCAGCCCCGCTGCAACGCCGCGCATTCTTCACCTCACGCAGGCCGCTGTACTTCCCGGCTTGCCTCCTTCTGGCATGCTCCGTGCTTTCCTTAAAAGAATGAAAAATTCCCTTAGGTAATTTTCCTCACGCCAGTCCGCCCGACAGCAACCGGGCATTTGAAGGAAGGAGAGCTTGGATGACTAGCGATACCGCATCGCATAAGCACAGCACGCCGGTGTACGCCGAAGCGCCGTCCCCGGTGCCCTGTCAGCAACGGATTATGCTCGCTCAGGACGCCTCGCACGCGGAGGTCGCGCGCTTCGTCGAGGCTATGCAGGCGCTGCAGCAACCGGTCACCCTGGTCGGTCTGACGGGTCGCGCCCCCCAGGCCGTGCACCAGGAAATCGTCCCCGACCGCGCCTCGCTTGGCCAGCGGTTGACCGCGCTGCTGAACGATGCGCCGCTTTGCACCCGGCTTCACGTCTGTGGCGACGAGGCTTTTCTTTGGCACTGCCACGCGCTGGCCCAGGCCGCCGGGCTTGCTGACGAGCAGATCGAGCTGATCAGGCTTGGCCAGCGGCGACATCTCTACTGCGTGCATTGCTCCTGTCTGCAGGAGATTGCCGAAGAGGGCGAGGCGACGTGTCAGGGTTGCGGTGTACGGCTGCTGGTGCGTGAACATTTTTCCCGGCGCCTGGGCGCCTACATGGGGGTCTGTCTGGATGCCTGCGACCCGCGCGGGGAGGGACGGCCATGACCGCAGCGCTCGAGGTTCAAGTGGCCGGAATCTGCCAGCTCACCCCGGTGGTACGCGAGTTCACGCTGGTCCCGGTTGATGGAATGCTGCCCGGCTTTTCCTGCGGCAGCCATGTGCAGGTTCACATCGAGGCTGGCGGTCGTACCCTGCGCAATGCTTACTCCCTACTCGGCGACCCGGCTGACCGCGACCACTACCGCATTGCCGTGCGCCTGCAGGAAGCCTCGCGCGGCGGTTCGCGCTTCATGCACGAGCAGCTCAGTGTAGGCGACCGCCTGCGCCTGTCGCCGCCGGCCAACCTGTTCGCCCCGCACAGTCGTGCCCGCCATCACCTGCTGATTGCCGGCGGCATTGGCATCACGCCATTTCTCTCCTACATCGCCGAGCTGCAGGCGAAGGGCGCCAGCTTCGAATTGCACTATGCCTACCGCGCCGGTCTGACCGACGCCTACCTCGCCAGCCTGCGGCAGCGACTCGGCGAGCGCCTGCATGGCTACGACTCACTGCAGGGGCAGCGCCTGGATATGGGCCGGCTGCTGGCGCGACAGAAGCTTGGCACCCATGCGTACGTTTGTGGCCCGCAGAGTCTGCTCGACTGCGTTCGCGAGCAGGCGGCCATGCTGGGCTGGCCGCAGAGCAGTCTGCATTGGGAAGCCTTCGCCGCTCCCGAGCCGGGCGCAGCGTTTTCCGTGACGCTGACGAGCAATGGCCGGCAGATCGACGTGCCCGCCGACAGCAGCCTGCTGGAAACCCTCGAAGCCCACGGCGTCGAGCTCCCCAACCTGTGCCGCGGCGGGGTCTGTGGCCAGTGCGCCACCGGTTATAGCAGCGGCGAGGTGGAGCATCGCGACAGCTACCTTGCTCCAGCCGAGAGGGCCACCACCCTCATGCCTTGTGTTTCGCGCGGCCGTTGCGGCAGCGCCCTGACGCTCAATCTCTAGGAGTTCGCCATGCCTGTGACCCTGAAACCCGTCGAAACCTACCGCGATGACTTCACCTTCCGCAACAGCGCCGAGGCCATTGCCCGCTTCCCGTTTCCCTTCCCCGAAGACAGCTACATGTACTCGGTGAACATTGAACCGGCCACTGCCGGCGCTCCCGGCTCGGTATTCGAGCACTGGTTCGACATCGACGAGCACTATCGCTCGGAAATGGCCGAGCGGGCGCGGGTACTCGAGCGTGACCCGGATCGTTGCCTTGTCATGCCGCATATGCAGCAGGCGGGCTGGGACGCGGTGGAAATGCTGATGACCCACCTCGCCACCGACTACCCCGAGTGGTTTGAGCTCGAGCGCGACGGCGACCGCTGGCTCTGGCGCAACCATGCACTGGACCTCTGCCAGCGCTTCACCTTCGGCGATCCGGCGAGCCTGCCTTGCGAACCGCTGGAGTACATCACCCGCCAGGTACAGGGCGATTTCGCAATGCTTGACCAGCGCGACGGCAATCTGTGGATGGATGCCGGGATGATCACCTGCCCGGCGGACTGGTCGATCAAGTTCGATGCCGGGATGAGTTTTACCCAGTGGCATTCACCGGTGCCGATGGCACACCAGCTCGGCGTGTTTGATAGGGCGCTGAAGTATCTGATGAACATCCAGGTCGACCAGCCGGTGCGTCGGCTGAATTGGACCTTAACGGTTAATCCACGCCTGGATACTTCGTCGGAAACCTTCCATGAATGGGGAGGCGAGCGCGCCCAGGTCACCGCAGAAAATGTCGCTCAGCGGGTGCACCTGCGCGTCGAACTGCAGTTCATGCCGCGCCTGCCGCGCAGCAATGCGCTGCTGTTCGGCATTCGCACCTACCTCATCAGCCTTGAAGAGTTGGCCAGCAACCCGGCCTGGGCCTGCCGCCTGCATCGCGTTCTGCGCGACCTGCCGGAAGCCATTGCCGACTACAAGGGCATGACGCTCTATCGCCAGACGGTGGTGGATTGGCTGCGCCAGTTCGACCCCCAAGCCCGCGCCGCCTGAAGCTGGCGCCTCGTCATTGCGTAATCACGCCTGCCTGCAGGCTCTATCCAAGCACTGGAGAACACACAGATGGCAAATTCCTGGCGCATATCCGCCCTTGCTCACCGCCACAGGGCGCTGGGCTCGGCTCTTGAAGACTGGAACGGCATGGGCACTGCCTGGACGTATGGCGCCACCTCGCTTTGTCAGGCGCACGAGGCGATCCGTACCCGTGCCGGCCTGATGGACGTATCGGGCCTGAAGAAGGTGCACTATGTCGGGCCGCATGCCGAATCGCTGTTGGACTACGCCACCAGCCGCGATATATCGAAGATCTACCCCGGCAAGTCGGCCTACGCCACCATGCTTAACGAAGCCGGCAAGTTTGTTGATGACTGCGTGATCTATCGCACCGGTCCCAACGCCTTCATGGTCGTACACGGCGCTGGCAGCGGCTACGAAATGCTGGTGCGCTCTGCCCAGGGTCGGCAGGTCGCGGTGCTGTTCGATGATGATCTTCACGACCTCTCTCTGCAGGGCCCGCTGGCGGTGGATTTTCTCGCCGATCATGTGCCAGGCATCCGCGAATTGCCTTACTTCCACCACCTGCAGACACGGCTGTTCGGCTATCCGGTGATGATCTCGCGCACTGGCTACACTGGCGAGCGCGGCTACGAGATCTTCTGCAAGGCGGCCGATGCGCCGGTGATCTGGGACAGCATCCTGGAAAAGGGCAAGACGCTGGGCATCATCCCCTGCGCCTTCACGACGCTCGACTGGCTGCGGGTGGAAAGCTGCTTGTTGTTCTTCCCCTACGACAACTCGGAGAAATACCCTTTCGCCGACCAGCCGGCCGGTGACACGCTCTGGGAGCTGGGCCTGGATTTCACCGTGTCTCCGACCAAGGGCGAATTCCGCGGTGGCACCGAGCACGCGCGACTCAAGGGGCGCGAGCGCTTCAAGATATTCGGCGTGCTGCTCGAAGGTGAGCGGCCGGCGGCCGAGGGCGACACGCTGTGGGTCGAGGGGCGACAGGTTGGGGTGATCACCTGTGCCATGTATTCGAAGTTGAGCAACAGGTCCATGGGCATTGCCCGGCTGGAGGTGCCCTACGCGGAACAGGGCGTCGCACTCGAGGTGCGCGGCAGCCTCACGGCTCAGGCCATTGCCCATACCATGCCGTTCGACGATCCGGAAAAGAACAAGCGCACCGCCAAGGGTTGAGGATGCCCAACTGTTCCAGTAAAGGGCGCGCAGTGATGCGCGCCCGTTTTAATGCATCCCAGAAAAACCGGAGCTGACGGATGATGAACGCCTTTAATGGTGGCTGGGGGCTCTTGATCCTCGCCGGCCTCAGCGAGATCTGCTACGCCGCGGTGATTCCGCGCACCGACGGTTTTACCCGGCTCTGGCCGACGTTGTATTGCGTCTTCTTTATCAGCCTTAGCCTTTGGCTTCTGTCGATGGCGGCGCGCTCGCTCCCCATCGGAACGGCTTACGCGGTATGGGTCGGCATGGGCGCAGTAGGCACCGTCATCTGGGGTATCGCCTTTTTCGGCGAACCGGCCAACACCGCCCGAATAACCTGCCTGGGGCTGATTGTCGTTGGGGTGGTGGGGCTAAAGGTGGCCGAGTGAATCGGCCCTGCGGAGCAGGTGTGTTTAGGTAGGAATGGCCCGGCTCTGCGCCCTGTAATGCCGAACTTGTTCGGCCGAAGAGCGGGAAAGGGTCGAATACATTCGGCCCTTTCCCCTCAAAAGCTATCAGTGTTTGAGTTTCTTGGGCTGCGGGTCGGAGTAGCTGTGTTTCTCGTGGATCATGGTCGCCACCAGGGCGAACAGACTGACGGCGGCTACGAAGAAGGTAATCACCATCAGGATGGCCGGTTTGTCGGCGAACGTGAACACCGCGCCGGCGCCTTCGAAGGTACTGATACTCATGGTATTGCTCCTGTATGGACGAGGGACGCGCTGGGGAGGCGCGTCCGGGGAGGCGATCAGGCCGGTTTGGTTTCGACTACCAGGGTGGTCACTTCCGTACCGTTGACCGTGCTGGCATGTCCGTACATGGCAGCCCATTCCGGGTATGCCTGGGCGGGTACTTCGGTGAGGTCAAGACCCCGTTCCTCGGCGTGCGCCGGGACGCGCAGCATGCCAATCTTCTTTAGCGCGTAAGAAATGGCGTAGCCGGGGATGAAGCCCAGCGCGCCCATCACCAGCGCGCCGATCAGCTGGCCGGTAAAGCTGATCTCGGCCATGCCGTTGACGTTTGGGTAGCCGGACAGGAACACGCCGCTGATCAGCAGTCCGGCGAAGCCGCCAAAACCATGCACGGCGAAGGCGCCGACCGCATCGTCCAGGCGGAACTTGAGCAGCAGGTTATTGACCAGCGGCGCGGCTGCGGCTACGCCCATGCCGATCAGGTAGGCCAAGCCGGGGTGGTACAAGTCTAGGCCCGGGGCGACGGAGATGATTCCGACCAAGCCTCCGGACATCATCCAGAACGGCTCTCGTGTGGTCAGATAGGCGCCGATCAGCCCGCCAGCAAAGCCCATCAGGGTGTTAAAGGCAAAGGCGGACAGGTTGGTCGGCTGGCCGTAGATGTTGATCCACTGCGCGCCGCTGTTGTAGATGATGCAGCCGCCCAAAAAGCCGAAGAATCCGACGATGATCAACATCAGGCCCACCACGCTCATCGGCATGCTGTGGCCAACGATCTGGTTGGCCGAGCCGTCTGGGTTAAAGCGGCCAATGCGCGCGCCGAGGTTGATCACAACGGCCAGGGCGAAGAAGCCGGCGACCTGGTGGACCACGCCCGCCGCGCCAACATCATGGTAGCCGAACTGCACGGTCAGCCAGCCCTCAGGGTGCCAGCCCCAGGAGGCGGCGAGCAGCCAGAGTACCCCGCCAAGGGCGATGGTGAGGATGATAAAGGCGCTCATCCGTGCCCGTTCGATGATCGCACCGGAAAGGATCGAGCCGGTAGTGGCAGCGAACAGAGCGAAAGCGCCCCAGAAGATGCCGGTCGCATTGTCCTTGAGATTGGGCCCCATGGATTCGCTCCACGGCATCGCTGCCATCAAGGCATCCATGCGCGGTACCAAGCCATCCGGGAACGCGTTGTAGATGGCCCAGCCGCACAGAAATACGCTGGGAACGACAAAGCCGAACGCAAGGATGTTCTTGACGCCTGCCGCCAGCGCATTCTTCAGGCGCGAGGCGCCGATTTCGTAGGAAAGGAAACCGGCGTGGATCAAGATCATCAACGCCGTGCACCACCAATAGAAGATTTCCATGTTCAGCGTGTTGGTCATCTCTATCATCGTATGCAGTTGTTCGAGCGTGAGTGTTGTCTGCTCTTCCATCGCTTAACCCTCAAGGCATTGTTTGATTTGATGTGGTGGCAGAGAGGAGGGGCTGTCGGGATGACAGTCGTCTTTTTTATCATTGCTCACTAAAAGTTCGTGAGAGGAAAAAGCAAGCCTTGTGCCAGATCGTCTGATTGCGTCTGGCACAAGGCCTGCAGCCGGCGCTTATAAGGGGCGCGGCGCCTGTTGTGCGCTTTTTGCGCACAACACTGGTGCCTACTGCCTGAAGTTGGCTCGTCCTGCTGCTGTCATGCGCGCACCCGGCTTTTGTCGGGGTCATAAGTGACCGTGCCGCTGGCAACCCGGGCGCCGATGCGTTTCTGTTGTCCGTCGAGCTTGCCCACTTCAAGCCGGGTACCAGGCGCGCAGCTGGCGATATCCAGCCGACACAACGCAATATTTCTGCCGAGCAGCGGCGAGCGGGTGGCGCTGGTGATCACCCCCACCTGGGCGCGACCGCTCCGCACGCAGTCGCCGTGCATCGCCACTTCGTTACCTTCCAGCTCAAGCGCCACCAACCTTCGCTGCGGCTGGGCGCTGCGCCGCTCGAGGGCGGCGCGGCCGATGAAATCGTCCTGCTTGGTCTTCAGAGGCACAGTGAAGCCGATCCCCGCTTCGAAAGGATCGGTCTGATCGCAGAACTCATAGCCGGCGAAGACCAGCCCTGCCTCGATGCGCAGCATGTCCAACGCGTGTAAACCCAGCGGCACGAGCCCCATGGGCTCGCCGAGCTCCCAAAGCCGCTGCCAGAGCGGCAGGGCATCGTCCGGATGGCAGAAGATTTCGTAACCCAACTCGCCGGTGTAACCGGTGCGCGAAACCATCAGGGGACAGCCGTTGTAGTCATCCAGGCGACCGTTGAGGAAGCGGAACCAGCCCAGCTCCGACAGCGCCGGCTGGGTCGCCGGAGTCCAGATCATCTGGCTCAGCAATTCGCGGCTTTTCGGCCCCTGCACGGCGATGTTGTGGATTTGCTCGCAGGCGGATTTCACCCACACCTTCATGCCGAGTTTTGCCGCCTGCTCGCGCAGCCAGACGCCGGCGTAGTCTTCGCCGCAGATCCAGCGGAAGGCATCCGGGCCGAGGCGCAGCAAGGTGCCGTCATCGAGCATGCCGCCGTGCTCGTAGCACATCGCCGAGTAGACGACCTGGCCGACCGCCAGCTTGCGCACATCACGGGTCAGGCAGTAGTTGAGCAGCGCTTCGGCGTCCGGGCCGAGTACCTCGAATTTGCGCAGCGCGGAGAGGTCCATCACCGCCACCCGTTCGCGGCAGCCGTGGTACTCCTCGATGGCGCCGAAGCCGTTGAAGTGGGTGGGCGTCCACCAGCCGCGGTAGTCGATGAAGTTGCCGGTAAGGGCCGAGGTGCCGGGATGAAAACCGCTTTCGCGGGTCAGCACCGGGTCGGCGTCGGGCGTCTTGCGAGTGGCCATGGCGATACTGAAGCGCTCCTTGTCGGAATACAGGCGGATCTGGATGTCGGTGGGTTGCCAGCCGTTGGCCGGATCAATGTCGTCCGGGCAGCTGCTGCTGGCGCAAACCAGATCGGTCTGGGCGCGCAGCAGCACATAGTCGCCGGGGCGCGACCAGGGCTCATCGATGGTCAATTGGTGGTGGGCGTCGATCGCGGTGTTGAAGAAGAAGTTGATTGCCGGCCAGCCGGGACGGCCACTGACGCCGTGATCGGCCAATGCACGGCTGATGTTGTCGCTGCAGTTGGCGTGGCCGAAGTAGCCCTGCGACTCGTAATAGCGCGCCGTGCAAGCCAGCGCAAAGGTGTCGTGGCGGCCCACGGTGTCTCGGACCACCTCCAGCATCGGCTGCATGTTGCGGTCGAAGAATCGACTGAACAGGCCGGGGCCGGGCCAGGCGCTGCCGTTGAGGGTGCGGGTGACGGTGGGGTCCAGGTCGATTTCGTGGCCGGCATCCAGGCCGCGGCGGTCGAAGGCGACGAAATCCGAGCATTGGCGGCCGGCGACGTCGATCACCTGTATGTACTGGCCGGCAGCGACCGGGTAGGCGCGGGCGCTGCCCGGACGGATGGTGAATTCGTCGAGCAATTCGCCGAGCGGTTCGGGCAGCGCCGGACGCAGCAGGTGTCCTGGGTTGGCGCGGCGGATCGACACGCGCAATTCACTGGCGCGGCGCTGGCTGTCGACCGGGGTGGCGCCGCCAGGTGCGGCGACCAGCACCAGCAGGCGCTGGCCCGCAGTGAATTGCCTGGCGAAGCCTGCCGGTGTGCCTGGTGACCAGAGCTGCACCGCCGTCGGCAGTTGTCGACAGTCGATGCCTTGGCGAGTCAGCGCCAGGCGTACCCTGGCGGCGGCGGCACCGCCGTCGCGGAGCAGGTCGGTGATGAATGTCGTACCCGGCGAGTCTTGCAGTTCCAGTGCGGCAAGGCCATTGCCGCCATCGCCAGTAAAAGCGAGCAACTCCGCGAGTTGGTCGCCCTCGATATCGATTACTTGCAGCAGGTCGCCTGCCTCGAGCTCGATCAAGGTCAAGCCGCCAGGCGCGACGCGGTAACGTTCCTGGGCTGGGGCGCGGGCGTACAGCGCCGGCTCGCTGGGACGCGAGACGATGGGAAGGTTCATGGACGGCACTCCGCTGGTTCGGATGAAAGGCCTGACGGCCGAAGCTGCTCCCGCGGGGCGGGAGCCTCGGCGCGGTCAGCCGACCGTTTTCAAGCGTTTCTCTGGCTGGTCGCTGAGGTAGGTCTGTAGCGAATCATCCAGCGCCTGCAGCCACGGGGTGTGATGCGCGGTGGCGAGGGTTCCGGTCATCAGCGAGCGATGGCACTTGTCGCGGTAGCCCATGATGTCTTCATGCTTGTCGTGCTTCCACTGCAGGAAGGTGCGGTTGACTTCGGCGATATCGAAGCTCGGGTAGTCTGTAGCCTCGATCAGCTGACGAATGTATTCGCCCTGGAATTCAAACATCTGCCGGGCGGTTTCCAGCAGCTCTTCTTCCTGTCGCCAGGCAAGGTCCTCGGCACGCATTCGCGCGGGGTCGGGCAGAGAAATGCGGCCGAGGATGACGTCACGGACGTACCAGGCCTGCGCGTCGAACATGTTGAAGCTGTACCACTGGTCCTGCATGCCTAGGTAGATGAGCTTCGGGTTGGCCTCCCAGAACACCCCCTTATAGAGGTTCAGCGGCCAGAGGCGGTTGTCGGTCTTCAGGCGTAGCTCTTCAGGCAGAAAGGGGAAGTGATGCTTGTAGCCGGTGCAAAGAATGATCGCATCGATGTGCTTGCTACTACCGTCGACGAAGTGCGCGGTGCTGCCATGGAGATGTGACAGCAGTGGCTTTTCCTCCCAGTTATCGGGCCACTTGTAGCCCATCGGGGCGCTACGGTAGCAACTGGTGATCGAGCGCGCGCCATACTTGAAGCACTGCGAGCCGATGTCCTCGGCTGAATAGCTGCTGCCCACCACCAGCACGTCCTTGTCTTTGAACTCCAGCGCGTCACGGAAATCATGGGCATGCAGTACGCGCCCGGCAAAGCTCTCAAAACCCGGAAAATAGGGCACGTTGGGCGTTGAAAAGTGGCCGCTGGCGACCACCACGTAATCGAACTCCCGAGTGCTGGTCTGATCGTCGTCATAATTGTGCACGGTGACGCTGAATGATCCGCTGTCCGGGTCCTGAACAACGCTGCGCACCACGGTGTTGAACTGAATATATTGACGCACACCGGCCTTCTGGACCCGCCCCTTGATGTAGTCCCAGAGCACCTCCCGCGGCGGGTAGGAGCCCATCGGGCGACCGAAGTGCTCGTCGAAGGTGTAGTCGGCGAATTCCAGGCACTCCTTGGGGCCGTTTGACCAGAGGTAGCGGTACATGCTGCTGTGGACCGGCTCGCCATGCTCATCCAGTCCGGTGCGCCAGGTGTAATTCCACATGCCGCCCCAGTCGCTCTGCTTTTCGTAACAGACCAGCTCGGGAAGCTCGGCCCCCATGGCGGCCGCGGACTGGAAGGCGCGAAGTTGGGCCAGGCCGCATGGCCCGGCGCCGATGATGGCGATGCGTTGAGTCATTTACGTTCTCCTGCAAGGGACAGCTGCGGTGTGCCGAAATACGGGTCGAGACGAACGTTAATCGAGCCAGGCGGTGGGCGAACTCTCCTCGTGGCGATACCCCATTTGGGATACTTCCAGTGGAGTAGAAGGGCGTGCCCCAGAAGAATGCGCTGTGCCAGGCAGCGGCCTCGCGCTGGTGCGTTGCGAACGAACGTGGCGTTAAAAATTCCTTTTAAGAAAGAATAATTCTTGCTACGACAAGAGGTTGTGCCCGCTGTGGCGGTCCGGGGCATGAAAGTTGCTCCCGGCTCTGTCATGACCTTTTCTGGAAGCGCCGATGCCGCCCACCACTCTGCGCAACCGCTGTTTCGTCTGGCCCTGGCAGCGGCTTTGGCGGCGCGCGGCCGACCCGGCATCTTGCGAGCGGTTGCTGCAGGAGCTGCCGCTGCGCCTGCTCCGCCAGCCCGGAGACGAACCGCTGCTAGAGTGGCTAGATGCGTTGCGGCGTCTGTCCTGTGCTCGAGATGCTGCTCTGCTACTGCCGAACGATGGGCGGGACGTCCCGCGTCAATTGGGGCGCATGGTGGAATGCGAACAGGCGGCGGGCTGCACCTGTCGCGACGCGCCTGCCTGGCTGCCCGCTGCCGGCTGCCTGACCCGATGTGCGGGCTGTCTGGAGGCTGGGCGCCACCGATTGATCTGCGGTATTGCGGTGACTGGAGGTGCGCCTGGCGCTGTGCTGCTTGAGTTTGCCCGCGCGCCCAGCGAAAGCCAGCGGCGGTGTCTGCAAGAGGCCGGCCGGTTGCTTGGCGAGACCTTGTGCATGCTGGCCGAGCAGCGAGCCCGACAGCGCCGCGAGCTGGTGGCCGAGCGCGCCGTGCTATCACGCGAGCTGCACGATTCCGTGGCCCAACAGTTGAGCTATCTGCAGATCCGCGCCAGCCGCATTCAGATGCTGATCGGCACGGATGAGGCGCATGCGCAGTCGATGCTCACCGAACTGCGCGCCACCCTGCAGCTGATGCACCGGCAAGTACGCGAGCTGATCGCGTCTGCCCGCCTGACCATGGATGGTCGCTCGCTGAATCAGGCCATCCAGGCGTCGGTAGACGAATTTTCCCGCTGCAGCGGCTGCGTCTTCGAGGTGGACAACCGCATCCATGTCGGGCTGCTCACACCGGAGGCAGAGCTACAGGTGCTGCAGATCATCCGCGAGGCGCTGGCCAACGTGGTGCGCCACTCCCACGCCGATCGTGCCCAGGTCTTCTTGCTGGCGCGACCCAACGACGCCGTTGAAGTACGAGTGGAGGACGACGGGATCGGCTTGCCTGAAGAGCTGCCGGAAGATGGCCACTTCGGCCTGCGCATCATGCGCGAGCGGGCCGGCGCCATCGGTGCCCGCCTGCGGATCGACCGGCGCGAACCTTGCGGTACCTGCGTCACACTTCTCTGGAGACATTCATGAGCGATGTGTTGACCCTGTTGCTGATCGACGATCATTCGTTGCTGCGCCGCGGCCTGGCCGAGTTGCTGAACGCCGAGCCGGAGTTCCGCGTGCTCGCCACGGCGGCATGCGGTGTGGAGGGCATCGAGATGGCCAGCCGCCTGCAACCGATGATGGTTCTCCTCGATCTTCACATGCCTGGCATGAGCGGTCTACAGACCTTGGGCTGCCTCAAGCGCGAGCAGCCTGACAGTCAGGTCATCGTGCTGACCGCCTCTGATTCGCAGGTCGATCTGCTGGCCGCGCTGCGCGGCGGTGCCGACGGCTATGTACTCAAGGAGACCGAGCCGGAACAACTAATCGCTTATCTGCGGGGATGCACGCGCGGGCAGGTGACGCTGGAACCTGGCCTGATGCGCCTTCTTGGCGCAGAGTCGCAGTCGCCAAGCAGCCCGCCACGACCTTGCGGCAGTCAGGCACTGACCGAGCGTGAGTGCCAGACCCTGGCCCTGATTGCCGAAGGCATGAGCAACAAACTGATCGCGCGGGAACTAGGTATCAGCGACGGCACGGTTAAGATCCATGTCAAGCATCTACTCAGCAAGCTGAGCCTGCATTCGCGGCTGGAGCTGGCAGCCTGGGCGCATCGCGGCGGTTTTCTCGACGGCCAGCCGGGGCGGGAGCAACCATGAGTGTGTTGCTGGGGTTGCACCAGGTCTTCGGCAGGCTTCGTCAAGCGTGTCAGCCGCCGGCTGGCGCGGTGGACCAATTGCCACTGGCGCTGGCGGATCTCGACAACAGCGGTCGTATCCGCCGCATCAACCGGGGCTGGAGCGAGCTGACCGGTTACGTTGCCCGGCACAGCCTGAATTGCTTGCTTGACGACTTTCTACACCCTGCAGAGCGGGAGACCTGGGCGTTGGCGATGCAGCGAATGCGCGGCATGGCGCCGCTAAATACCGAGGTGCTGCTGCTGCGCTGCCTGATCCGCACGGGCGAGTCGCGCTGGGTCGAAGCACGTCTGCGGCGGCTCGCGGATGGCTTCATCGTCAGTCTTGCCGATGTCAGCGGACAGATGCAGTGGCGCCAATATATGCAGGCCAGTCACCGAAGCCTGAGCAACTTGCTCGATGGACTGCCGATGATGGTCTACCGCTGCCGCAACAATCGACACTGGAGCATGGAGTACGTCAGCGCCGGCTGCCTCGAACTAACCGGTTACCCGGCAGAGCGCCTCGTCAACAGCCGCAGCCTCACCTTTGACAGCCTGATTCATGTCGAAGACCGTGACCGCGTCTGGGCCGAAGTGCAGGCCGGGCTCGTCGGGCGAGGGCCTTTCGCTTTCAAGTACCGGCTGCTGTGTGCCGACGGCCGAAACAAGCCCGTGCTTGAACGTGGCAGCGGCATCTATTCGGAAAACGGTGGCGTGCTCGGGCTGGAAGGCGTGGTGCTCGAACTACCTCGCTAGCGCGCCGCACGTGGCTGTAGTCCAGCGTCACTCTGGCTTATGCTTGCCAGCCGTTCTGGCGAAACCATCTATTTATGCCACTCGAATCCCGTCTGCTCGATGCACTGCGCCCGTGGCTTGCCGCGCGACGCTGGTTGGTCGGCTTTTCAGGTGGTCTGGATTCGACCGTACTGTTGCATGCGCTCGTGCAACTGGCGCAGCGTCATGCAGTGCCGCCAATCAGCGCGATCCATGTCCATCACGGTCTGCAGGCGGCGGCGGACAACTGGCCGGCGCATTGCCGTGAGGTGTGCGCGGCCAATGGCGTGCCTCTCGAGGTGGTGCGCGTGCAGGTCGAGCCTGGCGCAAGCCTGGAGCGCGCAGCGCGGGAGGCCCGCTATGCGAGGTTTGCTGAGCGGCTGGATACAGGCGACCTACTGTTGACCGCTCAGCACCGCGACGATCAGGCCGAGACCCTGCTGTTTCGCCTGCTGCGCGGTGCCGGGGTGCGCGGCCTGGCAGCGATGCCAGTGGAGCGGCCGCTGGGGCAGGGCAGGCTTGTGCGGCCACTGCTGGATATCACGCGTGCACAGCTGCAGGCTTACGCTGATAGCGAGGGGCTGCGCTGGATCGAGGACCCGAGCAACCAGAGCGTTGAGCATGCGCGTAATCACCTGCGCCTGCAGGTGCTGCCGCTGATCAGCCAACGCTGGCCGCAGGCCGCGGCGAACCTGGCGCGGACCGCGGCGCATATGGCCGAGGCCCAGGCTCTGTTAGACGAGCTGGCGCGGGCAGATCTGGCCGCCGCCCGCATGCCCTCCGAATTTGACTGGCTGACCCTGCCCAGTCTTTGCCTGTCAACGCTGCGTGCCTTGTCGCCAGCCCGGCAGCGCAACGCGCTGCGGCACTGGCTCGCGCCTTTTACGCCAATGCCTGACAGCGATCACTGGAGCGGATGGGCATCGCTGCGTGATGCTCGGGGTGATGCCACGCCCTGCTGGCGCCTTGGCTGTGGCGAGGTGCGACGTAGCGGCGAGCGAATCTGGTGGGTCAGCAATACATGGACGATATCGCTGCAAGGGTTTCTCGACTGGCCGCAGCCGGGCGACCAGCTGGCGTTACCCGGCAACGGGCAGCTGCGCCTCGTCGGTCCACCTCCCTCCGGCAGTTTGCAGCTGCGCTATCGCCGTGGCGGCGAGGCTATGACGCTGCCCGGCCGCGGTCGCCGTGATCTCAAGCGGTTGCTTAATGAGGCTGGCGTGCCAGTCTTCGTGCGCTCACGTCTACCGTTGCTGTTTCTGGAAGGTGAACTCATTGCGGTAGCCAATCTGCCGCAGTTCGATACACAAGCCCTGTCGCTTCAGTGGGCGCCGCCGACCGACGCCAGGTTTGAGCTGGTAGGGTCTTTCAAGTAGACTACGCTCCCGTCCCAACACAGCTTCTGCGGCTTTCTTCGAAAACCGTGGCAGTTGAGCTATTGCCGCCTCAGGCGCGCTGGCACCTTCGCTTTTCCCCGGCGGCGCTGACCGCTTAACGCAGACTTCTAGGGTTTTTCATGACGCGCTACATCTTCGTCACGGGTGGTGTTGTTTCTTCATTGGGGAAAGGCATCGCCTCGGCTTCATTGGCGGCCATCCTGGAGGCGCGGGGCCTGAAGGTCACGATGCTCAAGCTGGACCCTTACATCAACGTGGATCCGGGCACCATGAGCCCGTTCCAGCACGGTGAGGTGTTCGTCACCCACGACGGCGCCGAGACCGATCTCGACCTGGGTCACTACGAGCGGTTCATCCGCACCACGATGACCAAGAGCAACAACTTCACCACCGGCCGCGTCTATGAAGACGTACTGCGTCGCGAGCGCCGTGGTGACTACCTGGGCGCGACCATTCAGGTGATCCCGCACATCACTGACGAAATCAAGCGCCGCATCATCAAAGGCGCTGGGGATGCTGACGTCGCGCTGGTGGAGGTTGGCGGCACGGTCGGCGACATCGAGTCGCAACCCTTTCTTGAGGCGATCCGCCAGCTTCGCGTCGAAGTGGGCGCGAAACGCGCGATGCTGATGCACCTGACGCTGGTCCCTTATATCGCCACGGCTGGTGAAACCAAGACCAAGCCAACCCAGCATTCGGTCAAGGAGCTGCGCTCCATCGGTCTGCAGCCGGATGTACTGGTATGCCGTTCCGACCATCCGATCGACGTCTCCTCACGGCGCAAGATTGCACTGTTTACCAACGTCGAAGAGCGCGCGGTGATCAGCCTTGAAGACGTTGACACCATCTACAAGATCCCTGGCGTGCTGCATGCTCAGGGGTTGGACGACTTTGTGGTCGAGCGCTTCGGTCTGGAATGCGGCGGCGCCGATCTGTCCGAATGGGATCGTGTGGTCGACGCCAAGCTGAACCCGGAGCGGGAAGTTACCATTGCCATGGTCGGCAAGTACATGGAACTTCTGGATGCGTACAAATCTCTGATCGAAGCAATGAGCCATGCTGGCATCCAGAGCCGTACCAAAGTGAACCTTCGCTACATTGATTCCGAAGACATCGAAAACCAGGGCACCAGCCTGCTGGAAGGCATGGATGCGATCCTGGTTCCGGGTGGTTTCGGACTGCGCGGCGTGGAAGGCAAGATCGCCACCGTCAAATATGCTCGCGAGAACAAGATTCCTTACCTCGGCATCTGCCTCGGCATGCAGGTTGCGGTGATCGAGTTCGCTCGTGACGTGCTTGGCTGGAGCGACGCTAATTCCACCGAGTTCGACAAGGACAGCACCCATCCGGTCGTGGGTCTGATCACCGAGTGGGAAGATGCGACTGGTGCTGTGGAAACCCGCAGCGATGCGTCAGACCTGGGTGGCACCATGCGCTTGGGTGCGCAGGAATGCGGTCTGGAGGCAGGCTCCAATGTGTTCGCCTGCTACGGCAAGGAGCGCATCATTGAGCGTCATCGCCATCGCTATGAGGTGAACAATAACCTGCTGCCGCAACTGCAGGCCGCTGGCCTGAAGATCACCGGTCGCTCCGGTGACGGCGCGTTGGTCGAAGTGGTCGAGGCGCCAGATCATCCCTGGTTCGTGGCCTGCCAGTTCCACCCTGAATTCACATCCACACCGCGCGACGGTCATCCGCTGTTCAGTGGCTTCGTCAAGGCGGCGCTGGATTACAAGGCGGGCAAAGCATGAGTCAGAAGACCATTCGCGTCGGCAGTATCGAAATCGCCAACGACAAGCCATTCGTGTTGTTTGGCGGGATGAACGTGCTGGAGTCTCGCGATCTTGCACTGCAGATCTGCGAAACCTATGTAAAGGTCACCGACAAACTCGGTATTCCCTATATCTTCAAGGCCAGCTTCGACAAGGCCAATCGCTCCTCGATCAACTCCTTCCGAGGCCCTGGCCTGGAAGAGGGGATGCGCATCTTTGAAGAAGTGAAGAAGACCTTCGGCGTTCCGGTGATCACCGACGTACACGAGCCTCACCAGGCACAGCCGGTGGCCGAGGTGTGCGACATCATTCAGCTGCCGGCCTTCCTCTCGCGCCAGACCGATCTGGTGGTGGCGATGGCGAAGACCGGTGCGGTGATCAATATCAAGAAGGCGCAGTTCCTCGCGCCGCAGGAAATGAAGCACATCCTCACCAAGTGTGAAGAAGCCGGCAATGATCAACTGATTCTCTGCGAACGCGGCTCCTCATTTGGCTACAACAACCTGGTCGTTGACATGCTCGGCTTCGACATCATGAAGCGGATGCAATATCCGGTGATCTTCGATGTCACACATGCGCTGCAAATGCCAGGTGGCCGCGCCGACTCGGCTGGCGGTCGTCGTGCACAGGTTACCGATCTGGCCAAGGCTGGTCTGAGCCAGGGGCTGGCCGGGTTGTTCCTTGAGGCCCATCCGGATCCGGAAAATGCCAAGTGTGACGGACCCTGTGCGCTGCGTCTGGACAAGCTCGAACCCTTCCTCACCCAGCTCAAGCAGCTGGATGACTTGATCAAGAATTTTGCGCCAATCGAAACTGCTTGAAGCTTTGAAGCTATCTACGGAGTGTTAATAAAAATGGCAAAGATCGTCGACATCAAAGGGCGTGAGGTTCTCGACTCCCGTGGCAATCCCACTGTTGAAGCGGACGTTATCCTGGATAACGGCATTACCGGCAGCGCCTGTGCGCCGTCCGGTGCTTCCACGGGTTCCCGCGAGGCGCTTGAACTGCGCGATGGCGACAAGAGCCGTTACATGGGCAAGGGTGTGCTGAAGGCTGTCAGCAACATCAATGGCCCTATCCGTGATCTGCTGCTGGGCAAGGATCCGCTGGATCAAAAGGCGCTGGACCGCGCCATGATCGAGCTGGACGGGACTGAGAACAAAGCGTCGCTGGGTGCCAACGCCATTCTTGCGGTGTCGTTGGCTGCTGCCAAGGCCGCTGCGCAGGATCAGGATCTGCCGCTCTACGCGCACATTGCCAACCTCAATGGCACGCCGGGTGAGTACTCCATGCCGGTGCCGATGATGAACATCATCAACGGTGGTGAACATGCCGACAACAATGTCGACATTCAGGAGTTCATGGTTCAGCCCGTCGGCGCCAAATCGTTCGCTGATGCCCTGCGCATGGGCGCTGAAATCTTTCACCACCTGAAAGCCGTGTTGAAGGCCCGTGGCCTGAGCACTTCGGTTGGTGACGAAGGTGGCTTCGCACCGAACCTGGCATCCAACGAAGACGCCCTGGCAGCCATCGCAGAAGCGGTGGCTAACGCCGGCTATACGCTGGGTGATGACGTCACCCTGGCACTCGATTGCGCTTCCAGCGAGTTCTTCGAGAACGGTAAATACGACCTCGCCGGTGAAGGCAAAGTCTTCGACGCCGCCGGTTTTGCTGACTACCTAGCGGGCCTGGCCGAGCGCTACCCGATCATCTCCATCGAAGACGGCATGGACGAGTCCGACTGGGCTGGCTGGAAGGTTCTGACCGACAAGATCGGTAGCAAAGTTCAGCTGGTGGGCGACGACCTGTTCGTAACCAACACCAAGATCCTCAAGGAAGGCATCGAGAAGGGCATCGGTAACTCGATCCTGATCAAGTTCAACCAGATCGGTTCGCTGACCGAAACCCTGGAAGCCATCCAGATGGCCAAGGCTGCTGGTTACACGGCGGTGATTTCGCACCGCTCCGGCGAAACCGAAGACAGCACCATCGCCGACTTGGCAGTAGGAACGGCTGCCGGCCAGATCAAGACTGGTTCACTGTGCCGTTCGGACCGCGTATCCAAGTACAACCAGTTGCTTCGTATCGAAGAGCAGCTTGGCGGAAAAGCAGCTTACAAGGGACGTGCCGAGTTTCGCGGCTAATCTGGCTATCGCTAGAAAAGCTGGGGCATGCTAGAAAAGGGCGGCGTTAGTCGCCCTTTTTTGTGGATAACGGTCAGCGCTGTTAAGGTCGCCGCACGGCGATGCGCTAGCCAGCAAAGGAAAGCCGGGCCATGTCGCTGACCGCCGCTTGTACAACGTCACTGGAAACCAATCGAATTCGATCCATGCCTTCCATGCGCACTCCCTACTGGTTGTTTGTTGTCCTGATTCTGCTGCTGGGTGGCTTGCAGTATCGCCTGTGGGTGGGCGAGGGCAGCCTCGCTCAGGTCAGCGGACTGAACGAACAGATCGCCGAACAGCAGGGCGAAAACCAGCGATTGCTCGAGCGCAACCGAATTCTCGAAGCCGAGGTTATGGAGCTCAAGCAGGGTATGGAAACTGTCGAAGAGCGCGCGCGGCATGAGTTGGGCATGGTCAAAGAGGGCGAAACTCTCTTTCAGCTCACCGAATGAGTGGCGCCCATCTCCCGCTGTTCTGGGTTGTGATTCCGGCCGCCGGCATTGGCAGTCGCATGCGAGCCGACCGGCCCAAGCAATATCTGCAGTTGGCAGGAAGGACCGTCCTCGAACACACCCTGGATTGTTTTCTGGGCCACCCTCAGCTCAAGGGGTTGGTCGTGTGTGTGGCGCGGGACGATGCATATTGGCCCGACCTCGCTTGCTCGACGGAGCTGCGCGTTCACTGCGCCGATGGCGGTAGCGAGCGAGCGGACTCTGTGCTGGGTGGCCTGCGAAAACTGTCCCAGCTCGGCGCTTCCGACAACGATTGGGTCTTGGTGCATGATGCCGCGAGGCCCAACTTGGCGGTTACAGATCTGAATCACTTGTTGGGGCTGCTCGCCGACGATCCTGTGGGTGGGCTGCTCGCCGTTCCGGCTCGCGATACGCTCAAGCGTGCTAATGCGGATGGCCGCGTTCAGGAGACAGTTGATCGCAGCGTCATCTGGCAGGCGTTTACCCCACAGATGTTCCGGCTTGGGGCGTTGCGCGAGGCTTTGGCAGATGCGCTTGCCAGCGGGGTGGCGGTGACTGATGAAGCGTCTGCGCTTGAATGGGCGGGGCACCACCCTCGTCTGGTCGAAGGGCGGGCTGACAATCTGAAGATCACCCGGCCCGAGGATCTTCAGTGGTTGGAACAGCGCTGGAAATCTTGAGCCCAGCGCTGTTCAGGTCGCTATGCAGAGCACTGCGGCCCACCTGGCGGTGGCGAGCCCGGTGTGATCAGTAGCGATAGATTGCAGCTGCACCACTTTCAGTCGGCATGCGTTCGGTAGGCACAGCAATTACCTCGCCGCCTTGTTCCAGTGTCCATATGGTCAATTCATCGAGCAGATCGGGTGTCGTGGCTGAGTCAGCTTCCACCGCGACTGCCTTGCCTTGCTGCTTGTCGACTATCCCGGGAATCCGACGCTCCGCCTCGACCAGCAGGGTAGCAACACGACCTTCTAGTGTGGCTTGGCCGATCTGCTCAAGCTGATCGGTCGCGAGTCCCTGGCCTCGAGATTCGCCGTACTGGTTGATGAAACCTTCCAGCCGCTTGATGTAGCGCGGCTGCATGACCATCCAGCTCTTCTGCCGAAGTTCGTCATGACTCAGCAATGACGCATCGTTTTCTATGCCTTCCGGCAGTAGAAACTCGTTGTGGCTGAGTTTGCGGAAGTGGAACTGGTGCTCGGGAAGTGCGGCGAGGATCAGCGGCAGTCGCGATTTGCGGCTGTGATGCTCGAGAATTGCGCGATCCACTTCGCGGAAGAAGCGCTCTCGGTCTCGATCGATTTCATCCTGGCGCCCAGCGCCACCGCTTTCCACCTGCATCGGATCGCCACGCTCGCCGGCGCGGCTGTAACCTTGTGGGAAGCCAGTCTGGCCTTTTTCTGTCAACTCGCGGCCCAGCGCTTCTTCGACGGTGTTCGGAACGCCTTCACCCAACTGAACTTCGTCAACGCCGTCGCGGTTCCCTTCGAACAGACGAACCGAGTCTAACGTGATCGCCAATATCTGATAGCGGTCGGCAGACTGCGCGATTCGTAGCAGTGGCTTGAGGTGCATACGATCATTGGCGACGGCGAGCTCTGGAACGCTGCGCTGCAGGCGGAAGACCTCGAAGTAGTCCGCGGCAGCAAAGACAGCAAGCCCATCGCGGTTGGAATTCCAGAAATCGGGATCGTCGATCAGGTCGTGGAAGGGCTTCAGTAGCGCCTTGGCCTGGTCGCCACGGCCTTGCTGCTTGAGCGAGTCTTCCAACTCGCGGACAAGGTGCTTAAAGCGAATCGGGTCTTGCTGACGCTCGGGAAAGCTGCGGTGGGTTGGCTGATATAGCGAAAGGCAGGGTGCTTCGCGTTTTGCCAGCAGTTGGGACATGGTTTCGCGATCGAGCAATCTGTTCATGTACGGCCTCACTCGTTGTCAGATGGTTCGGTTCCTCATGGGGCTTCACCGACCCGCTTCGGCGGGTCGCATCAGGCGGCATTCAGTGATGGTTGAGTTTCTTGTCTAGCGCGTGGGCAAGGGCATGGCTTAGCTTTTCGGCGCAACCGTCGATGGCAAGATTCAGCGAGTCCGCTTTGTGGCTGGTCGAAATGGGCTCGTGTCCCTTGACCCTCGCTTCCATCTGGCAGCGCTTATCTTGCGGGCCGCTTTTACCGCTGTTCTCGTCGTTGAGATGAACTTCGACTCGGGTCAGCTGATCGTCGAAGCGCTCCAGTTCGCTCTCGACCGTCGCTTTCACGTGCTCCTCAAGGTTGCTGGTCACGTCGACGCTATGATTGCTGTTCACCAGAATCTGCATGATGTCCTCCTGATTGATTGGCCGGCTCGCTCAAGCAGAGGGCCGGAGGCACCGGCTTCAGGATTTCGACGTGGTGGGTTAATTCGGGTTCCGCCTGACGCTGGCAGTCGGACGCGCGGCGCAGTCGCAACTCAATTGCGTTCGTTGCGGTATTCAGGGCGGCTTGCCAGGCCCTGCTTCAATGCCTGGATCAATAGCCGGACCTTTGGCAAGGGATAGCGCCGCTGCGGATAGACGGCCCATACGGCTGTATTCGGCGGCTGATAGGTTTCGAGCAAGGACACCAGTTCACCGCGGCGCAGCGGTTCCTGGACGTAATAGTCCGGTAGCTGGCACAGGCCAAAGCCTCGAAGCGCAGCATCCAGCACTGCCTGACCACTGTTGCAACGCCAGTTGCCCGAGGGCTTGAAAGGTTGCTCGCGGCCTTCGATCTGCAACGTCCAGGTATCAACGGTGCCTATCAGGCAATTGTGCCGCGCCAGCTCGGAAAGCGTGTGAGGCCGGCCGTAGCGTTCGAGGTAGCTCGGTGCCGCGCACAGATACATCGCCCGTGGTGCGATGCGCGTAGCGACCAGCCGCGATTCGCTGAGTCGGCCCAGGCGTATGGCCAGATCGTAACCTTCCTGCACCAGATCGAGCGTGCGGTTTGACAATTCAATGTCGACCCGCAATTGAGGGTGCTGCGCCATGAATTCGTTTACCAGCGGCACGATGAAGCGTTCGCCGTACGCGACTGCAGCGGTCATGCGCAGCAACCCTGTGGGGGCGGCATGCAGGTCGCTGATGGCGTGAAAGGCTTCGTCGCGCTCTTCGATCAAACGTTGGCAGCGAGAGAGAAAGGTATGGCCGGCTTCGGTCAGCGATACGCGGCGGGTGGTGCGATAGAGCAAGCGGGCCTGCAGGCGTTCCTCCAGCCGCGCCACTTGCCGGCTTACATGGGATGACGATACGCGCAGATGTTCGGCGGCGCGCATGAAGCTGCCCGCTTCAGCGACTGCCACGAATTCGTCCAAGCCTTCCCACCGGTTCATAAGCGATCCTTTTGGTAAAGGGCTGGATTATCCCTGGCTGGCAATAATGTTTCCACGATCAGCTTATTAACCCTGTTCCTTGATAAAACTACACTGCGCTTCACTATTCATCCACGAGTACCGCCAGCCATGACCATCAAGTCCCGTGCCGCAGTCGCGTTTGCCCCCAATCAGCCTCTGCAAATTGTCGAAGTGGACGTCGAGCCGCCCAAGGCTGGCGAGGTGCTGGTGCGCATCGTTGCAACTGGCGTCTGCCACACCGACGCATACACGCTCTCCGGCGAAGATTCGGAAGGTGTCTTTCCATGCATCCTCGGTCACGAAGGCGGCGGCATCGTCGAAGCCGTCGGCGAAGGCGTTACCTCAGTGGCGGTGGGCGATCACGTGATCCCGCTGTACACCGCCGAATGCCGCCAGTGCAAATTCTGCAAATCCGGCAAGACCAACCTCTGCAGCTCGGTGCGCGCCACTCAGGGCAAGGGCCTGATGCCGGACGGCACCACGCGGTTTTCCTACAACGGCCAACCGATTTACCACTACATGGGTACTTCGACGTTTTCCGAATACACCGTGTTACCTGAGGTTTCGGTGGCGAAGATTCCCAAGGAAGCGCCACTGGACAAAGTTTGCCTGCTGGGTTGCGGCGTCACCACCGGGATCGGTGCGGTACTCAACACCGCCAAGGTTGAAGAGGGCGCGACTGTAGCGGTCTTCGGCCTGGGCGGCATCGGCCTGGCAGCGATCATCGGCGCAAAGATGGCCAAGGCCAGCCGAATCGTCGCGATCGACATCAATCCGTCCAAGTTCGCCATCGCCGAAGAGCTGGGCGCGACCGACTTCGTCAATCCGAAGGATTACGACAAGCCGATCCAGGAAGTCATCGTCGAGATGACCGATGGTGGCGTTGACTATTCATTCGAGTGTGTCGGCAACGTCCAGCTGATGCGCGCAGCGCTGGAATGTGCCCACAAGGGTTGGGGCGAATCGGTGATCATCGGTGTGGCCGGCGCCGGTCAGGAGATCAGCACTCGTCCGTTCCAGCTGGTGACGGGCCGCGTCTGGCGTGGCAGCGCCTTCGGCGGCGTCAAAGGGCGTACAGAGCTTCCGGGCTATGTGGAGAAGGCTCAGACCGGTGAGATCCCGCTGGATACCTTCATCACCCACAACATGGGGCTGGAAGAGATCAACCATGCGTTTGACCTGATGCATGAAGGCAAGAGCATTCGGACCGTCATCCACTATTGATTTCGCATGTCGGGCCGTGGTGCTTTGCCTTGCCAGGCGAACACCGCCGGCCCGCTTCAGGAGGGCCCATGAGCCTCGAGAACATTTCCTGCCAGAAGAGCTTCGGTGGTTGGCACAAGCGCTATCGCCACCGCTCTGCCAGCTTGAACTGCGACATGGTGTTTGCCGTATACCTGCCGCCTCAGGCGGAGCAGGGCGAAAAGCTGCCCGTGCTGTACTGGCTGTCCGGCCTGACCTGTACCGATGAAAATTTCATGCAGAAAGCGGGTGCGCATCGGCTCGCTGCAGAGCTGGGGCTGATCATCGTCGCGCCAGATACCAGCCCGCGCGGGCCTGATGTTCCAGACGATCCGGACGCCGCTTATGATTTCGGTCTAGGGGCGGGTTTCTACCTTAATGCGACCCAGGACCCATGGGCTCAGCATTACCGCATGCACGACTATGTGGTCGACGAACTGCCGGCTCTTATCGAGGCAAACTTCCCCGTATCGGACAAGCGCGGCATCAGCGGACATTCCATGGGCGGTCACGGTGCGTTGGTGTGCGCTTTGAAGAATCCTGGCCGCTACCAGTCGCTGTCAGCGTTCGCGCCGATCACCAATCCGGCTGACTGCCCGTGGGGTGAAAAGGCCTTTTCCAATTACCTCGGAGAGGATCGCTCTCGCTGGCGTGAATGGGATGCCTGCGCCTTGATCGCCAAGGCGCAAGAGAAGTTGCCGATACTGGTCGACCAGGGTGATCGTGATGACTTCATGGTCAACCAGTTGAAGCCTGAGGCGTTGGTATCAGCCGCAAGAGCGGCGGATCATCCGCTGACGATGCGTATCCAGCCTGGCTACGATCACAGCTACTACTTCATCAGCAGCTTTATCGACGATCATCTGCGTCATCATGCGCAGGCGCTGAAGGCTTGAGTTGGGCTGCGTTTGCCGCAGAGCTGGCTGTTTTGAGGTAGAAGAACCTTTTCTCGGGGCGGTGCGCTTATCACTGATGGCTTTCACGGGGGATAGATCGCTGCAGCTTAAGGTTGCCGACAGCGCAGATGCTCCAGGTACATCGACGCAGGCGTTGCGCGTCACAAGCGGCAAGCACAAAAAAGGCCCGACCGGTTACCCGGTCGGGCCTTCCATCGCAAGGAGCTAGAGCGATGGATAATCGGTGTAACCTTCGGCACCTTTCGCATAGAACAACTCAGGCCGAGGCTCGTTGAGCGGGGCGTCCTGGCGTAGGCGCTCGACCAGGTCGGGGTTGGCGATGTAGGGAATGCCGAATGCAACCGCGTCGGCCTTGCCTTCTTCAAGCCAAGCGTTGGCCTGTTCTTTGGTAAAGCGCTCGTTGGCGATGTAGACGCCGCCGAAGATTTCTTTCAATTTCGGTCCGAGGCTGTCCTCGCCGGCTTTCTCACGGGTGCAGATAAAGGCGATGCCGCGCTTGCCCAGTTCGCGGGCCACGTAGCCGAAGGTTTCTGCACGATTGGAGTCGCCCATGTCGTGAGCGTCGGCTCGTGGAGCAAGATGCACACCCAAGCGGCCAGCGCCCCAGACCCCAACCGCAGCGTCCGTGACTTCCAGCAGGAGACGTGCACGGTTTTCCAGTGATCCGCCGTATTGATCGGTGCGCTGGTTGGTGCTGTCCTGAAGGAACTGGTCGAGTAGGTAACCGTTGGCGCCGTGAATTTCCACGCCGTCGAAACCTGCTTCCCGGGCATTTTCTGCCCCCTTGCGGTAAGCCTCGACGATGCCGGCGATTTCTTCAGTCTCCAGGGCGCGTGGGGTTTCAAAACCCTTCATCGGTCGCACCAGGCTGACATGACCCTCAGGCTTGATGGCGCTAGGGGCGACTGGGAGCTGGCCGTCGAGGTATATCGGGTCGGAAATCCGGCCGACATGCCAGAGTTGCAGTACGATCTTGCCGCCCTTGGCGTGGACCGCGTCGGTTACTTTTCTCCAGCCCTGTACCTGCTCGGCCGACCAGATACCGGGGGTGTCCGGGTAGCCGACGCCCATCGGTGTGACCGAGGTGGCTTCGCTGATGATCAGGCCAGCGTCGGCCCGCTGGGTGTAGTACTCGGCGATCAGGTCACCCGGCACGCGGCCAGGCTCAGCGCGGCAACGGGTCAGCGGGGCCATGATGATGCGGTTGGCCAGTTCCAGTTCGCCAATCTTGATCGGGTCGAAAAGTGTGGGCATAGCGATGCTGCTCCTTACAAAAAGAGGGCTGCGAAGCTCAGAGTTCACGGCCAAGACGGATTACGAGGGCTTCGATAGCGGGTTCATTGCGTTTGAAAAAATGCCACTGACCGACCTTTCGGTTGGTGATCAGTCCCGCTCGCTGCAGTGTTCCCAGATGGGCCGAAACCGTGGACTGCGAAAGCCCGGCCCGCTGGTCGATCTGCCCGGCACACACACCGTTCTCCAGCGAATGGTGCTGCTCGGAAAAATAGCGTTGCGGCTCTTTCAGCCAGGCCAGAATCTCCCGTCGCAAAGGGTGGGCAATTGCCTTGAGCATGTCGTCCAGTTCTTCGGGCATGGTGTCGTCCGGTTCGTATATCGCGATGGGGCGAACTATATATCGGTAAAAAACGATATGAGATCGATTCGGTTAATGGTGGTTATCGTTGATATTGATCTGCAGGGTTCCTACCGCTGCGGCTTCAATGGTTGCTGCTGTCCTGTAGAATCGCGGGCTGATCTTTTCGAGGGCATATGACTATGCGAATCGGCCACGGCTACGACGTGCATCGTTTTGGTGAAGGTGATTTCGTCACCCTTGGTGGGGTACGAATTGCTCACAGGTTCGGCCTGCTCGCGCATTCGGACGGTGACGTATTGCTGCACGCCCTGAGCGATGCATTGCTTGGCGCGGCGGCGCTTGGTGATATCGGTAAGCACTTCCCGGACACCGATCCGGCCTTCAAGGGGGCCGATAGCCGCGTCCTGCTGCGTCATGTGCTCAAACAGGTGCAAAGCAAGGGCTGGAAGGTTGGCAACATTGACGCCACCATCGTTGCCCAGGCACCCAAGATGGCTCCAC
This sequence comes from Pseudomonas sp., assembly GCA_022448005.1. GTDB lineage: Bacteria > Pseudomonadota > Gammaproteobacteria > Pseudomonadales > Pseudomonadaceae > Stutzerimonas. The sequence continues at coordinate 40,744 of JAKUTK010000010.1, forward strand.
ATATCGAGGCCATGCGAACCCTGATCGCCGAAGACCTGCAAGTCGGCCTGGATCAGGTCAACGTCAAGGCCACCACTACCGAGAAGCTTGGTTTTACCGGACGTGAAGAAGGCATTGCCGTGCATGCCGTCGCGCTGCTGGTCGGCGCATGACCGAGGATCAGTTGCTCGGCCCAATGGCGCACGGAGGGGCCTGTGGCTCCGCCATGCTCAAGGCTGTAGCGGAGGACTTCCAGGTCGACGAGGTCCTCGACATCCCCTTGTCTGGTGCCGGTGAGCATCTGTGGCTCTGGGTGGAAAAGCGCAACCTTAACACCGAGGAGGCTGCGCGACGATTGGCGCGGGCTGCTGGCGTTCCGCTGCGCAACATCAGCTATGCCGGCTTGAAAGATCGTCAGGCGCTGACCCGCCAGTGGTTCAGTCTGCATCTGCCGGGTAAAGCTGATCCTGCATTGGCCAGGGCGGAAGACGAGACCCTGAAGATTCTCCAGAGCGGCCGTCATCAGCGAAAACTGCAGCGCGGTGCCCATTCGGCCAATGGCTTCACCCTTCGCTTGACGCAGCTGAAGGCTGATCACGCCGGACTCGATGCGCGTCTCGAGCGAATCAAGAGGGAAGGTGTACCCAACTATTTTGGCCTGCAGCGCTTCGGTCATGAGGGTGGAAATGTCCACGGCGCCCGCGAGTATGCGGATAGGCAAGAGCTGCCGGTACAGCGCAATCTCCGCTCACGTCTGCTATCGGCGGGGCGTAGTTATCTGTTCAATCGAGTGTTAGCTGAGCGCGTTGCGGCGGGTAGTTGGAAGCAGGCGCGAGTCGGTGATCTGCTGGCCTTCACCGACAGCCGCAGCTTCTTTCCTGCCGGCGAGGCTGAATGCAGCGATCCACGGCTGGCCGTGCTGGATCTGCATCCGACCGGTCCGCTCTGGGGCGCCGGTGAATCGCCCGCCTCGGGCGATGTTCAAGCACTGGAGATGCAGGTTGCCGCAACGGAGCCGTCAATCGCCAAGTGGCTCGCAGAAGCCGGAATGAAGCATGAACGGCGCATTCTTCGCCTCCCCATGGACGGCTTGTCGTGGCATTATCCCGAGCCTGACATTCTGCAACTTGAATTCGTCCTGCCGACAGGATGCTTTGCCACTGCTGTGGTGCGCGAACTGGTCAGCTTGGCAGGGCAGACGGACATCTGATGCGTATTCTGATCGCCAACGACGACGGGGTGTATGCACCTGGGCTCGCCGCGCTTTATGACGCGCTGGCGGATTATGCCGAGTGCAGGGTGGTGGCCCCAATCCAGGACATGAGCGGCGCCAGCAGTGCGCTGACCCTGGATCGCCCGCTTCATACCACAACCATGCCCAATGGTTTTATCGGCGTGAACGGTACGCCTACGGATTGCGTTCATCTGGGCATCAACGGCCTGCTGGAGGACGTGCCCGACATGGTGGTTTCCGGTATTAATCTGGGCGCCAATCTTGGCGACGACGTGCTGTATTCCGGTACTGTCGCCGCAGCCATCGAAGGCCGATTCACTGGCAAGCCCGCGTTCGCTTTTTCCCTGGTGTCGCGGCTGACCGATAACTTGCCTACAGCCGCCTACGTTGCGCGCAAGCTGGTCGAGCATCAGGCCTCGCTTGAGCTTCCGCCGCGTACGGTGTTGAGTGTCAATGTTCCAAACCTGCCGCTGGATCACCTGCGCGGCATCCAGCTGACGCGCCTGGGCCATCGAAGCAGGGCCAAGCCGCCTGTGAAGCAGGCTAATCCGCGTGGCAAGGATGGTTACTGGATTTCGGTGGCTGGGGACGTTGAAGACGGCGGGCCAGGCACCGATTTTCATGCGGTAATGCAGGGCTACGTTTCGATTACGCCATTGCAGTTGGATCGAACCTTTCATGAGGCCTTTGATGGCCTCAACAGTTGGCTGGAGGGCGTGTTGTGAACCGCGGATCCGATGACCTGCTGCGCCACGGCACCGGGATGACCTCGCAACGCACCCGTGACCGACTGATTCAGCGGCTCTACGAGGAAGGGTTGTCAGACCCTCGCGTGCTTGAGGTGATTCGGCGCACGCCGCGCCATCTGTTCGTTGATGAAGCACTGGCTCACCGCGCCTACGAAGACACCGCCCTGCCTATCGGCCATAACCAGACCATCTCGCAGCCCTTCATGGTGGCGCGTATGAGCGAGCTGCTGCTCGCTGACGGCCCGCTTGACAAGGTCTTGGAGATTGGCACCGGTTCCGGCTATCAAACAGCTGTGCTGGCACAGCTGGTCGAGCGGGTGTTCTCGGTAGAGCGAATCCAGGCGCTGCAGGACCGCGCCAAAGAGCGCCTGGTCGAACTCAAGTTGCGCAACGTGGTCTTTCGCTGGGGTGATGGTTGGGAGGGCTGGCCTGCGCTGGCTCCTTACAACGGCATCATCGTTACCGCGGCGGCAGCCGACGTGCCCCAGGCTCTGCTCGATCAACTGGCCCCCGGCGGGCGGCTGGTTATCCCGGTCGGGGTTGGCGAAGTCCAGCAATTGATGCTGATCATTCGAGAGGAAGACGGTTTTTCCCGCCATCTGCTGGATACCGTGCGCTTCGTGCCGCTGCTCAATGGACCTGTAGTTTGATCACAGCGGATGGAAGCATGAAAAACGCGTTGCTGTTGTACGCCAAAGGTATGGCGATGGGTGCGGCTGATGTGGTGCCTGGCGTCTCCGGTGGAACCGTGGCATTCATAACCGGAATCTACGATGAATTGCTGCGCTCCATCGGCGCGGTGCCGAATGCCATTCCGGCGCTGTTGAAGGGACGCATCGCCGAAGCATGGCGCACCGCCAACGCCAGCTTTCTACTGGTGCTGTTCGCCGGCATTCTGACCAGCGTGCTCAGCCTGGCGAAACTGATTACCTATTTGCTCGAGCAACACCCGATTCCGGTGTGGTCTTTTTTCTTTGGTCTGATCTTGGTTTCCGTGCATTTAGTCAGCAAGGAAATCCAGCGTCGCAACCTGTCGCGGTTGATCAGCTTGTGTCTTGGCGTCGGTTTTGCCTACTGGATTACAGTTGCCGCACCCATGCAGTGGAGTGCCAGCAGCGTCAGCCTGTTTTTTGCTGGCGCCATCGCCATCTGCGCCATGATCCTGCCGGGTATATCCGGCAGCTTCATTCTGGTGTTGCTAGGCCTTTATCCTGTGGTTCTAGGTGCAGTCAAAGCCTTGGATTTAGGGGTCATGTTGACCTTTGCCGCCGGTTGCCTGGTCGGCTTGTTGAGCTTTGCACGTGTCCTCAGCTGGGTCCTGCGCCGCTGGCGCGATCTCACTCTGGCATTTCTTACGGGACTGATGCTTGGTTCACTGAACAAGGTCTGGCCATGGAAAGAAACGCTTACCTGGCGCACCAACTCGCACGGTGAACAAGTGCCGCTGCTGGAGCAGAACCTTCTTCCGAGCGCCTATGGCGATCTGACCGGGCAGGATCCGCAGCTTTTGCTGGCGATCTTGCTCGCGGTAGCCGGTATCGCCCTGGTGCTTGGGTTGGAGTGGTTTGCCGGACGTCACCAGCCAGTCGCGCAAAGCGTCTGAACCGACTTTGTCGATCTTAGGGAGCGGGTATTGAAGCTCACAGCCAGCACGCGGTGGATACGCAGTTCCTCATTCCGTTGCGCGCTTGTCGCCTTGTTGGCGGGTTCGTTATTGGCCGGGTGCGCCAGCTCGCCTTCAGGCGGCGTGAGCGTTGTTGATCGCAATAACCGGGACCGTGTCACCAGCGGCCATTACACGGTTCAGCGCGGCGACTCACTTTGGTCGATTGCTTTCCGCTTTGGCTGGGATTGGCGCGACCTGGCACGGGTGAACAATATCCGTCCGCCGCATGTCATCTATCCGGGTCAGACGATTCGCTTCAGTGGCCAGGTGCCCCGTGCCGTTGCCGCTCGTCCGGAAACCAAAACCCCGCCTCCTGTCTTCCGCACGCCAACCATTGTCACCAACCCGGTGCCAACGCCACCACCTTTGACGCGTCCGAGCGCACCGGCGGCCAGACCTGCCGCGCCGAGTACTCCGATCAAGGCAGTGACCCGGTCTGCAAGCGGTTGGGCCTGGCCTGCAGGGGGGGCTGTGATAGGTCGATTTTCCTCAAACGGAAGTTTGAATAAAGGAATTGATATCGCCGGGGAATTAGGACAGCCTGTTTTAGCTGCTTCTGATGGGGCTGTTGTGTACGCCGGCAGTGGTTTACGGGGTTACGGCGAACTTGTGATCATCAAGCACAGCGATACCTATGTAAGTGCCTACGGCCACAACCGCAGGCTGCTGGTTCAGGAGGGTCAACAAGTCAAAGCTGGGCAGACCATTGCCGAGATGGGATCGACTGGAACCGACCGGGTGAAACTGCACTTTGAGATTCGCCGCCAAGGCAAGCCTGTAGATCCGCTGCAATACCTGCCAAAGCGATGATTTGATTCAACCTGTTCCGGCCCTAGGAGGGGCTTGAGCGATGCCAGGGAACGCGTGCCGCCCAAGCCTGTTGTCGAACTCAGAACAGGAAAACAATAATGGCTCTCAAAAAAGAAGTGCCGGAGTTTGACGTAGACGATGCTGTTCTACTCATGGAACCGTCTCTGAATGTAGATCCGGATGCCGAGATCTCCCGAGTCGGTTCAGGTGGCACCAAGTCCAAGACCGCAACGGTCAAGCAACACAAATTCATCGATTACACTCGCGCGCTCGACGCCACCCAGCTTTACCTCAACGAAATCGGTTTTTCCCCCCTGCTGACGCCCGAACAGGAAAAGCACTTCGCGCGTCTTGCCCAGAAGGGCGATCCGGCAGGCCGCAAGCGCATGATCGAGAGTAATCTGCGGCTGGTCGTGAAGATCGCGCGGCGCTACGTCAATCGCGGTCTGTCTTTGCTGGACTTGGTGGAGGAAGGCAATCTCGGCCTGATTCGCGCAGTCGAGAAGTTCGATCCAGAGCGTGGTTTCCGCTTCTCGACCTACGCCACCTGGTGGATCAGGCAGACGATCGAGCGAGCGATCATGAATCAGACACGGACCATTCGTTTGCCGATTCATGTGGTCAAGGAGCTGAACGTGTACCTGCGGGCAGCGCGCGAGCTGACGCAGAAGCTCGATCACGAGCCTAGCCCCGAGGAAATCGCCAACCTGCTTGAAAAGCCGGTTGCTGAGGTCAAGCGAATGCTGGGGCTGAACGAGCGGGTGACCTCTGTCGACGTCTCGCTAGGGCCGGATACTGACAAGACCTTGCTTGATACCCTGACCGATGACCGACCAAGCGACCCGTGCGAGCTTTTGCTTGACGACGATCTGTCCGAGAGCATCGATCAATGGCTATCCGACTTGACTGAGAAACAGCGGGAAGTGGTTATTCGACGCTTCGGTCTGCGGGGCCATGAAAGCTGCACCCTGGAAGAGGTTGGTCAGGAAATTGGCTTAACTCGAGAGCGGGTTCGTCAGATCCAGGTCGAAGCACTCAAGCGTTTGCGTGAGATCCTTGAGCGCAACGGCCTGCCCTGTGCGTCCCTTTTGCGCTCGACCTTTTTGCCCTCCTGCCCCTACCCCTGCTGGTAAGGAGCACGCCACTGTCCCCGGCATAGCCTGGAGCGGTAGCTTGTCTGGCCGTTATGGAAGAGGGCAGCATTAACTCCATCGGTACGATTTTCCCCAGAGGCGATCCGTTATGTAGGCATTTGCTTACAAGCTTTGTAAGCCAAGCCTGTAGAGTCAGCCGAGTGGATCGCTATAGTAAGAAAAGCATACTGATAACCCTATGTTTTTATTAGAAAATAAATTTTTTATGAATAGTGGCCTTGTTGCCACCATGCATTTTTCACAGTTGTCGTTGTCGCTCAAAGCTCTAGTATTGCAACTGTGTTCAGGGACAAGCACAGCCGGCATGGATGTCGAGCAGGATCAACCGCTGGAGGCGGTTTCATCAGGACGATGAGTAGGAAAAAAAAGGAAGTAGGGAAGGAGGCGGGCGGGGGTTAACCCCCGCCCCTTTTTTTTGCCTGGCATTTTTGTTGGGGCGGTGCGCGAACCACTGCATGGGTAGACGGCCTAACAGCTATAACCTATTCAGAGGAGCAAACCATGAACGGCAACGAACGTAATCAACCGGCCCAGCCTGGGCGGGATGAAGAAGATCCGGTTAAACGTAATCCCGATGAGGCTGATGACGACCAGCTGGATGAGGCCCTCGAAGAGACTTTCCCTGCGAGTGACCCAATATCTCCGTAATGGCTGACCGGCGCCCTTCCGTTAGTTTGTAAGCAGCCTATGGCGCAAGGCGGGAAGTACCTGCTCTCGCAGTAATGGCGCTAGGTGCTCCTGGCGCTCTGCATTTAGATCCAGCCATTTCAGCGCGTCTATTTCCGCCTGTGCCTTTACCGCGCTTTCCAGGTGGGTGAAGTAGACGTCAGCTTCCACCCAATGATCCGGCTCGTTGGCTGCCCTTGACTGGAAATGGCCGAGTGAGTCTAGCAACGACGGGTCTATCCGCAGACCCAGTTCTTCGAGCAACTCCCTCTCAACTGCTTGCTGAGGCGTTTCGCCTGCTTCGATTTTTCCGCCAGGCAACATGAACGCCTGGGTGCCGCGCTTGCGGACAGTCAGGACGCGTCCCGCTTCGTCAAGCAGGCAGGCCGTGGCGATTCTGAGAGTGGTGAAAGTCATCGGGTGCTCTCGTTTTCGTGACATAACGCCACGAGGTTTTTGTGTCGGTTGTACCGCTGCAAGCGGGAGGCGAGCGCCTCTGGCAATACAATGGCCTCAGCGAAGCCCAGTGGTTCATAGAAAGGTACCGTCCTCGGTTCGCAAAACAGCCACACATGCCCTTCGCAGCCAGCCAGTGCCTGCGCAACCAGACGCCTTCCCAGCCCCTGGCTGCGGTGGTTCGGAGTGACCAGCAAGCCGGTAAGCCATTGCCCGTGGACTATGTCTGAAAGGCATAGGCCGGCAAGAATGTCTGAGTGTTCGGCGACCCAATAGCAGGCGCCAGCTGGCGCTCGCATATGGCTGCGATGGGCTCGGTAAAACTTGTTGAGTAAGGCTCGGCATTCACCGGGCAGCTGACGCAGCTGAACGGCTTCCATTAACAGTTCTCCATCCGTGCTGGCGGATATTAACCGATGTTTGTCTCCTCGGCGGGCCAGCGGAGCTGGCCACCAATACCATCGTCTTGGGCGCGGGGTTCTAGGCTAACCGGCGGGTCGGCTTTAAAGCGGCGATCAAGTGGACAGCTTATTGTTCTCTGCCTGCCTGTGCGAAGGAAGCAGGGCAGGCACGACCGACTATGCCAAGTGAAGTCGTCCGATCCAGACCCGTCTGACCCGTCCCGCTGCTATCTAACGCAACTGGCAAAGCGCTTCACCAAAGCTGTGCTATTGGAGGCAACAACAAACATGTGATTGGAGCTCTTTGCTATGGCTGCCGTATTGGCCGTAACGCCGTTTCGCTAGTTTGCCGTTTCGTTTGTTTAATACTTAAAAATAGTGTTTATCTGGCTGGTTCGTTAAGTAAAAAAGACACTGAATACAACGATTTACGATGTATACCTAAAATAAAATGAACAGTCTCGGCGCGTTCCTGTCATTAACAGTGCGCATCAAATAAGTTGCGTATTCCGCCATAGTTAGCAACAACAAGAGGTGTTGTCATGAACAGACTTTTCAAAACTACCCTCCTGGTCGCCGCCATGCTTCCCGCTATTGCAGTTGCCGCTCCAGTGGCAGGTGATCGCGAAGTAACCTTGGGTGGTGCGGGCAGCAGCGATAAGGACTTCGACGATACAGTGTTCTCCCTACAGGGTAGTTGGGGTACATACCTGGACGAGTCCTCCATGTGGGGCGTTCGGCAAACCGTGAATGCTCGGGATTCAGAAGGGGAAAGCGTGCAGTTCGACGGTTCCACCCGTGTGTTCTACGACTATCACTTCGGTAGCGGCAACACCCGTCCCTTCGTCGGCGTGAGTGTCGGTGGGATCTATGGCGAGGAGGTTGACGAGACCTTCATGGGCGGTCCAGAAGTCGGTATCAAATACTGGGTGCAGGACAAGACGTTCATCACTGCTATGGCCGAGTATCAATTCCTCTTCAAAAGTGGAAGTGATGCGCGGGATCGTTACGATGACGGTGCGTTCTTTTACAGCGTCGGTATCGGCTACAACTACTGAGGCTAACGAGTGCGATGTTTAACCGCATCGCACTTGCTCTTTATGTCGAGCTAAAGAAGATTAATCCGTGCAGGCTTGCTTCATTGATAAAGAGACTCGATTGCTAGACGAATAAGAGTTTTGCCGGTCCGCTTGAACGCGGCCAGCAATACTTCCCTGACCAGGTGACCTGCATCTTTCGTGGGTATTCCAAAATGCCGCCGGGAACTAGACATCTCGATGCCGCTTTCCCTGGAAACCCTTCTGCATTACCAATCTCTTTGCTCGTTCCCCAAGGCAGCGGACCCTCTCTGCTCACGTTGGGTGCGTGCTTAGCGTTACCTAGTAAGTACCGGCTACATCGGATTGACGCGGCGAGGTGCAGAGACTCGGCCTCGTAGCTGACCGAGCTAGATCACAGTTGTAGTGGACTGTCTGGGGCATGCCTGCTGGCCGGCCTGAAGAATCCGTTCTGCAGGGACTCGCAGCTGAATCAACAAGTACTCAGCAAACGCATCGGTATATCCCTGCCGGGCAATCGCCAGCTCCATGCATTTAAGCCAGGCATCGCGCTCGGCTTCGCCCACTGTCCAGCGAGTGTGGAACTGCGGAATACTGATGCGGCCGTAGTCTTCCGCGTAGCGACGTGGGCCGCCCAGCCAGCCGCAAAGAAACGCAGCTAGCCGCTGGCGCGACTCGACCAGATCGCGTGGATACAGACGGCGCACGCAGAGCGCGCCTTCGAGTTCGTCCATGATCGAGTAGAAGTCTTCGACCAGGCGGGCTAGGCCAGTCTCGCCACCCGCTGCCCGGAATGAAGCATCGCCTGTACCAAACTGAACGTCAGATGTTGTACTCATGATAAGCGCTCGAAACGGCAGCGGGCCGTGGAGATTGATCCAGAGCAACGGATGCGATTTTGGTAATCAAGCGCACCTGGATGATGGTCTATGCTGTCGTCAAATCTGGTTGGAGACTCGCTATGCGCAACATTCTTCTCGCTTATGACGGTTCGGACAATGCAAAGCGGGCATTGCAATACATCATTGATTTTGCCGCCGATGTGCCTAAGCCGCCGCAAGTACATGTGCTGAACGTACAGCAGGAGCCAGTGCTCTACGGCGAATTTGTTACCGCGGGTACGGTTGATGAGCTTAACCAGAGCTTTATCGACAAATCGAACCGTACCCTTGCAGATGCCGCTACAGCGCTGCAGACGGCCGGGATTCCACACCAGACTCACGCAATTCTAGGCAACGTGGCTGAGCAGGTGAATGATGCGGTGCAGCGCTTCGGCTGTGACACGGTGGTAATGGGAACCCGCGGTCTGGGTAGCTTTACCGGCATGCTGATGGGCTCGGTCGCCAATCGGGTCGTGCATGAAGTATCGGTGCCGGTCCTGCTGGTGAAGTAACCGGCGCCGCCATACCGGGCTGGACTCAGTCCGGTTTTTTCTTGAGGAGATCGCCCAGGTTGGCGAAGGCCTTGAAGGTTTCCTTCGGACCTAGGTCACCGCCTGGTTTCGACTCGGCGTAGTACTGATTGTCCGTATAGCGCGAATGCTCGTTGTCGTGACAGTACAGGCAGAGCAACTCCCAGTTCGAGCCGTCTTCAGGGTTGTTGTCGTGGTTGTGGTCCTTGTGATGAACCGTCAGTTCACTCAGGCGCTTGCCTGAGAACTCCCTTGCGCAACGTCCGCAGACCCATGGGTACATCTTCAGGGCCTTCTCACGATAACCCTGCTCGCGCTGTGCGTAGGGCGTGTGGGGTTTGTTCGTACTCATCGCTGTGCCTCTAGCTCAACGGCTGCAGTGTTTCATTAGCCGGCCAGGCCGACATAGACATTCTGTACATCATCATGGGCGTCGATGGCGCTGAGGAAGGCTTCGACTTCTTCCAGTTCGGCCTCGGACAGCGTCGTTACGGGATTCTTCGGACGGTAGCCGAGCTGTGCCGACTGGACAGTGAATCCATGCTCAGGCAGCGCCCGGCAGACCACGTCCATGTCGGTGGCGTCGCTGATGAACAGTGTGGCGCCGTCTTCAGCGGCTTCGAAATCCTGGGCGCCCGCTTCGATGGCGGCCAGTTCAGCATCGGCATCGGCGCTAGCCGGCGCTGCTTCGATCATGCCGCAGTGATCGAAATCCCAGGCGACCGAGCCGGAGGCGCCGAGCTGGCCCTTGCGAAACAGCACGCGGATCTCGGCAACAGTGCGGTTAACGTTGTCGGTCAGGCACTCGACGATCACCGGAACCTGATGCGGCGCGAAGCCTTCATAGGTGGTGCGCTCGTAGTTGACGCTCTCACCTAGCAGCCCCGCACCTTTCTTGATGGCGCGCTCGAGGGTCTCGCGGGGCATCGAGGCCTTCTTGGCCTGCTCTACCACCAGGCGTAAGCGAGGATTCATGTCCGGGTCGGCGCCGCTGCGGGCCGCGATCATGATTTCCTTGGACAGTTTGCCGAAGGTACGTCCCTTGGCGTTGGCTGCCGCTTCCTTATGTTTCGCTTTCCACTGTGCGCCCATAAATGCTCTCGTGATGGCTGAGGTTGTTGGAGATCGACCGACCGCGATTCTAGCCGTTGCTGCGGCAGCAGGCACGGGCTGTGCGTAACTCAAGGGCCGCGGCAGGACGTATGGCGCGTAAGGCTGTCGACTGTAACGCCCAAATGCCTGCCTGCTGTATGAGTATCGGGCCGCCGCAGCCGGCTTTAATGCATTTTTGTCTGGGGAACTGTGCCATGGCACCGAAGGACCTGATGCTGGCCCTGGTTGTGATTGTCGTCTGGGGTATGAATTTCGTCGTGATCAAGGTCGGCCTGGATGACATCCCGCCGATGCTGCTGGGGTCGCTGCGTTTTCTGCTCGCGGCATTTCCGGCGGTGTTGTTCATCAAGCGGCCACAGATGCCGCTGCGCTGGTTGTTGGCTTATGGCGGGACCATCTCGCTCGGTCAGTTCGCCTTTCTCTTCTCCGCGATGAAGGTCGGCATGCCGGCTGGCCTGGCCTCGTTGGTGCTGCAGTCGCAGGCGTTCTTCACGCTGTTCTTCGCCGTGCTATTTCTTGGCGAACGGCTCCGCGTGGCGAATCTGGTCGGGCTGATGATTGCCGCTAGCGGTTTGCTGCTGATCGGCATGCAAGGCGACCGTAGCATGACGCTGGCAGGTTTCCTGCTGACCATCTGCGCGGCATCGATGTGGGCACTGGGCAATATCGTTACCCGCAAGGTGGGGAAGGTGAATCTGGTCGGGCTGGTAGTGTGGGGCAGCCTGATTCCACCGATTCCGTTCTTCGCGCTGTCGTGGCTGCTGGAGGGGCCGGAAGTGATCGGGAATGCATTGCGTGGCTTCGGGATGGATTCAGTGTTGGTGCTGATCTACTTAGCGTTCGGCGCGACCATTCTTGGCTACGGGCTCTGGAGTCGTCTGTTGTCGCGCTATCCGGCCAATACCGTTGCGCCGTTCTCGCTGCTCGTACCCGTCGTTGGGCTGACCTCCGCCGCGGTACTGCTGGAAGAGCACCTGGGCCTGCTCCAGGCGGTTGGCGCGTTGCTGGTAATGCTGGGTCTGGTGATCAACGTAGGCGGGGGTTGGGTGGCTGGCCGACTGCGCACGGCTTTCGGCAGTCCAGCGGCCTGACAGCAAAACGCCCCGCGACGGTGTCCGGGCGGGGCGCTCTACCAGCGTTGTGATCTAGCGGGCAGCGTGACTGCCCAATAGAGGTGCGGGTCCGCTGGCTTTATCCCGTTTGGCCGCGCGCTTTTCCTGCGCAGTCTTGAGAGGTTTCTTTTTCGCATTCTTCTTTGTATCCATACCTTTGCTCATGATGTCGCCTCGCTGATCGGTGGCTTAGTGATGCATCCTTGCGTGGGTCTGCTCTGTGGCCAATGCACCTCGGCGTGAGCGTGAAGATCGAAATAGTCTGTCAGAGACTACGCCTGCCATGCCGGAATGGATAGCGACATCTAGCGGCGTGGCTAACCAGCCTCGTGAGCGAGAATCAGATCTTGAACCGCCCGATCAGCGTCTGCAGCTCACCGCCCAGCTGGGCGAGGCGGGCGGTTGAGGTGGCCGTCTCCCGAGCCGCTTCGGCGGATTGGTCGGCCACGTCGCGCACGCTGAGCACGCTGCGATTGATTTCTTCGGCCACCGAACTCTGCTGTTCGGCGGCGGTGGCGATCTGCTGGTTCATCGCCTGAATAACCGAGACAGTTTCGGTAATGGCTTGCAGCTCCGTGCCCACTTCTCGAGCGAGGGTGACAGTATCGCGAGCCAGGGTGCTGCTACTGTCCATCATTCCGGACGCCGTGCGGGCGCCTTTTTGTAGGTTGGCGATCAGGGCTTCGATCTGCGCGGTGGATTGCTGCGTGCGTTGGGCAAGCCCCCGTACCTCATCGGCCACCACTGCGAAACCGCGACCGGCTTCACCCGCCCGCGCAGCCTCGATGGCGGCGTTCAGCGCCAGCAGGTTGGTCTGCTCGGCGATGCCGTTGATCACGGTCAGCACGGTGCTGATGCCGTCGGTTTCCTGGTTTAGCTGGGTCATGGCCTCAGCCGAAAGCGTGACTTCGCTAGAGAGCCGGTCGATCTGCGACAGGGCGCGCTGGACTACGGTATTGCCTTTGGCGGCCTGTTGATCGGCGCGTTGGGCTGCGCTTGACGCCTCTTCGGCATTGCGCGCGACCTCTTGCACCGTCGCGGTCATCTCATGCATGGCCGTGGCGACCTGATCGGTTTCTTGGCGCTGGCTGCTGACGCCAGCACTGGTCTGCTCGGTCACCGCAGATAATTCCTCCGAGGCAGTGGCCAGCTGCGTGGTGATGCCGCCGATATGTCCGATCAGCGTTTGCAGGTTACCGCGCGTCTTGCTCAGTGCCTGAAGCAATTGGCCGAACTCGTCGTGGCGCGGCTCCGGAGCCTGACCGGTCATGTCGCCAGCGCCGATGCGCTCGGCGATCTGCACTGCCTGGTTGAGCGGCTGCGTAATCTGACGGACGATCAGCCAGCCGATCAGGACGCCCAGGACGACCGCCGCCAAGGTAATGCCGATGACCTGAATCTTCTTCGTCTGGGCATCATTGGCGCTTTTCTCCGTCTGGCTGGAGATGATGCTGCGGGCCTGGTCGTAGAGCTTGGCAAAAATGGCCTCCATGTCCTGACGCGCCTGTTGTTGGCTGGCTACGATGGGCGGCAGCTTCTTCACCAGATCGACATATTCGGTAGCGCTGGCCTTGAGCGTTTTCAGGCTTTCGGCTTGAGGGCCGATCAGCTCTTCTTCCAGCGGCGAAATGGCCGCGTTCAATGCCTCGAATTGCTGGCTCAGGGTCTGCAGGGCGGCTTCGGATTCTTCCATCAGATAACCGCGCACGGTGAAGCGCAGCAGGCGGTTCTGCTTGGAAAGCTCGGTGGTCATCAGGGCAATGTTGGCGATGTCGCTGGTCGGGTG
>JAKUTK010000010.1:54348-109888 GCA_022448005.1 Pseudomonas sp.
GTGCAGGACCGGATTGCCCTGGACGCCGTTCCAGCGTTGTTCCAGATTGGCAATCAGCTTGTCGGTGGTGTTGCCAGCATCGACCCAGTTGGCACGCGTCTGCTTTTTCAGTGCATGCAGCGCGACGAGCTTCTCAAATGCTGCCTGGTAGTCCCGAGCCTGGTTGACGATGGCTTGCAGATACTCGCGGTCCTGCGGCTCCGAAAAGCTGGCCTTTTTCTGCTCTACAAGCTGGGCGATTTTAGCCACCGAGTCGGTGACCTGAGCGACGTACTTCTGGTCGCCACGCTCTTCGAAGCGCACCTGCGCATAGCGGATCTGATTGGCTTCGTTGAGCAGGTTTTCAGCGGTCTGCGCTTTATCGCTTCGTGAAATCAGGGCGTCCATGCTGAGCACGCCGATAGCGGCAACGCAGATGGTGAGCAGCAATACCGCAGCGAAGCCCAGCGCCAGCTTGTAGCTGACTTTGAGATTTTTCATTGTTGTTCCTCAGGCTGGCAGTGCCGATGACGATGGGTCGTGCAATGACATCGGCCTGATCTGCCAATACTTGAGGTGGTTGTCTGATGACTTGGCTCCGTTTTCGGTCGTTAGTGGCTGTACATCATTGCCTGACACGTTGCGCCTGGATCTCGGGTAAATCCCGCCTGCGCATATACGCCAGTAACGGCTCTGTGACGGCCAACCGATCATTGATGTTCTGGTCCAGCAGCAACTGGATCAGCTCACGCTTGAGGGTCATCAACTCGTTGTCGACGGTCTGCCAGACGAATTCGCTCGCCGGTGTGATGCTGGTATCGGCGACATCCATGCCGAACGAGTCTTCGCTGAACCGGACGATGTGCTTGCCGCTTTTGCCATTGAAACCCACAAAACCTTGCAGGCAGTCGGCGGCCTGGCAGATGTCGGCGGATGTGATGCTCATGTAAACCTCGGTATCGATTCGGATGGTTTACACGCAGGGCAGGCGTTTGATGTGCTTGGCGACCTTACTTTTGGGGTCGCTCGATGGAACGCATTGTCGCGGTCAGCGTTGCGTCTGAACAGCGGCACGACGCCGCTTGCCGTCATCAGAACAACGCACCCTGATCCTTTTGCCTGCGTCGACTGTCCAGGCGTTGACGAAAGCGCGTGCGGTATTCGCTTGCAAGCGGCGACAGACCGGCCAGCCAGGCGAGTTCGGTATCGCTGATGTCCTCATTCATGAATCCGCGCCAGACGCGCAAGACGCTGGCGGTCGGGCACGGCCTATCGATTAAATGCAGATCAGCGCCAGGGCGAACAGCGCCGGGTTCCAGGGTTCGGTACAGCCATCCGGTTCTGCCGCTTTTGGCCAGTTGCCGGGCTAGGCCTCGGGCGTCATGTCGTCGGTCGAGGTTGCTGCAAGGTGAGCGGGGCTGACTGACTTCGATCAGGGCGTCACCCCAGCGAAAGCGATCCCCGATGCAGACCTGTCGTTCATCCAGGCCCAACGTTGAAAGATTCTCGCCAAACGCGGCTGGGCCGATCGCTTGCAGGTGCGGGTACAGCCTGCACCAGTGTCGGTAGTGATCGGCCGGGTACTGGCAAAGGCTGCGATCCGGCCCGCCATGGAAACGGTGATCGGCGACAAGGTCACCTTGCAGCCCGCTGAGATCGAGCCAGACGTCATTCGTGGAGCGTTGCTTGTCTATGCCCGAAAGTTTCTCGGTGCCCGGCAACCGCAGCAGTTGGTCGCGTAGAAAGGGGCCTTCAACCGGCCATTGCATGACGGTGCTCTGATTGGATGAAAAAGGGCAACGGCTTTTCAAGCTTCGTTGAGTCGGGCCAGCTCTCGGCGCACCATGGCGGCAAACTCCGGCGGCTTCAGCTGATACAGCTCGGTGGCGACCCAGGCCAGCCAGCGCGGACCCAAAATTTCTCGGTGTTCCAATAGTCGTCGCGCTTCGGCTGTTGCCCGCTCGGCATGTTGCTGATGAAACTCCGACCGGCTCATGTCTGCTCCTTTAGCTGAGCGGGCGATTCTAAACGACCAACACCGTTGTCGCCCGATTGCTTGGTAAAGCTTCCGAGCCGCGCTAGGCTCGCGGTTCTGTCGTCAATCGAGTTCGAATCATGCCGCGGTCCGTTAACTTCAAGGACAAGATTTCCCGCCAGCGACCTTATGGACGCGTCGAATCGGGTCTCAAAGCCTCAGAGGGTGAGCTGTCACTGATCATTGATCAGTTTGAAAGCGATCGCGGCCGTATCATCAACTCCGCTGCGGTGCGCCGGCTGCAGCAGAAGACTCAAGTCTTTCCGCTGGAGCGCAATGCGGCGGTGCGCAGTCGTTTGACGCATTCCCTCGAAGTCCAGCAGACGGGCCGTTTCATCGTGCGCACCTTGTACAAGCAGCTTGGTGAGCGAGCAGCGCATTACGGCCTGGATGGGCTGGAAGGCGCGCTGGAAAGCCTGGTGGAAATGACGTGTCTGATGCACGACATCGGCAATCCACCGTTCGGGCACTTTGGCGAGTTCGCCATTGGCGAGTGGTTTAAGCGGCACCTGGAAAAGCTGTTCGACGCGGCGGTGCCGGACGAGCAGGGCAACAACGCATTGCGCAGCCGCATGCTGATCGATCTCGAGCAGTTTGAAGGCAATGCACAAGCGATCCGGCTGGTGGTGAGCCTGCTGCGGCTCAATCTGACCTACACACAGACGGCGGGCCTGCTCAAATACGTGCGCGCCGCTTACGCGCCTAAGCCGGCCAAGGGTACAGCTGGTGCCTATCTGTTGAAGAAGCCAGGCTTCTACCTGTCGGAGGAACCTTTCGTTGCGGAGCTGCAGGCTGCGCTGGGATTGCAGCCAGGCACGCGGCACCCGGTCGCGTACATCATGGAGGCAGCCGATGACATCGCCTATTGCCTTGCGGACATTGAAGACTCGGTGGAGAAGGGCATCTTCACCACCGAGCAGCTATCTCAGCTGCTAATCGCCAAATTCACCGAGCACGGCTCGCCCGACGAGGCGATTGCGAGCACCGGCCGCAGTTTTCGCAGCATGGTCGAGTACGCCCAGGCCCGTGCTGCAAAGGAGCCGATCAACAAGGTGGGCGAGTTTTTCATCTGGCTGCGTGTGAATCTGGTACACCCGTTGGTGCAGCACGCCGCCCAGCAGTTCATCGAGCATATCGAGGCGGTTTACGACGGCACGCTCGATCGTGCACTGCTGGAGGACGCAAGTCTTGCCAACGCCATCGTGCAGACCTTCAAGGATGTCGCGATGGACCGGGTGTTCTGTCACCGAGAAGTCGAAACCTTGCAACTGCAGGGCTACCGGATTCTGCAGGGGCTGCTGGACACCTATTCGCCGCTGTTGGCCGTCGCACCGGAGACCTTCCAGGCGTTGACGGAAGGACGTTGTCGCAGCGAGCCGCACTTGCAGATGCTCGCCCGCCGCCTGCCCAGCCAACTGATCAAGGCCTACCACGAGTCGCTGAAAGCGCACCCTGAAGGCAGTGAAGAGCAGCCATTGTGGGAGTTCTACTACCGCTGCCGGATGTTGCAGGACTTCGTCAGCGGAATGACCGACCAGCTGGCGCAGGACGAATACCGCACGCTCTCAGCTTTATAACGTCCGTCTATGCCTGCTGTCTGGCAGGCATCATCGTCCGCTTTGCCTGTAGCCCACCTCCGATGCGCCAAAATTGCTCGCGCTGCCGTTTCGTTGGTATAGCGCTTGCATTTGTCTGGTGCGTGCGGATCGAGCGTAGCCCCGTAATGGCGCAACGATCGACTGCGAAATCAGGCGGAATTAACCGTAAGTGTCTGAAAAATAACGCTTCGGTTTTCGAGAGACGGCCATCTCGAAAGTCCGCCGCAACAGTTGATGGCAAGCCTTCAACCAATCGTGATGCAAGTTGGTGCGTTTGATTGGTGTGGATTGCTGTTTTGGTGCGCTTTCCATAGGACGTAGTAGATGGATAACCCAAGCAGTGCGGTAGAAGTCCTGATCCACGGTGCCAATACCCTGTTCATCCTGATGGGCGCTGTGATGGTCCTGGCGATGCATGCCGGTTTTGCCTTTCTCGAGGTCGGGACCGTACGCCTGAAAAATCAGGTCAATGCCCTGTCAAAAATCATCGCCGATTTTGCCGTCTCGACATTGGCGTATTTCTTCATCGGCTACTGGGTTGCGTATGGCGTGACCTTTCTGCAGCCGGCCGATCAGCTGATCGCCGAGAACGGCTATTCATTGGTCAAGTTCTTCTTCCTGCTGACATTCGCCGCTGCAATACCCGCGATCATCTCCGGCGGCATCGCCGAGCGCGCCAAATTCGGGCCACAGCTCTGCGCCACCTTGTTGATCGTTGCGTTCATCTATCCATTCTTTGAAGGCATGATGTGGAACGGCAACTTTGGCGTTCAGGCTTGGCTGGAGGCGCAGTTTGGTGCGCCGTTCCATGATTTCGCCGGTTCGGTAGTGGTGCACGGTATGGGTGGCTGGCTGGCGTTCGGCGCAGTAATTCTGCTTGGCCGCCGTAATGGTCGATACCGTGACGGCCGTTTGGTGGCCTTCGCGCCCTCGAACATTCCATTTCTTGCGCTGGGATCGTGGATTCTCATCGTCGGCTGGTTCGGGTTCAACGTGATGAGCGCCCAGACGCTTGAGGGCATCAGCGGGCTGGTGGCGAACAACTCGCTGATGGCCATGGTTGGAGGAACGGCGGCAGCATGGGCGGTAGGCCGCAACGACCCGGGCTTTCTCCACAACGGGCCGTTGGCTGGGCTGGTAGCGGTCTGCGCAGGCTCAGACCTGATGCATCCCATCGGTGCTTTGGCAACGGGCGTGGTAGCGGGCGCCTTGTTCGTCTGGGCATTCACTGCGGCCCAGGCCAAATGGAAGATCGACGATGTGCTCGGTGTCTGGCCATTACACGGCCTCTGCGGCGTCTGGGGCGGGCTGGCTTGTGGGATCTTTGGTCAGCACGCGTTGGGTGGGCTGGGCGGCATCAGCATCATCAGCCAGGTGATCGGCACAGGCCTCGGTGTGCTGGTTGCGCTCGTTGGCGGCTTTCTGGTCTACGGCGTGCTCAGATCCACTGTTGGCATTCGCCTGAGCCAGGAAGAAGAATTCAACGGTGCCGACCTGTCGATCCACCGCATCGGAGCGTTGAGCCACGACTGAATTGAGGATGCCGGCCGCACGATGCGGCCGGCTTTTGGTGATTCGGTTGATTGCCGCTGTGCGATTCCTTAGCTGCCCGTTCAATCGACCGTGTCGGTCTCGCCAGCATAAGCGCGCATGAACAAGCCAACGCAATCCTCTACATGCCGCGTGCCGTCTTCGGCGTCCAGTCGCTCGGCATAGCCGATCAGCAGACGAAAATGAGCGGCGCCTTTGATCAACGAACAAAAATGTTCCGCGGCTCGCATCGGCTCGGGCACATCCAGCAACTGGCGCCGGTGCGCCTGGTCGAGCAGCTGCTCCAGATCAAGCAGCAGCTTCTGTGGGCCTGCATCGAAGAACATCCGCGACAGCGTCGGGTTCTGCGCTGCCATTGCCACCATCAGCCGGTGCAGACCGATGGATTCGGGGCTGATGACCAGCTCGTGAAAAGCCTGGGCAATATCCAGCAGGACCGAACGAAACTCACGCCCATCCTCCAACATGAACAGCCGGCGTGGCAGGCGCGTCTCGCAGATCACTTTCACCGCAGCGCCAAACAACGCCTCTTTGTCCTTGAAATGGCTGTACAACGTGAGCTTCGAAACGCCGGCTTCAGCAGCGATGGCTTCCATGCTGCTGCCCTCATAGCCGTTGCCGAGGAACAAGGTTTGGGCGGCCGCCAGGATCGCTTCGCGCTTGGCGGGGTCCTTCGGGCGGCCTGGGCCAGAGGGTGCAGGTGAGCTTTCGGTCATGGTTGCTTTTAATACTAGACTGATGAGTTCGGTATTTTTACTATACCGCGCAGTATAAGTATTAGAACCCACCTTGCGACAAAGAGAGATCCGACGTGCTCCGACATGCCTTGCCCTTCCTCGGTATTTTTGGTTTCGCCTTGCTGGCTGGTTGCGGCAATGGCGAGCCCGAGCAGCTCTCGACGCGACCCGTGATGGTGGTACAGCCACAGCCCGCGGGTGAGGCTTTTGAAAGTTATCCGGGCGAGGTGCATGCGCGCTACGAGCCCGAGCTGGCGTTTCGCATTGCTGGCAAGGTCACGGAGCGGATGGTCGAGGCTGGCGAGCGGGTGAGCAAGGATCAACCATTGGCCAAGCTCGATCCGCAGGATGTGCGGCTGCAACTCGAGGGGATGCGCGCTCAGGTGGCAGCGGCGGAAGCCAACTTGCGGGTCGCCCGCGCCGAGCATGAGCGCTACAAGACCTTGATGGATCGCCAACTGGTCAGTCGCTCGCAATTCGACGCTTCCGACAACGCCTATCGCTCCGCGCAGGCACGGCTGCAACAAGCCCGTGCGGAATTCGACGTGGCCAACAACCAGGTCGGCTACGCCATCCTGCGAGCGACGCACGAAGGCGTAGTTGCTCAGCGTCGGGTTGAGGTGGGGCAGGTGGTTGGCGCTGGTCAGACGGCTTTTGTCCTGGCTGCCGATGGTGAACGCGAGGTGGCCATCAACCTGCCGGAACAGGCGCTGGAACGCTACTCGGTCGGCCAACCGGTGTCGGTGGAAATCTGGTCGCAGCCGGGCAAAACCTACGCTGGCCACATTCGCGAACTGTCGCCAGCTGCCGACCCGCAGTCGCGCACCTACTCGGCGCGTGTTGCCTTCGACGACGCCAAGGTGCCTGCCGAGCTTGGCCAGAGCGCGCTGGTGTCAATCCGCAGCAATGGCGAGGTGCCCTTGGCGGTGCCGCTTTCGGCGGTTACCGCCGAGCAGGGCAAGGCTTACGTCTGGCGAGTCAAGGAGGACGCCACGCTGGAGCGCGTTGCCGTGCAGACGGGGGCCTTTGGTGATTCTTCTGTGCCCATCCTCATGGGGCTGCAGGCCGACGACTGGGTTGTCCTCGCCGGTGTTCAGATGCTCCACGAGAACCAGTCGGTGAGGGCGGTCGATCGTGACAACCGTCCGGTCGAGCTGGCGGTGCAGGAGTAATCAGGATGCGCTTCAATCTCTCCGCATGGGCGCTGGGCAACCGGCAGATCGTTGTCTATCTGATGCTGCTAATGGCCGTGGTAGGTGCCCTGTCGTACAGCAAGCTTGGTCAAAGTGAAGACCCGCCCTTTACCTTCAAGGCGATGGTGATTCAGACCCAGTGGCCCGGCGCCACTGCAGAGGAGGTTTCGCAGCAGGTCACCGAACGCATCGAAAAAAAGCTGATGGAAACGGGTGAATACGAGCGCATCGTGTCCTTTTCACGGCCCGGCGAATCCAACGTGACCTTTATGGCGCGCGATTCGATGCACTCCGAGCAGATCCCTGATCTCTGGTATCAGATCCGCAAGAAGATCGGCGACATCCGCCACACCTTGCCTGCCGGTGTGCAGGGCCCATTCTTCAATGATGAATTCGGCACCACGTTCGGCAACATCTATGCGTTGACCGGCGAAGGCTTTGATTACGCCGTGCTCAAGGATTACGCCGATCGCATTCAGTTACAGCTGCAGCGAGTGAAGAATGTCGGCAAGGTCGAGCTAATCGGGCTGCAGGACGAAAAGATCTGGATCGAGCTTTCCAACGTCAAGCTGGCCAATCTGGGCGTGCCGCTGGAGGCCGTCAAACAGGGTCTTGAGGCTCAGAACACGGTGATGTCGGCAGGCTTTGTGGAGACGCCCAGTGACCGCGTACAGCTTCGCGTCACCGGCAGCTTCGACACGGTAAAACAGATTCGGGACTTCCCCGTCCGGGTGGCCGGTAGCACCTTCCGCATCGGCGATGTGGCCGAGGTCTACCGCGGCTTCAACGACCCGCCGGCGCCACGCATGCGCTACATGGGCGAGCCGGCGATCGGGCTGGCCGTGTCGATGAAGTCCGGCGGCGACATCCTTGTGCTCGGCGAGGCGCTGCAGACCGAGTTTGCACGCTTGCAACAGGAGCTGCCGGCAGGCATGCAGCTGCGCAAGGTGTCCGACCAGCCAGCGGCAGTGAAGACCGGTGTCGGCGAGTTCGTGCAGGTGCTGATCGAGGCCCTGATCATCGTGCTGCTGGTGAGCTTCTTCTCACTGGGCGTGCGTACGGGGCTGGTGGTCGCGCTGTCGATTCCGCTGGTACTGGCGATGACCTTCGCGACCATGCATTACCTGGACATCGGTCTGCACAAGATTTCCCTCGGTGCCTTGGTATTGGCGCTGGGCCTGATGGTGGACGACGCGATCATCGCCGTGGAAATGATGGCAATCAAAATGGAGCAGGGCTTCGACCGGCTCAAGGCCGCGAGTTATGCCTGGACCAGTACGGCCTTTCCGATGCTCACCGGTACGCTGATCACTGCAGCGGGCTTTCTACCGATCGCCACCGCGCAGTCCAGCACGGGCGAATACACCCGTTCGATCTTTCAGGTAGTGACCATCGCCCTGATCGCCTCCTGGATCGCCGCCGTAGTGTTCGTGCCCTTGTTGGGCGAGAAGCTGCTGCCCGATCTGGCCAAGCGTCATGCACAAAAGCATGGCGGCAGCGATCAGGGTCACGACCCGTATTCGACGCCGTTCTATCAGCGTGTGCGGCGGGTGATTCACTGGTGTGTGCAGCGGCGCAAGACGGTTATCGTCCTGACGTTGCTGGCGTTCGTCGGCGCGATCGGCTTGTTCCGCATCGTGCCGCAGCAGTTCTTTCCCGCCTCCGGCCGGCTGGAGCTGATGGTCGATCTGAAGCTGGCCGAAGGCGCGTCGCTCAAGGCCACCGAAGCCGAGGTGCATCGCCTTGAGGAAATGCTCAAGGACCGCGCCGGCATCGATAATTACGTGGCCTATGTCGGCAGCGGGTCGCCGCGCTTCTATTTGCCGCTGGATCAGCAGTTGCCGGCCACCAGCTTCGCCCAGATCGTGGTACTGGCTGAAAGCATCGAGGAGCGTGAAGCCTTGCGTAGCTGGCTGATCGAGCGACTGCGCGATGATTTCCCGACCTTGCGCGGTCGTGTCAGCCGTCTTGAGAACGGTCCGCCCGTGGGCTATCCGGTGCAATTCCGGGTCACCGGCGAGCATATCGATGTGGTGCGCAAGCTCGCACGCCAGGTTGCGGCCAAGGTGCGCGAGAATCCCTATGTGGCGAACGTCCATCTCGACTGGCAGGAGCCGAGCAAGGTGGTCTGGCTGAACGTGGATCAGGACCGTGCCCGTGCGCTGGGCGTCAGTACGGTGGAACTGTCGAACTTCCTCAAACGCACCTTTACCGGCACTACGGCGAGCCAGTTCCGCGAAGACAATGAGCTGATCGAAATTCTGATCCGCGGGACAGAGCGCGAACGCGAAACCTTGTCGATGCTGCCGAGCTTGGCGATTCCCACCGCCAGCGGCCGCAGCGTGCCCTTGTCGCAGGTCGCCACCCTGGAATACGGCTTCGAAGAGGGGGTCATCTGGCATCGCAACCGCATGCCAACGGTTACGGTGCGTGCCGACATCTACGGGGACCAGCAGCCAGCCTCGCTGGTGAAGCAGATCGAGCCGACCCTGAGCGATGTGCGGGCTGCGCTGCCCAGCGGCTACTTGCTGGAAGTCGGCGGAACGGTAGAGGACTCCAGTCGTGGTCAGGCCTCGGTGAACGCGGGGATGCCGCTGTTCGTGATTGTCGTGGTCAGCCTGCTGATGCTGCAGCTCAAGAGCTTCTCACGCTCGGCAATGGTGTTTCTCACCGCGCCGCTGGGGTTGATTGGTGTAGCGCTGTTCCTGCTGCTGTTCGGCAAGCCCTTCGGCTTCGTGGCGATGCTCGGCACTATCGCGCTGTCGGGCATGATCATGCGCAACTCGGTGATTCTGGTGGATCAGATCGAGCAGGACATCGGCGCCGGGCAGGATCGCTTCAACGCCATCATCGATGCCACCGTGCGGCGCTTCCGGCCCATCGTGCTCACCGCACTGGCGTCCGTGCTGGCGATGATTCCACTGTCACGCAGCGTGTTCTTCGGTCCCATGGCGGTGGCAATTATGGGCGGGCTGATCGTTGCGACCGCGCTGACGTTGCTGTTCCTGCCAGCGCTCTACGCGGCGTGGTTCAGGGTCAAGGAAACGCCTCAGCGCTGATCAGAAGCCCGGTAAGCTGGCGTCTCTAGACGCCGGCCGCCTGCAGCAACTGTTTCGCTGAAGACTTGGCCAGCAACGCCTGGTCGCCGGGGCCCTCGATGTGCGCCATGCTCAGTGCGCCTTCGACAAGGAACTGCAGCTGGCGAGCGAGTTGCTCCGGCTGGGGTGCGTCGAGCGCCTCCAGCAGCTCGCACAGATGTCGCTGAAATTGCGCCTTGTATCCCGCAGCGCGTTGATGGATCGGGTGTTCTCGATCCTGATATTCGGCCGCCGCATTGATGAACAGACAGCCACAGAACGCCGTCGGGCTGTGGATCATGTTGTTCAACCCATCAAACACGCTTAACAGCGCCTTGCGCGGCGGTAACGCCTGCCGCGCTTCCCGCAAACGCTCGAGCATCGGCAGCTGGCGCGCCTCCAGTACCGCCAGGATCAGTTCGTCCTTCGATTTGAAGTGCTTATACAGGGTCATCTTGGCCACGCCCGATTCGCTGAGAATCCGGTCGATGCCGGTGGCGTGGTAGCCCTCTGTGTAGAACAGCCGCTCAGCGGTGGAGAGCAGCAGGTCGCGTTTGTTGGTTGCCATGTGGATCTCCTCGGCCGGCCATTATGCGGGAGCGGTTCTGTTCCCTCCAATCGTCCTCAAGGCAGTACAAGCGCTTGCAGTGTACAGACAGGTCTGTCTACTATCCAGTCACGCTTCGCCGCTCACGCCTGCCGCTGGCATTTGCCGGGCGTGATCGTTCTCCGTTTTTGCCTGATGAAGGAGTCTGAGCCATGCGTGTTCTCAAGAGCCTGGCGGTGTTATTGATGCTTCTGTCCGGCGCGCTGCCGGCCGCGGAGTTGCGCTTCAGCCTGATCCGAACCGGGCAGACCACATCCAGCGGCGAATACGCCTGGCGTGACGGCCATTGGGTGGCACCCGAAACGATCGATCATATTGCCGTACTGGTCGAGCGCGGCGGCAAGCGTCTGCTGTTCGGTAGTGGCCTTGGCCGGCAGATCGACGCCCAGCTAGACGGCGCAATTCCCTGGCGCGTTAAGCGCTACAGCGAGGTGCAGCCGGTGCGTGACCAGCTCGAGAAAGATGGCCTGGCGGTTGATCAAATAGTGTTGGGCTGCGCGCGCTGGAATCACGCCTCCGGCCTGGCCGATTTCCCTGAACTGTCGGTGCTCGCAAGCCCGGAGAGCATCCACTACGCACAGAATGCAACGCCGCCGGCGGTCATTCCGGGACAGTTTTCCCACGGGGTCAGGTGGCAGCCGCTTCGCTTCGAGCGCCGCGCTGTTTACGGGTTCGAGGAAAGTCTCGATCTGTTTGGCGACGAACGGTTGGTGCTGGTGAAACTGGCAGGTCATGGCGCCCTGGGGCTTCTTCTGAAGCGTGATGACGGCCGGCGATTCTTCTTTCGAGGCGATGCCATAAGCACCGAAAGCCTGGCGGAGGCACTGCCCGTCGAGGTCTCGCGGGGAAGGGATGCCCGGTTGCAGGCGCGACTCGGTTTCTACCCCCGTTGGGTGGAGTGAATCGCGTCGTTGCGCGGCCGGTTCAGTTCGCTGTCAGGGCGCTGTTTTGAGCCTTTCCGTTCGTCTGCTCGCCCACATAGAGCGCAGCGTCGCCAGCTAAGCTTAAGCCTGTAAATTTCCTTGAAGCCAGGCCGGAAACGATGGGCGCAGTATGGCGAAACGATAAATCCCGGGCAGGGGGCAGCAAGCGCTCGCCTTCCGCCGATAAGCCCGGTCGAACACGCTCGCACGGTAGTCGTCTGGCGCGCCGCATGGGTGTGTTTCTGGGCGTTTCATTACTGGCCGGGGGTGGTTATGCCGCCTGGCATGAGATGCATACCTCGAAGTTGCAGGCGCTCTGGCTTAACCGTTACGCCGAGAATCTCGATTACCAGATCGAACCGGGGGCGAGCAGTAGCATCCAGTTTCCCGATGCGGGTCCGTTCGACCGCCGCCTGGGCTATGCGGCCTTGCCGACGTTCCTGGAACGGCTGACCCAACGCGGCTTCACAGTGCAGCAACAGGTGAGCTTTTCGCCAGCGCTGCTGCGCTACGTCCAGCGTGGCTTCTTTGTCCCGTACCCGGAGAAATCCAAGGCGGGGCTGACCATCGATGATTGTCGCGGCGAGCCGCTGTATGCCAACAGTTATCCCCACCAATACTACGAGACCTTCGACGACGTACCGCCGGTCATAGCGATGAGCCTGTTGTTCATCGAGGACCGTGGGCTGCTCGACGCCGGCCGTCCGCGCGCCAACCCTGCAGTGGATTGGCCACGGTTCACCATGGCAGCGGTCAGCCAGGTAGAGAAGAAACTTGGCCTGCCGGTGCAGGCCGCCGGCGGCAGTACGCTGGCTACGCAGGTCGAAAAATACCGTCACTCGCCGGAAGGGCGCACCGGTGACGCTGAGGAAAAGATCCGGCAGATGATTTCCGCCAGCGTGCGGACCTACCGCGAAGGCCAGCAAACCATGGTCACCCGGCAGCGCATCGTTCGCGATTACCTCAACAGCGTGCCGCTCTCTGCCGCCTATGGCCACGGCGAGGTGCACGGCATCGCCGATGGTCTGCGCCTCTGGTACGACGCCGATTTCGCCGAGGTTAACCGGGTCCTCGATGCTCGGCGCAATGAAGGCGTCAGTTATGAAACGCAGGGGCTCGCGCTGCGACAGGTGCTCTCGCTGTTGATCGCTCAACGGCGCCCGTCGTACTACCTGGGAGCAGGGCGTGCCGACATGGCGGAGCTCACCGACAGCCATATCCGCTTGCTGGCCAATGGCGGTGTGATCGGTACGCGGTTGCGCAACGCCGCCTTGCAGCAGCAGGTTGAGTTCCGCAATTTGCGTCTCGAACCGGGCATTCGTGAGGTGCCTTCCAGCAAGGGCATCACGGCCGCGCGAATGCGCCTGAGCAACCTGCTGGGCGTGTCGTTGTATGAGCTCGACCGCCTGGATCTGGCCGCTACCACGCCGCTGCATGGCGAGTTGCAAGGACAGATCAGCAACTATCTGCATCGACTGGCCGATCCAGCATTCGCAGGTGAGGTTGGCTTGTTTGGCGAGCGCATGTTGTCGCCTGAGCGTACCGGCGATGTGCGTTACAGCTTCACGCTGTTCGAGCGCGGCGAGCAGGGCTTTCGCGTACGGGTGCAGACCGATAACACCAACCAGCCATTCGATATCAACGAGGGCAGCAAGCTGGAGCTGGGCTCGACCGCGAAGCTGCGGGTGCTGACGACTTATCTTGAGGTCATCGCCGAGCTGCACGAGCGTTACGCGAAGAGCGATGTCGCCACCTTGCGCAAGGCTGAGGCGGTGGATCCGCTGACCCGCTGGGCGCTGGCTTATCTGATTCAGCATGAGGATCGCAACCTGCCAGCCATGCTTGATGCAGCGCTGGAGCGTCGCTACTCGGCCAGTCCGACCGAGCGCTTCTTTACAGGCGCCGGCATGCACCGCTTCGGCAACTTCCGCCGTGAGGACGACGGCCGCCTGCCCACCATGCGCGAAGCGCTGCAGGAATCGATCAACCTTCCGTTCGTTCGGCTGATGCGCGATCTGGTGAGCTACAGCACCTACCAGACATCTAACGGCGCCGAGCTGCTCAGGAGTGATGACAACCCGGAGCGGCGAGAGTACCTGCAGCGTTTTGCTGATCGCGAAGGCTCGGTGTTTTTGCAGCGTTTCTGGCGCAAGTATCGCGACAAGAGCGCGGACGAACGCATCGAGGCACTGTTGGATGGCATGCGCCCGACGCCATCGAGGTTGGCTGCAGTGCACCGGTATCTGATGCCCGAAGCGGACCGCGCGACTTTCGAGCGTTTTCTCAAGGCGCGTCTGCCAATGGCCACCCTCACCGACAAGGCGGTCGACTCGCTGTACGAACGCTACGCGCCGGGTTCCTACAGCCTGCCGGACCAGGGCTACATTGCCCGCGTCCACCCGCTGGATCTGTGGCTGCTGGGTTACCTGATCAAGCATCCGGAGGCTGGGATTACGGAGGTCATCGCGGCCAGCACCGCCGAGCGCCAGGAAGTTTATGGCTGGCTGTTCCGCAGCCGTCACAAGAGCGCACGTGACAGCCGCATTCGCATCATGCTCGAGGTGGAGGCGTTCACCGATATTCACCGGCGCTGGCAGCGTCTGGGCTATCCGTTCGACCATCTGGTGCCTTCGCTGGCTACGGCGCTGGGCAGCTCGGGTGACCGTCCGGCGGCGTTGGCCGAATTGATGGGCATCATCGTCAATGATGGCGTGCGGCTGCCCAGTGTGCGCATCGACAACCTGCATTTCGCCAGCGACACGCCGTATGAGACCCGCCTTGGCATCAAGCCGGATGTCGGGGTGCGGGTGTTGCACAGTGAGGTGGCGACGGCCTTGCGCGAAGCGCTTGCCAGCGTGGTCGAAGGTGGCACCGCGCGGCGCTTGCGCGGCAGCTTCATGCAGACTGATGGTGAAGCACTGCGGGTTGGCGGCAAAACCGGGACGGGTGACAACCGTATCCAGACTGTCGGCGCGGGCGGCCGACTGATCAGCTCGCTGGCGCTGAATCGCACCGCGACCTTCGCGTTCTACCTCGGGCCCAATCACTTTGGCACGCTGACAGCCTACGTGCCGGGCCGCGGGGCGGACAGCTTCCGCTTTACCTCTGCGCTACCGGTACAGGTGCTCAAAGGCATGGCGCCGATACTGCAGCCGTATCTGCAGCCCGGTGCGCAGTCGCAATGCCAGCCCGTCGGCGAGCCCCTGAAGCCGACGCTGACAGCGAGTACTGAGAACAAGGCCTGACGATGGCGGGTCGTGCGGTTAGGGGCACCTGACCGCATCGGCCCCTTATCGCAAATGGCCTTTGCCGATCAGCCTGTGCTCGGCGACACTCTTCCGCTTCGCGAACCTAATGAAGGGCTCGCGCAAGGGCGAAGGAGAAATGATGAAACTGCCGATCTATCAGGTCGATGCGTTTACCCAGCAGCTGTTCAAAGGCAACTCGGCCGCAGTGGTTCCGTTGGAGCATTGGCTGAGCGACGCGCAGATGCAGGCCATCGCCGTGGAGAACAACCTATCGGAAACGGCCTTCCTGGTGCGCGAGCCTGACGGTGCGTTTCTCATTCGCTGGTTTTCGCCGCTGACTGAAATCGACTTCTGCGGGCACGCCACCCTGGCCAGCGCCTTCTTGTTGTTGGGACAGAACTTGGCCACGGCTCCGCTGACTTTTCGTGCCGCTGCGGTAGGAGATATCAGCGTCGCCGAGTTGGATGATGGTTTGCTGGAGATGAGCTTTCCCAACCGTGCCCCGGAGCCCGTCGAGAATCCGCCGGTTGAGCTGTTCAACGGTCTTCGGACCTTGCCGCGGGCGGTGCTGCGAAACCGTCAGGCCTGGTTTGCCGTGTACGACGATGAGGATCAGGTGCGCCAGCTGGCACCCGACCTGTCGCTACTCAAAACGTTGGCACCATTGGATGTCGTGGCAACGGCGCCGGGTCGCCAGCAGGATTTCGTCTCGCGTTATTTCTGGCCGGCCAACGGCGGGGATGAAGATCCGGTCACCGGTTCCATCCATGCAGGCCTTGCGCCTTACTGGAGCGAACGGCTGGGCAAGACGCAGTTGCTGGCGCTGCAGGCCTCACGCCGAAGCGGTTTGCTGCACTGCCGGGTCGAAGGCGAGCGCGTTTTTGTCGCCGGGCATGCGGTCCTGTATTTGCAAGGCACGATTGAGGTGTAGTTCCCAGGTCTGGAACAGGGGCGCTCGCGTCACGCAGCGCGGCTATCGAACCGGGCGCTAGAACGATTTCACGATGCGCCCGAGCAGCTCCATCGCTTTTTCGCTGCGCTCGTCCCAGGGATGGCCGTAGTTCAGGCGTGCACAGTTGCGAAAGCGCCGGGTGGCTGAAAAGATCGGGCCTGGAGCGAGGCTGATGCCCTGCGCGAGCGCCAGCTGCAACAATTGCAGCGAATCGACTTCATCTGGAAATTCGAACCAGAGGAAGTAGCCGCCGCTGGGCCGCGTTACCCGGGTGCTGGCCGGGAAGTGACGCGCGGCGGAGGCAAGCATTTCGCCCTGTTGGCGTTCCAGTGCATGACGCAATTTACGTAAATGGCGATCGTAGCCGCCGTGTTGCAGATAGTCAGCGATCGCCGCTTGGGCCGGCACCGAGGGTGAGATCGTCGTCATCAGCTTGAGGCGGCTGATCTGTTCGGCATAGCGGCCGCCCGCCACCCAGCCGATCCGGTAACCCGGCGCCAGGCTTTTGGAAAAAGAGCCGCAATGCATTACCCATCCGTCACGGTCGTGGCTCTTGACCGGTTTCGGCGGCTCCTGGTTGAAGTACAGCTCGGCGTAGACGTCGTCTTCGATCAGCGGGACCTGATGGCGCTGCAGCAGCGCATAGAGGTTCTCTTTGTTTGCTTCGCTCATGCTCGCACCGAGCGGATTCTGCAGGCTGCTCATGAACCAGCAGGCCTTGATTGGCAAGCCGCTCAGCCGGCTTTCCAGTGTGCTCAGGTCGATTCCGTCACGCGGATGCACCGGGATTTCCACAGCTTTGAGCTTGAGCCGCTCCAGCACCTGCAAGGTGGCATAGAACGCGGGCGCTTCGATGGCGACTAGGTCCCCCGGCTGGGTGACCACCTGTAAACAGAGATTCAACGCTTCCATGGCGCCGGTGGTGATTACCAGCTCGTCCAACGGAAGCATGACTCCGCTGACCATATAGCGCAGCGCGATCTGCCGGCGCAGGTCAGGGTGGCCGGTAGTCATCTCGGCGATCACTTCACGCCCCGGCATCTCGCGCACGGTGTGCGCCATTGAGCGCGCCAGGCGTTGCAGCGGGAACAGATCGGGACTGGGGAAGGCGGAACCGAACGGAACGGTGTCCGGATCGCGCAGCGAGGCGAGCACTGAGAACACCAGTTCGCTAACGTCGACATCGGTGGTTTCGCTCAGGCGTGGGCTGATCTCGGGCTCGGGAAGCAGGCGTCTGGCGTGCTCGCGGACAAAATAGCCCGAGCGCGCCCGGGCCTGGATCAAGCCGCGATCCTCCAGCAGGTAGTAGGCCTGGAATACGGTGGAGGGACTAACGCCGTAGGTGCGACTGGCATGGCGCACGGACGGCACCTTTTCACCGGGCGCCAGCACGCCGGAGCGGATCAGTTCGGCTATTTCGTCAGCGAATTTCTCGTAGCGCTTCATCTGCTTCCGCTTCAGCAAGGGCCAATATCAGTCTGCCGCGTGTGCGGGCTCGTGCGCGCTGCCACCATCCTACCGAACCCTTGGAGCAATGAAGGTACTCGGCGCCGTTACCTGGCGTGCCGGGTCGCTCGCGTCAGTGACCAAAAAGTGCAGTTTGTCGTGCGCGTCTCCATTGGCGTCAACGAGCGCCACGCTGACCGGTACGTCGACGATCTCGCCTGCGGTCAGGCTGATCTGGTACGGGCCGTGCAGCTCGTAGGGGCCTTCGCCCAAGGTGATCAGATAGTCACGCGGCTGCTGGGTTTTGTTGATCACCTTCAGGCTGTACATGTTTTCGATCTGGCCCTGGATATTCTCTCGGTAGAGGGTGCGGTCCTTGGTTACATCCAGGGATAACGTCGGTCGCGCTTCCAACGCCCAGACGAAGGCACCGATCATAACTACCAGCGCTCCGGCATAGCCGATCAGATGCGGTCGCAGCAGCCTAGTCTGGTCGCCTTCGAGCGCACGTTCGGAGGTATAGCGGACCAGACCCCGGGCGTAACCCATCTTGTCCATGACGCTGTCGCAGGCGTCGATACAGGCACCGCAACTCAGGCAGTCGAGTTGCAAACCGTCGCGGATATCGATGCCGGTGGGGCAGACCTGCACGCACAGCGTGCAGTCGATGCAGTCACCAAGACCCTCGGCGTGTGGATTGGCGTCTTTGCGCCGCGCCCCTCGTTGCTCTCCCCGGGCGGTATCGTAGGACACCACCAGCGTGTCGGCATCGAACATCACACTCTGGAAGCGTGAATAGGGGCACATGTGCACGCACACCTGCTCACGCAGCCAGCCGGCGTTGATGTAGGTCGCGGCGGTGAAGAAGAACAGCCAGAACGCGGCGGTCCCGCCCAGCTGCAGACTGAACAGATCGATGACCAGTTCACGGACCGGGGTGAAGTAGCCGACGAAGGCAATCGCCGTGGCCAGGCTTACGGCCAGCCAGACGGCGTGCTTGGCTGCGCGTCGTGACAGCTTGCTGAGTGACAGCGGGGCGGCGTCCAGCTTGATTCGCTGGCTGCGATCGCCCTCGGTGACTTTCTCAGCCCACATGAATAGCCAGGTCCAAGTGCTTTGCGGGCAGGCGTAGCCGCACCAGACGCGCCCCGCGAGCACGGTGATGAAGAACAAGCCGAAGGCGGCGATGATCAGCAACGCCGATAACAGGATGAAATCCTGCGGCCAAAATGTCGCCCCGAAGATATGGAACTGTTGTTTGTTCAGATCCCATAGCACCGCCTGGCGTCCGCCCCAGGTCAACCACTGGGTGCCGAAATAGAGCAGGAACAAAAGTCCGCCGCCTATCAGGCGCAGATTGCGGAACAGGCCGGTAAAACTGCGGGTGTGAATCGGCCCGCCCGCCTGTGCCGGAGTCAAGCGGATCGGTTTGCATGGATCGACGGTGTCGATGATTGTTGCGGGGATGCGTTCGGTCATTGGGGTGCCCCTGTCAGGCTATATCAGGCGGCGCCGATGATCTGATCAGGGTGTTTCGCATAACAGGCTCAGGTACGGCTGAAAAATACGCATCAGATGGCCGCTGTGCTGGTTTGGATTTGCATCCAACGGTCCATCCAAGGCGTGCGCCGGCGTAACGTAGGGTTTTGGCGGCGACCTCGGTAAATTTGAACGTTGCGCCGTGTCTGTAGCATGCGACGCCAGGCCACAGTCACCGCGAGCAGCTGATACGGTTTTTCCGTACCTATCTGCACCTGTTTCAAGGCGCGCGAGGCAAGTCATAGTTCGTCGCCTATGGCCGATGCGTGCTGTCAGCGCCCATTCCCGGCATGATTACCCGTTCCGCTCAACCGCTTGATAGGACCCCTGATGATTCTCAAAGGCCTGACCTGGCTGGTCGTACTGCAGCTGCTCGGCAGCGTCATCCACCTCTCGCTGCTGCCCGCCTTGCCGGGCCCGATCATTGGCATGGTGTTGCTGTTTGCGCTGTTACTGCTGCGGCGAGGCATTCCTGAGCCCCTCGAGAAGACCGCTGCGCTACTGTTGCAGTACTTGCCGTTGCTGCTCATCGTGCCGGCGGCGGGAATCATGACCAGCAGCGATGCGTTGCTCGCCGACCTGCCGGCTATTGCTGCCGGATTGGTCCTGTCGCTGGTGGTAACCGTGCCGTTCTGCGGTTGGCTGATGCAGACGCTGATCAGGCGAATGGATCGGCAGCGTGAGGATCAGGCATGAGCGGCATTGACTGGCGCAGCGTCTGGGCGATGACGCTGGATCATCCGCTGTTTTCAGTGGGGCTCACGCTGATTGCGTTTCAGTTGGCGCTGGCGCTCTACCGGCGCAGCGGCTGGCTGGTGCTGCAGCCGGTGATGGTCGGCATGTTGCTGGTGGTCGGCATGCTGTACCTGTGCGGCATCGACTATGCGAGCTATCGGGCCGATGCGTCGATGATCGCCGTCCTGGTCGGCCCTGCGACGGTCGCCTTGGCGGTGCCGTTGTACCGTCATATCCGCCGCATTCAGCAGCTGTTCTGGCCGATCCTCATCACCTTGGTGAGCGGCGGGGTGCTGGGCGTCGTCCTGACGCTGACCATTGCCGGCTTGTTGGGCGCGGACATGGCCGTATTGATGAGCCTGTCGCCCAAGGCGGCAACCATGCCGATTGCCATGCTGGTGGCTGAGCAATTGGGCGGCCTCGCGTCGCTGGCGGCGGTCTTCGTCATGCTGACGGGCGTGATTGGTACGGCCTTGGGCCCGCTGTTGCTGGGTTGGGCTGGGGTCGATCACCCGGCGGCACGCGGTTTGAGCTACGGCATCAATGCGCACGCCATCGGTACGGCGCGGGCGCTGGAGGAGGGGGACGAGTGTGGCGCGTTTTCGGCGCTGGGGATGAGTCTGCTGGGCATCCTGATCGCGCTGTTTCTGCCACTGGCGCTGGGCTGACGCTGGTTTGCGGCCTTGAGCCTGTTGCGATTGCTTCGGGTACGCCTAGGCTTAGGGCACCCATCTCAGGAGCGGTCCCATGTTCGAGCAGTTCCAGCGTAGCGAGTGCGAGGTCAATGGCGTTCGGATCAACTATCGGAAGGGCGGCTCCGGTCCGCCCCTGCTCTTGCTGCACGGCTACCCGCAAACCCATGTGATCTGGCACGAAATCGCCGATCAGCTGGCGGAACGCTTCACCGTCGTGGCCGCCGACCTGCGCGGTTACGGCGATAGCAGCAAGCCCGACGGCGGCGAGAACCACGTCGCCTATAGCAAGCGGGAAATGGCGCGGGATCAGGTCGAACTCATGCGCTCGCTGGGCTTCGAGCACTTCGACATTCTCGCCCATGACCGCGGTGCGCGAGTCAGCCATCGGCTGGCGATGGATCACCCAGAGGCGGTACGGAGGATGATCCTGCTGGATATCGCGCCGACCCTGGCCATGTACAGCCAGACCGACGAAACCTTCGCGCGTGCCTATTGGCACTGGTTCTTTCTGATCCGACCGGCGCCGCTGCCGGAAACCCTGCTCGAAGCGAACCCTGAACTCGTTCTGCAAAGCGCCGTGGCGACTCGTGCTGATCATGTGCACCCATTCACTGAGGCGGCTTACGCCGAGTACCTTCGTTGTATGAAGCAGTCGGGCACCATCCACGCGTTCTGCGAGGACTATCGGGCCAGTGCCGGTATCGACCTCCAGCATGACCGTGCTGATCGCGCCGCTGGCCGAATGATCCAGGCGCCGTTACTGGTGCTTTGGGGGGCGCACGGAATCATCCAGCGATGCTTCGATCCGCTGAAGGAGTGGCGTGCGGTGGCGCAGGACGTACGAGGCAAGGCGTTACCGGCTGGGCACTATTTGCCTGAAGAGGTGCCCGAGTTGCTTCTGGAGGAAGTGCTGGCTTTTCTCGACTGACAAGCCGACGTATCAGTTTTTGCGATTGATTTGTGCGGAATAATCCAACCATGCACTCGCCGATCCAATAGAAGATGGTCTCACTCCGCCGCTCGGCGCCGACAGTCGAGCCGGCCAGACATTGAGGCTTCTGCAATGATCGATATTCGTCCCCGCGCGGGCCTTGGCGCTGCTCAACACGGATGGCTGGATACGCGTCATCACTTCTCGTTCGCTGAATATCACGATCCGGCGCGCATGCACTGGGGCCATCTACGGGTCTGGAATGACGACAGCATCGCCCCGCACTCCGGATTCCCGACACATCCGCACCGTGACATGGAAATCATCACCTATGTGCGCAAGGGGGCGATCACCCATGAGGACAGCCTCGGCAATCGTGGGCGGACCGTGGCCGGTGACGTGCAGGTGATGAGCGCGGGCACCGGCATCGCCCACAGCGAATACAACCTCGAAGACGAGACCACCGAGATCTTCCAGATCTGGATCTATCCGGACCAGTCCGGCTTGCCGCCCGCCTGGGGCACACGACCTTTTCCAGCAGGCGAGCGGGCTGGCAGCTTCGTCACCCTGGCCAGCGGCATGGCCGAGGACGGCGACGCTCTGCCCATACGAGCCGATGCCCGTCTGGTTGCCGCGACACTTTCGGCCGGTCAGGTTGCCGAATACGACATTGGCTCGGACCGTAAGGTCTACATGGTGCCTGCCAGCGGGCGTATCGCAGTAGGTGAGCGAGTGGCGGCTGCAGGCGATGGAGTCGCCGTGCGAGAGGAGACGCGGCTGAGCATCAAGGCGTTGGAAGACAGCGAAATTGTGCTGGTCGATGTGCACTGAGCGTATCGACCAAAACCGGAATACAACCCAGGAAGAGGAAACTGAAAATGGCAAAGATTCTCGTGCTGTACCACTCAATGTATGGCCACGTCGAAACCATGGCCAATGCAGTGGCCGAAGGTGCGCGTCGTGTGGAAGGGGCGGAAGTGACCGTCAAGCGCGTGCCGGAAACCATGCCGGAAGAGGCTTTCAAAAATGCAGGCGGCAAGGTTGACCAAGAGGCTCCGGTCGCCAATCCCTCGGAGCTGGCCGATTACGACGCGATCATTTTTGGTACGCCGACACGCTTCGGCAACATGTCCAGCCAGATGCGCACCTTCCTCGACCAGACCGGCGGGCTCTGGGCCAAGGGCGCGCTGCACGGCAAGGTGGCCAGCGTGTTCACTTCCACCGGCACCGGCGGTGGCCAGGAGATGACCATTACCTCGACCTGGACCACCCTGGCGCACCACGGAATGATCATCGTGCCGACCGGCTATGGCATCGGCGAGTTCTTTGACATCTCCGAAATGAACGGCGGAACGCCTTACGGCGCTTCGACTATCGCTGGCGGTGATGGCTCGCGTCAGCCTTCGAACAAGGAACTGACCATTGCCCGCTATCAGGGCGAGCTAGTGGCCCAGACCACGGTGAAGCTGAAAAGCTGACCCGCTGCCCATGGTGCCGAGGCGGCTGGCTCGCCCGGCACCTCGGCGACCCGCAATCAATCGTTCCGCAGCAACCCGTACATCAGCTCGTCGACGTAGCCGCTGTCACTGGCACGCTTGTAGGCCGCGCGCTGAGTACCCTCGTGGACAAAGCCCAGGCGTTCATAAAACGCAATGGCACGGGGATTGTCCGCCTCAACTGTCAGCTCGATACGAGTGATGTCCGCTTGCCACAGCCGCGAGATCGCGTCCTGCATCATTGCTACGGCGACGCCTCGACCTTGCGCGTCCGGCGCCACGGCCAAGGTTCCCAGGTAGGCCACATGGGCGGTGCGACCAACATGCCGCTGCGCCTTGTAGAAGCCCATCACTTCGCCATCGACCTCGTACAGGTAGAAGCAGCCGCTCTCGAACAACGGGTCGAACACCTTGCTGAAAGCCTCCCTTGGCATTGGGTCGAAGCCGAGGAAAGGCACCACCGTTTCGTGCATGTAGATGTCGTAGACGCGGTCGTAATCGGTAGGGGCAACCAGTCGGCGCATATCCATTTCCCTAGGGCAGCGGCGCGAACAGCGCCTCGATATCACTCGGCTCCAGTTGCCAGCCGCCTTGCTCACCGGCGTCCAGCACGCCGGAAGCCAGTTCGGCTTTGCGTTGCTGCAGTTGCTGGATCTTCTCTTCGACGGTAGCTCTGGCGATCAGCTTGTAGACGAAAACCGGCTTGTCCTGGCCGATGCGGTGGGCGCGGTCGGTGGCCTGATTTTCCGCAGCCGGGTTCCACCAGGGGTCGTAATGAATCACGGTGTCGGCCGCGGTCAGATTCAAGCCGGTGCCGCCAGCCTTGAGGCTGATCAGGAACAGCGGAACTTCCCCGTTCTGGAACCGCTTGACCGGGGTGCGCCGGTCCTTGGTTTCGCCGGTGATCTGAACGTAGTCGATGGCACGGCTCTGCAGCTCGTCTTCGATCAACGCGAGCATCGAAGTGAACTGTGAAAACAACAGGATTCGCCGGCCTTCAGCGAGCAGTTCGGTCAGCATCTCCATCAGGCTATCGAATTTGCCTGAGGTGCCGCCACGAACTGGTCGCACGGCTTCGCCCTTGACCAGGCGCAGATCACAGCACACCTGACGCAGCTTGAGTAGTGCATCGAGGATAACGATTTGGCTGCGCGCCAGGCCTTTGCGGTCAATCTCCTCGCGGACCTTGCTGTCCATGGCCAGTCGTACGGTTTCGTACAGGTCGCGCTGAGCCGGGCTGAGCTCGACCCAGTGCAGGATCTCGGTTTTCGGCGGTAGCTCCTGGGCAACCTGCTCTTTGCGCCGCCTTAGCAGGAAGGGTTTTATCCGTTTGCTGAGGTGCTCCAGCCGCTCGGCGTCGCCGTGTTTCTCGATGGGCGTGCGGTAGTCCCGGTTGAATTGCTTGGTGTCACCCAGCCAGCCGGGCATGAGGAAATGAAACAGCGACCAGAGTTCGCCCAGATGGTTTTCCAGCGGCGTGCCGGTCAGGCAGAGACGCTGGCGGGCGTCCAGGCGTCCGGCGGTTTGTGCCGCCTTGCTGCTGGCATTCTTGATGTTCTGGGCTTCGTCGAGCACGAGCAGATGCAGCGGTACTTCTGCGAGCAGGTCGATGTCTTTGGGCAGCAGCGCATAGGTGGTGAGCAGCAGATCGTAATCGCCCAGATGCTGGTAGAGCTTTCGACGTGTCGTCCCATGCAGCGTCGCGACTTTCAGTGACGGCGCGAAGCGGGCCGCTTCGTCCTGCCAATTGGGGATAAGCGTGGTGGGCATCACGACGAGCGAGGGGCGGTCCAGCTTGCCGGCTTGCTTCTCGAGTAACAGGTGAGCAAGGGTCTGCAATGTTTTACCCAGGCCCATGTCGTCGCCCAGGATACCGCCGACCGCGAGGGTCCGTAGGGTTTGCATCCAGCGCAGGCCATCCAGCTGATAGGGGCGCAGCGTGGCGTTCAGACCCTGCGGTGGGCTGATGTCCTGCGCGCGGTAGTCGCGCAGTCGCTGGGCGAACTCCCGCAAGTGCTCGCCGCCCTTCCATTGCAAGGGAAGCGCATCCAGTTCGGCCAGCCGCGCTGCATCGGATCGCTCCAGCCGAAGGTTTTCGCCGTTTGGCTGTTCCTGCAGATAGAGCTCGGACAGAGTGGCGAGGATGGGCTTCAAACGACCAAAAGGCAGCAACACCTGCAGTGGCTGATCATCGCCGTCACGGCGTCGGGCAAGTTGCACCCGAAGGGTCTCGTCGTCGTTGCGTTGCGCCAGCGCTTGCGCTGAAAGCAGGGCCGGGTTGCGCCTGATCAGGCTGAGCAGAACCGGCAACAGACTGATCCGCTCACCTTCGACGATGATGCCCAGTTCCAGGTCGAACCAGCTGTGCTCGGGCGGTTCGTCGACCTCGGCATACCAGGCATCAATCTGTGTCACGTCATAAGCAAAGCCGGGCTGCATGACCACCTGCCAGCCTTGCTCGCGCAGCGGGGAGAGCTGGGTCTGCGTGAAAGTGAGCCAGGCCGCGTCGTTCTGCAGCTCGAACATCTCTGCCGAGTCCTTGGGGAGCGCCAGGCTCTGACGCAGCGCCGGACGGAAACCCAGTTGCTGCAATTGCTGGCGCAGTGCCTGCTCGACGTCTGGCTGGCGGGCAATGCTAAGCACGCGAGTGCCTTCGGTCTGTCGTACGCGCTGACCAGGCTTGGCTTTGCCGTGAACCTGAGCGCGGCCGTAGAGGAAACTCAGCCCGGCACGATGCTGGTGCTCGCTGACCATGCGCCCGCTGCTGGGCTGGTAGTTGACCGCCTGATGACTGCCGAGGCTCAGGTGGGGCAGGGGGAGCAGGTCATCGACCTGATGTTCTACTGGCTTGGCGGGGGCCGGCAGCTGTGGGGCGATTTCATGCAGCGTCAGGCTGAACAGGGCGGCCTGGGCTGACGGGACCGCAGGTGCATCGAGCAGGTGCCGGGCCAGCGACATCGGCAGACTGTGATCGACCAAGCCCAGTTCGTTCCGGGTCCTGTCGAAGTAGTACAGCGGGTCCACAGTGGTGATCAGTTGGCCGTCGGTATCGGCCATGTCCAGGCCAGGCTTGAAGCTGCCGTCGGATTGCTCGTTCCAGCTGAAGCGCGCCTGGCGGGTTCTTCCGGGCTGCAGAGGGGGCTGATCCCAACTGAGAAAGGCGCGACCGGTCTGGAGAATCAGTCGCAGGATTTCGCCGCCGTTCTCGCCGTTCGGGTTGAACCCGTTACCTGACGTGCGGCCCAGCGTAGCCAGTGCGGCAATGCGTAGATCCAGCGGTTGCATGAAGTTTGGCTGGCGAAAGCCGGCTTCACGCAGACCGTAGTAGGGCTGTCGCTCGCCACAAGTGCCGTCTTTGTGTTGGCGCGCCTTGTAGACCTCTATGGAGAAGTCAGGACATAACAGATAGTGCAGACACCAGCCTTGGCCGGCTTGGAGGTTGTCGCCCAACGCCTGCGGGAGCTGCGATAGCCACTGTTCCAGCCGGTCAGGGAAGCGCTCACCGGACTGCTCGCTCTGCTTGGCAGGCAAGCGCTCGGCTTGCCTTTCGAGGGTTGCTATCAGGGCTGCGCAATGCTTGCAGTTGAGACCAACCGGGCAGCTACAGAGGCAGCTGAGCCTGCCATCGCGGGATAGCTCAAGCGACTGGCGATAGACGCTGCCAGCTGAACCGCGGCACGTCGCTTCGACGTACCGCGAATCCTCCCGCACGAGCCTGATGCGGTCCTCCGCTGCGTACCGCTGGCCCCTGGCGATAGCGTTTGCAGAAAACGGCAATCGCCATGCGGCTGGCAGGTTGGGAAGGAAGTCACCCTGCATCGGCGGGTCGGGTGGCGAGCACGGGCATCATCGACATCGTTACGGCTTTTCCACGGACAAACGTTCGAGTAATGCTTCTAGCGTGTTGAAGCGCTCCTCGGCACGCTCCATCGGCACCTGAAACTTGAACATCGTGGCGCCTTCGAATTTGTAGCGGTTGGGCTGGCTCTGGATCAGTTTGATCAGCACCATCGGGTCGACGCTGGTGTCCGCGGCGAACTCGATGCGCCCGCCCTGAGGCCCGGCGTCGATCTTGGTGATGCCGAGGATGGCGGCCTGCAGCTTAAGCAGGGTCAGCCTGACCAGGTGCTTGGCCGGCTCGGGCAACAGACCGAAGCGATCGATCATCTCGACCTGCAGTTCACGCAGACCGTTCTCGTCGGCGGCGTTGGCGATGCGTTTGTAGAGGATCAACCGCGCATGCACATCGGGCAGGTAGTCTTCCGGAATCAACGCGGGGACGCGCAGATTGATCTCCGGTCCGCCACCCAGCGGTTGATCCAGGTTCGGCTG
This sequence comes from Pseudomonas sp., assembly GCA_022448005.1. Classification (GTDB taxonomy): domain Bacteria; phylum Pseudomonadota; class Gammaproteobacteria; order Pseudomonadales; family Pseudomonadaceae; genus Stutzerimonas. Next base: position 81,423 of record JAKUTK010000010.1, read on the forward strand.
TTCACCTTTCTGGATGGATTTGACCGCGCGCTCGAGCATTTCCATATAAAGGGTGAAACCGACCGCCTGTATCTGTCCGCTCTGGCCGTCGCCAAGCAACTCACCCGCGCCGCGGATCTCCAGATCGTGTGTGGCCAGGACGAAGCCTGCTCCGAGGTCCTGTGCGTTGGCGATGGCTTCCAGGCGCTTTTCGGCGTCGGGGGTCATGGCCTTGCGTGGTGGCGTCAGCAGGTAGGCGTAGGCTTGGTGGTGGCTGCGTCCGACCCGGCCGCGGAGCTGGTGCAGCTGGGCCAGACCGAACTTGTCGGCACGTTCGATGATGATGGTGTTGGCGCTCGGTACGTCGATGCCCGTTTCAATAATGGTCGAGGCGATCAACACGTTGAAACGCTTGTGGTAGAAGTCGCCCATCACCTGTTCGAGCTCGCGCTCGCGCATCTGCCCGTGACCTACGCCGATGCGCGCTTCCGGCACCAGTTCGGCGAGGTCGGCGGCGCACTTCTCGATCGTCTTCACATCGTTGTGCAGGTAATAGACCTGGCCGCCGCGCAGCAGCTCGCGCAGTAGCGCCTCTTTGATCACGGAGTTTTGCTGCTCCATGACAAATGTGCGCACAGAAAGTCGACGCGCCGGCGGCGTGGCGATGATGGACAGATCGCGCATCCCCGCGACGGCCATGTTCAGCGTGCGCGGAATCGGCGTGGCGGTCAGGGTCAGAATGTCCACTTCACTGCGCAGCGCCTTGAGCTGTTCCTTCTGGCGCACCCCGAAGCGGTGCTCTTCGTCGATGATCACCAAGCCCAGATTGGTGAACTTCACATCGTCCTGCAGCAGCTTGTGCGTGCCGATGAGGATGTCGACTTTGCCTTCGGCCAACTGGTCGACCGCGGCCTGAATCTCCTTGGCGGACTTGAAGCGGCTCATCACTTCGACGCGCACCGGCCAGTCGGCGAAACGGTCACGGAAGCTGTTGTAGTGCTGCTGGGCGAGCAGGGTGGTGGGCACCAGCACCGCCACTTGACGGCCGCTGTGCACCGCGATGAAGGCCGCTCGCATGGCGACTTCGGTCTTGCCGAAGCCCACATCGCCGCAGATAAGACGGTCCATGGGCTTGGGCGCGAGCATGTCGTGGCGAACGGCTTCGATGGCGGCCTGCTGGTCCGGCGTCTCTTCGAACGGAAATCCGGCGCTGAAGGTTTCGTAGTCCAGCTGCGGATCTTCGAAGGCGTAGCCTTCGCGTGCGGCGCGGCGGGCATAGATGTCGAGCAACTCCGCGGCGACGTCTCGGACCTGCTCGGCCGCTTTGCGCTTGGCCTTCTGCCAGGTTTCCGAGCCCAGTCGGTGCAATGGAGCGAGGGCGTCGTCGCTGCCGGTGTAGCGCGCGATCAGGTGCAGGCTGGACACCGGAACGTAGAGCTTGGCCTCTTCGGCGTACTGCAGCATCAGAAATTCGGCGGCCTGGCCTTCGATCTCCAAGGTGACCAGGCCTTGATAACGACCGACACCGTGATCGATATGTACCACCGGCGCGCCTTCGCGCAGTTCGGTAAGATTCTTGATGACGTTCTCGCCGGCATCACGACCTTTTTCACGGCGGCGGCGCTGCATGATGCGTTGGCCGAACAGCGGGCTTTCGGCAATCAGCGCCAGGGCCGGGTCTTGCAGCAGCAAGCCGTCATCGAGCGGGGCGATGGCAATTGCCAGACGCTCGCCGCTTTCAACGAACTGCGGCCAGCCAGCGACTTCCTGCGGACGCAGCTTCAGCCGAGCGAGCAGCTCGAGCAGAACCTCGCGGCGGCCGGCCGATTCGGCAGTAAAGAGTACGCGGCCTGGAAATTCGTCGAGAAAGCGTCGCAACGCGCCTAGCGGTTCAGGTGCCTTGGCGTCGATCGCAAGCTCAGGAAAGCGGCTGGCCGGAAAACGCTCGCGGCCGATGCCGCTTTCAACATCGTCCTGGCTGGCCACGACGCGTGGCCACAGCTTCAGGTGAGCGAAGCAATCCTCGACAGCCATGAACAATTCGGCCGGCGGCAACAATGGCCGCTCAGGGTCGACGCGACGCTCTTCGTAGCGAGTACGGACGTCTTTCCAGAAGTGCTCCGCGGCCTGCTCGATACCCGGCAGCGAAAACACCTGGGTGTCTCCCGGTAGATAGTCGAACAGCGTCGAGGTCTCGTCGAAGAACAGCGGCAGGTAGTACTCGATCCCGGCCGGGGTGATGCCGGTGGACAGATCCTGGTAGACCGGGCAACGGCGGAAATCCACATCGAAGCGTTCACGGAAGCGCGCGCGGAAGCCAGTGACCGACTCCTTCTTCAACGGGAACTCGCGAGCTGGCAGCAGGCGGATCGACTCAACCTTGTCGATGGATCGCTGGTTTTCCGGATCGAAGGTGCGCAGTGTTTCGATTTCATCGTCGAACAGGTCGATGCGGTAGGGCAGGGGGCTGCCCATCGGAAACAGGTCGATCAGCGCGCCACGAACGGCGAATTCGCCATGTTCGTATACCGTATCGACGCAGCGGTAGCCGGCCGCTTCGAGGCGCGCCCTCATCTGCTCGACATCGAGCTTCTGGCCGACATCCAGCACCAGACTAGAACCGAGCAAAAAACGCTTCGGCGCCAGTTTGTGTAGCGCTGTGGTGATGGGAACTACCAGAACGCCGTGAGTCAGCTCTGGCAGCTGATAGAGCGCTGCGATCCGCTGGGAGATGATGTCCTGATGCGGTGAAAACACGTCATAGGGCAGCGTCTCCCAGTCGGGAAAGTGCAGAACCGGCAAGTCGGGCGCAAAGAAGGCAAGCTCTTCCTGCAGGCGTTCGGCGCTCTGGCTGTCGGCGGTCAGAAGGAGGGTGAATCGGTCTGCGTTGCTGGCGGCTTCGGCAATGGCCAGGCTCAGCGCGGCTCCAGGAAGGTTGCCCCAGGTTTGCTTGCCGCTGGCGGCAGGCATGGGCGGAAGGCGCAATACGGACACGAGTGGGCGTGGCTCCGGTCGATAAAAATGGACCGCCGGGATTGTAACTATCCGCGCGGAACGCTGTCAGTGTTTCGGCTGCACAGATTGCCGGCGCTAGGGGGCGGCGGCATAATGTAGCCCTTTTTCTCAGCCCCTACATGTTGGAAGGAACTGCCCGTGACTCAGAAGCCCGACCAGTGTCTTGGTGAATGGATTGATCGAGAAGCCCTCGCCGAAGCGATGATTCCGCTGATTGGTCAGCTGTATCGTAACAACAACGTGGTGACTTCCATCTATGGCCGTGGGTTGATCAACCGTTCGGTCATCGCACTGCTCAAAGCACATCGCTTTGCGCGTCACCGTCAGGCTGACGAAGCCGAACTGTGCGTCAATGAAACTCATCAGATTCTTACCACCATGAGCCAGATGGACCTGGGTGCCGCTTCGGTGGACCTGGGTAAAGTCGTGGCGAAGTTCAAGGCCGAGGGGAACGGCCGCAGCCTTGACCAGTTCGTACGTGACGAGCTGGCTGAAGTCGCTGGCAAGCGCAACACCACCGGCATCCACAAGGGCACCGACGTCGTGCTCTATGGTTTCGGTCGTATCGGTCGCTTGCTCGCCCGCATCCTGATCGAAAAGACGGGTGGTGGCGATGGTCTGCGTCTACGCGCGATCGTCGTACGCAAGGGGGCTGACAACGATCTGGTCAAGCGCGCCAGCCTTCTGCGCCGCGACTCGGTACATGGTCCGTTCGAAGGCACCATCCACATCGACGCCGAAAACAATACCATCACTGCCAATGGCAACCTGATTCAGGTGATCTATTCGAACGATCCTGCTTCGGTGGATTACACCGAGTACGGTATCGAAAACGCTCTGCTGGTCGACAACACCGGTAAATGGCGCGACGCCGAGGGTCTCAGCCAGCACCTCAAGTGCCCGGGTGTTGCCCGTGTTGTGCTGACTGCGCCTGGCAAGGGCGAGTTGAAGAACATCGTTCATGGCATCAACCATGGCGAGATCACGGCTGACGACAAGATTGTTTCTGCGGCGTCCTGCACCACCAACGCAATCGTGCCGGTGCTGAAGGCGGTCAATGACCAGTACGGCATCGTCAACGGTCATGTCGAGACTGTGCATTCCTACACCAACGACCAGAACCTGATCGACAACTTCCATAAAGGCAGTCGTCGTGGTCGTAGCGCTGCGCTGAACATGGTCATCACTGAAACGGGTGCTGCGACAGCTGCCGCCAAGGCGCTGCCGGTGCTCAAGGGTAAGTTGACCGGCAACGCCATTCGTGTTCCGACGCCGAACGTGTCCATGGCGATTCTCAATCTGAACCTGGAAAAGGCAACGAGCCGCGAAGAAATCAACGAGTACCTGCGCCAGATGGCCATGCATTCGGACCTGCAGAAGCAGATCGACTTCGTCAATTCGCAGGAGGTTGTTTCAAGCGATTTCGTAGGCTCTCGTCACGCAGGCGTAGTGGATGCCGAGGCTACGATCTGCAGCGACAACCGTGTCGTTCTGTATGTCTGGTACGACAACGAGTTTGGCTACAGCTGTCAGGTGGTGCGCGTAATGGAAGACATGGCGGGGGTAAACCCTCCTGCGTTTCCACGCTAGCAGGTAGGTAGCGCCGCTAACAAAACGGGAGCTTCGGCTCCCGTTTTTCGTTTTCCAGCTCGCTGCTTATGCCGCAGCCATCGTGCTTGCAGACGAAGCGTCAATAGTCGGTTGTGGATGACCGCTTGTCTTTAGTCAAAAAATTGGAAGGCCTTGGGTGGTCAGTCACGTGTCGCGGCCTCTATAATCGGGCGGATTTCTACCTGGGCCCGTGGCATAGCGTCGCGCCAATATATTTTTGGTGCGCGTCGTGCAATTCGACCTTCAGCTAAATCGCTGGGCCTGTAAAAAAGTCTTTCAAAATCAGTGGTTAGGCGAGCCGATGATCAATATTAAACGTGGGCTAGATTTGCCCATTGCAGGTGCGCCGGCGCAGCGTATCGAGGCCGGAAGGCCCGTGCGAAGCGTCGCCGTAGTAGGGTTTGACTACCCTGGCATGAAACCGACCATGGAAGTTCAGGTCGGCGATCGCGTGAAATTGGGTCAGGTACTGTTTTCCGACAAGAAGATACCTGGCGTCCATTTCACTGCCCCCGGTGCGGGTGTTGTAAGCGCGATTCATCGTGGCGAGAAGCGCGTCCTGCAATCGGTGGTCATCGATTTGGAGGGCGCCGAAGAGCTGACTTTCAACCAGTACGGTTCGACCGAGCTGGAAGGTCTGGGCGACGAGAAGGTCCGTGAGAATTTGCAGCAAGCCGGTCTCTGGGTTGCGTTGCGCACACGTCCGTACAGCAAGGTTCCGGCTATCGATGCCGTGCCGAGCTCAATCTTTGTCACTGCTATTGATACTCATCCGTTGGCTGCCGACCCAGCAGTGATCATCGCGGAGCGGGCTGCTGATTTCGAAGCAGGGCTCAAGGTTCTTGGTAATCTGGGAAAGCTATTTCTGTGCAAGGCCGATGGCGCTTCGCTGCCCGGCGAACAGGTTGCCAAGGTTCAGACTGAGTGCTTCGCTGGTCCGCATCCTGCAGGTCTGGCGGGCACACACATCCATTTCTTGGACCCGGTCAGCGCTACCAAAAGCGTCTGGACGATCGGTTATCAGGATGTGATCGCGATCGGTGCGCTGTTTCTGACCGGAAAGCTCTCGGTGGAGCGTGTGGTTTCATTGGCCGGCCCGGTCGTAGAAACCCCGCGTCTGGTGCGCACTCGCCTGGGCGCCAATCTTGATGAACTGACCGCTGGTGAGTTGCAGCCTAGCGCGAACCGTGTCGTGTCCGGGTCCGTCCTGGGCGGCCGTACAGCGCACGGTGCTTTTGCCTTTCTAGGCCGATATCACCAGCAGGTGTCCTGTCTGCGCGAAGGCAAGGAGCGGGAAATGCTGCACTACCTGCGTGCCGGTAGCGACAAGCACTCGATCCTCAATATCTACATCTCCAAGTTGATGGGCGGTAAGAAATTCGCTTTCTCAACCTCCACCAACGGCAGCCCGCGCGCCATGGTGCCGGTGGGCAACTACGAGGAGGTCATGCCGCTCGACATTCTTCCAACCCAGCTGCTGCGCTCGCTGATCGTTGGAGATACCGAGGTTGCGCAAAAACTGGGTTGCCTTGAGCTCGATGAAGAAGACCTGGCGTTGTGCACTTACGTCTGTGCCGGCAAGTACGAGTACGGCCCGATCCTGCGAGACAATCTGACCCGTATCGAGAAGGAGGGTTAAGGCATGGGCATTCGCGAATTCCTCGACAAGATCGAGCACAACTTCGAAAAGGGCGGCAAGTACGAGAAGTGGTACGCGCTCTACGAAGCGGCGGACACCTTCCTCTATCGTCCGGGCAGCGTTACCAAGACCACCGCTCATGTGCGTGATGGCATTGACCTGAAGCGGATGATGATTACCGTCTGGCTCTGCACCTTTCCGGCCATGTTCTTTGGTATGTGGAACACCGGTTATCAGGCCAACCTGATCTACGCACAAAGCCCTGATCTGCTTGCCGTTCAGGAAGGCTGGCAGTTTGCACTGATCAGCGCGTTGGCGGGTTTCGATCCAGCCAGTGCGTGGGATAACTTTATCCAGGGGGCAGCGTACTTCCTGCCGGTTTATGCGGTCACCTTCATCGTCGGTGGCTTCTGGGAAGTGCTTTTCGCTTCAATCCGCAAGCATGAGGTCAACGAAGGCTTCTTCGTTACATCGGTTCTGTTCGCGCTCACGCTGCCGCCTAGCATCCCGCTGTGGCAGGTCGCACTGGGCATTAGCTTCGGTATCGTGATCGGTAAGGAAATCTTTGGCGGCACCGGTAAGAATTTCCTCAACCCCGCTCTGACTGGCCGTGCGTTCCTGTTCTTCGCCTACCCGGCACAAATGTCCGGCGACGCTGTTTGGACTGCGGTCGACGGCTATGCCAGCGCCACCGCATTGAGCCTTGGTTTTGCCGGTGGCATAGAAAACGTCGTGGAAAGCGGCATCACCTGGATGGACGCCTTTGTCGGCACCATTCATGGCTCGCTGGGCGAAACCAGTACGCTGGCCATCTTCATCGGCGGCGCGGTGCTGCTGATGACCAAGATTGCCTCGATGCGTATCGTTGCGGGCACCATGATCGGCATGATCGCACTGAGCACGCTGTTCAATCTGATCGGTTCGGACAGCAATCCATTGTTCGCCATGCCCTGGTACTGGCACATGGTGGTGGGTGGTTTCGCCTTTGGTCTGATCTACATGACCACCGACCCCGTGTCGGCAGCGATGACCAATACCGGTAAGTGGGTCTATGGCATTTTCATCGGCGTGATGGTGGTGCTGATCCGTGTAGTCAACCCGGCCTTCCCTGAGGGCATGATGCTGGCGATTCTATTTGCCAACCTCTGTGCGCCCTTGATTGACCACTTCGTCATCCAGGCCAATATCAAGCGGAGGCTGGCGCGCAATGTCTAGTCAAAAAGAATCCACTGTCCGTACGCTGATAGTGGCCCTGCTGGTTTGTCTGGTGTGCTCGGTATTCGTTGCCGGTGCGGCTGTCGCACTGCGTCCGACACAGCTGGAGAACCGTCAGCTCGACAAGCAGCGCAGCATTCTGGCGATTGCCGGGCTCGGTGAGGCCGGTATGTCCGGCGCCGAGGTGAAGGTGCTGTATAAGGAGCGTATCGTCGCCAAGCTGGTCAATCTCGAGACTGGCAAGTTCAGCGACGAGTTCGATCCAAACACCTTCGACCCACTGGTTGCTGCGAAGGACCCACAGCTGTCCGATGCACTGCCGCCAGAGCAGGACATCGCTTCGATCAAGCGTCGCGAGAAGTACAGCGTCGTGTATATCGTCGAAACCGAGGGAGAACTGGATACCCTGGTGCTGCCTGTGCGCGGCTATGGTCTGTGGTCGACGCTCTACGGTTTCCTTGCCCTTCAGGAAGACCTGAATACCGTGGCGGGCCTCGGCTTTTACCAGCACGGTGAAACACCCGGCCTGGGTGGCGAAGTCGACAATCCAAAGTGGCGCAGCCTCTGGGAAGGCAAGGAACTGTACAACGAGGATGGTGAGCTGGCGATTCAGATCGTCAAAGGTGGAGTCGATCCGCAGAGCCCGAAAGCCGACCATCAGGTCGATGCGTTGGCTGGCGCAACGCTGACCAGTAACGGGGTCAACAATCTGTTGCACTTCTGGCTGGGTGAGAACGGCTTCGGTCCTTTTATCGCTAACCTGCGCGCTGGGGAGGCTTGAGTATGTCGCAACCTACTATTAAGGAAGTCCTGTTAAATCCGGTCTTCAACAACAACCCCATCGGCCTGCAGATCCTCGGTATCTGCTCGGCGCTGGCGGTTACCTCCAACCTTAAGACGGCGTTGGTCATGTCCATCGCGCTGACACTGGTTGTGGCGTTCTCCAACCTGTTCATCTCGATGATCCGCAGCCAGATTCCTGGTTCCATCCGCATGATCGTGCAGATGGTGATCATTGCGTCACTGGTTATTCTGGTAGATCAGGTGCTCAAGGCTTACGCGTTCTCGTTGTCCAAGCAGCTCTCGGTGTTCGTCGGTCTGATCATCACCAACTGTATCGTGATGGGGCGGGCCGAGGCGTTTGCCATGCAGAACCCGCCGGTGCTTTCGTTCTTTGACGGGCTCGGCAACGGCCTGGGTTACAGCGCCATGCTGATCGCGCTCGGGATCATTCGCGAGCTGTTCGGTGCGGGCAAATTGATGGGCTACACCATTCTTCCCGTCGTTAATGACGGTGGCTGGTATCTGCCGAATGGCCTGTTGCTGTTGCCGCCTTCTGCGTTCTTCCTGATCGGTCTGTTCATCTGGGGTATCCGTAGCTGGAAGCGGGAACAGGTTGAGAAGCCGTCCTTCAAGATGGCGCCTCAGGTCTCGAACAAGGAGGCTTATTAATGGAACACTACATCAGCCTGTTCGTCCGCGCCGTGTTCATCGAGAACATGGCCCTGGCGTTCTTCCTCGGCATGTGTACCTTCATCGCAATCTCGAAGAAGGTCGAAACGGCTATCGGCCTGGGTATCGCGGTCATCGTGGTGCAGGCCATCACCGTTCCGGCCAACAACCTGATCTACACCTACCTGCTGAAGGCCGGTGCGTTGTCCTGGGCTGGCCTGCCGGAAGTCGATTTGAGCTTCCTCGGCCTGCTGAGCTACATCGGCGTAATCGCGGCGATCGTTCAGATCCTGGAGATGACCCTCGACAAGTATGTACCCAGCCTCTACAACGCGCTGGGCGTGTTTCTGCCGTTGATCACCGTGAACTGCGCCATCATGGGTGGCACGCTGTTCATGGTTGAGCGCGATTACAACCTGGCCGAAAGTGTGGTCTATGGCATGGGTTCGGGGTTGTCCTGGGCGCTTGCTATCGCCTTGCTTGCCGGCATTCGCGAAAAGCTCAAGTACAGCGATGTGCCGGAAGGCCTTCAGGGCCTCGGGATCACCTTCATCACCATCGGACTGATGTCGCTGGGCTTCATGTCTTTCTCTGGCGTACAGCTGTAAGGACGGGATGAACTGATGAGTTACGAAATTTTCCTCGCCATCGGCATGTTCACCGCCATCGTGCTTGCACTGGTTGTGATCATCCTCGCGGCGCGCGCCAAGCTGGTCTCCAGCGGCGACGTGAGCATCGAGATCAACGGCGAACGCACCATTACGGTCCCTGCTGGCGGCAAATTGCTGCAAACCTTGGCGGCCAACAATATCTTCCTGTCGTCTGCCTGCGGCGGCGGCGGTACCTGCGCGCAGTGCAAGTGCATCGTCGAAAGCGGTGGCGGAGAGATGCTGCCGACGGAGGAGTCTCACTTCACCCGTCGTGAAGCTGGGGAAGGCTGGCGCTTGTCCTGCCAGACGCCGGTCAAGGCAAACATGCAGATCGAAGTCCCAGAAGAAGTGTTCGGCGTCAAGAAATGGGAATGTACGGTTCTGTCCAACCCCAACGTGGCGACCATAATCAAGGAACTCACCATGAAGCTGCCGGAAGGCGAGAACGTCGACTTCCGTGCGGGTGGTTATGTGCAGTTGGAGTGCCCGCCTCATGAAGTCCGTTACAAGGATTTCGATATCCAAGAGGAGTATCGCGGCGACTGGGACAAGTTCAACCAATGGAAGTATGTCTCGAAGGTCGAGGAGACCGTGATTCGTGCTTACTCCATGGCGAACTACCCGGAAGAAGTGGGGCTGGTGAAGTTCAACATCCGTATCGCTTCGCCGCCTCCAGGCAAGGATGATCTGCCGCCTGGCCAGATGTCCTCCTGGGTCTTCAGCCTGAAGCCGGGTGACAAAGTGACCGTGTACGGGCCGTTCGGCGAGTTCTTCGCCAAAGACACCGATGCCGAAATGGTCTTCGTCGGCGGCGGTGCCGGCATGGCGCCGATGCGTTCGCACATCTTCGACCAGCTCAAACGCTTGAAATCCAAGCGCAAGATCACCTTCTGGTACGGCGCACGCTCCATGCGCGAAGCCTTCTATGTCGAAGAATACGATCAACTGCAGGCCGAGAACGATAACTTCCAATGGCATCTGGCTTTGTCCGATCCGCAACCGGAAGACAACTGGGACGGCCCTACTGGCTTCATTCACAACGTGCTGTATGAGAACTACCTGAAGGACCATCCGGCGCCCGAGGATTGCGAGTTCTACATGTGCGGCCCGCCAATGATGAACGCCTCGGTGATCAAGATGCTCACCGATCTCGGAGTCGAACCGGAGAACATCCTTCTCGACGACTTCGGCGGATAGTATGGCCCATGCGTTACTTCAGCCCGTCATCGTTGCCGCCCTGGCGGCAGCCCTGACGGGCTGTCTGTTTCAGGACAAGGTAGAAAGTTTCGGCGGGCCCACCATGGGCAGCACCTATTCAGTGAAATATGTGGCCGATGATGCCGCTGTTTCCAAAGAGCAATTGCGAAACGAGACGGATGCAATTCTGGCCAAGATCGACAGCCAGATGTCGACCTACCGTGCCGATTCGGATATCGAGACGTTCAATGCGCTGCCCGCCGGCGCGTGCATGGCCATGCCCGATGGGGTTCTCGAGCTTTTTCGCGCCGGTCAGCAGCTCTCGGAGGAAAGCCAAGGTGCTTTTGATCTGACGGTGGAACCCTTGCTCGATCTCTGGGGTTTCGGTCCCCATGGAACCGGCGAGCGGGTGCCTTCTGCCGACGAGATCGCCGCGGCTCGAGACAACATGGGGCATGAGCATATTCGGATTGATGGCGATCAGCTTTGCAAGGAGGTCGCCGTACAGGTTGATTTCAATAGCATCGCTGCCGGCTATGCAGTGGACCGGGTGACCGCCAATCTCGAGGCTTCCGGCGTCCGCCGTTACCTTGTCGAGATCACGGGAGAGCTTAAAGCGCTTGGCCGTAAGCCCGATGGAGCGCCTTGGCGAATTGCAATCGAGGCGCCGCATGACAATGAGCGAGTAGCACAGCGGATTGTCGAACTCGATGGCTATGGAGTGTCCACGTCAGGCGACTATCGCAACTATTTCGAGCGTGACGGCAGGCGCTATTCGCATACGCTTGACCCGGTGACCGGCGCGCCGATCGATCATCACCTGGCCGCCGTGACGGTTGTCGATCGCTCGACATTGAGGGCAGATGGGTTGTCTACTGTATTAATGGTGCTTGGGCCCGAACGTGGTCAGGCATACGCGACGGAGCGAAACATCGCAGCGTTCTTCGTGATTCGTGAAGGGCAAGAATTCATTAGCAAAAGCACCGAGGCCTTTGATGAGCTGTTCGGTGCGGGAGTAGGCGAATGACTTGGTTAATCGTTTTTCTGGTCATGTTACTGGTGGTGTTCGGCATGTCCATCGGCGTGATCATGGGCCGAAAGCCCATTGCAGGCTCCTGCGGGGGCATTGCCAATCTCGGCATCGAAAAAGAGTGTTCGATTTGCGGCGGGAGCCGTGAGAAGTGTGAAGAAGTCAATGAACAGGCAAACCACGGCGATAAAGCAGATCTCGCGTACGATGCGACCAGACGCTGACAGCCGACTTGATCGAAAGCTCGGGATATTCAGTGTCCCGAGCGTTGGTCTTTGCATGCAAGGTCGAGGCAAACCGTGCACCGGCGCAATGAGCCACTTGGCGGCGCGCCGATAAGCAACTTCCGCTACCCGGTTTCCCGAATTCGTTAACAGCGGCAGGGCTGCCTGCTGCCTGGTCTGGGGTGAATATGGCTGTCTACAATTACGATGTGGTGATATTGGGCTCGGGCCCTGCCGGCGAAGGCGCGGCGATGAACGCGGTCAAGGCCGGGCGCAAGGTCGCTGTGGTCGACAGCAGGCCTCACGTGGGTGGTAACTCGACCCATCTGGGTACCATCCCGTCCAAAGCGCTGCGCCACTCGGTACGGCAGATCATGCAGTACAACACCAACCCATTGTTTCGTCAGATCGGTGAGCCTCGTTGGTTTTCGTTTCCCGACGTCCTGAAGAGTGCCGAGAGCGTAATCGGCAAGCAGGTCACTTCCCGTACGGGCTATTACGCGCGTAACCGCATCGATATCTTCTTCGGCACCGCCAGCTTTGCTGATGAGCAGACCGTGGAAGTGGTCAGTGCTAACGGGATGGTTGAAACACTGGTGGCCAACCAATTCATTATCGCGACTGGATCTCGCCCCTATCGCCCTGATGATGTCGACTTTTCTCATCCTCGTGTTTACGACAGCGACACCATTCTCACCCTTAGCCATACCCCGCGTCGTCTAATTATCTACGGGGCTGGCGTGATCGGTTCCGAGTACGCATCGATTTTCAGCGGGCTCGGTGTATTGGTTGACCTGATCGACAATCGTGATCAGCTGCTCAGCTTCCTCGATGACGAGATTTCCGACGCGCTCAGCTATCACCTGCGCAACAACAACGTGCTCATCCGTCATAACGAGGAGTACGAGCGCGTTGAGGGGGTGGACAACGGCGTGATTCTTCACCTCAAGTCGGGCAAGAAAATCAAGGCCGATGCCTTCCTCTGGTGTAACGGTCGAACCGGCAATACCGACAAGCTCGCCCTGGAAAACATCGGCCTCAAGGTCAATAGCCGTGGACAGATCAAGGTTGACGAGCATTACCGCACTGAGGTCGGCAACATCTATGCGGCGGGCGACGTAATCGGTTGGCCATCACTGGCGAGCGCCGCTTATGACCAAGGGCGGTCTGCGGCGGGCAGTATCGTGGAGAACGACAGCTGGCGTTTCGTTGATGACGTGCCTACCGGTATCTACACCATTCCGGAGATCAGTTCGATCGGCAAGAACGAGCGTGAACTGACCGAAGCGAAGGTGCCGTACGAGGTGGGCAAAGCGTTCTTCAAAGGTATGGCGCGTGCGCAGATTTCAGCCGAGCCGGTCGGCATGCTGAAAATCCTTTTCCATCGCGAGACGCTGGCAGTACTTGGTGTGCATTGCTTTGGCTATCAGGCTTCGGAAATTGTCCATATCGGCCAGGCGATCATGAACCAGCCGGGCGAGGCGAACACCCTCAAGTATTTCATCAATACAACCTTCAACTACCCGACCATGGCCGAGGCTTACCGCGTCGCAGCCTTCGACGGGCTAAACCGGCTTTTTTGAGAGGCTCCGACCGGTGGCCTGAGTCGGTCGGGGAAGATACCCGAGGTTGGCGTTGGCCAAATCGGGAAAGTTTTTAGGGCAGGATTTCAGGCCGCCAGTGATGGCGGCCTTGCTTTACACGTTGCGTAGCGTTGTCACGGCGAGGCCGGGATAGTCGGTGATCAGGCTATCAACACCGAAATCTGCAAGCCGACGCATCAAGGCCGGATCGTTCACCGTCCAGACCGAGACGTGCAGGCCAAGTTGACGCGCTTTGGCGATTCGCTCGGGCGTGCACAGGGTCCATTTCAGTGCCAATAGCGAGCAACCATATTGCTTGGCCACTTTCAGCGGGTCGAGCCAGGCGTGCTCGGCCACTAGGCCGCAGGACAGTTCAGGCGTCAGCCTCTTCAAGGCCCTGAGCACTTCCCTCGAGCCGGATGTGACGGTAATCCGCTCTGTTAGTCCGTGGTGTTCAGCCAGTGCCTTGATCGCCAGTACAGTCCGTGCGGCACGCACCCTCGAAGCGCTTTTCACTTCTAATTGCCAATGCTCGAAGTCGCACTGCTCAAACAGCTCCGCTAAGCGCGGGATGGGGCAGGGGTGTTTCCAGTGTGGCCCGCCGTGCCGCGCGTCGTATTGGGTCAGCTCTTGTGCATCATGCTCGACGACCTTGCCGCGCCTCCCTGTGGTGCGCTTGAGCGTCGGATCATGAATCACCATCAGCTCACCATCTTTGGAAAGATGTAGGTCGAGTTCGCAGCGGCGCACCCCGTGGGCAAGGCACTGATTGAAACTGGCCAGGGTGTTTTCAGGCGCCTCACCCTTCGCGCCGCGGTGGCCATAGATTAGCGTCACGGTTGTCTCTCTGGTTGCAATGACGTAGAGCGTCGGTGATGGATGACGCTGTTGATGACCCGATTGCCCTCGAAGTAGACGGAAAATTCACGGTAATCCCAGCGAGTGATAGGCGGCTCACCGACAGCTGCGTGCTCCTCATCGGCTAAACCAAAACGATCAAGTACATCGATTTTCGCATCGCCGCGGCTGGGCATGCGGAGGTCGGCTGAGCCTTGCTGGCCGACCGGAATTTTGATGTCTTCGGCGCGTGCTGACATGTTCAGGCTGAAAATTAGCAGGAAGAGCAGAAGAGGGCGCATCAATCAGGTCCTTGCGAGCTTTCACGAGCCAGGCGTCGTTCCGCCGCCTGTTTCTGCAGGATATGTCGTGCAAGCAGTTGTCGCTGTGCATCAGTCAGCGCTTCGAACGACGTACCGATTGCGAAATGCCCGTTCTCGAGCGCTTGGCAGCTCGCCACGCGTGCGGTCAGCAGCATACCCAGGCCTTGTGGCATCAGCGCCAGTTTCAGCAACCAGGTCGAGCCCTCCTCAAGCGGGTGGTCGTTGGCGAAACTGATCCCACCTTCCGACAACACGGTGGCGCGTGCAGGCCCGAGGTCTTGCAGCAGATCCTGAGCGAGCGCCTGGCCTATCAAGTCGATACGCTTGTTCTGAACCTTCAGGTAATTGGCCAGTGTGCGGTTACCTTCGGCTATCTGACGCAGCAGATGCTGTGCTTCGAAGTCGAGCTGATGAAGTTCGCCGAGCAATGCGAACCGTTGCGTCGAACCCGTCCCTGAGACTGTTTCGGCGTGTTCCGGCGGCAGGATTTCCAGTGCGATCATGTCCTCGATACGATAGTATTCGCGGCGATCATCAGTGTCTTCTATGGGCATGTCGATCCCTGAGCTGCAGTGATGGCTTGAGTGTATCAGGCCGCTTGGCGTCGTCATTCAGCTTGTTATTTCCCGCCAGCGAAAGCGAACCCAACGATTTATGTTCAGACCGCTGTCCGTGTATATCGGGGCGCGCTACACACGCGCCAGACGTCGCAGCCTCTTCGTCTCCTTCATCTCCTTCACGTCCATGATCGGGCTGGCACTCGGTGTGCTGGTCATGATTGTCGTACTGTCGGTGATGAATGGTTTCGATCATGAAATGCGCAGCCGCGTGTTGGGCATGGTGCCTCACGCTACGGTCGAAAGCTCAGCCCCAATCGACGACTGGCGGACAGTGGCCGAGCGGCTTGCGAAGCATCCCCAGGTCGCTGCGGTTGCTCCGTTCATACAAATGCAAGGCTTGCTGACCCATCGCGGGCAGGTCAGCAAAATATTGATCAACGCTGTGGACCCGGTTGTCGAGCCGGAAGTATCCATAGTGGGACAATTCTTTCGTGAAGGTGAGTTGGCTGAGCTGGCGCCCGGCGAATTCGGCATTGTTATCGGTGATAAGGCGGCCAGCAGCTTGGGCGTAGCTGTCGGCGACAAGGTCACCTTCGTTGCTCCAGAGGTCACCGTTACGCCAGCTGGGGTATTCCCTCGCATGAAGCGGTTTACCGTACGCGGTATCTTTCATGTGGGGGCCGGCGAGATCGATGGTCATGTGGCGATGGCCAATATCTCCGATCTGGCACGACTGCATCGCTGGCAGCCGGATCAGGTTCAGGGGCTGCGTCTGCGTTTCGTCGACTTGTTCCAGGCCCCGCGCATTGCTTGGGAGCTGGCGGGCCAGCTGGGGGATGACTTTTATTCGCGGGATTGGACCCGCACCCACGGAAATCTTTATCAGGCGATCCGTATGGAAAAGGCCATGATCGGCCTGTTGCTGCTACTGATCGTTGCGGTGGCAGCCTTCAATATCATTTCCACGCTGGTGATGGTTGTAACCGATAAACGTGGGGACATCGCGATACTGCGAACGCTTGGCGCGACGCCGCGGCAGATCATGGCGATCTTCATGGTCCAGGGCACCGTTATTGGTGTCGTCGGTACACTGGTAGGTGCGTTGCTGGGCATCTTCGCAGCGCTCAATGTCAGTAGCTGGGTCGCCGCGCTAGAGCGGTTGATCGGGCACAAGTTTCTCAGCGCAGACGTGTATTTCATCGACTATCTGCCGTCTCGACTGATGACCGTCGACGTGGTTCAGGTCTGCGCAGCAGCATTGATTCTCAGCTTTTTCGCCACCCTGTATCCGGCGTGGCGTGCGGCCCGGACGCAACCGGCCGAGGCGTTACGATATGAGTGAGTTGTCTATGAATGAACGGTCTGCGAACGAGGCTGCGGTACTGAGCTGCCGCAACCTGGGCAAACGCTACGAACAGGGACCGGAGTCGGTCAGTGTGCTTTCTGGTCTCGAGCTGGAGCTGTTTCCAGGCCAGCGGGTCGCTATCGTGGGTACTTCCGGTTCCGGCAAGAGCACACTGCTCAACCTGCTTGGCGGGCTGGATACGCCTAGTGACGGGAGCGTCTGGCTGGCTGGAGAAGAACTCTCTGCACTCAGCGAAAAGGATCGTGGCCTGTTACGTAATCGTGCGCTCGGGTTCGTCTATCAGTTCCATCATCTGCTGCCTGAGTTCAGTGCTCTGGAAAATGTCTGCATGCCGCTGCTGATCGGCAAAACGCCGATACCGGAAGCGCGAAAGCGGGCCAGCGAACTGTTGCAGCGTGTAGGACTGGGCCATCGACTCGCCCACAAGCCTTCAGAGCTGTCCGGGGGAGAGCGTCAGCGCGTGGCGATCGCCCGTGCGCTGGCGAACCGCCCGGCGCTGGTGCTGCTCGATGAGCCTACCGGCAACCTTGATCACCATACTGCTCAAGGGATTCAGGACCTCATGCTGGAGTTGAGCAGCTCACTGCGTACGGCCTTTCTTGTTGTCACCCACGATCCGCAACTGGCGGGGCAGATGGATCACATATTGCGTCTGGAAGATGGTCGGTTGGTGGCTGGTTAATGTTCAGGCCACTCAGTATCTTCATTGGCAGCCGCTACACGCGGGCCAAACGTCGAAACCATTTCATTTCATTCATTTCTCTGACGTCCATGATTGGCTTGTCGCTGGGTGTGCTGGCGATGATCATCGTGCTGTCCGTCATGAACGGATTCCAGCGAGAAATGAGCAACCGCATCCTGGGCATGGTGCCGCACGCCGTGATTGCCGGTAACGGGCGGCCAGTGGATGACTGGCAATCGCTGGCCCAGCAGCTGCAGGCGCACCCCGGGGTGCTCGGCACGGCACCAATCACCCAGCTTGAAGGCATGCTTTCCTACAGGGGCTTGATGCAGCCGATTGAAATCAAAGGCATCGATCCAAAGGCTGAAAGTGAAGTGTCGATCCTTGGCACGAAGATGGTCGCTGGCAGCCTTGATGATCTTGAGCCTGGAGAATCAGGCGTGATCCTCGGGTTGATGACCGCGCGTCGCTTTGGTCTGAAGCTGGGCGATAAGATCACCCTTATCGTGCCTGAGCTCAGCGATGCGCCTGGCGGTATCACGCCACGAATGCAGCGCCTGAACGTCGTTGGGGTATTCAAAGTCGGGGCTGAGCTGGATGGCAGTCTGGCAATGATTCACCGAGCAGATGCCGCTCAGATTCTTCGTTGGCAGCCGAATCAGGTCGAAGGCGTCAGGGTCAGGTTGGCAGATCTCTATCGGGCGCCCCAGATCGCAAGCGAGCTTGTCGCCGGGCTAGGTGAGGGGTACCGCGGCGAGGACTGGTCACTTACCCAGGGCAGCTTGTTCAGTGCGATGAAAATGGAAAAGACCATGATCGGTCTGCTGCTTTTGCTGATCGTGGCGGTCGCAGCGTTCAATATCATCGCCACGTTGATCATGGTGGTCGCCGACAAACGAGCGGATATCGCGATTCTGCGTACCTTGGGTGCAACGCCTCGGCAGATCATGGCGATCTTCATGGTGCAGGGCAGCATCATCGGTCTGACCGGGACCCTGATAG
Organism: Pseudomonas sp.; assembly: GCA_022448005.1. Taxonomy (GTDB): domain Bacteria; phylum Pseudomonadota; class Gammaproteobacteria; order Pseudomonadales; family Pseudomonadaceae; genus Stutzerimonas. The sequence continues at coordinate 99,788 of JAKUTK010000010.1, forward strand.
GGACCGTGCTGGGGGTGATTGGCGCCATGAACGTGAGCGCTCTCGTGTCCTGGCTGGAAAAGGTGTCGGGACAGCACATCTTCAGTTCGGATGTGTATTTCATCAGCACCTTGCCGTCTGAACTGCGGCTACAAGATGTCTTGCTGGTCACCTTGGCGGCACTGCTGCTCAGTTTTCTGGCGACGGTCTATCCCGCTTGGCGGGCCGCGCAGACACAGCCGGCCGAAGCGCTGCGCTACGAGTAGGTAATGATGTCAGCGGCGGTCCATCTGCCGCTTGCGCCAACTGCGACCGACCCACCAGCGCCAGTAACTCTGCGTGGCTACGTACCCTAGTATCGCTACTACGATTCCGACGACAAAAGAGCCGAGGAACAGGGGCTGCCAATGGCTATCGAGCATCTGGCGCACCCAGGCAAGGCTGAGTTCCATCGGCATCGGGGAAACCGGCGTATCCATCAGCCAGGCACCGACCTTGTAGTTGCAGTAAAAGACCGGCGGCATCGTCAGTGGATTGGTGAGCCAGACCAGGCCCACGGCGATCGGCAAGTTCGCCCGTGCCGGCACGGCGCACAGCGCGGCCACCAGCATCTGCAAGGGCATCGGGATCATGGCCCAGAACAAGCCAATGGCCATTGCCCTGGAAACTGAATGACGGTTGAGATGGAGCAGGTTGGGGTCGTGAGTCAGCGTGCCGATAAACCGCAAAGACTTGTGAGCCTTTAGACGGTCGGGGTGCGGCATGTAGCGTTTGAAAAAACGACGCGGCATGAAGGTTCTCTGGCGGGGTGAAGCGCGCTGATTATGCCTGAAACGAGACCCGGCGCTGAGAGGAGTTTGTGACATAAATTCTACACTGTGAGCGCCGACAGGACGTCGGTCAGGCTATGGGGCGCGGCATCTGGGTTGTCCAGAGCGACCGGTCACTGGAAAGGACTCCGGGAGATCCAATGCGTACAGCGATGCTGGCGCTGGCAGCAGGCCTTCTGCTACTGCGTTTTTTACCGCAAGTGCCGCCCGTCTCTGTGTTGCCATTCGTATTGGCGGCGGGGCTGGCATTATTGCCGTTCCGCTGGCGAGCGGTCGGCTGCTTTCTCTGCGGGTTTGCGTGGGCCTGTCTCGGCGCCCAGGACGCTTTGGACGACCGCCTTGCGGTCGAGCTTGATGGCCGAACGTTCTGGCTGGAAGGCATGGTAAGCGGTCTGCCGGATGTTCGCGGTGGTGTGGTGCGCTTTGAGCTGGTCGACATAACGTCCCGGCACAGCGGCCTTCCGTCCCGTCTTCGCCTTGCTTGGTACGGTGGCCCCAGGATGCAGGCAGGGGAGCGATGGCGGCTGGCTGCCAAACTGAAAAGGCCGCGAGGCTTGGTCAATCCGCACTCTTTTGATTACGAGGCCTGGCTCCTCGCTCGACGGATCGGTGCCAGCGGCACGATTAAAGCCGGAGAGCGCGTGTCGGTGGCTGAAGGCGAGCTGGCATGGCGTGACCAGTTGCGACAACGCTTGCTGACGGTTGATGCTCAGGGCCGCTCCGGCGCCCTCGCGGCATTGGTGGTAGGCGATGACAGCGGTCTGTCCACCGCTGACTGGCGCGTGCTTCAGGACACCGGAACCGTCCATTTGATGGTGATCTCAGGCCAGCACGTGGGCATGCTGGCCGGCTTACTTTACGGCCTGGTGGCGTTGTTGGCGCGTTGGGGAATCTGGCCGCGTCGCGTAGCCTGGTTGCCCTGCGCTTGTAGCCTGGCCCTGGCTGGAGCGCTTGCGTACGGTTGGCTGGCTGGCTTCGAAGTCCCGGTCCAGCGAGCGTTGGTTATGGTCGCTCTGGTGCTTCTGTGGCGTTTGCGGTATCGGCATCTGGGTGTCTGGCTGCCGCTGCTGATCGCGCTTGATGCTGTCCTGCTGTTGGATCCGCTAGTAGGGCTGCAGTCGGGCTTCTGGTTGTCATTCCTGGCGGTGGCGCTTCTTGCGCTGGTGTTCCGCGGCCGGCTTGGCAGCTTGAGCTGGTGGCGCACGCTCAGCCGCGCACAGTGGAGCATGGCCCTGGGGCTGTTGCCGATCCTGTTGGCGCTGGGCCTGCCGGTTAGCCTGAGCGGCCCGATCGCCAACCTCTTTGCAGTACCGCTGGTCAGTGCGGTGATCGTTCCGTTTTCGTTATTGGGCACAACCTTGCTGTGGGTGCCAGGCATTGGCGAGCTAGTGCTATGGGTGGCCGGTGGGTTGTTGGCAGTTCTCTTCGATGCCCTGCGATGGATTGCCGGCTGGCAACCGGCGTGGCTACCAGCGTCTTTGCCGCTTTGGAGTTGGCTGTTGGTTGCGCTTGGAACGCTGCTGATCCTGCTACCGTCAGGAGTGCCGTTTCGGGCGCTGGGTCTGGTGTTTCTGCTGCCGCTGCTATTTCCGCCCGCCGACAAGCCGGCAACAGGGCAGGCGGAAATCTGGCTGTTCGACGTCGGGCAGGGGCTCGCCGTGCTGATCCGCACGCGTGAGCATGCACTGCTATATGACGCGGGGCCGCGATATGGCGATTTCGACATCGGTGAACGGGTTGTATGGCCATCGTTGCGCACGCTAGGAGTGAGCGGTCTTGATCTGCTGATTCTCAGTCATGCTGACAGCGACCATGCCGGCGGCGCTTCGGCGATCCAGCGGCATATGCCGGCTGAGCGAGTAGTTAGCGGTGAGCCGGACAGACTCCCGGCGTCGCTAAACCCCGAGCTGTGTCGTTCCGGGGACGTTTGGGAATGGGATCAGGTCAGCTTCATGCTTTGGCAGTCACCTCAGGCTAGAGATGGAAATCAATCCTCCTGCGTGTTGTTGATCGAGGCGAATGGCGAACGGCTGTTGCTCACCGGTGACATTGATGTGCAGACAGAGCAGGCGCTACTGTCGAGCACCATGCCACTCGACGTCGAGTGGTTGCTGGTGCCACATCACGGCAGTCGCAGCTCCTCATCACCCGTTTTCATCGAGGCGACTGGAGCAGGCGGTGCGCTCATTTCCCGCAGCTTGCATAACGCATTCGGTCATCCTCATCCGGAAGTGGTGCGGCGACTTCAAGCGGCCGGTGCTCAGCTTCATGACACGGCAGAACAGGGCGCGCTACGGATTCGCCTCGGTCGTTACGAGCCTGTTCAAGGATTGCGTGCCGAGCGTCGATTCTGGCGGGAAAAATGAGAACCGGGGCCGTCGGCGGGCTGGCGGCCCTATGCTAGAGTGGCGCCACTTTTTCGAGGGGGATTCATCTCGTGTGGGAGCTGGTTAAAGCGGGCGGCTGGATAATGCTGCCAATCATCCTGTGTTCCATCGCGGCCGCCGGTATCGTCGCCGAAAGGCTTTGGACGCTTCGGCCTAGCCGAGTGACTCCGCCGCATCTGCTCGGCCAGGTCTGGAAGTGGATCAAGGACAAGAAACTCAGCAACCAGAAGCTCAAAGAGCTGCGCGCCGACTCGCCGCTGGGCGAGATTTTGGCTGCTGGTCTGGCTAACTCCAAGCATGGTCGGGAGATCATGAAAGAGTGTATAGAGGAAGCAGCTGCCCGCGTTGTCCATGACCTGGAGCGCTACCTCAATGCCCTGGGTACGATTGCCGGTATCGCCCCCTTGCTCGGGCTTCTCGGCACGGTGCTGGGCATGATCGAAATTTTCAGTGCCTTCATGGGCTCCGGTATGGCCAACGCGCCGTTGCTCGCAGCGGGCATTTCCAAGGCGTTGATTACCACCGCTGCGGGTCTGATGGTTGGCATCCCGGCACTGTTCTTCCATCGTTTCCTCTTGCGCCGTGTCGAAGAGCTAGTAGTTGGTATGGAGCAGGAAGCGATCAAGTTGGTTGAAGTGGTGCAGGGTGACCGTGACGTCGACCTAGGAGAGGGCAAGGCGTGAAGTTTCGTCGCAAGGCGCGGGAAAACGTCGACATCGGCCTGGCCCCGCTGATTGATGTGGTGTTTATCCTGCTGCTGTTCTTCGTGGTGACGACTACCTTTACTCGCGAAACCCAGCTCCAGGTTGATCTTCCTGAGGCGGCGAGCGGTGTGCCGCCACAGGAAAGTGAGCAGAAGCGGCTGGAGGTTGTTATCGACGTCAACGGCAACTTCAGTCTCAACGGCAAGGCGCTGATCAAGCATGATCTGAACACCTTGATGGCGGCGCTCAGCAAGGAATCGGGCGGCGATACGAGTTGGCCGATGATCATCAGTGCCGATGGCAAAACTCCGCATCAGGCGGTTATTACCGCGATGGATGCGGCCGGGAAACTGGGCTTTGCGCACCTGCGCATCACTACCGTTGAGGCCCAGCCGGAGCCCTAATGTCCTTTGCTGATCGCTTCCAGCGGGCCTGGTACGAAGGGCATCCTGCCTTGGCGCTGCTCGCACCGCTGGAAATGCTCTACCGGCGCGTGGTATCCGCTAAGCGGAAACGGTTCATCAGTGGCGTGAGCGACTGCTATCGCTCGCCAGTGCCTGTGGTAGTGGTCGGTAATATCACCGTCGGCGGCACCGGCAAGACCCCCATGATTCTCTGGCTCATCGAGCACTGCAAGCGACGAGGTCTGAGAGTTGGCGTTGTTAGCCGAGGATACGGCGCCAGACCATCTGAGTATCCGTGGCGAGTTGAGCCCGAGCATTCGGCGGCCGAGGCTGGCGACGAGCCGTTATTGATCGCGCAGCGAACAAACGTACCGGTGATGATCGACCCTGATCGCTCCCGCGCGGTTCGTAAGTTGCTAGAGCTCGAGTCACTGGATCTGATTCTTTCCGACGATGGGCTGCAGCACTACCGGTTGGCTCGCGACCTGGAGCTAGTCCTTATCGACGCGGCTCGCGGGCTAGGCAACCAGCGATGCCTACCCGCAGGCCCACTGCGAGAGCCACTGGAGCGACTAGACTCGGTCGATGCGGTGCTGATCAATGGCGCGCTGACGGACAGTTCCACCGGTTTTGGATTCGCCCTACAGCCCTCAAAATTGATCGAGCTAAGCACTGGGCAGGTCAGGTCGCTTGATTATTTTCCGTCAGGCCAGCAGATGCACGCAGTCGCTGGAATCGGCAATCCACAGCGTTTCTTCACTACGCTCGAGGCGCTACACTGGCGACCGATTCCGCATGCCTTCGCCGATCACGCCCGCTATAGCCTGGAGCAGCTGAGTTTCAGTCCAGAGCTACCCCTGGTGATGACCGAAAAGGATGCGGTCAAATGCCGGGCTTTCGCGCTGCCGGGCTGGTGCTATCTCCAAGTGCAGGCCGAGCCTTCCGCAGCGTTCGTCGCCTGGTTTGATGCCCAGCTGGACCGTTTGCTGCCGCCCGTTCATCTCTAAGTCGCCCGATCTGCCTGGTGCAGTCGGCTGCATCCAAGGACTGCGCCATGGACACCAAACTACTCGATATTCTTGCCTGCCCGCTCTGTAAGGGGCCGCTGAAGCTGGCCGATGACAAGTCCGAACTGATCTGCAAGGCCGACGGCATGGCCTTTCCGGTCCGGGACGGCATTCCGGTGATGCTCGAAAGCGAAGCCCGCACCCTTGACGTGGATGAGCGTCTGGACAAATGACTAACGCTTATACCGTCGTGATTCCGGCGCGTTATGCATCCACTCGCCTTCCTGGGAAACCCCTGCAGGACATCGCTGGTAAACCCATGATCCATCACGTATGGGAGCAGGCCTGCAGGAGCGGCGCGCAGCGGGTAGTGATTGCCACGGACGATCAGCGCATTCTGCAGGCTTGCGAAGGCTTCGGTGCATTGGCATTGCTGACCCGGGTTGACCATAACTCGGGCACTGATCGATTGGCCGAAGTGGCGAACCAGCTGGGCCTTGCGGCTGATGCGATAGTTGTCAATGTACAGGGCGATGAGCCATTGATCCCGCCTTCGGTGATCGACCAGGTTGCGCTCAATCTGGCTGCGCACCCCGAAGCGGCGATCGCCACGCTCGCGGAGGCGATTAGTGATCCGCATGCGCTGTTCAATCCGAACGTAGTAAAGGTGCTCAGCGATATCAATGGCCTCGCGCTGACCTTTAGCCGCGCACCGCTGCCGTGGGCTCGCGACGAGTTCGCGCGTGATCCCGATGCGCTTCCGAACGATGTTCCGTACCGTCGGCACATTGGCATCTATGCCTACCGCGCCGGGTTCCTGGCTGACTTCGTGGCCTGGGGCCCATGCTGGCTTGAGAATACCGAGTGCCTCGAGCAGTTACGTGCGCTATGGCATGGCAAACGCATCCACGTCGCCGATGCGGTCGAAGCGCCTCCGGCAGGGGTCGATACCGCCGAAGACCTCGAGCGAGTTCGCAAGCTGCTTGGAGCTTAACGTGAAGGTCCTGTTCGTTTGCATGGGCAACATATGCCGATCTCCCACCGCTGAGGCGGTGTTTCGCAAATGCGTAGAAAAGGTCGGGATGGATCACCGCGTCACCGTCGATTCGGCTGGGACCGGTAATTGGCATGTTGGCAAAGGGCCAGACTCGCGTGCTTGTACGGCGGCCGCGAGGCGAGGCTATGACCTCACGGCGTCACGGGCGCGCCAAGTCTCCGTGGACGATTTTCAGCGTTTTGACCTGATCCTGGCGATGGATCACGAAAATCTGGATCGGCTGCATGCCATGCGTCCCGCAGCCAGCAATGCAGAGCTTGACCTGTTTCTGCGTCGATACGGATTAAGCAAGGTTGCCGTCCCTGATCCGTATTATGGAGGCGAGGACGGTTTCGAGCAGGTGCTCGATCTGATTGAGGATGGCGCTGCGCAATTGCTCAATGAGATCAGAGGGCGTCAATGAGCCTTCAACTCGAACAGGGCCGCTCCCTCAAGGCCTTAAACACCTTTGCTGTCGAAGCCCGTGCTGCCTACTTCACTGAGGCGCACGACGATCAGGCAGTAATCGAAGCGATCTATGAAGCCCGCCGCCTTGATGTTCCGCTATGGATACTGGGTGGAGGTAGCAATCTGGTATTGACCGGGGACGTAGACGCCCTGGTGCTGCGCATGGCCAGCCGCGGTGTTCGAGTCCTCGAAGATGACGGCAAGCGGGTAGTGATCGAGGCGGAGGCTGGCGAGCCCTGGCATCCATTCGTGTTGCGTAGCTTAGAGCTGGGTTTGGCTGGACTGGAAAACCTCAGCCTTATCCCCGGTACGGTGGGTGCAGCGCCAATCCAGAATGTTGGCGCGTACGGTGTCGAGATCAAAGATGTCTTCGCTGGGCTGACCGCACTGGACTGCCAAACAGGCAATCTGGTTGAATTTGATCCGGCTGCCTGCGAGTTTGCCTATCGCGATAGCCTGTTCAAGCGCCAGGCCGGACGCTATGTGATTCTTCGGGTGCGCTTTTTGCTGCGCAAGGCTGCGGCGCTCAGTCTCGAATATGGCCCCCTCCGGCAATGGCTGCAGCAGCACGACATCCACTCACCGACTCCTATGGACGTCAGTCGCGCAGTCTGTTCGATTCGTAGTGAAAAGCTGCCGGATCCCAGGGTCCTCGGAAATGCTGGCAGTTTTTTCAAGAACCCATTGATTCCTCAATCGACTGCTGATGCCTTGCTAGCGCAATACCCCAGCCTGGTCGCGTTTCCGCAGCCCGACGGGCAGGTCAAGCTCGCCGCCGGCTGGCTAATCGAGCGCGCAGGCTGGAAAGGCTATCGGGAAGGGGATGTGGGTGTTCATAGCCTGCAGGCTTTAGTGCTTGTCAACTACGGTCAGGCGACCGGCCAACAAATCCTCCGACTTGCCGAGAAGATTCAGGCTGACATCCTGGAGCGTTTCGGTGTGCGGTTGGAAATCGAGCCGAATGTCGTCTGACCTAGGCTCGGTTCATCTGCCCTGTATCCAGCCCGCGCTTTCTTAACCGCAGCCGCTAGTCAGCCACTCTGCAGCTATCTGTGTGCCCGGCGAAGGCGCAGCGTGGCGGCGCTTGATCGTCGCCTACAAAAAAGGGATGCCGAAGCATCCCTTTTTGCATTGCTGCGTCTGTCAGTCTTGACGCTTGTTGGCGTCCTGTAGGTTGTCTTCCGCCGATACATTTGCCTCGGCTTCAGTGGCGGGCTTGATCGCATCCACTTCAGCCTGTAGCGGTTCGGCGGCAGCCTGCTCGACTTCCGCTTCGACCAGCGGGGCTTCTGGCTTCTGAGCAACCTCGAAGCTTTGCTCCGCGTTATCGTTTGCGGTGCTGACCGGTTGCTCGGTGGCTGGACCGCTGTCCGGCTCAGTGACAACGATTTCAGGGCTGGCCAGCTCTGCCGGCACTTTGGCTTCGGTCGATGCTTTGGCTTCAGCTTCAGCTGCTTCCTTAGCGAGACGCTCTTGCTCCAAGCGGCGACGACGCACCTCACGTGGATCGTTAGGCGCACGACCGCCTGCGGTCACGGTCGGCGCTTCAGTCTCTGCAGCGCTCTGCATAGGCTCTTCGGCGACTGATTCAGCTACAGTTTGCGCGGCCTTAGGCTCGGGCTCGCTTGCAGATTTCTGCGGCTCGCTGGCTTCGCGTGCCGCAGGGGTTGGCTCGGCTTCTGCCATAACAAATGTCGCGGCTCCGCCTTCCAGGGGGCCAGTGGTATCGGCCGGCTTGTCGGCATCGGTGGTCTCAGGAGCTTGGTCAAAGGTCTCGGATGGCAGAGATGCTTCCGTTTCCTTTGTTTCTGTCTGAGCCTCAGTAGGCGCGGTTTCTGTGTCGGCGGTGTTTGCCGCAAGAGCAGCGGCAGTCGCGGCGATAGCCACCTGCTCTGACTTCACCGGCGCATTGCTTTCGCTGACTTCGGCGTTATTGGCCTGCGCTTCGTCGTCAATCTCGTTGCCGTTGGCATCGCGTTGACGGTCGCGACGATTGCTGCGGCGACGCTGACCACGTGAGCGGCGGCGAGGACGATCGCTACCTTCTGATGAATCCTGCTCCTCCTGGGAGTTCTCCGCAGTTTCGCTTTGCTGTTCTTCAGTGCTCTCGGCTTGTTCTGCCCGAGGTTTACGTTCTTCGCGGGGCGCACGAGGCTTGCGCTCAGGGCTTTCTTCACCGGCCGTTGCTACTGGCTCGGTTTGGGTAGAGTCATCGAGCGGTGCGCGCAATTCGCGCTTGCGCTCTTCTCGCGGCTGCCGCTCCTCGCGTGGAGTGCGTTCGCGACGTGGCTGCTGCTGTGGCTGCACGTTGCTTTCGCTGACTTCCACTGGCTCGCGGGGTTCGCGTGCTTCCCGCGGCTTGCGGTCCTCGCGGGGCGGACGCGGCTGACGCTCTTCGCGAGGCTGGCGGTCTTCGCGGGGGGCACGCTCTTCGCGAGGTTTGCGCTCTTCGTCGCGATTACTGCGTGAGTCACGTCGACGGTTCTGCTGGCGTCCACTACGACGTTCATCGTTACGCTGTGGACGGCTAGCAGCGGCTGGCTTCTTCTCAACTTCGGCAGCGGGTGCTTCCTGCTTGCCGGCGAAGAGGCCGACCAGGGACTTGACCAGCCCCTTGAACAGGCTTGGCTCCTGAGCGGCTGGTGCAGGCAGCTCAGCGGGCGCATCGACAGGCGTCGGCGCAGGCGCCGTGCGCTGTGGTGCGGTTTTGACGGCTGCTTCCTGGCGAACCAGTGTGCGCGTCGAGCTGACTGGCTGAGCCTCCTCAACCTCGGTTGGGCTCATTTCATAGCTGGCCTGGCCGGCAATGATCTCTGGGCTATCGTCGCGTAGACGCTGCACTTCGAAGTGCGGGGTCTCCAGGTGGTCGTCCGGCAGGATGAAAATGCGCGCTCGGCTGCGCAGTTCGATCTTGGTGATGGCGTTGCGCTTTTCATTAAGGAGGAATGCGGCAACCTGGAACGGCACGCGGGCCCGGACCTCAGCGGTACGATCCTTGAGAGCTTCTTCTTCAATCAGGCGCAGGATAGCCAGTGACAGCGATTCGACGTCGCGAATGATCCCTTGACCATTGCAACGCGGGCAGACGATACCGCTGGTTTCGCCGAGCGACGGACGCAGGCGTTGACGGGACATTTCCAGCAGGCCGAAGCGCGAAATGCGACCAACCTGAATGCGTGCGCGGTCGGCCTCGAGTGCTTCGCGGACTTTCTCTTCGACGGCGCGCTGGTTTTTCGCCGGAGTCATGTCGATGAAGTCGATGACGATCAGGCCGCCGATGTCGCGC
>JAKUTK010000100.1 GCA_022448005.1 Pseudomonas sp.
TTTTTCTGCTCAGAAAGCAAACGCCCCGAGCCAGTCGGGGCGTTGCTGATTATACCGCTGCGCTTGCGAGCTGTTTTTACACAGTCTGTCAAGGCCGGTTTTTTCACAAGAGCGTACAGCTTAGGCTGCAGCAGCTTCGCCGAGGGCCTTGATGTGGCCGTTCAGGCGGCTTTTATGCCGAGCTGCTTTGTTCTTGTGGATGATGCCCTTGTCGGCCATACGGTCGATTACAGGCACGGCTGCAGTATAAGCAGTACGAGCTTTATCCAGATCTTTTGCATCAATGGCTTTGACCACATTCTTGATGTAGGTACGAACCATGGAGCGCAGGCTGGCGTTGTGGCTGCGACGCTTCTCAGCCTGAATTGCGCGTTTTTTGGCGGAAGGGCTGTTGGCCACCGTCGAACTCCTCGAAAACGTGGGATTACAAAGCAAATAAGGCCGCGAATCATGCCGATGCGGCTGGCCATTGTCAACCCCGGTTGAACTAATCGAGACACTGGCCGGACAGAAGGCGGGTCGCTAAACTCGCGCCCTCTTTTGACTGTCGTAACTGGCCATCGAGTCGATGCTCAGTGCCCTGGCCGGAACCCCTCCTGCTGCAACTCTAGGAAGACAAATGTCCGATACATCCGGCAAAGGTGGATTGCTGCGGTCCAGTGCGGTAGTCAGCGTGATGACGCTGCTATCCCGGGTGCTGGGCATGGTACGCGATATGGTGGTGGCCAGCTACTTCGGCTCTGGCGCTGCTGCTGATGCCTTCTTCATCGCTTTCAAGATTCCCAACTTTTTACGCCGTCTGTTTGCAGAAGGCGCGTTTGCGCAGGCTTTCGTTCCGGTGCTGTCGGAATACCGGACAAAACAAACTCTGACGGAGGTCAAGCTGCTGGTAGATCGCACTGCCGGCATGCTTGGGCTGATTCTGACGGGCATTACGGCGGTTGGCGTGTTGGCTTCGCCATACGTGGTCATGCTCTTTGCGCCTGGCTTTCATGACGACCCAGCCAAAATGCAGCTCGCTGGCGAGCTGCTGCGCATCACCTTTCCCTACTTGCTGCTGATTTCGCTAACGGCTTTCACCTCCGGCGTGCTCAATACCTACGGGCATTTCGCGGTGCCGGGCTTCACGCCGGTGCTGCTGAATGTCTGCATGATCAGCTCGGCTGTTTTCCTGACGCCTTACTTCGATCAACCGATCATGGCCCTGGCTTGGGGGGTGTTCATTGCCGGCTTCGCCCAGCTGGCGTTTCAGCTCCCTTACGTTGCCAAGTTGGGGTTGTTGCCCAGGCCGCGGGTGAGATTCGGAGACGAGGGCGTACGGCGAATCATGCTGCTGATGGTTCCTGCCTTGTTCGGTGTGTCGGTCAGTCAGATCAATCTCTTGCTCGATACGGTTCTCGCGTCGTTTCTGCAGACCGGTAGCGTGTCCTGGCTCTATTACGCTGACCGCCTTTCGGAATTGCCGCTTGGAGCATTCGGTATCGCCATCGGTACGGTGATTTTGCCCAGCCTGTCGCGTCAGCATGCTGGGGAGGATCCCAAGTCGTTTTCCAATACCCTCAACTGGGCGCTGAGAATGGTTCTCCTGGTGGGGATTCCTGCGGCGCTTGCGCTGGGCATCCTCGCTGAGCCGCTGATCGCCAGTCTGTTTTTTTACGGTGCAATGAGCGAGCAGGCCGTGGTGCAATCGGCCAATGCGCTAGAGGCCTATTCGCTGGGCGTGCTGGCGTTCATGTTGATCAAGGTGCTGGCGCCAGGTTTCTTCGCTCGCCAGGATTTGAAGACGCCGGTGCGCGTTGCAATCATCTGCATGATCGCCAACATGGCACTGAACCTGATGCTGATCTGGCCGCTCCAGCATGTCGGGCTGGCATTGGCGACCTCGTTGTCGTCGATGCTCAATGCGGGTCTGCTGTTCTGGGGTCTGTACAAGACAGGCGTGTTCCGGTTTACGCCCGGATGGGGGTTGTTCCTGCTTCGGTTGGCTGGCGGCTGTGCTGCAATGGTGGCGATGGTCTGGTGGCTCAATGCGCCGTCGGTCGAATGGTTCGCCTGGGGCTGGCAGCAGCGCGCGCTGCAGTTGGGGCTGCTCGTCGTGGCTGGGTTGGGCGCTTTCGCGGCGGGCCTGGTAGTGCTTGGTTTGCGTCCTCGGCATCTCCGTCATTGATCCGTACCTTGCGCAGGTGGCAAACCTGTCCGCGACCGCCGCCTCATGCGTATAATCGGCGACTTTTCAAGCAAGAAGTGCGGTATGCAGCTGGTTCGAGGTCTTCATAACCTGCGACCCCGGCATCGGGGTTGCGTCGCCACCATCGGCAATTTCGACGGGGTTCACCGGGGGCATCAAGCCATCCTGGAGCGCCTGCGCGAACGTGCTTCCGAGCTTGGGTTGCCCAGCTGCGTGGTGATTTTCGAGCCGCAGCCGCGCGAGTACTTCGCACCAGATCGGGCGCCCGCTCGCTTGACCCGCCTGCGCGAGAAGTTGCAGCTGCTGAGTGAGCAGGGTGTCGATTTAGTGTTGTGCCTGGCGTTCAACCGTCGTTTGCGGGAGCTGAGTGCTGCAGAGTTCGTTCACGCAACGCTGGTTGATGGCCTTGGCGTGCGGCACCTGGAAGTGGGCGATGATTTTCGCTTCGGTTGCGACCGCGCCGGAGATTTCAATTTTTTGCTAAAGGCCGGCGCTGCCGAAGGCTTCACCGTTGAGGCTGCCACTACCATAGAAGTCGAGGGCGAGCGCGTCAGTAGCACGCGTCTGCGTCAGGTGCTTGCTGACGGCGATCTGGATCTGGCGCAAAAGCTGCTCGGTCGGCCGTTCAGCATTACCGGCCGAGTGATGCATGGCCAAGCGCTAGGTCGCCAGTTGGGTGCGCCGACCGCCAATATCCAGCTCAAACGCAAAAATACGCCGCTTAGCGGAGTGTTCATGGTGAGCACCGAGGTTGACGGTCTCACTGAGCCGGCGGTCGCCAACATAGGTATGCGACCCTCGGTCAAAAGCGACGGCCAACCGCATCTGGAAGTGCATTTGCTCAACTATCAAGGCGACCTCTATGGGCGTCCGCTGCGCGTGACCTTTCACCGCAAGCTGCGTGATGAGCAGCGCTTTGCCTCGCTTGAGGCGCTCAAGACGGCAATCGAAGCAGATATTGCTGCGGCTCGCGAATACTGGCGGGCTTCACCCTTTACCACGAGTCAGGACTGAAATGACCGATTACAAAGCGACTCTCAATCTGCCATCCACGGCATTTCCGATGAAGGCCGGTCTGCCACAGCGCGAGCCGGAGACCCTGCAGCGCTGGAACAGTATCGACCTGTACGGGAAGCTGCGGCAGATTGGTGAAAATCGCCCGAAATTTGTCCTGCATGATGGCCCTCCGTATGCCAACGGCAGCATTCATATCGGTCATGCAGTGAACAAGGTCATCAAAGACTTCATTGTTCGTTCGAAGACACTGTCCGGTTTCGATGCTCCCTATGTCCCGGGTTGGGACTGCCATGGCTTGCCGATCGAGCACAAGGTCGAAATCACCTATGGCAAAAATCAGCCCGCTGATCTGACTCGCGAGCGCTGCCGTGCCTATGCCGCAGAGCAGATCGAGGGGCAGAAAGCAGACTTCATCCGTCTCGGCGTGTTGGGTGAGTGGGATAACCCGTACCGTACGATGGATTTCGCCAACGAGGCCGGTGAAATCCGGGCGCTGGCGAAGATGGTCGAGGGTGGCTTCGTTTTCAAAGGGCTGAAGCCCGTGAACTGGTGCTTCGATTGCAGTTCGGCGCTGGCCGAGGCGGAAGTCGAATATCAGGACAAGAAGTCCGATGCTATCGACGTGGCCTTCCAGGTCGAAGACTCGGATAAGCTGGCGACGGCATTCGGCGTCGCGGCGCTAGGCAAGCCGACCGGTGTCGTGATCTGGACCACTACGCCCTGGACCATTCCGGCCAACCAGGCGCTGAACGTTCATCCCGACTTCGTCTACGCCCTGGTCGACACTGGCGACCGGCTGCTGGTGCTCGCCGAGGAGCTGGTCGAGTCCTGCCTGCAGCGCTACGAACTGCAGGGCGAAATCATCGCCCGCTGCGAGGGCAAGGCGCTCGAGCTCATCCGCTTCCGCCATCCGTTTTACGAGCGTTTCGCGCCCGTGTATCTGGCCGATTACGTTGAAACTGGAGCCGGTACTGGCATCGTGCACTCTGCACCCGCGTACGGCGAGGACGACTTCCGTTCCTGCAAGCATTACGGCATGGAGAACGATGACATTCTCAGCCCGGTGCAGAGCCACGGCGTATACGTAGCCGATCTGCCATTCTTCGGCGGCCAGTTCATCTGGAAGGCCAATCCGGCCATCGTCGAGAAGCTGCGTGAAGTTGGCGCGCTGCTTAAGCATGAATCCATCCAGCACAGCTACATGCATTGCTGGCGGCACAAGACGCCGCTGATCTACCGCGCCACAGCGCAGTGGTTCGTTGGCATGGACAAAGTCGTTCACGACGGCAGTTCTCTGCGTCGTCGCGCGCTGGACGCTATCGAACAGACCGAGTTCGTTCCCGCTTGGGGCCAGGCGCGGCTGCACGGCATGATCGCCGGCCGTCCGGACTGGTGCATCTCGCGTCAGCGCACCTGGGGCGTGCCGATCCCGTTCTTCCTGCACAAGGAGAGCGGCGAGCTGCATCCGCGCACCGTCGAGCTGATGGAAATCGTCGCTCAACACGTCGAACAGGGCGGCATCGAGGCCTGGTCGAAGCTGGATGCAGCCGAGCTGCTGGGCGATGAAGCGGCGCAATACGAGAAGATCAGTGACACGCTAGACGTCTGGTTCGATTCCGGCACCACCCATTGGCATGTGATGCGCGGTTCACACCCGATGGGCCACGGAAGCGGGCCGCGCGCGGATCTTTATCTGGAAGGCTCCGACCAGCACCGTGGCTGGTTCCACTCCTCACTGCTGACCGGCTCGGCTATCGACGGACACGCGCCTTACAAAGGGTTGCTGACGCACGGGTTCGTGGTCGACGAGAACGGCCGCAAGATGTCTAAGTCGCTGGGCAACGTCGTTGCGCCGCAGGAAGTCACTGACAGCCTGGGCGCAGACATCCTCCGTCTTTGGGTGGCCTCAACCGATTACTCCGGCGAGATGGCCGTGTCGAAGGTCATCCTGCAGCGCAGCGCAGATTCCTATCGCCGCATTCGCAACACCGCGCGTTTCCTCTTGAGCAATCTCGATGGCTTCGATCCTGCGCAGCATCAGGTTCCAGTTGATCAGTTGATCGCGCTCGACCGTTGGGCCATCGACCGCGCCTTGCTGTTGCAGCGGGAAATCGAAGAGGCCTATGGCACCTACAAGTTCTGGAACGTCTACCAGAAAGTGCATAATTTCTGTGTTCAGGAACTGGGCGGTTTCTACCTCGACATCATCAAGGACCGTCAGTACACGACCGGTGCCGACAGCCTGCCGCGCCGCTCCTGCCAGACCGCGCTTTACCACATTGCCGAGGCGCTGGTGCGTTGGATTGCGCCGATCCTGTCGTTCACGGCTGATGAAATCTGGCAGTACCTGCCGGGCGAGCGCAACGAATCGGTGATGCTCAACACCTGGTACGAGGGGCTCGCTGAGCTGCCTGCCAGTGTCGAACTGGGACGCGAGTTCTGGGACAAGGTCATGGCGGTCAAGGCTGCGGTGAACAAGGAGCTGGAAACCCAGCGGGCCGCCAAGACCATCGGTGGCAACCTGCAGGCTGAGGTCACCCTGTACGCTGAAGACACGCTGGTTTCCGACCTGGCGAAGCTGGGAAGCGAATTGCGCTTCGTGCTGATTACGTCGGCGGCGACAGTAGCGCCGCTTGCCAAAGCGCCAGCCGAAGCCGTGCAGAGCGAACTGCCCGGTCTCAAGCTGCAGATCAGCAAAACCGGTCACGCCAAGTGCGGCCGTTGCTGGCATCACCTGCCTGACGTCGGCACGCACTCCGCTCATCCTGAGATCTGCGGTCGCTGCATTGAGAACATCGAAGGTGCAGGTGAGGTTCGCCACCATGCGTGACGGCATGCGGTACGGCTGCGCGGCTGAGACCCGGCACGCGCTTTCGAGGGTGCCGGCATGACCTCGCGCTTCGGTAAGCTCACCTGGCTGTGGCTAAGCGTGCTGGTCATTGGGCTGGATCAGGCGACCAAGCATTACTTCGAGGCCAACTTCAGCCTGTACCAGAAAGTCGAGGTCATTCCCGACTACTTCGCCTGGACGCTGGCCTACAACACGGGCGCTGCTTTCAGTTTTCTCGCCGATCATTCCGGCTGGCAGCGCTGGCTGTTCGCCTTGATCGCCATCGGTGTCAGCGCCGTGCTGGTGGTCTGGATGAAGCGCTTAAAGCCCGGCGAGACTTGGCTAGCCGTGGCCTTGGCACTGGTCTTAGGCGGCGCCGTCGGCAACCTCTATGATCGCGTGGTGCTCGGACACGTCGTCGATTTCATCCTGGTGCATTGGCAGAATCGCTGGTATTTCCCGGCGTTCAATATCGCAGACAGTGCAATCACAATCGGTGCCGTCATGCTGGCGTTGGATATGTTCCGTAGCAGTAAAACGGGAGAAACGGTAAATGAGTGAGCAGCGTATCGGGCCCGACATGCAGGTCACCCTGCATTTCTCCCTTAGTCTGGAAAATGGCGAGCAAGTCGACAGCACCTTCGACAAGCAGCCGGCGACGTTCAAGGTTGGCGACGGAAATTTGCTGCCCGGTTTCGAGCAACAGTTGTTCGGCCTCAAGGCAGACGACAAACGCACTTTTCAGATCGCACCGGAGCAAGGTTTCGGCCAGCACAACCCGCAGAATGTGCAAACCATGCCGCGGAGCCAGTTCGAAGGTATGGAGCTCTCCGAAGGGCTACTGGTGATCTTTAATGACGCGGCCAAGACCGAGTTACCCGGGGTTGTCAAAAGCTTCGATGACCGTCAGGTGACGGTGGACTTCAATCATCCGCTGGCTGGCAAGTCGCTGACCTTCGAAGTGGAAATATTCGAGGTCAAGCCGGTCTGAGTGACAGGCTCGCGTAGGTAAGCTGCTTGTTGTAGGAGCCAGATAGTAAGGTGGGTCACGCTTCACCGATCCACCGCAGGCCGCAATGCTGGATGCAAAAGCGCCATCCACCTACGAGTCTGGCGAAGCGCGTTACCCTATCCTCAGCCTGGTTTTTTATGCCGATTCCAGCTTCGCTTCGCGCCGCCGACCAGGCGTTACACTTCACCACTCACCCGCCCCGAACGTCGAGAATCCCCATGCAAATCAAACTCGCCAATCCGCGTGGCTTTTGTGCCGGTGTCGACCGCGCCATCGAGATCGTTAATCGCGCTCTGGAAGTCTTCGGTCCGCCGATCTATGTGCGCCACGAAGTCGTGCATAACAAATTTGTCGTAGAGGATCTCCGCGAGCGGGGCGCTGTTTTCGTCGATGAACTTGATCAGGTGCCGGACGGCTTCATCGTCATCTTCAGTGCGCACGGCGTATCCCAGGCTGTGCGGATGGAAGGGGAAAGGCGCGGCCTTAAGGTGTTCGACGCCACCTGCCCGCTGGTGACCAAGGTCCACCTAGAGGTGACCAAGTACAGCCGTGAGGGCCGTGAGTGCATCCTCATCGGTCATGAGGGGCATCCCGAAGTCGAAGGCACCATGGGCCAGTACGACACTGCAAATGGCGGTTCGATCTACCTAGTCGAGGACGAGCAAGATGTCGCCGAATTACAGGTGCGCAACCCCGAAGCGCTGGCGTTTGTCACCCAGACGACGCTGTCCATGGATGACACCAGCCGCGTCATCGATGCACTGCGTGCGCGTTTCCCAAGCATCGGCGGCCCCCGCAAGGATGATATCTGCTACGCCACCCAGAACCGCCAGGATGCGGTCAAACAGTTGGCTGGAGAATGCGACCTAGTGCTGGTGGTCGGCAGTCCGAACAGCTCGAACTCCAACCGATTGCGCGAACTGGCCGAGCGCATGAACACGCCGGCTTACCTGATCGATGGCGCTGAAGATCTCAAGCACGAGTGGTTCGAAAACATCGACCGAATCGGCATCACCGCCGGCGCCTCGGCACCCGAAGTGCTGGTGCGCGGTGTGATCGACCGGCTACGCGAGTGGGGCGCAACGGGCATGGACGAGCTGGATGGCCGGCCGGAGAACGTGACGTTCTCGATGCCGAAGGAGTTGCGAGTAAGGCAGGTGTGAGCAACTAGCATACAGCCGCCTGACTTTGTCTAGATGTGGCCTTCTCAGTAAGGCATTGGTTGTGAATTCGTAAACCGAATTACGACTTCGGACGGGCCACACCATATTTCGCTCTAGGGGCAGAGAAACGACAAAGGCCACCTCCAGTACGCTGGACGTGGCCTTTGTCGTTTTGTGCAGTTACAGACTTCGGCAGCTGTTGCCCCAGACGCTAACTGCAGGAGCTACACCGGCCGGATTGGCAAAATCGCCAGTCGCACCTCTGACCCCGGCGGAGGTCAGTGTCAGGGTTCCTCGGCCTACCAGACGGCTGCCTGCGATAGGTGTTGCGGTCAACAGGTATCCTGTGGCTGTCAGGTTCGCGGCAACAATGTTGAACTGCGCATTCCCGTCCACCGGACTTTGGTTATAGCCGCTGTCCGCTAAAACAACACCCACATAAGTGTTGTTTTGTGAGCGGAAGCGCTCCAGCACGTTGGCGGCTCCCACCAGCGTGGCCTTGGCATCCTCGCAGGTGGCGCGCCTGACGTAGCCCTGATAGTTGGGGATTGCGATGGCGGCGAGTATGCCGATGATGACGATGACAATCATCAGCTCGATAAGGGTAAAGCCGGTCACGCGCTTTTTCATCATTAGAGCTCATCAATCCAATAGGTCGGGCCGACAGTGCTGTCGACATCCAGGTCGTCACATTCGGGGCCGTTGCACACAGTCGGTTTCTCTCTTCCATCCGGGAAAAGGATAAGCGGCTTTGGCGGAATACCCGCCGTCATAAGAATGCGATTTCTATCACCACGGTCCGGTGAGCCAACGATCCACTGCAGAGTGGGGGTGGCATCAAACAGGTTGACCGCATAAGAACGACCAGTACCCTGAACGGCCTTACACGAGCTATTGGCGGAACTCGAATTGGGTTCATAGGTGTTGAACAGCACTTGGCCAGAGAAGGTCGTTGCTTCCGAAAGAACCTTCTCGCCAGTATTTTCCAAGCGGATATACCAGCCGCCGGTGTTGTTGGCGAACGAGGTCGCAGCGGTTGCCTTCTCAGTGGCGCTGCCCTCCTGGACCAGGTTAAGCGTTGCGTCGTACATGGCTGATTCGGTCAAAACTGTGTGGCTGGCGTTGCCACCGATAATTGGGGTTCTAAACGAATAGAAGCGATCCTCGGCACCCGTATCCAGGGGATGGCCGCGATAGCCCGAGCCGATGCTGACGACCAGCGCCTTGCCGGTGTTCACCGTGAGTAGGGAAACGTCGGGTTCGCTGTAGAACCGACGCAGCTTGGCCTTTTTCTGCGTGCCGGTTTCACTGCCAGTGTCGGCGGGTATCACGCTGGCGAACACCCCGTCACCTGTTGTTCCACTGCCGCTGTCGAGGGGGCTGACCAGGCTACTAGCAGCGTTGCCGTTGTTGATGAAGAAGCGCCAGACCTGGCCGCCCATGTCGCCGACGAAGAACTGATCGGCCTGGCCGTCGCGGTTGATGTCGATCGCCCGCACGCTACTAGGCATGCTGTACCGCATCTTAGTCAGTTGTTGGTGGGCCTGCGCAGAGGCATTGCTGGCTTCGCTGCTCCCGGACCAGATAAGGTCACCGGTTGTCGCATTGACGATGTAGATGGCGTTGCCATAGGCGTCTTGGGCGCGTGTGGTGCCGTCTTTGTTCTGGTTGAGGATGGCAACGTCGTCCTGGCTTTCGTCATAGCCGCCGGCAAAAATCAGTACCTGTGTTTTAGTGCCATTGATATCGATCTTGGTCACTACCGGCGTCGACCAGGTCTGGCCCAGTCGCGCGAAACCGGGGGTCGAAGGGGTGATATACCAGCGCAGCTTGGGAATGCTTGGGTTAGTTACATCCAGCGAGTAGAGGTTGCGCCCGCCGCGGCCCATGGTGGCGTAGGCATAGACGAACTCTCCACTATTGACTCCGCTGGGCAGAAGCGAGGGTGGCGATGCGGCAGGATCGCGGCCACCAAAAATGACCCCGTTGCGGTTCAGGTCGTTGACCCAGACTGCCACCGTGTTATCCATACCATATTTGCGCGGGGCCAGCGTGGTGGAGCGGGCGTTGGCCTTGAGATCCTTGATGTTGGCCAGCAGCTCCTGCGGCATAAAGGCCATTTGCTCGACACCGGTGTTGGTGTTGAACGCATGCAAGAAGCCTTCATTGGTGCCGACAAATGCAGTTTGATCTTCACTGGTGCATTGGGTTAGGTCTGCGTCGCTGAAACTGTTGCACCTGTAGGTCACCAGGCGGGGAACCGAGTGCAGCGGGTCGCCCACGGCTTTGCGGGCGCTGCCATCATCGTTGAGTCCACGGATCCAGTTGATCAGTGCGGTACGTTCGTCCCCGTTAGCGGCACCAAGGGCGTCTGCTGTTATGAGATTGTTGTCATCCCTGATCAGATTAGCGGTGTTAGTTAGGTTCACTGGACTTGCCGGTGAGGCGCCTATATATGTGTATGCCGGACGACTGGCACTGGAGGGTAACTTCCCGGCTGCGCCACCAAGCGCAGTATTGTTGCCGTCGGCGGGAGTGGTCCAGAAGCTGCGGGCCGTGGTTTTGAAGAAGCCTGTCTTAGGGTCAATTGCACCGACGTTGTCGGCATCGAGGATGATGTCGCCGGGCCCGCTGTTGAGGGCATAACGTTTCAGGTTGCCTACCCAACGATTGGTTTCCGACGGCTTGAACAGGGCAAAGTACACCTCGTTCTTGTTGCTTTGCCGGTTGAACTGGTTAACCGTGGCGCCAGGGCTGACGAAGGTGGTGTCGGTGCTTAATACATCCTGGAGGATCTGGCTGAAGGCTGCGCTCAGCTCCGAGGCATTTTCGGCGGTGTAAGCCTTGCCTTTTCCGTTGTCTGCCAACGCAGTGAGGAAGGTTTGTGGTTGGGTATTGGGAGCGAGTGCGCTCAAAGCAAAGCCGATGGTATGGGTGGTGATGAAGTTATCACCGGCCGTACTGGATTGGTCGACGTCAGCCATCCAGGTGGCCAGGCTGCGACCGCACTGTTCATCAGAATCCGACGCATCGCTAGAGCAGCTGCTGCCGATCAGACTACCGATTGAGTTCTGCGCACCATTACCGTTGGCTTGGCCGTCGGTCAGCACCACTAAATGGGTGGTTTGGCATGCGCTGGTGATGGGGCTGGTGAAGCCGGAACGGCTACCCCGCAGGTAGCGGGCCGCTTCGTTCATAGTCGGGACTATCGGAGTGCCATTGCCAGTGGTCATGGATTGGACCAGCGAGTTTAAGTGTGTGCGAACAGTGTTGGCGCTGCTGGAGAGTCCTCCATGTGCGAGCTTGATACGCAGTTTGACGGACTGTGCCGGATTGCTTTCGTAGGCCTGAACCTCAAGGCCCGTATCATTGGGCTGCACGGACATGATGCTGACGGCATTGCCGGGCTGCCAGCCGTTGCGGTTAACGATGTTTTGCAGACCACTGCGAAGCTGGGAACCATTGCAGATGACCGGAACGCCAGCGCTCCACTGGGTGATTGAGCAAGTGCTATCCGCTTCATCGCCACGGTTGGTGATATCTGAAGTACTTGCTGTGTATGGAGCAGCACTGTCGGCCCGTTCGAAGCGTATTGTAGTGCTGGTGTTGGGTGTGGTGATCGTGTTGGCGGGCGTCAGGATGACCTGGGTATCCAGAATGGTGGCGCCCCTGTTGATCGGCATCCCCTCATAACGAGCACCAAAGCGACTGCGATCTACAGATAGGGTATTCCCACCGAGGGTCATGCTGCCATCGTTAGCCTGAAAAGCATCGTTTTTGGGGTTGGTGACACTGGCTTCTATGATCGGATTCAGGCAGCCACCATCTCCACCAGTGTAGGTGACCGTCAGGGTCGGCTGCAGGCCGGGGGCGCCGTCGATGCTATGAGCGATGCGCGACCCGGTTTCTCCGGGTTGCAAATTCGGGATCAGGTAGAATGCCATCGAGTTATTGCCGCACCAAGAGGAGAGACCAACGACCTCT
>JAKUTK010000101.1 GCA_022448005.1 Pseudomonas sp.
GAACCAGGTGCAAGGTCCGGTGAAGACCCAGTTCGGTTATCACCTGCTGGAAGTGACCAGCCGCCAGGACTGATCCCTCGGCCCCCGCACCTCAAATGCGGGGGCGCCGCTCTTTGCTGTCAATGCAAAGAAGCGCCCTATCCCAAGCAGCACCTCCCCGCTCCACCTTGATGATCACGCCTCCAGACGGAAACGCCCAGTCAGCGCTTTGAGTCCGTTCATGCTCTGCATGATGGTATTGCCCGATGTCGCCGTGTCATGAGTTGCACCCGCTGCCTGATCGGCTACCTGGGCGATACGGGTCAGCGACTGGTTCATATCCTCGGCTACCTGCGACTGCTCTTCGGCTGCCGTCGCGATCTGATTGGTCATACCGCGAATGGTCTGCACCGCGCCGACAATCTGCCCCAGCGCATGTTGCGCCACTTCGATCTGGCTCAGAGTGACCGAGCTGCTCTGACGCGAGGCATCCATGGCTTCACCGGCGCGGTTGGCCTGGCTCTGCAAACGTTCGACCAGCACGCTGACTTCCTTGGCCGAATCCTGAGTGCGGCTGGCCAGGCTGCGTACTTCGTCCGCCACCACGGCAAAGCCTCGGCCCTGCTCGCCCGCGCGTGCAGCCTCAATGGCAGCGTTAAGCGCCAACAGATTGGTCTGCTCGGCGATGCCACTGATGACGTTGAGGACCTTGCCGATCTCGTGGCTGTCCTGCACCAGCTGCTGCATCACACCGGCCAAACCATCGACATGGCCAGTCAAGGCGCGGATGGCAGTGACCGATTCGTTCATGACCGCATTACCGGCACTGGTTTCCTGCTCGGCGAGATCCGCCGCACTGGCCGCTTCGACGGTGCTCCGCGCCACTTCCTGCGAGGTGGCGAGCATCTCGTTCATGGCGGTGGCGACCTGATCAATCTCGGCCTGCTGCGCCTCGACGTTGCGCGCACTGTCGCCTGCCATATTCGCCATGCGTACGCACTGCCCATCGGCTTCATCGGCGGCCTGACGCACGCCACGAATCATTTCGCCGACTTGCACCAGCAAGCGGTTGTAGGCCAGGTTGATCTTGCCCATTTCGTTATCAGCGTATTGCACCTGGAGCGGTGCAGAGAAATCGCCTTGGCTGACACGCTCCAGCCGACTACGAAGTTCGTCGATCTGCAGCATCAGCCAGTTCATACCAGTGACCCGGCCAAGGACCACCAGCAGCAGGATGCAGAAGGTCGTGCCCATGGCGACCCAGAGTTGCTGAGCAGCGCTGCGGTTGGCCTCGGCGGAGATCAGCGAAACCACTTCGTTAGTAGCAGCAAGCAGTTCATTGGCATCGGCCGCAACAGTGTTCAGGTCAATCGTCCGACCTGCTGCCAATGCCTGCACCTCGGAGCGATAGCGTTGCCAGATCTGGTCGACGTGTGCCAGAGCCTGCTTGCCGCTGGCCAGCTCCACTGGGGCGATGCCCTGGCTGCCGTCGCCGTTGAGCAGCAGACGGTGCGACTGTTCGAAGCGCTGAATGGTCTTCTCCACTTCTGCAGGCCCATCGATGCCTTGGGACGCCAACAAAGCCTCTTTCATCATCTTTTGGCTAAGCATGCGCTGGGCGCCGGCCATGTCTATCTGGCTAGCGTCCTTGCTGGACATGAACAGCACGCCCGCGGTCAGCGCCGCGCAGAGAAAGATCAGGCTGTAGGAAAAGAAGAATTGCTGGTTGATGGTACGCAGACCCAACCCGCGCAATACAGACTGGATGACGTTCGCCAAGGTGCTGGTCATAAATGTACCCAACTACAGAGAAGGTAAAGCGCTGCCATCACTCGACGGCGTCGCAGTTACCCACTTCTCGGCTGTAACAGAGGCAACTTGATAGCCGTCGGTCATCTATCTGAAAGTCCCTTCATACGGGCGTTTGAAAGACTTTCGCCCACTCACGGGGCGCGCCTCCTGCACAGATCCAGATCAATCAAACAGCTCCAACTTGACACATCTTTGGCCAACCGAACGCCGCATAACGACTATGGTCAGGTAATAGCAGGGCTACTTGTCTGGCACCCATTTTCCATTGAGGACTCGTCATGTTTCATGTAACCCGCATTGGTGACAATCGCATCGACGTGGATTTCTCCGGCAAACTCGACAGCAGCGAGATGCGCTTCGCACTCGACGAACTGATGCGAAAGTCAGAGGGCATCAGCCACGGCCAGATGCTCTATCGCATCGGCGATTTCGATATACCAACCCTGGGCGCGATGGGCGTCGAACTGGCGCGAATTCCTCAATTGTTTCGCTTTATCCGCCGCTTCGATCGCTGCGCGGTAGTGTCCAACAAGGACTGGCTGCGCAGGGCCAGCGAGATCGAGGGTGCGCTGTTCCCCGGCCTGGCCATCAAGGCCTTCGACGAGAACCAGAACACCGAAGCGCATAACTGGCTGGAGAGCCAGAACTGACCACGCTTTCTCAGCCCGCTAGC
Organism: Pseudomonas sp.; assembly: GCA_022448005.1. Taxonomy (GTDB): domain Bacteria; phylum Pseudomonadota; class Gammaproteobacteria; order Pseudomonadales; family Pseudomonadaceae; genus Stutzerimonas. The sequence goes on from JAKUTK010000101.1 coordinate 2,465, forward strand.
GGGGCGTACCGAACACCTGGGTCCAGTAGCTGCCGGCGGCGCTGGACTTGTCGATGGCGTAGGCCGCGCCCATCTCGGTGAAATCCGGATTCATGATGTTGCTGCAATGCCCGGGGCTGGCCAACCAACCCGCCATGACCTGATCTGCCGAGCCCTGCCCCGCCGCGATGTTCTCGCCGATACGCTGCCAGCTGTACCCGGCACGGTTGGCGCGGTCACTGACCATGCTGCCATCCGGCGCCCGATGGCTGAAGAAGTCCTGTTGGGCCATGTCCCGGCTGTGCGCCAGGGCAGCATCGGCCAGCTCGCCGTTCCAGCTCAACGCCGGTGCCGCCTCGAACGAGCGGTTACCGCATTTGCGCGGCTGCGCCCTCGCTTCATTGACCCGCTGCAGGATGTCCTTGCCAACCTGCTGCCAGTCGCCAAGGTCGGGGGAAAGCAGCGGCTTGGCCAGCAGCACCTGCCAGGTGTTGCCCTCACGCGACACGCCGATTTCGGCGAACTCATGGCTGCGCAAAGGTGCGCAATATCGCTGCTTGAGGGCTTGCATGGCGCTTTGCGCATCCGCCGGTCCGGAGACTGAGATGGCTTGCAACTTGGAAGGTCGGTAACCCGCGCCTTGCAATTCCTGCTGCAGCTGCGCCCCGCTGGTGGCCGGCGGCACTGCCAGCGCATCGTTGGGCGCTAGCGGCCCGACTGCCTGGGCTTCGCCAGCGCCACAGGCTTCCTCGGCCTCGCGGAATTCGTTGATCAAGCCGATCAAAGAGTCGGATTCCTGCGCATGGGCCTGGCACGCCAGGCTCGTTGCCAGGATCAGAAGGGCGCCAGCCACCACACGTGTTGGCGCACCGCCTGCTGAGGGTGTGGCTGGAGTCGGGATAAGCGGGGTCATGGGTCACCTGTCTGTCTGCGGTTAAAGATGCTGACCACGATCCGCGGTGGGCGATCCGCTCCGGCGCCCTGCTAAACCGGTAGATCATCGGCGCCTAAAATGATTGCCGGCGAAAATGCGATGATGCACAGCGCAGCTGAACCCCGACCCGCACTCCTGACCAGACTCATGACACTTTCTGATTTCCTGCTGTTTGCCCTGCCCGCCATTTTCCTCACCGGCCTGTCCAAAGGCGGCTTCGGTGGCGCCCTGGGCGGTATCGCCGTCCCGCTGCTGGCGCTGGCGATATCGCCGAAACAGGCCGCCGCAGTAATGCTGCCGATTCTCTGTTTGGCCGATGTCGTGGGCCTCAAGGCCTATGTTGGACACTGGGACAAAGCGAATTTGAAAGTGATGATGCCGGGTGCTTTGATCGGCATCGCACTTGGCTCGCTGACGTTTGGCATGCTTGACGAGCGCATGATTGGCCTGATGATGGGCGCTATCGCTGTGGGCTTCGTACTGCTGGGGCTGGTCTCCAACAACGACAAGCCGCGACCGCTGCAGCGCGGTCGCGGCACGCTGCTCTCCTCGATAGCTGGCTTCACCAGCTTCGTCGCCCATGCCGGCGGGCCGCCAATCATGATGCACCTGCTGCCGCAGCAGCTGGACAAGCTGCGCTACGTGGCGACCATCAATCTGTTCTTCTTGATGACCAACGCGATCAAGCTGATTCCCTATGCAGCGCTCGGCCAGTTCAGCCGCGAAAACCTGCTACTCAGCCTGACGCTGGCGCCGGTGGTGCCGTTTGGCGTCTGGGCCGGACTCTGGCTGCACAAGCGCATCGACCACAAGCTGTTCTACCGAATCGCTCGCCTTGGAATGCTCTTGGCCGGGTTGCAGTTGATCTACAAAAGCCTCTGAAAGGCACACCAAGCACGACCGGCCGCCCGGTTTTGTGAACGTTTCGCACGCTTGCCCAGTCGGATTCAGTGAACCCAATGCAAAGGAGTCATCCTCATGCTGAAGTTTCTGGGCAGCACAATTGGCATCATCTTCCTAATCGGTCTGTTGGTAGTGATCGGTTTGTTCGCGTTGATTTTCTAACGCCAACGAAGACGATCGCTTTGCAACCACGGCCCCTCGGTACGCACAGCCGCACGTTGCAGATTTCATCGACAGGCCGCCGCCAACCCGGCGGCCTGTTTGTTTCCGGCCACGGCGTATCAACCATGACCCTATCTCCTCGCCTCGTGATGGCGCTTCCCGTCCTGTTAAGAACGCTTACCCTGCTGGCTCTGCTCTGCGCGGCCATGCTGCCGACGACCCTCGCCTGGGCTCAGGAAGGCGTTGCGACCGTACGCCTGGACGGCCGCGCCTTGTTTCGCATCGGCCCCAACGAAGCGCTTGAGGCACGGCCACGGGCGAGGCAGATCGAACGGCAGCTGGCGGCCGTGCTGGAGACGCCCAAGGGCATCACTCGGGCGCGCATCGAGCCAACCGAATCGGAGGAGGATGAAGGTCTGCAGATCAGCGTGGCCGGCCGCCCGTTGATGGTGGTCACACCGGCTGATGCCGAAGCCAACGGCCAGCCGCTCGACCGACTCGCTCGCGACTGGGCGGCAATCCTTGACCGAGTGCTGGCGACGGCTGCCAAACGCCGCGATTCGGACCGTGGACGGTTTTTGACTTCAGTGCAGTCGAGCGTCGAAACCGCCTTTGCCCGGCTGCTCGAATCTGCGATCAATATCATCCCCAGAGTACTGGCGGCCCTGTTGGTTCTGCTGCTGTTCTGGGGGCTGGCCACCGCCGTAAGGGCACTGATGAAGAAGATCGTGCGCCGGCTGGCGAATGATCTGACCGTCGAGAACCTGGTCCGGCAGGTGAGTTATTACGCGGTCTGGGTACTCGGCATCATCGTCGCTGCGAGTGCCTTCGGATTGGAACCGAGCACCCTGGCCACCGGGCTTGGGCTGACCAGCCTCGCGCTGGGTTTCGCCCTCAAGGACATCCTCTCCAACTTCGTCAGCGGCCTGCTGATCCTCACGCTTCGGCCGTTCCAGCTGGGCGACCAGATCATCATCGGGGAAACCGAGGGCAGCGTGGAGCGCATTGAGCTGCGCGCCACTCAGATCCGTACCTACGACGGCCGCCGCGTACTGGTCCCCAACGCCGAAACCTTCACCTCGCGCGTCACCAACAACACGGCGGCGCCGATCCGCCGCGGCAAGGTGGTCTGCAAGCTGTATTACGGCATCGACATCGAGGCCATCAGCGCCGTGATGCGCGATGCCGCCCAGCAGACGCCCGGCGTGCTGGCCACTCCGCACGCCGAGGTCCTGCTGAACGATCTAGGCGAAAGCCAGCTGGTCTTCGACGTGCTGTTCTGGTGCGACTCGCGGCGCTCGGATTTCGTCACCACCGCCTCGGAGGTACGCAAAGCCCTGGTCGCCGCGCTGCGCTCGGCCGGCATCACGCTGCCGGACCAAGCGCAGCAACACATCGTCGTGCACACACCGAAAAGCTGATTACGGTGCCTCGTGCCGTCGAGCGCTGCTGTGTAGCCGCATGAAGACACAGCCGGTCCCGCCCCAGGTGCTCGCTCTTCCGAACGCCGCCTTGCCTGATTTAGTTACAGGCCACGAACCGAAACGGGCGATGAATCGGAACCGCGTCAGGTAACCGCGGTCGAGTGTTAGTCGGCGCGCTATACCGCGGCGCAGACGGTGCACGAGCCAAAAGGTCAAACTGAATGAGGCAGTTCCTGCAAAACGCGGTGCTGGTAGGCGCCCTGTCGCTGCTACTGGCGGCCTGCTCCGATGACGAAAAGGGCAAACAACCGGCACCACCACCGCCCGAGGTGGAGGTCATGACGGTCGACCCCCGACCGATTCCCAACATCATCGAGCTTCCTGGGCGGGTCCAGGCCGTGCGCATTGCCGAAATTCGCGCGCGGGTCAACGGCATCATCCAGGAACGGCTTTACGAAGAAGGCACCGACGTCGAGGTCGGCACGCCGCTGTTCCAGATTGATCCGCGGGAAACGCGCGCCAACCTCAAGGCTGCCAAAGCCGCGCTGGAACGCGCCGAAGCCACCGCATTGAATGCAGCCCAGGACGTCAAACGCTACAAGGGGCTGGTTGCCAAACAGGCTATCAGCCAGCAGGAGTACGACACCGCGCTGGCTACTTTGCGCACCGCCAAAGCCGACGTATCGCAAGCCGAGGCCAACGTGCAATCGGCTGAGCTCGAGTTGGAGTACACCACCGTCGAGTCCCCTATCGAAGGCCGGGCGGGCCGCGCCCAGGTCACCGAAGGCGCGCTGGTCAGCGCCAGCGAAGGGACCCTGCTGACCACCGTGGAGCAGTTCGATCCGGTCTATGTGACTTCGCTCAGTCCAGTTCCGACCTTTTGCAGATCCGTGCGCAGCTCGCCTCCGGCGCGCTGAACTTGCCGGAGGACGGACGAGTCGAGGTGAAGCTGATCCTCGAGAACGGCGCCGAATATCCGCATCTCGGCTATGTCAATTTCTACGCCATGAGCATCGACGAAACCACGGGCACCGTGGCCGTGCGCGCCGAATTTCCGAATCCGGACCGTCTGCTCCTGCCCGGTCAGTTCGTCCGAGCGCGCATCAATGCAGGCATCCGCCCCAACGGCGTGCTGATTCCGCAGCGCGCCGTGATGGTGAATGACCAGGCCGCGCGGGTCCTTCTGGTGGGCGAGGACGACAAGGTCGCCTCGCGCGAAGTCGAACTGGGTGAGTTGCAGGGCAGCGACTGGGGGATCCGTGATGGCCTCGAGGCGGGTGACACGGTGATCGTCGAAGGCGGCGGCAGCGTCCGCAACGGCGCACCTGTGCGCACCATACCCTTCGAGCGCGAAGAGCCGCCGGAGCCTTCGGAGCCGCCAACGCCTTCAGAGCCCGCGCAATGACGCCGGCGTTCTTTATCCGGCGCCCGGTATTCGCCTGGGTCATCGCGCTGGGGATTTTGCTGGGCGGTTTGCTCGCCGTGCGTTCGCTGCCCATCGAGCAATACCCCAGTATCGCCCCGCCCGCCCTGCGCATCGGCGTCACCTACCCCGGAGCCGATGCGTCGGTTCTGGAAACCAACGTGACCCAGGTGATCGAGCAGGAACTCAACGGGGTCGAAGGTTTTCTCTACATGGATTCCTCGAGCCGCTCCAATGGCAGCGCCTCGATCGAGCTGACGTTCGAGGCCGGCACCGACATCGATATCGCCCAGATGGAAGTGCAGAACCGCCTGAGCCGGGTCGAGCAGCGCTTGCCCGAGGAAGTTCGCCGTCAGGGCATCCAGGTATTCCAGGCGTCGCGGGACTTTCTGCTGATCATTTCGCTGTTCTCCGAGAACGGCACCATGAGCACCCTGGAGCTGGGCCATTTCGCCACCACTCGCGTACTGGACGAGCTGCGCCGCGTGCAAGGCGTCGGCGACATTCGCGAGTTCTACACCGCCTATGCCATGCGCATCTGGCTCAACCCCGACCGGTTGGCCAGCTTCGGTCTGTCCGCCGCCGATGTGCTGGCCGCAGTTCAGGAGCAGAACAGCCAGTCGGCCGGTGGCGCACTGGGTGACCTGCCGCTGGCCGAAGGCATCGAGATCAACGCACCGCTGGAAACCCGGGGTCGCTTCAGTACACCGGAAGAGTTTGCCTCGATCATCCTGCGCGCCACTCCGGACGGTTCGGCGATACGGCTGCGCGACGTCGCCCGGGTCGAGCTCGGCGCGCAGAACTACACCTCGCGCAGCGAACTCAACGGCCAGCCCGCCGCAGGCCTCGCTGTACAACTGTCCCCCGGCGCCAATGCGCTGGATACAGCCGCGGCGGTCAAGCAACGGATGCGCGAGCTGGCCGAAGGCTTTCCCGAAGACATCGCCTGGACGGTGCCATTCGACTCGACGCCGTTCATCTCCTCGTCCATCCAGCAGGTTGTAGTCACCCTGCTCCAGGCCATGGCGCTGGTCGTGCTGGTGATGCTGCTGTTCCTGCAGAACTGGCGCACCACGGTGATTCCCACCATCGTCATCCCCATCACCCTGGCAGGCACCTGCCTCGGGCTGTGGATCGCCGGATTCTCGATCAACCTGCTCAGCCTGTTTGGCATGGTATTGGCGATCGGCACTCTGGTGGACGATGCCATCGTGGTGGTGGAGAACGTCAAACGGATCATGGACGAGGAACAGCTGCCGCCCTACCAGGCCACTGTCAAAGCCATGGATCAGGTGACCGCGCCGATCATCGGCACGACGCTGGCGCTGATCGCGGTGTTCGTGCCTTTGGCCTTCTTCCCTGGCTCGACGGGCGGCATCTATCGTCAGTTCGCAATCACGCTGTCGATTGCCGTCGCCACCTCAACGGTGCTGGCGCTGGTGTTGACGCCCGCACTCTGCGCAGCGTTGTTGAAACCGAGCAAGCCGGACGACGAGAAGCCCGGCCTCGGTCAGCGCCTCTTCGGCCCTTTCAACCGCTGGATGGAGCGCACCACCGACCGCTATCACAGTGCAGTCGGCGGCATGCTCGCCCGCCCCATCTGGTTTCTGCTGGCATTCGTCGGGCTGCTGGCATTGACGGTATTACTCTATCTGCGGATGCCCAGCGCCTTCCTGCCTGACGAGGACCAGGGCTCGCTGATGACGGTCATCCAGGCGCCGCCCGGCGCGACCGTCAAGCGCACAGAAGAAGCCATCGAACAGGTCAAGGCGTTCTACTCCGAGCACCCCTTGGTGGAGGATGCCATCACCGTCTACGGCTTCAGCTTTTTCGGCCAGGGCCAGGCGCACGCGATGTCCTTCGTACGGCTAATTCCTTGGGACCAGCGCACCGAAGAGGGCAGTTCTGCCCAAGCATTGGTGCGCGAGGCCATGGGCCGCTTCTCGCAGATCAAGGAAGCGCGGGTGTTCGCCTTGAATCCACCCTCGATCCCGGGACTGGGCGTGGCCGGTGGCTTTACCTTCAAGCTCGAAGACCGCGGCGGAATGCGTTACCAGGCGCTGCTCGACGCGCGTAACCAGCTATTGGGCAAAGCGAGTGAAAGTCCCATTCTGCAGAACGTGCGGCCTGAAGGGGCCGACGACGCGCCACGCCTGCGGGTCAACATCGACCGTATCAAGGCGCGTGCGCTGGGGCTTTCGATCAACGAAGTCAACGCGACGCTAGCCATCGCCTTCGGCAGTGCCTACGCCAACGACTTCAACCGGGACGGACGCGTCCTGCAGGTGCTGCTGCAGGCCGAGGCGCCCTATCGGATGACGCCTCAGGACGTGCTCGACCTCAAGGTGATCAACGATCAGGGCGAAAGCGTGCCGTTCGGCGCCTTCACCACGGTGGACTGGACCAAAGGACCGACCCAATTGCAGCGCTACAACGGCTATCCAGCCCTGACCCTGTCTGGCAGCGCCGCACCCGGTTCGACCACCGGTGAAGCCATGACCGAAATGGAAAGACTGGCGGGCGAGCTGCCCGGCGGATTCAGCTACGAATGGACCGGCGCCTCGCTGGAGGAACAGCAGGCGTCCGGGCAGGTCGGTCTGCTGTTGGGGCTGTCGTTGCTGGTGGTGTTGATGGTATTGGCCGCGCTGTATGAAAGCTGGACGGTGCCCATTGCGGTCCTGCTGGTGGTGCCATTCGGCGCGCTCGGCGCCGTGCTGTTCGCGATGATTCGCGACCTGCCAGCGGACGTCTATTTTAATGTCGGCCTGGTGACCATCATTGGCCTGTCGGCGAAGAACGCAATTCTCATCGTAGAGTTCGCCATCGAAGAAGAAGGCCACGGCAAGAACCTGACCGATGCCGTGATGAACGCGGTACGGCTGCGTTTCCGCCCGATCCTGATGACCTCGCTGACCTTCATCCTGGGCATGCTGCCACTGGTGTTGTCCACCGGCGCCGGCGCGGCTGGCCGCGTTGCGGTCGGTACAGGCGTGATGGGTGGCATGATCGTCGCCACCCTACTGGGCCTGTTCTACATCCCGCTGTTCTATCTCTCCGTCCGTCGCTGGCTGACCAAGCGTCGCCCGCCGACCGCAGAAGACAAGGCGCACCCGGCCGAGGAAGAGGAGGCGCCAAACAATGCCTAGGTTTGCGCCCTTGCTGCTAATCAGCGTGCTGACAGGCTGTCAGCTCGCGCCTTCTCATGAACAACCGCCCTCGCCTACCGCTGCCAAGTACCCCGATGCCTATCAGCCCATGGACGGCGAGGTGTTGGCCAGTGAGATCGGTTGGCGCGAGTTTCTTCAGGATCCACGCCTTGAGCTGTACATCGAGACGGCGTTGCAGCGAAACCGAGACCTGCAGATTGCCACAGCGCGCATCGAAGAAGCCCGCGGCCAGTTTGGTGTCCAGGGTGCCGATCGCTACCCGACGTTGGCCGCAACGGCTGACGCCAGCCGGGGCCGCTTTCCAACCGGCGGCGCGGGCGCGACCGGTGCCGGTTCGGTAGGCGGTGGCACAGCCGGCTTCAGCGGAGGTTCCGGCGGGCAAATCACCGAACGTTTCTCGGTCGGGCTGGGGCTGTCGGCTTTCGAACTGGACTTCTGGGGGCGGGTGCGCAATCTCACCGAGGCTGCCCGCGTGCAATACCTGTCGACCGTCGAGGCACAGCGCGCCTTCAGGTTGTCGTTGATAGCAGATGTGGCCTCTACCTATCTCGCCGTGCGCGGCGCTGAGGCGCGCATTGATCTCGCCGAAGCGACCTTGCAAAGCCGCCGCGATGGCTTGCGCATTGCCCGTGTGCGCTTCGAGGCAGGGATCACCTCGGCATTGGATCTGAATCAGGCACGGGCGTTGCTGACCCAGGCCAAGACCGAGCTGGCCAATCTGCACCTGGTCCGAGCCGAGCAGGTCAACTACCTCACCCAGCTGGTAGGGGGGCCACTGCAACAGCCGCTGCCGGAGCCGCTGTCGCTGAACGAACAGATCGAGGCGCTGCGCCTGGATGCGGGACTGCCTTCTGAGCTGTTGCTGGTACGCCCGGATATTCTGGGCGCCGAGCTGGACCTGCGTGCAGCCCGCGCCAACATCGGCGTGGCGCGAGCGGCTTTTTTCCCGCAGATATCACTGACCGGCAGCTTTGGCTATATCTCCAGCGAGCTGGACAACCTGATTAGCCGTGACAATCGCACCTGGAGCATTGGCCCCAGTCTTTACCTTCCATTGTTCGACTTCGGCCGTAACCGCGGCAACCTGACCGTCGCCGAGGCGCGGGAGAACGCGGCTGTCGCGCAGTACGAAAGCGCAATCGAAACCGCCTTCCGCGAGGTGGCGGATGCACTGGCAGGCCGCCGCTGGCTGGCAGAACAGGTCGCGGCGCAAGAGGAAAACGTCGCCACGCTGCGCCGGATCGCCGACCTCGCCCGCGAACGCTACGCCGAAGGTGTGGTGAACTACCTCCAGGTGCTCGATGCAGAGCGCAACCTGTTCGAGGCCGAACAGGCCTTTATCCAGATCAAGCGCGCTCAGATCCAGAACCTGGTGAGCCTGTACATCGCGTTGGGTGGCGGTACCAGGACTCCGTCTTCGACAGCCCAGTCCGACGCGACACAGCCGGCCGCGACCTCCGGTCGCTAAGGCGCGTAGCGGCGCGCTTCCCGACCTGCGGCGGCGAATCCTCTGCGTCCCATGGCGGTCAAAGAGTCACCACACAAACACCAGAGGAATCGAAATGGGCCTGTTCGACACGATCAAAGAAAAACTTGGCATGGGCGGCGTGAGCAACGAAGCGCACAAGCCGGTCGATCCGAACAACACGCCGAACCAGCATGCGCCGGATACCGTCGTTGATTCGGAACGGCCCACT
>JAKUTK010000102.1 GCA_022448005.1 Pseudomonas sp.
GCCGGCGTGATTGCCTTTACCGGCGCTTATCACGGCCGCACCATGATGACCCTCGGCCTGACCGGCAAGGTCGCGCCCTACTCGGCGGGCATGGGCCTGATGCCGGGCGGCATCTTCCGCGCGCAATATCCCTGCGCGATCCATGGCGTCAGTGTTGACGAGTCCATCGCCAGCATCGAGCGCATCTTCAAGAACGATGCCGAGCCGCGCGACATCGCTGCGATCATCATCGAGCCGGTGCAGGGCGAGGGTGGCTTCAATGTCGCACCGAAGGAATTTATGGCGCGCCTGCGTGCGCTCTGCGATGAGCACGGCATCCTGCTGATTGCAGATGAAGTGCAGACCGGCGCCGGGCGCACCGGCACTTTCTTCGCCATGGAGCAGATGGGTGTGGTCGCCGACCTGACCACCTTTGCCAAGTCGGTCGGCGGTGGTTTTCCGATTGCTGGCGTGTGTGGCAAGGCCGAGATCATGGACGCCATTGCGCCGGGCGGGCTCGGCGGCACCTACGCCGGTAACCCGCTGTCCTGCGCGGCGGCGCTGGCGGTCATGGAAATCTTCGAGGAAGAGCAGCTGCTCGACCGCTGCAAGGCGGTGGCCGAGAAGCTTACCGCCGGGCTCAAATCCATCCAGGCGCGGCACAAGGAGATCGGCGAAGTCCGCGGGCTCGGCGCGATGATCGCCATCGAGCTGTTCGAGGAGGGCGATCACGCGCGTCCGGCCGCGGCGCTGACCTCGCAGATCGTCGCCAAGGCACGGGACAAGGGCTTGATCCTGCTGTCCTGCGGCACCTATTACAACGTGCTGCGGGTGCTGGTGCCGCTCACCGTTGAGGACGACCTGCTTGAGCGCGGCCTGTCCATTATCAGTGAGTGTTTTGACGAGCTGACTTGATCGCGCGTGGCGCACCGGCATTCGCAACGGATGTCAGCCGCGCCGCAACCCTGACCCCTCGGGTACAATGCGCGGCATCTTGCCGTGCTACCCGAGGTCGTCATGCAGCCGTTCGCCATCGCCCCTTCGATTCTTTCCGCCAATTTCGCCCGCCTGGGCGAGGAAGTGGACAACGTGCTGGCCGCCGGCGCGGACATCGTCCATTTCGATGTGATGGACAACCACTACGTACCCAACCTGACCATTGGCCCGATGGTCTGCTCGGCGTTGCGCAAGCACGGCGTCACCGCACCCATCGATGTGCACCTGATGGTCAAGCCGGTAGACCGCATGATTGGTGACTTTCTGGAAGCCGGCGCCAGCTACATCACCTTTCACCCTGAAGCCTCCGAGCACGTTGATCGCTCCCTGCAGCTGATCAGGGACGGCGGTGCCAAGGCCGGCCTTGTGTTCAATCCGGCCACTCCATTACACGTGCTCAAATACGTGATGGACAAGGTCGATATGGTCCTGCTGATGAGCGTCAACCCCGGCTTCGGTGGGCAGAAATTCATCCCCAATACCCTGGATAAGCTGCGCGAAGCGCGTGCCCTGATCGATGCCAGTGGCCGCGAGATTCGCCTGGAGATCGACGGCGGCGTCAATCCGAAGAACATCCGTGAGATCGCCGCAGCCGGTGCCGATACCTTCGTCGCCGGTTCGGCGATTTTCAATCAGCCCGACTACAAGGCTGTGATCGACCAGATGCGCGCCGAACTGGCGCTGGCACGCCCATGACCCGTCTCGAGCAACTGTTCGACGGCCAGCTGCCGCGGTTGGTGATGTTCGACCTGGACGGCACCCTGATGGATTCGGTGCCGGACCTGGCCGCCGCGGTCGACAAGATGCTGATGTTGCTGGGGCGTGAGCCCGCCGGCATTGATCGGGTGCGTGACTGGGTGGGCAACGGCTCGCGGGTGCTGGTGCGTCGCGCGCTGGCCGGTCAGCTGCAACACGAGGGTGTAGCTGATGAGCTGGCCGACGAGGCGCTGGCGCTGTTCATGCAGGCCTATTCCGGTGGACACGAACTGACCACGGTCTACCCCGGCGTTCGCGAGTGCCTGGACTGGTTTCGCGAGCGTGACGTGAAGCTTGCGATCATCACCAACAAGCCGGCCCAGTTCATTGAACCGTTGCTGGAAGAGAAGGGCCTGGCGGGTTATTTCCAGTGGTTGATCGGTGGCGACACCCTGCCTCAGCAAAAGCCTGACCCGGCGGCCCTTGTTTGGGTCATGCGTGAGGCCGGGGTGTCCGCGGATGCCGCCCTATTCGTTGGCGATTCGCGCAACGATGTGCGCGCAGCGAAGGCGGCGTCGGTGCCTTGTGTGGCGCTCACCTACGGCTACAACCACGGTGAGCCAATCGCCCACGAGCAGCCGGCGCTGGTGCTTGACGATCTGCGCGAGCTGGTTGCTTCGGTTTCGGGGCTGCGCTAGTGTGGCCTCTGTCTTTTGAATCCTGCAGCCGAGATCAGATCGTGGTGGTCACCCGCAAACAGTGGATGAATGTCATCAAGGCCCTGGCCCGTTGGCGCTGGCGCGCCTGACATCTTCTGCCGGCTCTGCCCGGTACGTTTGCACAACTCGACCTTATGTAGCTCCCCTCCGACCACGAGGCTGACATGACCCGCGAAGAATTCCTGCGTTTGGCCGCCGAAGGCCATAACCGCATCCCCCTGTCGTTCGAAACGCTCGCCGACTTCGACACCCCGCTCACGCTTTATCTCAAGCTCGCCGATGCGCCGAATTCCTACCTGCTCGAATCCGTGCAGGGCGGGGAAAAGTGGGGGCGTTACTCGATCATCGGCCTGCCCTGCCGCACTGTATTGCGCGTGCAGGATCATCGCATCAGCGTGACCACCGACGGCGTCGAAACCGAGGCCTGTGAGGTCGACGATCCGCTGGCGTTCGTCGAGGCGTTCCAGCAGCGCTACCGCGTGGCGCCGGTGGATGGACTGCCGCGCTTCAACGGCGGTCTGGTGGGGTATTTCGGCTACGACAGCGTGCGCTATGTCGAACGCAAGCTTGCGAGCTGCCCCAACCCCGATCCGCTGGGTACGCCGGATATCCTGCTGATGGTGTCCGATGCCGTGGTGGTCTTCGACAACCTGGCCGGCAAGCTGCACTGCATCGTGCTGGTCGATCCGGCGCAGCCAGACGCCTACGAGTCGGGGCAGGCGAAACTGCAGGCGCTTCGAGAAAAGCTGCGCCAGTCGATCACGCCGCGCCTGGGCCTGGATTTCGAAAAGAGCAACGGTAACGAGCCGACTTTCCGCTCGAGCTTCAGCCGCGAGGACTACGAGCAGTCGGTCAACCGAATCAAAGACTACATCCTCGCCGGCGACTGCATGCAAGTAGTGATCTCCCAGCGCATGTCGATTCCCTTCAAGGCCGCGCCGATCGACCTGTACCGCGCGCTGCGTTGCTTCAACCCCACTCCGTATATGTACTTCTTCAACTTTGGCGATTTCCACGTGGTGGGCTCGTCGCCGGAAGTGCTGGTGCGGGTGGAGGAGGGACTGGTGACGGTCCGGCCTATCGCTGGCACCCGCCCGCGAGGCGTCAACGAGGAAGCCGATCAGGCGCTCGAGCAGGATCTGCTCAGCGACGCCAAGGAGCTGGCCGAACATCTCATGCTGATCGACTTGGGACGCAACGACGTCGGCCGTGTGGCCGAGAACGGTTCGGTGCGGCTCACCGAGAAGATGGTCATCGAGCGCTATTCCAACGTGATGCACATCGTCTCCAACGTCACCGGCCAGCTCAAGGCGCCGCTGACGGCGATGGATGCGCTGCGCGCCATCCTGCCGGCGGGAACCCTTTCCGGCGCACCAAAAATTCGCGCCATGGAGATCATCGACGAACTGGAGCCGGTCAAGCGCGGCGTTTATGGCGGCGCGGTCGGCTACCTGGCCTGGAACGGCAACATGGACACCGCCATCGCCATCCGTACCGCGGTAATTAAGGATGGCGAGCTTCACGTGCAGGCTGGTGCCGGTATCGTCGCCGACTCGCAGCCGGCCCTAGAATGGGAAGAAACGCTGAACAAACGCCGCGCGATGTTCCGTGCGGTGGCCTTGGCAGAGCACAGCAGCGACTAGCTTCGGCGCGGCTCATGGGGTTGTTCGGCGACTGCGACTAAAGTCCTTATTGGTCGTATGGTAATGGCTATTGGCTATGCCTATAGTCGTGGAAGCTGAGCAGGAACGCTCGGCAATCCAATCCCAGCCCATACGAGCCAGCCATGCCGTTACTGCCGAGCCCCCGCCCATCGTCCGTTCGCCAGTCCTGGCCGTCGGCCTCGTCGTTGGTGATCGCTCTCACGGCGCTGCTGGTGCTGGTCTGGTTGTTATCGAGCCTGGCGGATCTGAACGGAAGCCAGGTGTGGTTCCCGTTGTCGCTGCATATCACTGTCGAAACCTTCTCGATTGTCGTGGCGGGATTGGTGTTTGCGGTGGCTTGGCACAGCCAGCAGTCAGTGCCTCTTTCGAACCCGCTGCTCGCCTGTGCGTTTTTGGCCATCGCGCTGCTGGACCTGGCGCATATGCTGTCCTACCGGGGAATGCCCGTCTGGGTGACGCCTGCCTCGGCGGAAAAAGCGATTGCGTTCTGGCTGGTTTCCCGCGTCCTACTTGCTTTCACCCTGCTCGCGGTGGCGTGCCGTCTGTGCCACCGAAGCATCGCTCTGCCGCGGCTCCTGCTGCTTTCATCATCCCTGGGACTGGTGGTTCTGGTGGTTTATCTGCAGCTGTTTCAGCCGCAGCTGTGGCCGCGGACCTTTATCGACGGGGAGGGGCTGACCCGCTTCAAAGTGCAGATGGAGTGGCTGATCATCAGCCTCTTCGCATTCGCGGCATGGGTGTTCTGGCGGGCTCGAGAGGTTGCAGACCGTGACTATTTCGAGGGCATGCTGGCTGCGACACTGGTCTCGATTCTCGCCGAGCTGTGCTTTACCGCCTACTCCAGCGTGAACAGTTTCTATAGCTTGCTGGGGCATCTGTACAAGATCGTCTCCTACGGCTTCATCTATCAGGTGGTGTTCGTTTCGAGTGTGCGTGCGCCGTACGCGCGGTTGGCGATCGAAATGGGCGAGCGGATTGCTGCGCAACAGCGCGCCGACTACATGGCCCACTTCGACAGCCTGACGGGACTGCCCAATATGACCCAGCTGGAAGAGCGGACACGTCAGGCAATGGCCAGCGCTTTCAAGCTCAAGGGTGCAGTTGCGGTGCTTTACGTCGATCTCGATCATTTTAAGATGGTCAATGATTCGTTCGGGCGCACTTTCGGTGACCAGCTGCTCTGCACAACCTCGGTGAGACTGCAGCAGGCATTGCCCGATAGCGCCATGCTGGCACGTGCCGGCGGTGATGAGTTCGTCGTGTTGTTGGCTGATCTGGAGAATGCCGAGGGTGCATCGGCTGTGATCCAGCGTGTACTCGATGAGTTGGCCGCCCCCTTCATGATCGAGCGCCAGCAAATAGTGGTGTCGATTTCTATCGGCGTCGCGGTTGGCCCGAGCGATGGCATGGACTTTCCCTGCCTCCTGCGCAACGCCGAAATGGCGATGTACAAGGCCAAGGAAGCCGGGCGCCGGACGTGGTGCTATTACAACGCTGCGCTGGATACCGAGATGCGGGGGCGGTTGTACCTCATCAACGGCCTGCGGCTCGCTCTCGAGCGAGAGGAGTTTTTTCTGGAGTATCAGCTGCAGCTGGACCTCGCCAGCGGCAGTGTAGTAGGCGCGGAAGCTCTGTTGCGCTGGCAGCATCCTCAGTGGGGATTAGTCGCGCCCGGGCAGTTCATTCCCGCAGCCGAACAGAGCGGTCTGATCGTGGGGATTGGCGAATGGATAATCCTTGAGGCGTGCCGACAGGCCACACGCTGGCAGGCTGAGGGGCTGGACATCCCGCGTGTCGCAGTGAACGTCGCTGCGATGCAGCTGCATCAGGGGTCGCTGGAACAGACTGTCGCCGCCGCCTTGGCGCAGACCGGTCTGCCGGCTTCGGCGCTGGAGCTTGAGCTGACCGAGTCGAGCCTCGTCGACAACACCGAG
This sequence comes from Pseudomonas sp., assembly GCA_022448005.1. GTDB lineage: Bacteria > Pseudomonadota > Gammaproteobacteria > Pseudomonadales > Pseudomonadaceae > Stutzerimonas. The sequence goes on from JAKUTK010000102.1 coordinate 5,989, forward strand.
CAGGTGATGATTGCGCTGGCCGGGCTGAAAGCCCTGGGCGTCACGCTGTCCATCGATGATTTCGGCACCGGATACTCCTGTCTGGCGTATCTTCGGCGATTGTCGGTGGACACCTTGAAAATTGACCGCTCCTTTGTAAGCGATCTGCCAAATGAAGACGGCCATGCCATTGTCGCCGCGATCATCCATATGGCTGAGTCGCTCGGGCTGAGCACGCTGGCAGAGGGGGTCGAGGACGAGGCCACTGCTGCGGAACTACGTCGACTTGGGTGTCGGCAGGCGCAGGGTTTTTTCTACGCTCGGCCGGTTCCGGCCTCCGCGTTGCCTGCCGCTATCGCGTCGCTGCCAGTCTAGGGCGCCAGACTGGCTGTAGCGGGCAGGCAATGCTCTGCTATAGTCCGGTTGAAATCGTGGCCTGGCATGGGCTACTTTGCGTTGTCAGCTCTGCGAGACCTTTTCCGTGAAATTCAGCAGCACCCTCCTGATGCGTCTGTTCAAGGCACATGCCCGCTGGCGTTGGCGCGCCTGATCCTCGTTGCTGGCTCCGTGCCGGAATACCCCGTTCACACCTGTACTACCGATTGTTCTGCCGAGGCGCCTTTGCGCCGGCTCGGGCCGTCATGGCAGGTGGTGGATCAGCCTCAAGCCCTAGGGTGACGCAAATGCTGCTAATGCTGGATAACCGGCATTAGCTTCCGCCGATGTCCGTAGCTGTCCGGTTTTTCTGCTGAGTAGCCCGGATTTGCTAGCCTTAACAGCCGTCAGCGTCCGCCGTCCTCCGGCGACATCCTAGAAAAAAGCGGGTATCGTTGCGGGTATCAATTCGACTGATACCCGCATACCCGCATCATGCCCCTCACCGACGTAAAGATCAGGCAGGCCAAGCCAGGTGCTGCCGCGCTCAAGCTCACCGATGGTGGCGGGCTTTATCTCGAGGTTCGCCCGAACGGCTCGAAGCTGTGGCGGTACCGCTATCGCATTGCCGGAAAGGAAAACGTATTTGCGCTGGGTGCGTACCCTCAGGTCACGTTGGCCGATGCCCGGGCGGAGCGCGACGTGGCGCGCGAGCACGTCAAGGCCGGGCGCCACCCTTCGCATGTGCGCCAGACGGAGAAGGCGCAGCAGCTGGCCGAGAACCGCAACACCTTCAAGGTGGTAGCCGAAGAGTGGATCGCTGAACGACTGGCAGCTCGGACCGAGGCCTACCGGCGCCAGGTGCGGCGGGTATTTGAAGCTGACGTGTACCCGCGCATCGGGCGCTTGCCGATGCGTGAGGTCACCGCGGCGCATGTGCTGGATATCCTGACTAGGATGAGCAAGCGGGGTGCTAGCTCGTATGCCTTGCTCGTGCGGCAGTGGATATCCGCCGTGTTCCGATTCGGCGTTGCCACGCTGCGGGCAGATGCCGACCCGGCCGCGGCATTGAAGGGCGCGGTTCAGCGGAAGCCGATCAATCACTCCAAGCCGATGGCAGAAGCCGATCTCGCTAAGTTTTATCGCGCACTGGCCGACTATAAAGGGCATCGAGTCACAGTGATTGCGCTTCACCTGCTACCGATGCTGTTTACCCGCACGGTGGAGCTGCGATGCGCTAGGTGGTCAGAGTTCGATCTGGACGGTGCGGTCTGGGAGATTCCTGCGGAGCGGATGAAGATGCGGCGCAAGCACTTGGTGCCGTTGCCGCGCCAGGCGGTGGACCTACTGCGGGAGCTGCGGCGGATTACGGCAGGCGAGTTGTTGTTTCCTGGGCTGCGTCACCCTGACAAGCCGATCAGTGCGACCACCCTGAACCGGGCACTGGAGTACCTCGGCATGGACGGCTGGCATTGTCACGACTTCCGGGCAACCGCTTCGACGCATCTGTACGAGTCGGGTCGTTGGCGCAGCGAGGTGATTGAGCTGCAGCTGGCGCACGTGGAGCGGAGCAGCACCCGGGCAGCCTACAACCATGCGCAGTACCTAGAGGATCGGGGTGCTCTAATGCAGCATTGGGCGGACTGTCTGGAGTCGTTCGCTGTCGCTTAAGCGCGTTGCAATTGATTGCAATGGGCTTGGCTATAGCGTCTGCTTCAGCATCGTAGTAGCGTTTGGAGTCATAGGATCTACGAAACTTAGTGGCTGTGAGCCAGTCTACGATACGTGTGTTGACCGTCTGACGACACGGGTAGAGATACATAAAAAGCTAGCGTGACTGTCACGCGTATTGTTAAATACACACATGCCGTTTTGTAGCGTTCTGCGGATCACCTCCGCTGTGTATACGGCACCGAAACTAGGCTAGACATTCACAGACCACGCCAAGCGTGGTTTTTTGCGCCCTAAATAAGCGGCGCGGCTATAGTGAATGTATTGCCGGGTCCTGCTAAGCAGGATCACCGTAGAACAGGCTAGGGGCCTGAAGGGGATGTACCATGTCTAAAAGCAATGTCCTTTCGTTCGCTGACAAGCGGCGGGAACTGGATGCCAAGGGCTCGTTCCTTGAAATGTTGGATTCAGACATGCAGAACGATCCTGATTGCATCGTTCCGATACCCCGCTCCATCTTCGACGAAATCGCCCACATACGTGCGCGCGCGGAAGAGAATAAGCGTCGCGAGTTGCTTGAGGGCTGATCTTTGTCCCAGAGTTCCGTCACCACCGAGTTCGGATGGGCTCTCTATGCCCATCCGGTTTTTCTTCAGCGATTGAAGGACATCGTTGCTGAAGTCAAGCGGCTGATGAACGCGGATCCGGATGGCTTCCACCATCATCCTGCGTATAAATTCTTCGAAGGTGTGACCGGTAATATTCTGGTAACGGTTCCCTCCAACCCAGCGCATCCCACCTTTCGCCAAGGCGGCACGCTGGGCCGTAAATATCAGCACTGGTTCCGTGTAAAGAAGCATAACCTGCCGCCGCGGTATCGCCTCTTCTTCCAGTTCCGTTCGGCGGCGCCTCGAACAATCATTTACGCGTGGCTCAACGACGAGTCTTCGATTCGTCGTGAAGGCGCTCGAAATGACGTTTATGAGGTGTTCCGGGGCATGCTTGATGCCGGTGATATGCCAAGTGCGTACGCTGACCTGATGCGTGCAAGCAGCACGCTTGTGATGCCTTCCCTTACCGGAACTGAAGAAGAAAGCGTCTAGTTGGTCATCGCTTTAGCTTGAGGTTGTCGTTGGATTACTACAGAGCTTTTCGCCAGAAAGACATAGAAGGCCAAAACGAGTGGTTCGATGAGTGCCGTCAGCGTGGCTTGGTGTACGTTCAGGTCCTGACCAGAACGAAGCTGGCGGTGGTCCAGTGGGATTACATCTCGCTTGATCCTCAGCAGGATTCCCGTCTGGATGCGCATTCCCAGCGTTTGAGAGATGAGCTCTTCGATATTTATAGCAAGGTATCGACATCGCGTTCGCTGGTCTACGGAACTACGAGTGTCGGTCACATCGACGGGCTGGTTATCGAGCAAGCCCACGAAGCTGCCAGATCTATAAGCTTGCTCTTCAGACAGGTGCTAGCTTTAGAAAATTAGGCTAAGCACATCAGGCCGCCCTTCTGGCGGCCTTTTGCATTTCTACCCATCCCTGAATCTCCGACTGCGACCAGCGCGAATATCGGCCTAGCTTGATCGGTGCCGGGAATGTCTCGGCGGCAATCATCTCGTAGATGGCTGACTTACCCAGCCCCGCCTGGCGGCACACTTCTGGCAGCTTGATGAGGATGTCGATTGCTGGCTGGTTCATCGCCGTGCTCTCCGCTTACTGCTGCCGCCGCGGGCGGTGGCTCGCCAGCTAACGAAGCTGGCGATGTTGCCAGCCTCGTCTCCGATCGCGCCGATGGTGTGGTCCCAGATTGCGCGCAGCTCTTCGAACGTGGCGCGCTGGATGGTTTTGGTGCTCTCGACCAGGGTGCGACCGTCCGGGGTTTTCACCAGGTATTCGACGGCCCAGCGCATCGGCTTGCGCGGCGGGGTGCCGCTGACCTTGGCCTGCTGGTTAGGCATTTCGGTGGTGTAGAAGATGGTGCAGGTCATGACGTGGCGCTCACATGCACTGCGGCGCAGCTGCGCCGGCGTGTGCTTCGTCGATCCGCTCCCAGGTGCCCAGTGCGTGGCGGTGGGTGGTTTGCATCAGCTCGAGCAGCTTTGCGTGGAAGTGCATGCTGGCTTGCTCGCTGGTCCAGCGGGGCAGGGTGGCCGGTAGCGGGGTGACGTCAGCGAGGCAGGGCCAGCTTCCGCCGTGTTCGGGCATGAGGTCGCGGCGCTCGCTGGCGAGGGCGATCATGTCCGCTTCGTGGATGCTGGTCGGCAGCTTCGGGTCGAGGTTGAAGCGGTCGCAGATGGCGAGCCAGATGCCGTGCTCGATCTCGCTGTAGTCCGGCAGCAGTGCCTTGAGCGGTCGCACCAGGTCGCCAACGTAGGCTTCGGTGGCGTCGTGCAGCAGGGCAACTAGTTGTAGGCCGGGCGGGACGATGCTGGCGACCACCAGGCTGTGCTGCGCTACCGAGTAATGATGACGGGTGTGACCACCAAAGCGGCAGACGTGAGCCAAGGCATGGGCGATGTCGATGGTGGTGATCAGCTCCGCACGTGGGGCGAGCAGGTCGAAGCGTTGGCCGGTGTAGGTGAGTATCCAGCTCATGCCACGTACTCCTGCGGGAGCAGTGTATGGGCGCTCCAGTAGCGTTCGAACAGGCCGTTGGCGGCGGTGGCCAGCTTGCGGCAGCTGGCGGCCTGGTCGTGCGCGTTGAGGTTGCCGAAGGTCTGTGCGGCCAGGCTTAGCTTGGCGGCGATGGCGGTCAGGTGCGCGGCGTCGTCTTCAGTGAGTGCGACGGCTGAGTAGATGCGCACAGCGGCCAGGGCGTTGGCGGTCTGTTCGCGCAGGCGGGCCAGTTCGTCGATTCGCTCGTCTGATTCGGTGGTCATCGCTTCGATGGCCTGGGCGGCGTTGAGGCGGCTGAGGGTGTGTTCGTGTTTGACGCGTTCGAGCTGGTGGCGCCAGGCGTCGTACTGTTCGCCATGATTGGCGTGGATGCGCTCTATGTCGTTACGGCGGCGGCGCAGCCCTTCGAGGTAGCCAATGCCGAACACGATGACCATGCCGGCGGCGGCACCCAAGAAGGCCAGGATCTGGTAGGTGGTGAATGACATGCTGTGTCTCCCCTGATGCCCGCCGCTGGGCCGTGGTAAGGGGCTGCGGCGGGCAGGTGCTGGTGGTGGTGGTTACTTGCCGAGCGCGAAGGTGCCGATGGTGAGCGGTACGAAGCCGCCGACCTGCTGCTCGAGTACGGCCTTGAACTCGCGGGCGAACTCTTCGCGCTGGGCCTCTTCCCCGACCCATCGCAGTTTGAGCAACGGCTCGTCGCGGCCGGTGATCACCGACAGACGCAGGGTGATGCCGGCGGGCTGCAGCCCCTCGAACGGCACGGTGGTGAAGATGAAGGCCGACGGCAGGGTGTCCTGGCTCTTGGCTTCGATCTCGTCCATGGCCGAACGGCTGCTGGAGAAGTCGCCCACGTTGCTGTCGCGCTGGCTGGTGGCCTTGATGACCATGCGCCGGATGGCGTTGATGGCCTGCAGCATCGGCAGATCAGCTTCGCCGGCTTTGGCTTCTAGGTTGGGCAGCCAGTCTTCCAGCCATTCGGCCAGGGCTTGCTGGCTGAGCGTTGAGCCTCGAATTGCCAACAGTGCCGAGTAGGCAGCGGTGGGCTTGAGTGTCAGCATGGCGGTGTCGTCGCCATGGCCGGCGGCGCCGGGTGCGCCAAGGTTGAAGATGATGGTGGCGCGCATGGCGTCCTGGTCGATGAAGCCGCGCGGGTCTACTGGCGCCGCCTCATCTGTTTCGTGCGCCTTGACGTACTTGGCGAAGTCCTCAATCGAATGAGTAACCATGGCACCACGGAAGCGGTCGCGCAGCGGCTGGAACACTTCCATCGTGTGGAGGCGGATGCCCTCAGGCAATACGGTCACGGTGGTGCC
>JAKUTK010000103.1 GCA_022448005.1 Pseudomonas sp.
GTCGACCCATCCTTTTACGATCCTGCAAGCTTCCAGCTCGACGAGGTGGAGTGGGAGAAAACCGATGCGCGTGACAAGGAAAAGAACATTCGTCTGGATCTTGCCCATGATTTCGACATCCAGGGCTACGCCTCCCAGCTCAAGTTCGGTGGCAAGCTCAGCCGACGCGACAAGACCAATGACGCCGAGATCTGGGCCTACGACGATTTTGACGACCTGACCCTGGCCGACTTCCAGAGCGGCAAGGTCGACTACGCGCTGGACCGCTTCGGTTCGGGCATCAGTGCCGGCGGCCTGGAAGGCCTGATTGGCGGGCTCGATGCTAGCGAGTTCTTCGACGATGAGGAGTCGCGCATCGGCGACTTCGACATGAGCGAAGACATCAACGCTGCGTATTTCATGAACACCTTGGACGTGGACAAGTGGCGCATCATCGCCGGCCTGCGCTATGAGGGCACCGAGTTCAGTGCCAAGGGCACCGGCCTGCGCGACGGTGAGTTCGAAGCCGTATCCAGCGACAACCGTTATGAACATTGGCTGCCGGGCTTGCATGCGCGCTATGAGCTGACGACCGATACCTTCGTTCGGGCGGCCTGGACCAATACCGTGGTGCGCCCGACATTCGAGCAGCTGGCGCCAGGTTTCGTCATCGATGGAGAAGACGCGGAGTTCGGCAACCCGGATCTAAAACCGCTGGAATCGATGAACTATGACTTGGGCATCGAGCACTACATGGGCCGTGCGGGCGCCGTGTCGGCCTATCTCTTCTACAAGGACATCGACAACTTCATCTACAACACCGATCTGGCCGGCACGGGCCAATGGACCGGATTCGACGAAGCGCTGAGTTTCGAGAACGGCAGCAGCGCCAAGCTCTACGGTGTCGAGTTGGCCTATTCGCAGAAGCTCGATTGGCTACCGGCGCCCTGGAATGGCGTGCTGCTGGGCGCCAACGCCACCTTCAGCAAGTCCGATGCAGAGATCGAAGGGCAGGGCAGCCGCCGCAGCATCGACCTGCCGAACCACTCCGATAGCGTCGGTAATTTAATGGTCGGTTGGGAAAATGACGTGTTCAACATGCGTCTGGCGGCTAACTACAAATCCGAGTACCTGGCCGAAGTGGCCGGTATCGATGACGCGGCCCACGATCTCTATGCCGACGATCAGCTGTTCGTGGACTTCAAGGCAGGCTACTTCATCACGCCGAACCTGCAGGTGACGCTCGAGGCGTTAAACCTCACGGACGAGTCCTACTTCGTCTACACCGGGCGCAGCAACTTCAACGCCCAGTATGAAGAATACGGCCCGACCTACAAGCTTGGCCTGACCCTGACTCACTTCTGACCCTTTTCGACTTTTTTGCCGCCCCGCCTCTGCTCTGTTCCCCTTTCAGAACGGTGGCGGCCAGCGGCTGCTGATTGGAAAAACCATGTACATGACTTTGCATAAACCCATGTTGCTGAGCCTCTGCATTGCGCTTGCGGCCTGTCAGTCGGGAGCGGGCGCCGACTCCGACAAGCAGCCAGCGCCGAGCCTGAGCATCGTGGATGCCGCACCGCTGGAAGCCGTGAACGCTCAGCTGATCGCCAATGCGGATTTCTGGCCGAATGCGTCGCGACTGGTCGTTAGACCGGATTCGCGCGGCCTTCAGATACTTGACGCCAAGGGCGCAGCGCTCAGCGATTTCAAAGGCCGCTTTGAAGGCCTGGATCATCGTGTCGGTGCGCAGGGCATGCTGATCGCCACTCTCGACCGCAAGCGCCAGCAGGCCGTGTTGCTAGGGCTTGACCGTCTGCATCGCTGGAGCCAGCCGCTGTACATCCCGCGAACCGACTTCGCCATCGAAGGGCTGTGCCTGTTCCGCGACGCGGCGCGCAACAGCTTCGTTTTTCTGGTCGGTGAAGAGGGCATCGGTGAGCAATGGTTGGTCGCCGCGGACTTGCGCCCCCTCGCGATGCCGCAGCGCGTGCGCGGCCTGAGCCTGCCACCGGAAAGCGGCTACTGCCAGGTGGATGATCAAGCCGGCGAGCTGATCGTCAATGAAGAAGGCGTGGGCCTTTGGCGTTACGCGGCGGATGCTGAGGCACCACTCGTACGCCAACCCGTAGACATCGTTCAGCCGTTCGGTGGGATCGCCGAAGCTGCTGCCGGCATGGCATTGCTGCCGGGCGGATTGCTGGCGCTGGACGCGGAAGCTGGCGCGCTGCACCTCTATGGGCGAGACGCCGACAGCTGGCGTAGCCATTCGGTACTGCCGCTCGAAGGCTTCGACGAGCCCGAGCAGATCAGCGCCCGATTGACCGAGCGAGGCCTCGAGCTGCTGCTGACCGATGAGCGTGGCGCCCACGCGGCTCGTCTGGATTGGCGGCCTCCGGCGCCCACCGCGACGCCTGTTATCCCGATGCTGCCGGCTCAGGTTCAGACCGATCCGGTGCCGCACCTGGGGGATGCTGCCGACGACCCGGCGATCTGGGTCAACGCCAGCGACCGGACCAGAAGCCGTGTGCTGGGGACCGACAAGAAGGGCGGGCTCGGCGTGTACGACCTGACCGGCAACCAGCTCCAGTACCTGCCCGTCGGACGGTTGAATAACGTGGACGTGCGCACTGGGTTCGTTCTTGGCGGCAAGCAGATTGACCTCGCCGTGGCCAGCAACCGCGATCACAACAGCCTGCACCTGTTCGCCATCGATCCAGCGAGCGGCCAACTGAGCGACATCGGCCAGATCGCCACGCCGATCACCGATATCTATGGCCTGTGCATGTTCAAGGACCGCGAGGGCGCGATCCATGCGATCACCAACGACAAGGACGGCACCTTTCTGCAGTACCGCCTGGAGGGTTCCAGCGGCTCGCCGCGTGGTGAGCTGGTGCGGCAGTTCAAGGTCGCCACTCAACCCGAGGGATGCGTGGCCGATGACCGCACCCAACGGCTCTTCGTCGGTGAGGAAGACGAGGCGGTCTGGACGCTGGATGCCCGCGGCGATGCGCCGGCGAACCTAGAAAAGGTCATCGGTGTCGGCGGCCCGTTGCATGACGACGTCGAGGGGCTGGCGCTCTACCAGGGTGCGAAGGCTGATTACCTGGTGATCTCGAGCCAGGGTAACGACAGCTATCTGGTACTGGATGCCGCCGCGCCTTACGCCGTTCGCGGTGCATTCCGCGTTGGTTTGAATGCCGAGCGCGGCATCGATGGCGCATCGGAGACCGATGGGCTGGAGGTCACTTCGGCCAACCTCGGCGGTATCTGGAGCCGCGGCATGCTGGTGGTGCAAGACGGCCGCAAGCGCATGCCCGAAGGCGCTCAGAACTACAAATACCTGCCATGGGCAGCGGTTGCCGACGCGCTGAAGCTGGACTGACCTCGGTCGCATGAATGCATCAGGCGACGCCCGTGGCGTTGCCTGAACCTAATCAACGAGTGCCTTTTCACGGGACGGCCAGAGGAAATACTGATGCAAAGTGAACATATGTCGGTCTGGGGTCTGGTCAGCGAGGCCAGCCTGGTGGTGCAACTGGTGATGGTGATTCTGGTGCTGGCGTCGATTGCCAGTTGGTACTTGATCATCCAGCGTGGCGCGGCCTTGCGCCGCAGCGAACGCCTGTTGAAAGCGTTCCTGCAGCGCTTTCGTAGCGGTGCGGAACTGACGCAGTTGTATCGCGAGGGCGGTGATCAGCCGCTGCCCCGCGAGGCGGCCCTGCAGCACATCTTTCTCGCCGGTTATCAGGCGTTCAGCCAGCTGCAGCGCCAGACAGGCATTGCGCCGGATGCGGTGATCGATGGGGTGGAGCGCAGCCTGTATGTCGCGATATCCGAGCAGGAAGAGCGCTTGGAAAGCGGTTTGCAGTTCCTCGCCACGGTCGGTTCGGTCAGCCCTTATATCGGCCTGTTCGGTACGGTATGGGGGATCATGAATTCCTTCCTTGGTCTGTCCATGGTGCAACAGGCGACGCTTTCAACCGTTGCTCCGGGCATTGCCGAAGCGCTGATCGCCACGGCCATTGGCCTGTTCGCGGCGATCCCCGCGGTGATGGCCTACAACCGTTTCTCCGCCCGTGGCCAAACCCTGAGCGCGCGCTACTACAGCTTCGCCAACGAGCTGCAGGCGCGCCTGCATCGTCGCCTCCATGCCGGTTCGCCCAGCGTCGCCGCTGCTGCCTGAAGGAGCTTCGCCATGCTGGTCAAACCGCAGCGTAAACACGGCCCCAAAGCCGAAATGAATGTGGTGCCCTACATCGATGTGATGCTGGTGCTGCTGGTGATCTTCATGGTCACCGCGCCGATGCTGGTGCAGGGTGTGAAGATCGAATTGCCCAAGGTCGCCGCCGAGGCGCTGCCCACGGAGAATGAGCGGCAGATTCTGACCCTCTCGGTGAAGGCCGACGGCGGCTTCTACTGGCACCTGGGCAGCGAGCTGAATGCCGACGACCAGACCGACAGCGCCATCGACCTCGGGGAAATGCGCGAGAAGGTCGCCGCGATCATCGCCGAGCGCGGCGATACCCAGGTCTACGTACGCGCTGATGATGCTGCGGACTATGGCCGCGTGGTGGCCGGGATCGCCGAGCTGCAGCGCGGCGGGGTGGTGAATCTCGGTCTGATTACCGAGGCGCCACCTGGGCAGCCTGCGCCATGAGCAGTCTGAGCATGACGCTACCAACGAGCTTCCCGGTAGCGCGTCCGCAGTGGCGCAGCCATGCCGGTGCGGCGGCGGTCACCCTGGCGCTGCACGCTGGCGTGTTCGGTCTGTTGCTGCATGGCTGGACGCCCGAGCTGAGCGCTCCGAGCCAGACTCAAGTACTCAAGACCCAGCTGATCAGCCTGCCGACACCCAAGCCGGCGGCGGAGGCTGTGATTAAGCCAGAGCCGACACCCGTCCCGGAGCCGCCGGTGGAGACGGTCATCGAGGAACCGCAGGTCGATCCGCAGATCGAACAGCTGCGCCTGGAACAGGCCGAGCTGGCCTACAAGCGCGCCGAGCAGGAGCGACAGGCAGAGGAGGCGCGCGTCAAAGAGCAGCAACGAGCCAAGCAGCAGCGCAAAGAGCAGCTGGAGCGCGAACGGCAGGAGCGCATCGAAGTCGAGCGGCAGCAGCGCGAAGCCCAGCGCCGCGAGCAGCGGGCTCGCGAGGAACAACAGCGCCAACAGGCAGCACGTGCCGAAGCGGCGGCCGCTGCAGAACGCGCGCGCCAAGCCGAAGCCGCAGCGGCTGCCAGTCGGCAGTATCTGCCCATCGCCAAGGATGCACCTGACTACCCATCGCGTGCGTTGGACAAGGGCATCGAGGGCACCTGCACCGTCAGCTATTCGGTCAACTCACAGGGGCGGATCGAGAACCCGAAAGCGCTGGAAGACTGCCACCCGCTGTTTATCCGACCGTCACTTACGGCTGCTAAAAGTTTTCGCTACCAACCTCGGATCGTCGACGGTCGCGCCGTGACCGTCCCCGAGGTCAAAAACACCTTTCACTACCGCATCCAGTGATGCGGACCAGACCCATTTGCTTAATGAGTTAATGATGAAACAGGATTTCCAAAGCTTTCACGCCAACCTTTCCGCGCTCGATGATCAGGCCATCAACCCGAGCGCCAACGTCTCGCTGGAGCAGCTTGTCGATCGCAGCCGACGCAACCTGCTCAAGGGCGGGATGGGCCTTGCCGCACTGGGCTTTCTTGGCGGCAGTCTGGGCGCCTGTCGCAGCGCCGTTCAATCCGAGTCGCTGATCGGCTTCAAGGGCATCCCGACGCAGCTAGACCCAGCGTTCGACAGCGTGCAGGTTGCACCGGGCTACAGCGCGCGGACGTTCTTTTCCTGGGGCGATGCTGTCATGGCGGACGCCCCGGAGTGGAACCCGGACGCCACCGATGACTGGCAGGCCCAGCTCAAGCAGGCGGGCGACAACCATGACGGCATGCATTTCTTTCCGTTTTCCGAGAATCCCGATAGCCACGGCCTGCTGGTGATGAACCACGAGTACGTGAACCCGCCGTTGCATCCCAACGGCATGACGTTTACAGACGGCAAGCGCCCGCTGAATGAGGTGCGCAAAGAGCAGGCAGCTCATGGCGTCAGTGTCATCGAAGTGAAAAAGGATGCACAGGGCCAATGGCAACGGGTAATGCCGTCGCGCTACAACCGGCGCATCTCGGGCATGACGCCGATGGCGGTGAGCGGCCCGCTGGCCGGCAACGACGCACTGAAAACCGCATCCGATCCCAGCGGCCGCGAAATCATCGGCACGCTGAACAACTGCTCCAGCGGCTTCACGCCCTGGGGTACCTATCTGGTGTGCGAGGAGAACTGGCACAACTACTTCGTCAACCATGACGCTGACGACATGGCCCAGCGCGTTTCGCACAAGCGCTATGGCATCGAAGGCAAGGGCCTGAGCAAGCTCTACGGCTGGGAAACCGCCGACGCCCGATTCAACGCCACACCGGACCCGACGCAACCTCACGGTGGCCACGTACATGAGCCAAACCGTTTCGGCTGGGTGGTTGAGGTCGATCCGTTCGATCCAGAGAGCCAGCCAGTCAAGCGCACCGCCTTCGGTCGCTACTGCCGTGAATGCTCGGTGCTCTCCCTGGGCAACGACGGCCGCATGGCCTTCTATTCGGGTGACGACACCAAGGGTGAATACGTCTACAAATTCGTTCCAACCGGCCGTTATGTCGCGGGTGATGATCAGGCCAATCGGCGACTACTGGACGATGGCATCTTGTACGTGGCGCGGTTCAACGCCGATGGCAGCGGCGAGTGGCGGGCGCTGGTCCACGGACAGAACGGTCTGACCGCCGCGAACGGCTTCGCCGACCAGGCTGAAGTGTTGCTCAACGCCCGCGCCGCTGGCGATCATGTGGGCGCCACCCCTATGGACCGTCCAGAGTGGGTGGCGGTGCACCCGCGCAGTCGCGAGGTCTATGTGACCCTGACCAACAACGACAACCGCGGCATCAAGTGGCCCACCGACAAGGCCAATCCGCGTCCTGTGAACCTGCATGGCCAAATTCTGCGCTGGGGCGAGGAGGGCGCCGACCCCACCGCAACCGCCTTTACTTGGGAAGTCTTCCTGCTGGCTGGCGAGCAGCCTGGCGCCAAGGGCGCAGACGGGCAACCAGTGCCGCCTAATCTTACCGGCACCATCAACGGCGATATCTTCTCCTCGCCAGATGGCTTGGCGTTCGATGAAGCGGGCCGGCTTTGGATTGAAACCGACTACGGCGACGAGGAGGCCGCGATGCAGGCCATGGGCACCAACCAGCTACTTTGCGCCGATCCACGTACACGTGATGTGCGGCGCTTTCTGGTCGGCCCTCGCGGCTGCGAGATCACCGGTATCACCTGGAGCCCGGACTACCGCGCCATGTGGATCAACGTGCAGCACCCCGAGCTGAGCTTCCCGGCCAGCGATGGCAAGACCCGCCCCCGGGCCTCGACAGTTCTGATTACAAAGGATGATGGCGGCATCATCGGGACCTGATGCCTGTTAGCGATGGGAGGTTGGTCGGCGCGCCCATATTCGCGCGCCGCGATCATGCTGAACGTTTGAACCTAAGCCCGGCTCTAACATGCTGATACATACTTCTCTGCATGTAACCAAGGAGTCGGGCCATGGCCATTTCGCAGCTGCGCACTCGCGTGTCCCTTGCTGTCATCATTTCCTGTACCCCGCTGTTGAGCCAGGCGGACCTCTATTCGCTGAAAATCGAAAACGATATTTTTGCTTCTGACGATGGGCACTACACCAACGGTTTCGAGTTGATGCGTTCGTTCAAGCCCGACGCCGATCACTGGTCGCGACGGTTTGCAGGGGCAATGCCGGGTTGGGAGGCAGAGGAGGTCGACAACATCGCCTATCGGCTTGGTCATCAGCTCTATACGCCGGACAACATTAGGCGTGCGGAGCTGATCGAGGACGACCGTCCCTACGCCGCGCTGCTATTCGCCGGCATGTCGATCTTCTCCGATGACCAACACGAGGGTTGGCGCGGCGCCAGTGGATTGCATCTGGACATCGGCATCGTCGGGCCGGCGGCCGGTGGCGAGAAAATTCAGCGCCGGGTCCATGAAATCACCAACAGCGACGAGCCGCGCGGCTGGGACAACCAATTGCGCAACGAACCCTTCGTCAACCTCGCTTACCAGTACCGCTGGTGGCAGCAGCAACGCCTTGGCGGGCTGGAGTTCGAATACGGCCCGAGTGCCGGTTTTGCGCTGGGCAATCTCTATACCTACGGTTCTGCCGGGTTCGGCTTGCGCATCGGGCAGCGGCTGGAGCGCAGCTTCAGTATTCCGGCAGTGGCGCCCACACAGAGTGGCAGTATGTTTTTTGATCAGGGCGGCGGATTCGCCTGGAGCCTGTTCGCGGACGTCGAAGGGCGCTACATGGCGCAAAACATGTTGCTCGAAGGCAATACCTTCAAGGACAGCCACTCGGTAGACCCAAACGAGTGGGTTGGCGATGCCAAAGTAGGCGTCGCGCTGACCTGGAACAGTTGGCAATTGGCTTTCGCCAGGGTCTGGCGCACCCGAGAATTCAACGGGCAAGACGAGCACGATCAGTTCGGCTCGCTGACGGTTTCGACCTGGTTCTAAAGTCGAAAAGAAACGGGGTGCGGATGCACCCCGCGGAGGCTTCGCTTACTTTTTGATCCAGTTGCCGTTCAGCTGAATGATCTGTCCAGCTGGGGTTTTCTCGATGGCCTTTTTGCCGGCAATGGCCTCGACATCAGCGACGCCGATGCCGTTCTTCTGCGCCAAGCGGTAATACTCGGCGCGCCGCGCCTGGTTGATCTGGCTGGCGATTTCTTCAGCCTGGCCGCCACTCTGCACCACGCCCAGATAGCCGTCGGGCTTTTCGCCGAGCTGGCCGCTGGCCTTGGCTTGGCCGAGCGCGGACATGGCTTCGTTGAGTGTCATGGCCGCGGCCGGCAGGGCGAGGCACAGCGCCAGCAGCAGGGTTCCGAATTTCAGATAGGTCTTCATAACGCTCCTCAGAACAGGCCGCTGTCTTCATTGATGATCGAGTCGAGCTGCTTGTCGACCTTGATGTAGATCTCGTGCTCGATTTTCACGTTGAGGTTGATGTTGATTGGCTCGTTGGGCACGGCGAGCTCTACGCGTGGCGTACAGGCGCTGGCGAGGAGGGCGAGCAGTAAAATGCTGATCGGGTGGGGCAACCGCATGACGGCATCTCCAGGTCGAGGACGGCGTTACAGTGCCTTATCTGAGGCGTTCCTGCACGCGCCGTTGAATGGTTTCGCTGACCCGGTCGGATAACTGAAGGCTGGTCAGCAGCGCTGGAATGTCTTCCTCCAGATTGATCGAGAAGTTGATCGGGCGGCCGCCTTCCAGTGCTGGGTTTCTTCCGTGCAGTTTCAGTCCCAGATCCAGCTTTCCGTCAGCGGCGTAATGTACGTCGCTGGCCAGAAGATCGTAGTGGAAGTCATCCAGTGCCTCGGTCACCAGGCGCATCGCCGGGTTGGCTTGGCCCAATGCCTGGATTTTCGGCGAGCGGAATTGCAGCGCGCCGCCAGGCTCGCGTGCCTCCAGCGAGCCCTGTTCGATACTGATTCCGGCTTCACTGCGCTGCAGCTGCAGCTCGCCATCGATCACGCCGGTGCCGGATAGCCCTTCGGCGGGATAGGCTTCGAGCAATAACGGCAATTGCAGCCCGCGCAGATGGGCGTGCAATTGTTGGGTACCTGCCGCGAGGTCGGCCGCGCCTGGTTCCAGCCATAGGCGGCCTCCGAGCAGCCGCACCTCGGCAGTACTCCAGGCCAGGCGCCCCTGAGCGAGCCTGTCGAGCGGGGCCGCGTATTCGCCGGCAAAGCGCAGGGGGCCAAAGGTAAAGCCAGGATTGGCTTCGCGCAGCGTCAGTTCTGACACGTCCAGCCGCAGTTGATTGCGCCGCAGGACGGCTGACAGCTCAGCATCGAGCCCACTGAGTTCGGTGCGGTCGTAAATACCCCCCAGCCCCTTTGCGCTGAGCTTGGCCGTTGCCGCAAGTGCGCCGCTGCCGGGCAGGTTAAGTTGCGCCTGACCTTGCATGCGGCCGTTGTTGAGTTCCAGTAGTGGCGGCCAGTCGGCGAGGGTCGCGGCCAGCGGGTTGCCAGCACGCAGGAACAGCTCCGGCAGGGTGACATTGAGTCGAGTCGCGCTGTCCACCCGGTTATGGGTCAGCTTCAACGGCAGGCTGATTCCGGCGTCGTTGCTCAGCGGGCCGTCGAGCGAGATCTCGGACTGGTCCGCATTGAGCGTGCCGCTCCAGCGCCAGCCCTGAGGACGCAACGCGGGCTGCTTCACTTCACCGGCGGTTACGGCTGTTTTTCCAGTGACCGCCAAACTCTGAATCTGACCATCGCTGAAGCTTGCCTCAGCGCCGAGCCCCGCCAGCTCCATCATCAGCGTGCTGGCTGCTAGGTCTGAGGCGGCTGTCAGGCTGTTCAGCCGTAGCCTCGAGCCTTTTTCCAGGCGAACGGTGGCGTCTTGTTGTGAAACCCGTCCGCGTAGTCGCAGATCCGCTTCGAGGCCTTTCAAGCTGAAGTCCGCCCCTGTGATCGCCGGGCTGCGCAGCTTGACCTGGGTGAGGTCAAAGGCCGCTGTATAGGGCGCAGCGGTCTGCAGTACCAGGTGCGTATCGAGCGTCATAGGCGAGGGACCGCTGGCAGCCAGTTGCACATTCAAGGGCAGTGCCTGAGGTGCCTGGTCATTCTGTGCCGGAACGATCTTGAGGCTGACGGCACGTGGGCGCAGTTGCTCCGGCAAGGCGGCGAACAGATCGGCGACCGGCTGCAGGGTGAGATCGCCGTTCAGTTCGGTTGGTATCCAGAGCCCGTCATCGGCATGAACGCTGAGGTCGACCTGTCCCTGTACCTGGCCCAGGCCGACCACTGGCCATGGCGCCGGCAAATTGGCCGACAACCGCAGTTCGCCGTTCAGCGCTTTCCAATCCTGCGGCAGAGCCTGCGTGTCGATCTGCAGTGCCCAGCCTGCGCCGATCCGCATCTGCTCCGGCAGTGCCGGCAGCGCGGGCGGCGAATAAGCCAGCCATTCACTCAGCCAGTCCAGCAGCCAGGGCGCTTCCGGCAATTCGTTCATGGCCAATGTGCCGCGCCAGAGTGTCGAGTCGCTGTTTGCCGACAGCTGGTTTTGCATGCTCAAGCGCTGCTGACCGTCGAGCTGGAGATCGAGATCCAGATGGGTGTCGCTGCCTTGCTCGTTGGCTTGCAGCTCCAGCGCCAGGCGATGCGTCTGGTGGTCCAGCTGCAGGTCGAGCGTGGCGGGAAGCAGCTCCTCACCAAGCTGCCAGGCAAGTCGCCCCTGCGCCCGGCAGGTTCCGCTTGCGCAGGGCACGGTCAGGTCCAGCGAGTCGATCTGTGCTTGTCGCGGCAACCAGGCTGACCAGTCGACCAGTTGATTAAAGTCGGGCAAAGAGAAGGGCGCGTTGTCATCGTTGCTCGACGGGGGCTGCCACTGCGCGTCGAGGCGCTTGATGCGCAGTGACTGCAGCGGCAGCAATTGCCAACCGTCTGCAAAGTCGAGCCGTAGGTCATCGAGAAATACTGCGCGCCGTGCGCCGGCTGAGGGCTGTCTCACAAGCACAATCTGCCGCACGGCAAGGT
>JAKUTK010000104.1 GCA_022448005.1 Pseudomonas sp.
CACCGAGGTCGAGCAATTGCTGCTGAATGGGCATAAAAAATCCGATACCAGAGGACTGGTATCGGATTTTCTAGAAGGCCCAGCTTGGACTCAAATGCTTAAGTGAACAGCATTAATCCTTGAGCGGGTCTTTAGGGTCGGTCATGTCGTTGGCTCCTGGTCTGTTACGAGCAAGATTGAGCGGCTCCCTTATTCGAACGCACCGACCCATTAAATGTTCGCTGGCGACCGAGCAGGATCAGAAAACAAACGTCCTCCATCGTCGATCAATAGAGGTATCGGCCCAGCAGGCCTTATTGCGCGCCGAAGAATGCGACCCAATGAATCCCGGCATCACTCTGCGGGTCCACGGCATAGGCGGCGCCCAGTTCAGTGAATTGCGGGTTCATCAGATTGGTGCAGTGTCCTGGGTTCGCCAGCCAGCCTTCAACGATCTGGCGGGGTCGATCCAGCGCGGCGGCGATGTTCTGGCCAACTGAAGCACCGGGATAACCTGCCAGCTCGGCCCTGTCGCCCGGCGTTCGTCCGTCACGATCCAGATGGCTGAAGAAGTTGCCGTTGGCCATGGCTCGACTGTGGGCTTCGGCGAGACCGGCAAGCGTTGCGTTCCAGTTCAGCGGAGCGGTCGCGGCGAAGGGTTTTCCGGCACATTGGCGTGCGCTGGCTCGCACACGGTTGATCTCATCAAGCAGCGCTTGGCCTTCAGTCTGGGAGTCTTTCAGGTGCCCACCGAGCATTGGCCGTGCCAGCACGATGCGCCAATCGCGCCGTTCGCGGCTCACGCCAATGTCGGCGTATTGCGGATCGAGCACCACGCGACAAAAGCTTTCGCGCAGCGCCTGCATCGCGGCTTGCGCATCACGCGGTCCGGACAGGCTGATGGCTTGAACATTGGCCATCGGATAACCGTTGCGGCCCAGCGAGCCCTGCAGATCACCGGCACCGGTTGCAGGCAACACCAGGCGCGGGTCGGACGAAAGGGCCGTCAGCTCCTCACTCGCCCGGTCTTCGCAATGCTGTACTTCACTGCGGTAGGCGTTGATCGTCTCGATCAATTGCGCCTCCTCTCCTACGCTGGTCGCCCTCGCGACAGGGCTACCGCTGAGCAGCGTCATGAGAACAAGTGAGAAGCAAGGCAGGCGCATGGATATCTCCAGATAGCACGGATCGCGGACGCTGAAGATGCACCGACTGCACCTCCGAAGTCGAGCCCGAGCGGCGGCTGACGCCGCTGAAACAGCTGGTCGCGCTTGCCGGTCTGCCCCCGCCGCAATCTATAATCGTTCTTATTTGCACCGGAACTCTGCATGTCCACCTGCGCAGCTCGCCAGATACTGGCCATCGAGGACGACCCGATCCTCGGTCCTCACCTGAAAACCTCCCTGGAGCATCGCGGCTTCAACGTCACCCTCGCCAATGACGGCCCGACCGGCCTCGCATTGGCCAGCGAAGCGATGTATGACCTGATCCTGCTGGATGTGATGCTGCCGGAACTCAGCGGCATGGAGCTGTTGACCCGGTTGCGCGAGCAACGCCGCACGCCAGTGCTGATGATGTCCGCGCTGGGTAACGAGGCGCATCGGATCCAGGGCTTCGACAGCGGGGCCGACGACTATCTGCCCAAGCCGTTCAGTATCGAGGAGTTGCAGGTGCGCATCGCTGCCATCCTGCGGCGCGTGGCCTATGAGCGCAGCGTAACGCCAGCAGCAAACCAGGATGCGGTGCGCTTCGATGACCAACGCAGCGACCTGCAGTACGAGGGCCGCTGGGTCGGCCTGACCGCCACTGAATATCGATTGATGAAGGTCCTGCACGACGCCGCCGGCGAAGTGCTGAGCAAACCGTTTCTCTACCAACAGGCACTGCACCGTGGTTTTTCCCAGCATGACCGCAGCCTGGACATGCATGTCAGCAACATCCGTCGCAAACTGGCGCGCGAACAGGTGGCGACCCTGCGCCTGGAGTCCGTGTGGGGCAAAGGCTACGTGCTGGAACTGCAGGCGAGCTGATGCCCAATCGTCATTCGTTGTTCTGGCGCCTGGTGGTTCTGGTTGCCGGGTTCTGTCTGTCGATGATCTGGGCCAGCGGCTATGTGAGCCGTTATATCGACAGGACCAGCTCATTTCTGTCTGAACAGGCGCGCGACACCCTCACCGGCTATGCGCACGAAGCCAAGGTTGCCCTGCAAGCGGGCCCAGCGGCGATGACACAGTGGCTGAGAAGGATGGAGGGGCGTGAACAGGGCTGGCTGGTCGTGGTGGACGAGCAGCTGCAACCGCTCGGCGGCCAGACGCTGAGCGACGAGGAACGGCAAAGGCTCACCTTTGTGCGGCATTACGACTGGCCCATGAGCAGGCGCTATGACGGTCTGCCGCTGTTGTCCGTGCCGCTGGAGGGCAGCGCCGCCAAGTTGATCATCCAACTGCCGGAACGGTTCCGCCCCTGGCGCAACCATGCGTTGCTGACTGCGGGCGGCGTCTATCTGCCATTGGTATTGCTGTCATTGCTGTTCTGCTGGCTTCTCTACCGGATGCTGGTTTCCCCGCTGGACCGTCTGCGCCGACAGGCCAACGCATTACGCGGCAACCGCCTCGACTCATTGCTCCCGCCCTCCATTGCGCGGCGCAGCGATGAGCTGGGGGAATTGGGCCGCTCGCTGGAATACCTTACGCAACGCCTGCGCGATTCCGTTGCTCAGCAACAACAATTGCTGCGCGATCTGTCCCACGAGCTGCGCACCCCCCTGAGCCGGCTGCGGGTCGCCTGCGAGAGCGAACTGAGCGCCGAAGACATGCGCAGCCGCACTGAGCGCGAAATCACCAGCATGCAGCAGCTGGTCGATAACACCCTGGAGTTCGCCTGGCTGGACAGTGAACAGCCCCGCTTCGAGTGCGAGCCTGTAGATGTGGCGGCGCTTTGGGATCTGCTATGCGAGAACGCTTGTTTCGAGGCCGGCTGGCCGCGTGAACGCATCCAGGCGCAGATACCGGAAGGCTGCAAGGTGCTCGGCAACCTCAACGCATTGGCGCAAGCCATGGAAAACATTCTGCGCAATGCCATTCGCTATTCCCCCGCCCACGGCGTGGTTTGCCTCACGGCCGCTCGAGACGGGGAAAGCTGGCGTCTGCGCATTCAAGACCAGGGCCCAGGCGTGCCAGAGGCGAAACTGGCCGTCATCTTCAGGCCCTTCGCGCGACTCAGCGCAGCCCGCCCGGGAGGTGACGGCTTCGGGCTGGGCCTGGCCATCGCCCGCAGCATGGTGGTGATGCAAGGCGGTGCGATCTGGGCCGAGAACAGCCAACCCGGCCTGCGCCTAACCATTCGGCTGAAAACTGTATAGATTGTAAATGCGCTTTACTCTCAAATGAGAATACTTAGCATTGCGAGCGACTAGCGGATCGCACCGCAGCTCACATGCATGCGCCATATCGTTCATGGCCGCAGACGTAGGTTTTCTCAGGGAGATGGCAGTACATGGTGACTTACAATCGACATCGGCTGGCTTGCGCAATCGCTGTAGCAACCTGGATGAGCACGCCGGTCAGTGCCGCAGAGCCGGTCGAATTACAGAACGTCGTCGTGACCGCGTCGGGTTTCGAGCAGCAGATCAAGCAGGCCCCCGCCTCCATCTCCGTGGTCACTCGCGAGGAGCTGGAAAACAAATCCTATCGCGACGTCACCGATGCCCTGCGTGACATCCCGGGCGTCGTTGTCACCGGCGGCGCCAGTTCCAGCGATATCAGCATTCGCGGCATGGCCTCCAAGTACACCCTGATCCTCATCGACGGCAAGCGCATGGAGTCGCGCGCGACGCGCCCCAATAGCGACGGCCCGGGCATCGAGCAAGGCTGGACGCCGCCGCTGGAAGCCATCGAACGCATCGAAGTCGTGCGCGGCCCGATGTCCTCACTGTATGGCTCCGACGCCATGGGCGGCGTGATCAACATCATCACGCGCAAGGTGGCCGATAACTGGCGCGGCGGACTGCGCACCGAAAAGACCTTCCAGGACCGCTCCGACTCCGGTGACTACCACACGCTGAACGGCTACCTCTCCGGGCCTCTGGTCGACGGCCTTCTGGGGCTGCAGGTATACGGACAGACCGCTCGACGAGACGAAGATGACATCCCTCGCGGATTCAATGAGCAAAAGACAGACAGCGGAACGGCCAAGTTGTCGTTCACGCCAAACGAGTCCAATGACATCGTGCTGGAAGCGGGTAAGACCGAGCAGGAACGCAACTCCAGCGTGGGCCGTTCCGGCACGGGCAACAGCGATTCGCTGTCGGACTACGACCGCACGCATTACTCCATCAGCCACACCGGCCGCTGGGCTTCGGGCCAGTCGGAGACCTATCTGCAGCAGGAGCGCATCGAGAACCCGGGCCGTGAGATGGAGCTGGAAAACAGCGTGTTCAATACGCAGAGTTCGCTGTTCCTGGGTGACCACATCACCACGCTCGGTGGCCAATACAAATACGAGGATCTTTCGGACAAAGGCAACCAGCTGGCCGGCGCTGAGGACCTCACCCGTTTGACACGCTGGTCCTGGGCGCTCTTTGCCGAAGACGAGTGGAGCCTGACCGACAGCTTCGCGCTGACCACCGGCCTGCGTATGGATCGCGATGAGAACTACGGCACCCATTGGTCTCCGCGGGTTTATGGCGTGTGGCAGGCAGCCGAGCAATGGACGGTCAAAGGTGGCGTATCCAGCGGCTATCGCTCGCCGGATATTCGCGCGGCCGTGGATAACTGGGGTCAGATCACCGGTGGTGGCCGGGGCGACCCGGCCGTGATTGTGGGCAACTCAGCGCTCAAGCCAGAGGAAAGCCTGAGCCAGGAAATCGGCGTGCTATGGGACAGCCTGAACGGTGTCTCGGCGGGCTTGACCCTGTTCAACACCGACTTCGAGGACAAGATCACCGAGCTTCGCCGCTGCACGGATGCCACCGGCAATGCCTCCGGCCAGTGCGTCGTCAATGGTGAGGCGTACCGTTTCATCAGTGATCGGGTGAACGTCGATGAAGCGCGCATGCGCGGTGTCGAGGCGACCTTCGATTGGGCGATCACCGAAACGGTGTCCCTGGGCGCCAACTACACCTACACCGACTCGGAGCAGCGCAGCGGTGACTTCCGCGGCGAGCCGCTGAACAAGATGCCCAAGCACATGTTCAACACCATGCTGGACTGGCAGGCCAGCGACCACCTCGGCACCTGGGCACGGCTCAATTACCGCAGCGAAACCTCGGAATACCTGTCGCGCACCAGCATGGCGGAAAGCACCCCGGCGTACACCCTGGTCGACCTTGGCGGCACCTATGCGCTGAACCGGAACGTCAAGCTGCTGGCGGGTGTGTACAACGTCTTCAACGAGCAGATCGACTACGACAGCTACGAAACCGTGCTTGACGGGCGTCGCTACACGCTGGGGGTTAGCGCTTCGTTCTGAGGAGTCGTGAGGGAGACGCCTTGCCAACGCGTGCGACTGGCGTAGCGATCACCAGTTTGGACATGGCGCATGGGCGTCTCCCTCCCGGTTCACCACAAGACCGATGCCCGGCCGGCGTTTACGACGGTTGGGCATTTTTCGTAAGACTCTCACTGGGAAGCCCGTCGTGACCCGTTCTGCCACTCAATCGAGAAGTGCCGGGCCTGCCATCGCGGCCCGCACCCTGCTGGCCCTCCTGGGCGGTTATGCCTTCACCTACGCCTTCACTGCCGCGCTCGCACAGTGGCTGCCGCTCGATCCGGTGGACGCGGTTACTGCAGCGTCGTTGCTGTCGTTCATGGTGTACCTGACGTTCCTGCTCTGGGCCTTCGCGGCTACCTCGCTGTGGCGAGTCATGATCGGTGCCGGGCTCGCAATTCCCTTGGCAGTCATCGGCTTCTGGCCTCAGCTGCTGGAGATGTGGCAATGAAAGGCAGCCTGACGCAATCGATGTCCTGGCTGCATACCTGGTGCGGGCTGCTGCTCGGCTGGATGCTGTTTGCGATCTTCCTCACCGGCACCCTCGCGGTGTTCGACAAGGAGATCAATTGGTGGATGCAGCCGGAGCTGGTCGATAGGGCGCAGTCACCAGCTGCAGCGGCCAATGTGGCGCAGCGCTGGTTGATGGACAACCATGCAGACCAATCGAACTGGAACATCAGCCTGCCGACTGAGCGCACGCCCGCTCTCAGCGTATCCGTCGGCGAACGTCGCCGCGGTGCGGTGAGCACTCAGCTGGATCCGGTTTCCGGGGCGACCATCGAGCCGCGGGAAACCATCGGCGGCAACTTCTTCTTCCATTTCCATTACACCTTGCACCTGCCGCGCACGCTGGGCGTATGGGTGGTGGGGTTCGCGGCCATGGCGATGCTGGTGGCGCTGATCAGCGGCATCATCATCCACAAGAAGATCTTCAAGGAGTTCTTCACCTTCCGTCCCGCCAAAGGCCAGCGATCCTGGCTCGACGCGCATAACGCCAGTGCCGTCCTGCTGCTGCCGTTTCACTTGATGATTACCTACACCGGGCTGGCCATCTTTTTTCTGCTCTACATGCCGGCAGCGGTGGATGCCCTTTATGACGGCGACCGCCAGGCCTATTTTCGCGTTGCGCAGTCAGGGCGTGCTGCCGAGCAGGCGCCGCGCGGCGAGGGACGCGGCAGCAAGCCCGTCGCGGCACCGGCGGCACCTATGCTGGCATTGGGTGAAATCGTCAGCGGTGCCGAAGCGCACTATGGCGAGGGCATGATCGGCGGTCTGGCCGTCAGCAACCCTGGCAAGACCAACGCCCAGGTCACGGCCCGACCGGTACTGGGCAACCGAATCGAGCTGACCAAGGGCGAAGGCATGGTCTTCAACGGCGTCACCGGCGAGCTGATCCAGGCGCCCGAGCCGTCACGCACCAGCCAGCTGACCCAGCGGGTGATGGCGGGCCTGCACTTCGCGCAGTTCGGCGGCTATTCGATGCGTTGGCTGTATTTCATCTGCGGCCTGATCAGCTGCACCATGATCGGTACGGGACTGGTGCTCTATGCCGTCAAACAACGCAAACAGGCGAAGACCAACCCACACTTCCTGCGCGTGGTGGAGAGCCTCAACGTGGCAGTGGTTGCCGGGCTTTTGCTGGCCTGTACGACGCTGCTGTGGAGTAACCGGCTGCTGCCAGCCGCGCTGGCTGACCGTCAGGACTGGGAGCTGCGCGTGTTCTTCGGCGTCTGGGCGCTGAGCTGGCTGCACGGCTGGCTGCGCAAGCTGCTGGCGGCCTGGCGCGAACAGCTATCAGCCACAGCACTGCTGGCCGTCACCCTGCCGTTGCTGGATCTGTGGACTGAACAAATCACTCAAGACAGCCTGCGCCTGTCCCTGCTGGCGAGCGTGGCTTCGATGGGACTGCTGTTGGGCTGGACCGTGTGGAAAATACCGTCGGTCATCGCCGCCCGAAATGGCCGCTCGTCTCGCCCGAGCCGCCCAGTTCACGGAGCATCCTCATGAGCGGTTTAGCCCTATTCGCCAGCCTGGTACTGGCCTACGCCGGCATGCTGGGTTTCTGTCTGAACAAGGACCGTCACTGGAAACAGCTGGTCAATCCGCACGTGCCTGCCCAACTCCGCCGCCTCTGTGTTCCGGCAGGTGGACTTCTGCTCGGGCTCGCGATCTACACGTCATGGCAGGTCTGGCCGGGTGGGATGGCAGTAGTCGGTTGGTTCGGCTTGATCTCGCTGGCGGGTTTTGCGTTGCTGATGCTGCTTCCCTATACGCCACGCCTGGCGGTGAGCCTGCCTTTGGTTGGCGGGTCAATCTGGGTAGTTGCTGCGCTGGTCTGATCGCTGGCGCCGCCCGACCAAGCATCAGTGATCAAATCTTCATTGCTGTGGTATGGATTGCTTGTTAAGACAGCACCGTTCGCGGACGGGCATGTGCAGCTTGTAGTGGATACGGACAGTGCCAGGTGATGTTGACGCTATAGAACGGAGGGCGCACCAGCCTCGCCCCTTCCGCTGGCTCTAACCTGGCAAGCTTAGGGGCCATTCGGGCCGGTTTCGACCGCCCGCAAGGGCTTTGGGGCCGAGCAAGCAGAATTGATTGGACGCGTGGCAGCAGCGCGTCACGACTGGACGGTTGGCCTTCATTGGCACCGCGCAGCCCATATCGCCTGCAGCTGGCTTCTACTAAAAAGGGTTCGATCAGGCCTGGAAGGGCTCGGCCCGCAGCCAAGCGATCCGGCAAGCCACGTGGGACTTCGAAGAGCCCTGCTGCTCACTTCGGCGAAGCAGGTAGCAGGGTCTAGGGAAAATCCTGACTGCCCCGGCCGGGGCCGCCAGGACAGACAGGACTTGTCGTTTACCAGTTATAGCTGACCTTGGCCGTGATCTCGCGGCCTGGGTTGTAGTAGTCCGCAGTGCCGGAGCCGACTACGTGCTGCTCGTCGAGCAGATTGCTGACGTTGATGGCCAGATCGGTGTCTTTGAGGAGTTGGTAGTTGAAAGCGGCATCAAATAGGGTGGTGGCATCGCTTTTAGCGCTGTTGGCGGGGTTGAAGTAATACGCGCCCGTGTAGCGGGCACCCAAGCCGACGCTCATTGTCGTACCTGGCAAGTGGTAGTAGCTCCACAGTGATGCCGAGTGCTTGGGCGCCGCTTCGAACTCATTACCCTCGAGCGAAGCGCCACTGCGCAACGTTCCGCGGAGCACCTCCGATTCCATGTAGGAGTAGCCACCAATCAGGCTCAAGTTTTCAGTCAGTTCAGCCTTGGCTTCCAGATCCAGACCGCGCACACGCGACTCACCAATGGTTTCCCGTTCAATAGTGCCATTAGGCTGTACGACCGCGACGGTGATGTCTTCCTGAGTCAGATCGTAAATGGCTGCAGAGAACAGCGCATTCATGTTCGTAGGCGAATACTTCACTCCCACTTCGTACTGCTTGCCGCGCTCTGGGGTGACACCGATGGATGGCGGCGCGACGGATTCCACCATGCTGACGTAGGTGGAGACTTCGTCGTTCACGATGTAGGTCAATGCCCCGCGAACAGAGTTTTCCGAGAAGGTATCCGAGGCTCTGACGTTGGTGATGTCGGTGCTGGAAAGATCCAGTGAGTCGTTGCGGATACCACCCGTAACGATAAAGCGCTCGAAAAATGACAGGTTCTGCTGCACGAAAACCGACTTGGTGGTGTAGTCCTGTTTGTTACGGCTGTAGGGGACCAGACCCACAGGGGTACCGCCGTAAACGGGATTGGCGATGTCGATGGGAGAAACGCCTTGATAGACAGAACTATCCTCGGACGAAGCATCGCGATACTCCACCCCTACCATCGTGCTGCTATCAATGTTTTCAAATCGGGCATCGTACTGAAGCATCAAGTTGCCGTTTAGCTGGTCGGCGTCAGTGTCGGTACCAAAAGCATCACGATTGAGTAAGGTTCCAGTCCCCGTGCCGTTCAGGTACACGTAGCCAAAATCATCCGTGAGCTCGCTGTAACGCAGATTGCTGCGCAGGACGAAACCATTGTCGAAATCATGAGTGAAGTTGCCGCTTAGACTGGTGCGTTCGACATCATGAAAGTTGTAATCAGGCTCGCCATAGAATTTGCTGCGGTCGTACTCCTTATCTCTCGGATAACCGCCGCTGTTGGGCGTGCTGGTTGTCTTGAGGTAGTCGAGAATCACGGTTGCCGAGGTAAAGGCCGTCGGTGCCCAAGTCAGGCCGCCCATCAGGAACTTGTCATCGTCCTGGGAATGGTCGTACTCGCGATCGCTGTCTTGGATCTTGCCGGTCAGGCGATAGGCCAACGTCTGGTCTTCGTTCAACGAGTCCCCGACATCGATGCCGGTTTCAACATGATCATAGGAACCGTAGGTCACGTAGCCCTGCCCGAACTTGTCGAACCGCGGTTGCTTGGTGACGAAGTTCACTGAGCCACCCGGATCTGCCGGGCCAAACAAGGTGGAGTTGGCACCACGGAGGATTTCGACGCGCTCATAGGCGAAGGGCTCTTCGCGTACGCCGCGCATCGACCCCAGGGTCAAGCCGTCACGGTACGTGGTGGCCTGGAAGCCGCGGATCTTGAAGTAATCGTTGCGATCGTCAGTGCCGTAATAGTCCGCGATGACGCCCGGCGTGTACTGCAA
Organism: Pseudomonas sp.; assembly: GCA_022448005.1. GTDB lineage: Bacteria > Pseudomonadota > Gammaproteobacteria > Pseudomonadales > Pseudomonadaceae > Stutzerimonas. The sequence goes on from JAKUTK010000104.1 coordinate 10,117, forward strand.
AACCTCTTCAGTGGTACTGGCACTGCGCTGCTCGATTTCCTTCTGGGTGACCACGGAAACCGAAGCGGGCGTGTTGAGGATGCTGGTAGGGACCTTTCCGCCCACCCAAAGCTCCTGAGCAACAACCGTGCTGGCGTCGTCGCCGGCAGATGCATTGGCATTGACGATGATGGGAGCGAGGCGAAACGGCTCCTTGCCATCGGCATTGCTCGATTCCTGTGCGCTTGCACTCAAGGGAGCAGCTACCAATGGAGCACAGCACAGAAAAGCGGTGGTGGTACGGCGCCAAGGTGCCTGGGCCTTATCAAGCCGGGCTTTACTACCAGTCATACTCGAGGTCCTCTGTGTTTGGGTGGTGGCAACCGCGCGCCTCATGATTTCTTGTTACAGCAGGTCACATAGATTCGCGGGTAACGGATGATAATCAAACGCGAATGGGATAAGTAATCATTTATGCATCTGAATAGAAAATATTCTCAACTGGCTTTCCCCTCGAGAAGCTCAAGCACGGCATCCAGACCCGGCGCTCCACCTGGGTACCACCCAAGTTCTGCCCAAGGCTGTCAGCGTCAGTTGCATAACTCGCCCGGCGGCCAGTCCCAAATGGCCCGCA
>JAKUTK010000105.1 GCA_022448005.1 Pseudomonas sp.
CCCTCATCGACGGCCAGCCACGTACCTTGAACCTCAAGGAGCTGCTCGAAGCCTTCGTCCGTCATCGCCGCGAAGTCGTCACCCGTCGGACCGTTTATGAGCTGCGCAAGGCGCGTGAACGTGGGCATATTCTCGAGGGGCAGGCTGTAGCGCTGTCCAACATCGATCCCGTGATTGCGCTGATCAAGGCCTCACCGACGCCAGCCGAAGCCAAGGAAGCGCTGATTGCCGAAGCCTGGGAGTCCAGTGCTGTCGAATCGATGGTCGAGCGCGCCGGTGCCGACTCCTGCCGCCCGGAAGGCCTCGATCCGCAGTACGGCCTACGCGACGGCAAGTACTACCTGTCACCAGAACAGGCGCAGGCCATTCTTGATCTGCGCTTGCATCGTCTGACCGGTCTTGAGCACGAAAAATTGCTCAGCGAGTACCAGGAGATTCTCACCCAGATTGGCGAGCTGATCCGCATCCTGACCAACCCGGTTCGCCTGATGGAAGTCATTCGCGAAGAGCTCGAAGGCGTCAAGCGCGACTTCGGCGACAAGCGTCGCACCGAGATCCTCGATGTGCGCTTGGACCTGACGCTGGCCGACCTGATCACCGAAGAAGAGCGTGTCGTCACTATCTCCCATGGTGGCTATGCCAAATCACAGCCGCTGGCTGCCTACCAGGCGCAGCGTCGCGGTGGTCGTGGCAAGGCCGCGACCGGGGTCAAGGAAGAGGACTACGTCGAGCATCTGCTGGTCGCCAACAGCCACACCACGCTGCTGCTGTTCTCCAGCAAGGGCAAGGTGTACTGGCTCAAGACCTATGAGATTCCTGAGGCGTCACGCACATCGCGCGGTCGTCCTCTGGTGAACTTGCTGCCGCTGACCGAGGGCGAGCATATAACCGCGATGCTGCAGGTCGATATCGAGGCGGCACGTCAGCAACAGCTGAACGGTGACGAGGATGTCGAAGACGCCGAAATCATCAGCGAAAGCGATGATGTCGAAGAGGCAATCGAGGGTGACGAGACCGATGACTCGGTGGATGAGCCTACCGGTACCTACATCTTCATGGCGACTGCGAAGGGCACCGTGAAGAAGACGCCGCTGTCGCAATTCAGTCGTCCGCGTAGCGTGGGTCTGATCGCGCTTGGCCTGGAGGAGGGCGACACCCTCATCGCTGCTGCGGTGACCGATGGTGCGCGCGAAGTGATGCTGTTCTCCGATGGCGGCAAGGTTATCCGGTTCAAGGAAAAGCACGTTCGCACCATGGGCCGTACCGCCCGTGGTGTGCGTGGCATGCGCCTGCCTGAAGGGCAGCGCCTGATTTCGATGCTGATCCCTGAGCCAGATGCCCAGATTCTGACGGCGAGCCTGAACGGTTATGGTAAGCGCACCGTGCTGGCTGAGTTCCCGCGCCGTGGTCGTGGCGGTCAGGGTGTGATTGCAATGGTCTCCAATGATCGGAACGGGCCGTTGGTCGGTGCCGTTCAGGTGCAATCAGGTGAGGAAATCATGCTGATTTCCGATCAGGGCACCCTGGTGCGTACACGTGTCGACGAGGTGTCTTCACTGGGCCGCAATACGCAGGGTGTGACCCTCATCAAGCTGGGCAAGAATGAACACCTTGTGGGCCTTGAGCGCGTGCAAGAACCTTCCGAAGAGGACGTCCTGGAAGACATCGAGGCGGTAATCGATGAGGATGCGCTGGATAAGGAAATGCCCGTAGTCAGCACCGAGCCAGGCGAAGATGATTTGCTGGGCGGCGGGGGCGACGTTCCGCCAGATGTAGTGCCCACCGACGACGAGGATTGATCAGACGACGGCGCAGCCTTCAAGGCTTCGCCGTCGTTTCGTTTATGCCTCTTTGCAGATGAAGGAATGGCGAGCACTGAGCCGAGCCCTGGGCGCGGACGGAGCGAGCTAGGTATCGACCGTTTTTGAGAGAACGAAGATGAGCAAACGCGCGTTCAATTTCTGCGCTGGCCCGGCCGCGCTCCCTGAGGCCGTATTACAACGCGCTCAGGCTGAACTCCTTGACTGGCATGGACGCGGTCTGTCCGTGATGGAAATGAGCCATCGCAGTGACGAGTACACAGCGATTGCCGAGAAGGCCGAGCAGGATCTGCGCGATCTGCTGAGCATTCCTTCGAACTACAAGGTGCTGTTTCTACAGGGCGGTGCCAGCCAGCAGTTTGCCGAGATACCGCTGAATCTGCTGCCTGAAGACGGCGTCGCCGATTACATTGATACCGGCATCTGGTCGCGAAAGAGCATTGAGGAAGCCAAGCGTTTCGGCCAGGTCAATGTAGCTGCCAGTGCCAAACCCTATGACTATTTCGCCATCCCAGGCCAGAACGAGTGGAAGCTGAGCGCCAATGCCTCGTATCTGCACTATGCAAGTAACGAAACCATCGGCGGCTTGCAGTTCGACTGGGTTCCGGATGTAGGCGACACCCCGCTCGTTGTCGATATGTCGTCGGATATCCTTTCGCGACAGCTGGACGTTTCCCGCTTTGGTCTGATCTATGCAGGTGCGCAAAAGAACATCGGGCCATCGGGTCTGGTGGTGGTAATCGTTCGTGAGGACCTGCTTGGGCGGGCGCGTTCCAGCTGCCCGACGATGCTCAACTACCAGATCGCAGCCGAAAATGGTTCGATGTACAACACTCCGGCGACCTTCTCCTGGTACCTCTCGGGCCTGGTATTCGAGTGGCTGAAGGAGCAGGGTGGCGTCGAAGCCATGGAGCAGCGCAACCGCGCGAAGAAGGACTTGCTCTACGGCGTGATCGATTCCAGCGATTTCTATTCCAATCCAATAGCCACCAACGCCCGCTCCTGGATGAATGTCCCGTTCAGGCTTGCCGATGAGCAGCTGGACAAAGCGTTCCTGGCCGGTGCGGATGCTCGTGGGCTACTCAACCTCAAGGGTCACCGTTCGGTGGGGGGCATGCGTGCTTCCATCTACAACGCGGTCGGCCTGGATGCGGTCGAAGCGCTAGTCGCCTATATGCGCGAGTTCGAGAAGGAGCACGGCTGATGAGCGATGTCGACCGGCTGAAGGCGCTGCGTGTACGCATCGACAGTCTCGACGAGAAAATTCTCGAGCTGATCAGTGAGCGGGCTCGTTGCGCCCAAGACGTGGCTCGGGTCAAGACAGCCGCGCTCGCCGAGGGCGAGGAAGCGGTATTCTATCGCCCCGAGCGCGAGGCCTGGGTGCTCAAGCACATCATGGAGCTGAACAAGGGGCCATTGGATAACGAGGAAATGGCACGCCTCTTCCGGGAGATCATGTCGTCCTGCCTGGCGCTGGAACAGCCGCTGCGGGTTGCCTACCTCGGGCCGGAAGGCACCTTCTCCCAAGCTGCGGCGCTCAAGCATTTCGGCCAGGCGGTGATCAGCAAACCGATGGCCGCGATCGACGAGGTGTTTCGTGAAGTGGTTGCCGGTGCGGTCAATTTCGGCGTAGTGCCTGTGGAGAACTCCACCGAAGGTGCGGTCAACCATACCCTCGACAGTTTTCTCGAGCACGACATCGTCATCTGCGGCGAAGTCGAGCTTCGCATCCATCATCACTTATTGGTGGGCGAGACGACCAAGACGGACCGCATCACCCGTATCTACTCGCATGCCCAGTCGCTGGCGCAATGTCGCAAGTGGCTTGATGCGCACTACCCAAACGTCGAGCGCGTGGCGGTTTCCAGCAATGCAGATGCCGCGAAGCGGGTCAAAAGCGAGTGGAACTCCGCTGCGATCGCCGGCGACATGGCGGCGCAGTTGTATGGCTTGACCAAGATCGCCGAAAAAATCGAGGATCGCCCGGACAATTCCACACGCTTTCTTATCATCGGCAGCCAGGAAGTACCGCCCACCGGTGATGACAAAACCTCGATCATCGTTTCCATGCGCAACAAGCCGGGCGCGCTGCATGAGCTGTTGATGCCGTTTCATTCCAATGGCATCGATCTCACGCGGATCGAAACGCGGCCGTCGCGCGCCGGCAAATGGACCTATGTGTTCTTCATCGATTGCATCGGTCACCACCAGGACCCCTTGATCAAGGATGTCCTGGAGAAAATCGGCCGCGAAGCGGTGGCACTGAAGGTGCTGGGGTCCTATCCCAAAGCAGTACTCTAAATAGCAGCTGCAAGCTGGCAGCTGAGGCTGGAAGTCGAGAGCAACGTCGTTTGCCTGGCGCTTCAGGCTTCACGCTCCGGGCTTGCAGCTCCAGCGGAGCTGAATATGTCTTGTGATTTCCTTGCGCTGGCTCAGCCAGGTGTGCAAAAGCTGTCGCCCTATGTGCCTGGCAAGCCTGTGGAAGAACTGGCCAGAGAGCTCGATCTCGATCCGCAGTCCATCGTCAAGCTGGCCAGCAACGAGAATCCGCTGGGCCCCAGCCCGAAAGCCCTCGATGCGATCCGCGCGCAGCTTGATGAGCTGACCCGCTATCCCGACGGCAACGGTTTCGCGCTCAAGCTGAAACTGGCGCAGCGTTACGGCGTCGGCATCGAGCAGGTCACGCTCGGAAATGGCTCCAACGACATACTCGAGCTGGTCGCACGGGCCTATCTAGCCCCTGGCCTCAATGCCGTGTTCAGCGAGCATGCGTTTGCGGTTTATCCCATTGCTACCCAAGCTGTGGGCGCTGAGGCCAGGGCTGTTGCTGCCAAGCAGTGGGGGCATGATCTGAATGCCATGCAGGCCGCCATTGATTCGAACACCCGGGTCGTGTTTATCGCCAACCCCAATAACCCTACAGGTACCTGGTTCAGCGCCGCAGCGCTGGAGCAATTCCTGGCTGCCGTGCCTGAGCATGTCCTGGTGGTTCTCGATGAGGCTTATATCGAGTATGCCGATGATGGGGAGCTGCCGGACGGATTGGCGTTCCTGAGTTCGCACTCGAACCTGCTGGTTTCACGCACTTTTTCCAAGGCCTACGGGTTGGCGGCGCTGCGCGTGGGCTATGCGATCTGTTCAGCTCAGATCGCGGATGTCCTTAATCGTGTGCGTCAGCCATTCAATGTCAACAGCCTCGCGCTAGCCGCGGCTTGTGCCGCGCTTGATGATCACGAATACCTGGCCAGAAGCCGTGCCAGCAATGCCGCTGGTATGCAGCAACTGGTAGCCGGATTCAAAGAGCTGGGGCTGGAATGGATACCTTCCAAAGGTAATTTCATAGCGGTCGATTTTGGCCGTGACGCGGCCCCCATCAACCAGGTATTGCTGCGTGACGGAGTGATCGTACGGCCTGTGGCTGTTTACGGGATGCCGACTTTTCTCAGGGTGTCGATCGGTACCGGCGCTGAGAACGAACGGTTTCTGGAAGTTCTGCGCAAGGCGCTTGGACGTTGAGCCGAAACGGCGAGCCGCTCCCCGGAACGCGGCTGCCTCGTCTGGCCGTCGTTGGTCTGGGTCTGATTGGTGGCTCGTTCGCCAAGGGCCTGCGTGAAGGCGGGCACTGTGGCGAGGTGGTCGGGTTTGACTTGGATCCGCGGTCGCGCGAGTTAGCGGTTGAGCTCGGGGTGGTGGATCGCTGCGCTAGCAGCCTCGCCGAAGCCTGCGAGGGCGCAGACGTGATTCAGCTTGCCGTCCCGATCCTGGCGATGGAGCGCCTGCTGACCGAGCTCGCACGGCTCGATCTCGGGCAGTCGGTGTTGACTGACGTAGGCAGTGCCAAGGGCAACGTGGTCCGCTGCGCCCGCGAGCAGTTCGGTCGAATGCCGCCTCGCTTCGTGCCTGGGCATCCGATAGCCGGCTCGGAACAGAGTGGTGTTACAGCTGCCCAAAGCACGCTTTTCCGCCGGCACAAGGTAATCCTGACGCCTCTGGAAGATACCGATCCGGCTGCGCTAGCGCTTGTAGATGGGTTGTGGCGTACCTTGGGCGCCGATGTCGAGCATATGGATGTCCGGCATCACGATGAAGTGCTGGCCGCGACCAGTCATCTGCCGCATTTACTGGCATTTGGTCTTGTGGATTCGCTGGCAAAGCGCAACGAGAACCTGGAAATATTTCGCTACGCCGCGGGTGGGTTTCGAGATTTCACCCGTATTGCGGGCAGCGATCCGGTGATGTGGCACGACATCTTTCTCGCCAATCGAGAAGCGGTGCTGCATACCCTGGACGATTTTCGTGCCGACCTCGACGCCTTGCGCGCCGCGGTCGATGAAGGAGACGGGCATACATTGTTGGGCGTGTTCACGCGCGCCAAGGCTGCCCGGGAACATTTCAGCAAAATACTGGCTCGCAGAGCCTATGTGGACGTTATGCATTCCAAAGATTTGATCTTCCTCGCCAATCCTGGCGGCAGCCTCAGCGGCCAAATTCGTGTTCCAGGTGACAAATCCATTTCTCATCGATCCATCATGCTTGGTTCGCTCGCAGAAGGCACCACAGAAGTTGAGGGCTTTCTTGAAGGTGAGGACGCGCTGGCAACCATCCAGGCATTCCGCGACATGGGTGTGGTTATCGAGGGCCCTAATCAGGGGCGTGTGTCGGTTCACGGTGTCGGCCTGCATGGCTTGAAGCCGCCGCCAGGGCCGATCTATCTCGGTAATTCAGGCACCTCAATGCGCCTGCTGTCCGGCTTGCTCGCAGCCCAGCCGTTCGACACCACCCTGACCGGCGATGCCTCGCTGTCCAAACGACCGATGAACCGTGTCGCCAAGCCCTTGCGCGAGATGGGAGCCGTGATCGAAACGGCCCCCGAGGGCCGCCCGCCGATGACCATCCGTGGCGGTCAGAAGCTTTCCGGTATGCACTACGACATGCCGATGGCCAGTGCTCAGGTCAAATCCTGCCTGCTCCTTGCGGGTCTGTATGCTGCCGAAAAAACATCGGTCACTGAGCCCGCGCCAACGCGAGACCACACCGAGCGGATGCTGCAAGGCTTCGGCTATCCGGTGCAGGTTGAGGGCAACACGGCTACGGTCGAGTCAGGTCATACGCTGCGCTCGGCTCAGATCGAAGTGCCAGCCGATATTTCGTCGTCAGCATTCTTTATGGTTGCTGCGAGCATTGCGCCGGATTCCGATATCACGCTCGAACACGTAGGGGTCAATCCGACCCGTATTGGCGTCATCGACATTCTCAAACTGATGGGCGCCAACATCGAATTGATCAATCAGCGCGAAGTGGGCGGTGAGCCGGTTGCGGATATCCGCGTGCGTGCCGCTCAGCTGAAGGGGATCGACATACCCGAAGAACTCGTGCCGTTGGCGATTGATGAATTCCCTGTGCTGTTTGTGGCTGCATCCTGTGCCGAAGGGCGAACCACGCTGCGCGGAGCGGAGGAGTTGCGAGTCAAGGAGTCGGATCGCATTCAGGTAATGGCCGATGGTCTACAAGCACTCGGCGTGAACGCCACTCCCACCGCGGATGGGATTATTATCGAAGGCGGCAGCTCCCTTGGCGGCGGAGAGGTCTGGGCGCACGGTGATCATCGTATCGCCATGTCCTTCAGTGTGGCCGCGCTTCGGGCCAGTGCACCGATCCGAATCCACGATTGTGCCAATGTTGCTACCTCGTTCCCGAACTTCCTTGCACTGGCCGAGCGGGCCGGGATGCGAGTTGGTGTGGAGGATAACTCATGATCAGGCAGGTCCCCGTCATCACCATTGACGGTCCGAGCGGTTCCGGCAAAGGCACGGTTGCGGCGTTGCTGGCGGCCAAGCTGGGGTGGAATTTTCTCGATTCCGGTGCGCTGTACCGTTTGCTTGCCTTCGCAGCGCGCAACCATGGCGTAGATCTGACCAATGAAGAGGCGCTGAAACTGCTGGCCGCTCATCTGGATGTGCAGTTCGGAGCGGCCAAAGGTGGCGAGGGAATGCAGATCATCCTGGAGGGCGAAGACGTCACTCAGGCGATTCGCAACGAACAAGTCGGCGCTGGGGCCTCACAGGTCGCCGCGTTGCCAGTGGTACGTGAAGCGCTGCTGCAGCGGCAGAAAGCATTTCGTGAACCGCCCGGACTTGTTGCTGACGGTCGAGATATGGGTACGGTGGTTTTCCCCGACGCGCCATTGAAGATTTACCTTACGGCCAGTGCCGAAGAACGGGCCCGACGCCGTTACCTTCAGTTGAATAGCAAGGGTGATGATGTTAATCTCGCGAGTCTTCTCGATGAGATACGGGCGCGCGACGAGCGTGATACCCAGCGTGACGTGGCGCCATTGAAGCCGGCAGATGATGCGGTGCAGTTGGATTCCACCGATCTTTCCATCGAGCAGGTGCTAGGACAGATTCTGAGCGAAGTTGCCAAACGCGATTTCGCCTGAAGAGCGACCGCCGAGAGGCGGCCTGACGGTCACCCAATTCGGGGGCTGTTAACAAGGAGGCATGTGGGAGACCAGATCTAGTCCCGCAGGCCTTTTTTTATATGAATGAACCCACTTCTATCTGGGATGTGGAGATTGGGCGGATCCTCGTCCGAAAACAGCAGGAATAAACATGAGCGAAAGCTTTGCAGAACTTTTTGAAGAAAGCCTAAAAACCCTCGACATGCAGCCGGGTGCGATCATCACCGGCATCGTGGTCGACATCGACGGTGACTGGGTCAATGTTCATGCCGGTCTGAAGTCCGAGGGCGTCATCCCGGTCGAGCAGTTCTACAACGAGCAGGGCGAGCTGACCATCAGCGTGGGTGACGAAGTTCACGTTGCGCTGGACGCGGTTGAAGATGGCTTCGGTGAAACCAAGCTGTCCCGCGAAAAAGCCAAGCGTGCAGAGTGCTGGATTGTTCTGGAAGCGGCTTTCGCAGCTGAGGAAGTGGTCAAGGGCGTTATCAACGGTAAGGTTAAGGGCGGCTTCACTGTCGACGTTAACGGCATCCGTGCGTTCCTGCCAGGTTCCCTGGTTGATGTCCGTCCAGTGCGTGATACCACTCACCTGGAAGGCAAGGAACTCGAATTCAAGGTCATCAAGCTGGACCAGAAGCGCAACAACGTTGTCGTTTCCCGTCGTAGCGTCCTGGAAGCCGAAAACAGCGCCGAGCGTGAAGCTCTGCTGGAATCGCTGCAGGAAGGCCAGCAGGTCAAGGGTATCGTCAAGAACCTCACCGACTACGGCGCCTTCGTGGATCTGGGCGGCGTGGACGGCCTGTTGCACATCACCGACATGGCTTGGAAGCGCATCAAGCATCCGTCGGAAATCGTCAACGTTGGCGACGAGATCGACGTCAAGGTGCTGAAGTTCGACCGCGAGCGCAACCGCGTATCGCTGGGTCTGAAGCAGCTGGGCGAAGACCCATGGGTTGCCATCAAGGCTCGCTACCCGGAAAACACCCGCGTTGTCGCGCGTGTTACCAATCTGACCGACTACGGCTGCTTCGCTGAGCTGGAAGAGGGCGTTGAAGGTCTGGTGCACGTTTCCGAGATGGACTGGACCAACAAGAACATCCACCCGTCGAAGGTTGTACAGGTCGGCGACGAAGTGGAAGTCATGGTTCTGGACATCGACGAAGAGCGTCGTCGTATCTCCTTGGGCATCAAGCAGTGCAAGTCCAACCCATGGGAAGACTTCTCTGGCCAGTTCAACAAGGGCGACCGCATCTCCGGCACCATCAAGTCGATCACCGATTTCGGTATCTTCATTGGTCTGGACGGCGGCATCGACGGTCTGGTTCACCTGTCCGATATCTCCTGGAACGAAGCTGGCGAAGAAGCCGTGCGTCGCTTCAAGAAGGGCGACGAGCTGGACACCGTTATCCTATCGGTCGACCCGGAGCGTGAGCGCATCTCCCTGGGCATCAAGCAGCTGGAAGACGATCCGTTCTCCAACTACGCCGCCGTCAATGACAAGGGCAGCATCGTTCGCGGTACCGTGAAAGAAGTTGACGCCAAAGGCGCCATCATCGATCTGGGCAACGATATCGAAGCCACACTGAAAGCCTCTGAAATCAGCCGTGACCGCGTTGAAGACGCGCGCAACGTACTGAAAGAAGGCGAAGAAGTCGAAGCCAAGATCATCAGCATCGACCGTAAGAGCCGCGTTATCAGCTTGTCCATCAAGTCGAAAGACGTTGAAGACGAGAAGGACGCAATGAAGGAACTGCGTACCAAGCAGGACGTAGAGCCGACTGCCGGTCCGACCACCATTGGTGATCTGATCCGTGCACAAATGGAAAACCAGAACTAAGTTCTGTAATCCATAAAAAAGGGCGACTGCGGTCGCCCTTTTTTGTGCCTGAATTTTGTGTCTTTGGGATCGAGCAAGGTTTGGTGCTTGGACCCGCCTTTAGTGGTTGGGCAGCACTGCAGCCAGTTAGCAGTCTGACTGCCGGCCGGTTTTCAAATGCGCGTCATGCCCGTTGCCAGTGCTTGGTTTACCGCCAGCCAGCCATTCACTGCTTCTTCTCCTGCATGCTCAAAGGCCCGTTCGAGCAACCGCACCTGCTCGCGTCGCAATGCCTGTTCGAGCTTCGAACCTTCCGCGGTGAAGCGCAGCATGCGCTTGCGCTTGTCATCGTCGGCCGTCCTGCTTTCCACAAGGTGCATCTCGATCAGCTGGCGCAACGGCGTATTCAAGGCTTGCTTGCTGACTCCCAGGTAACCGAGTAGCTCCTTCACGCTGAGGTCTGGATAACTGGCGATAAAAAACAGGATCCGGTGATGCACTCGGGACAGTCCGCGTCGAGCAAGCATCTCGTCCGGCTTGGCGGTAAAGGCCTGGTAGCCCAGAAAGAAACTCTCCATGATCTGGCGATTGACAGAGCTT
>JAKUTK010000106.1 GCA_022448005.1 Pseudomonas sp.
CAGATCTACGGTGGCCACGGCTTCATCGCCGAGTGGGGCATGGAGCAGAACGTTCGCGACAGCCGCATCTCCTGCCTGTACGAAGGCACCACCGGCATCCAGGCGCTCGACCTGCTAGGCCGCAAGGTGCTGATGACCCAAGGCGAAGCGCTGAAAGGCTTCACCAAGGTCGTGCACAAGTTCTGCCAGGCCAATGAGGGCAACGAGGCGGTCAAGCAGTTCGTCGAGCCGCTGGCCAAACTGAACAAAGAGTGGGGCGACCTGACCATGAAGGTCGGCATGGCCGCGATGAAGAACCGTGAAGAAGTCGGTGCTGCTTCGGTGGACTACCTGATGTACTGCGGTTATGCCTGCCTGGCCTACTTCTGGGCCGACATGGCGCGCCTGGCTTCGGAAAAGATCGCTGCTGGCGAAGACGCGGATGGCTTCTACACCGCTAAGGTGCAGACGGCGCGTTTCTACTTCCAGCGCATCCTGCCGCGCACCCGCACCCACGTTGAAACCATGCTGTCCGGAGCTGACAACCTGATGGACATGGATGAAGCGCACTTCGAGCTGGCTTACTAAGGTCTTTCGCAAAAAAGAAACCGCTGCTACGGCAGCGGTTTTTTTTGTCTGTTTTTCGCTATGCCAGTCATTGTTGTTCACCTCGTGGGTGAACCTGTCATCAAGTGCAGGCAGAATGCCTGCTTTCCTCACGGGCGTTACCGGAACCGCCGTGCCTCGTCTGAGTCCAGCTCGCTTCAGTCATTTCTATGCACCCCTGGCGCTATTGGCCGGAGGGCTTGTCGCTGCGCGTCAACCGACGCTGAATGAGTTCTTCACGTCGCTGTTCAATGTGCTGCCCACCGTGTTGCTGTTGCTAGGCGGGGCCTTTTGCATCGCCTATGCGCGGGTCCGGGAGACCTTTCTGCTGCTGACGGTTTATATCGTCTATTTCCTGCTCGATACCCAAGTCGACCATTACCGGCTCACCGGCGCGCTTCTGCCAGAGGCTGCACTCACCTTCCACCTGTGCAGTCTGCTCTTGCCGGCGCTCTACGGTCTTTATGCCCTTTGGCAAGAGCGTGCACATCTGTTGCAGGACGGTCTGGCACGGCTTGCTGTCGTGTTTGCCGTTTCGGTCTTGGCGCTGGCCTTGGCGCGGCGCTTCCCTGCGGGGGTGCTCGACTGGCTGACGGAAGTTCGCTGGCCGTCATTGCAGGCTGACTGGCTGCAATTGATCCAGCTGGCCTATCCAGTATTTCTGATCGCCATAATCGGGGTGCTGGCGCAGTACCTGCGGCGGCCACGGCCAGTGCACGCGGCGCAGTTGGTTGCGCTGATCGGCTTGCTCGTGATGCTGCCTCAGGTATTCAGTCGACCCGGTGCGCTCAACGTCTTGAGCAGCTTGATGATGCTGGTGCTGGTGGTCTCCATTGCCCAGGAGGCCTATCAAATGGCGTTTCGTGACGAGTTGACTGGCCTGCCTGGCCGTCGCGCCCTGAACGAGCGGCTGCAGCGCCTGGGGCGTCACTATGTAATCGCCATGGCCGACGTCGATCGGTTCAAGGCCTTCAACGACACCCACGGACACGACGTGGGGGACGAAGTGCTGCGCCTCGTTGCGAGCCGGTTGCGCAAGGTCGGTGGCGGTGGTCGTGCCTATCGCTACGGGGGCGAAGAGTTTGCGCTGGTATTTCCGGGGCGCGATCTGGCGCATTGCCTGCCGCATCTGGAAGCCGTGCGGCAGGCCGTCGAGAGCTATCCACTGCAGCTGCGCGACAAGTCCAGTCGACCGAAGGATGCGGAGCAGGGGCGGCAACGCCGCGGTGTTGCTTCGGCAGCCGCGGTCTCGGTGACCATCAGCATCGGCGTCGCCGAGCGTTTAATGACGCAGCGCAGCCCCGAGGAAGTCATCAAGAAGGCCGATCAGGCGCTTTATAGCGCCAAGGGTGCAGGGCGCAACTGCATCCGATCGCATGGAGAGAACCGCCGCGGTGCGATGCGTACGTTGAACGAGGTGAGTGCCGGCGGCTAGGGCGCAGCTGGAAAACAGCCGGTGTTGACGGTGCGAGCGGTGGGGCAGCCGGCGGTTATGGCGGCGCATTCAGCGCCTGCAATGTGATGGCGAGCGGGTCGATCTGGCAGTAGCGTGGCGGCATAACAATGCACTGTGCTGTTCTGGAGAACGATATGCCCGCTTACAAGGCTCCCCTGCGCGATATGCGCTTTCTGATCGACGAAGTGTTCGACTTTCATGGCAGCTACGCGGCCAACGGTGCAGAAGACGCGACGCCTGACACGGTCAGCGCGATCCTCGAAGAGGGCGCCAAGTTCTGCGAGCAGGTCCTTGCGCCGCTTAACCGAAGCGGTGACGAGGAAGGATGCCATTTCGACGACGGTGTGGTAGTGACCCCGAAGGGCTTCAAGGAAGCCTTTGCGCAGTATGCTGAAGGCGGCTGGATGGGCCTTGCCTCGGATCCTACCTATGGCGGTCAAGGTCTGCCTCACTCGCTGGGGCTGGTGGTCGGCGAGATGGTCGGCTCGGCGAATACCTCCTTTGGGATGTATCCGGGGCTGACCCATGGCGCCATGGCTGCGATAGCTGCCCACGGTACCGACGAGCAAAAACAGGCCTACCTGACGCGCATGACCGAGGGCCGCTGGACCGGCACCATGTGCCTCACCGAATCTCATTGCGGCACGGACCTGGGCATCATCAAGACCCGTGCGGTCCCGCAGGCAGATGGCAGCTATGCGATCAGCGGCACGAAGATCTTCATCTCCGCCGGCGAGCACGACATCAGCGAGGACATCGTGCATCTGGTTCTGGCCAAACTCCCCGACGCCCCGGCCGGAACCAAGGGTATTTCACTGTTCATCGTGCCCAAGTTCCTGCCTGACGCGACCGGAGAAGCGGGCGAGCGCAACGCTGTCGCCTGTGGCTCCATCGAGCACAAGATGGGAATCAAGGCCTCGGCGACCTGCGTGATCAACTTTGATGGTGCCCAGGGTTTCCTCATCGGTGAGCCCAACAAGGGTCTCAACTGCATGTTCACCATGATGAATCATGCACGGCTTGGCACCGGCATGCAGGGCTTGTGCAGTGGGGAGGCGAGCTTCCAGGGCGCCATCCAATACGCCAACGAGCGTTTGCAGATGCGCGCACTGACCGGGGCGAAGTTTCCCGAGAAGCCTGCCGACCCAATCATCGTGCACCCCGATGTGCGACGCATGCTGCTGACCATGAAGGCGTTCAACGAGGGCAACCGAGCCCTGGCTTACTTCACCGCGCAGTTGCTCGATCAAATACACAGCCCGGACGCCGACAAGCGCAAGGAAGCCGAGGATCTACTCGCGTTTCTCACCCCTATCTGCAAGGCCTTCATGACCGACACGGGGTTGGAGGTGACCAATCTCGGCATGCAGATTTTCGGCGGCCATGGCTACATTCGCGAGTGGGGCATGGAACAGCTGGTGCGCGATTGCCGCATCGCGCCGATCTACGAAGGTACCAACGGCATTCAGGCACTCGATCTGCTGGGCCGCAAGGTGCTCGGCAGCCAGGGCAAGCTGATGCTTGGTTTCACCAAGCAGGTACACAAGTTCTGCGAGGCCAACGCGCAGCATCCTCAGCTGCAGCAATACGTCACGCAGCTGGCTGGCCTGAATCGCGAGCTGGGCGAGATCACCACCCGAATCGGCATGGCCGCGATGAAGAACCCTGACGAAGTCGGCGCGGCCTCGGTCGACTACCTGATGTACTGCGGCTACCTGATCCTGGGCTACTTCTGGCTGCGCATGGCCGTAGTGGCGCAGGGCCGGCTCGACGAGCCGGGCAGCGATGCGGCCTTCTACCAGTCGAAGCTGACCACTGCCGAGTTCTACTTTGCTCGCCTGCTGCCGCGCACCGCAGCCCACAAGGCAGCCATCGAGGCCGGTAGTGCCAGCCTGATGAAGCTGGCCGCTGACCAATTCGCTTTCTGATCCATCAGCAAACTTTCTAGCCCGCCTCGTGCGGGCTTTTTTATGGGCGATATCAGCTGGGCCTCGTGGGTGGTGGGCGCACTAGCAAGTGCTGCCTTAAGCGTCGAGATGGGAACCAGTCAGTCATTTAAAGACGCTTCGGGCGCCGATTGGTCTTCAGTTAGACTCGCGAAACTGCTGCGGCCAATCGGCCGGGTGACATGTTTTCTGCGAGGTCCTTTCCATGGCTGACTACAAAGCACCGCTGCGCGACATGCGTTTCGTCCTAAACGAAGTCTTCGACGCCCCGAAGCTCTGGCAGACGATGCCAGCGCTGGCGGAAGTCGTCGATGCGGAAACCGCCGAAGCCATCCTCGAGGAGGCGGGCAAGATCACTGCCAATTCCATTGCGCCCCTCAACCGCAGTGGTGATGAGGAAGGCTGCCGCTGGGTCGACGGCGCGGTAACCACCCCGGCGGGATACCCGGAGGCCTATCGCCTTTATGCCGAAGGCGGTTGGGTCGGTGTAGGCGGTGACCCAGCCTACGGCGGCATGGGTATGCCGAAAGCAATCTCGGCGCAGGTCGAGGAGATGATGAACTCGGCCAGCTTGGCGTTCGGTTTGTACCCTATGCTGACCTCCGGCGCCTGCCTGTCCATCTACGCCCATGCCAGCGAAGAGCTGAAGCAGAAGTACCTGCCGAACATGTATGCCGGTGTCTGGTCCGGCTCCATGTGCCTGACCGAGCCACACGCAGGTACCGATCTGGGCATCATTCGCACCAAGGCCGAGCCGCAGGCGGACGGATCGTACAAGGTCAGCGGCACCAAGATCTTCATTACCGGTGGTGAGCACGATCTCACCGAGAACATCATCCACCTCGTACTGGCCAAGCTGCCCGATGCGCCGGCCGGTTCCCGCGGTATCTCGTTGTTCCTGGTGCCCAAAGTGATGGTCAACGAAGACGGCAGCCTTGGTGAGCGCAACAGCCTCGGCTGCGGTTCGATCGAGCACAAGATGGGCATCCAGGCCTCGGCCACCTGCGTCATGAACTTCGACGGTGCCACCGGCTGGATGGTCGGTGAGCCGAACAAGGGCCTGGCAGCGATGTTCACCATGATGAACTATGAGCGTCTAGGCGTGGGTATCCAGGGTTTGGCCACGGGCGAGCGTTCCTATCAGAGCGCCATTGAGTACGCGCGTGAGCGTATCCAAAGTCGCGCGCCGACTGGTCCGGTAGCGCAAGAAAAGGCCGCCGACCCGATCATCGTGCATCCGGACGTGCGCCGTATGCTGTTGACGATGAAAGCGCTGAATGAAGGTGGCCGCGCGTTCTCCAGTTACGTGGCGCTTCAACTGGACATCGCCAAGTTCAGCGATGACGCCGAAGCGCGCCAGCGTGCCGAGGCGCAGGTGGCTCTGCTAACGCCAGTTGCCAAGGCGTTCCTCACCGACATGGGCTTGGAGACCACTGTCCATGGTCAGCAGGTGTTTGGCGGCCACGGCTTCATCCGTGAGTGGGGGCAGGAGCAGCTGGTGCGCGACTGCAGGATCACTCAGATTTACGAAGGTACCAATGGTATCCAGGCGCTTGATCTGCTCGGACGTAAGGTTGTGGGCAGTGGTGGTGAGCTTTACAGCGCGTTTGCCGAAGAAATCCGCGGCTTCTGTGCAGCGGCGGGCAGTGAGCTTGAAGAGTTCACGGCCCCTCTGAAAGCAGCACTGGAGAACCTTGACGCGCTCACCGCTTCTGTCATCGACAGCGCGAAGCGCAATCCCAACGAGATCGGTGCGGCCTCGGTCGAATATCTGCATGTGTTCGGTTACACGGCTTACGCCTATATGTGGGCCCGGATGGCAGAAGCCGCACTGGGCAAAGAGGCCCAGGACGACTTCTATGCCAGCAAGCTAGGCACCGCGCGGTTCTATTTCGCACGACTGCTGCCTCGCATCCACTCGTTGAGCGCCTCCGTACGAGCCGGCAGTGAATCGTTGTATTTGCTGGATGCTGCGCAGTTCTAAAAAAGCTTAATCCGTGAAGGCACATTGAAATTAATTGGCCATCTTTGGGAACAATGTGCCATTGCCTCAGTCATAGATCTGCTTCGCTTGTAGTCAATCGCTTACACGCAACGCCAAGGAAAGGTTTGTGTGTAAGTGAATGCTTACAAGTCGTGGTGCGAACTGCTACTACAGGTTTCTCTGACCGATCGGTAGTCTTTTCCGCCATGGACGCTGCGTAGGGAAGCGCTTCAGCCACAAAACGGACGCGTAGCGGAACGACGCCAGGGAGGCGTAAGTCACGGATGTCGGTTACAGTCTGCAAAGGCCCCGCTTCGGCGGGGTTTTCTTTTTTCAAAAAGCAGAAACCAGGCGTTACCTGATTCATTGAGTTCTCAATCAATCGAGTTTCTATCGGCTCCAGCCGAGTTCGCCTGAGGCTCGGGCGATCTGGCGCAACGGCGTCACACAGCCGCTAACAATCCGTGCTTCCTGATGTTGGCGCCTGATGACCATCAGTCAGTCATCGACGCCGTGTCGCTTCACGCCGGCATGCAGACGCCGGTGCCTCCCAGCCCACAGTATCCGCCTGGGTTTTTCGCCAAATATTGCTGGTGATAGGCCTCGGCGTAGTAGAACGCTGGCAGATCGCCAATCTCTGTGGTGATGCTGCCCAGCCCGTGCTTGTTCAGTTCTGTCTGAAAGCGCGCTTCGCTATCGCGTGCCATTTCGAGTTGAGCCTCGGTAAAGCAATAGATCGCCGAGCGGTACTGAGTGCCAATGTCGTTGCCTTGGCGCATGCCCTGTGTTGGGTTGTGCGCCTCCCAGAACAGCTTGAGCAGGTCACGATAGGAGATCTGCTGGGGATCGAAGACCACCAGCACGGCTTCGGTGTGCCCGGTGAGGCCGGAGCAAACTTCTTCATAGGTGGGGTTTGGCGTGTGGCCGCCGGCATAGATCACTGCGGTTGTCCAAACACCGGACTGCTGCCAAAAACGTCGCTCGGCTCCCCAGAAACAGCCCATGGCAAACATGGCCTGTTGCAGGTGCGCCGGGAAAGGTGGTTGCAGCGGGTTGCCGCTGACGAAGTGGGCTTCGGGTACCGGGACGGGTGTGGCGCGTCCGGGCAGGGCTTGTCCCGCATCAGGTAGCGCTTGTTTATGAACGAGAATTTGCGAGCGCAGGGTCATTGTGGTCCTCGTGCCTTGGGCAGGTTTTCAGCTAGCCTAGGCTACCAAGCTGACAAATCCAACGCGCGCGTGCCTGGACGGTAGGCGGAGAAACGTTAGAGCCAGTGTGGGTATCGGCGTAGCGAGGTCAGTAGCTGGTCGCCGGGGATGGGTTTGTCGAACAGGTAGCCCTGCCCGATATCGCAGCGCTGATGGCGCAGGAAGTTCAGCTGCTCGACCGTCTCGATGCCTTCCGCAACCACCTTCAGATTAAGGTTGCGAGCCATGGCAATGACCGCTGAGGTGATCTCGATATCGTCCTGGTTATCCGGGATGTCCTTGATGAAGCTGCGGTCGATCTTGATCACGTCGATGGGGAATTTCTTCAGGTAGCTCAGCGACGAATAGCCGGTACCAAAGTCGTCCATGGCCAGCGTGACCCCGAGGGCCTTAAGGCCTAACAGTTGCTGGCGGGTCTCTTCGGTCGCTTCGAGCAGCAGGCTTTCGGTTAATTCCAGCTCCAGGCGGTCAGGCGGCAGCTGTTCTTCGGAGAGAATGGCGGCGATAGAGCCGACCAAGTCGGGATCTGAGAACTGCTTGGGTGAAAGGTTGATCGCGACCTGCGGTGTGCCGATACCCAGCGCTGCCAGCTGCAGTCCCATCTTGCACGCTTCACGTGCGACCCACTTGCCTATCGGGATGATTAGCCCGGTTTCTTCGGCAACGCCGATGAATTGATCTGGGCGGATCATGCCTTTTTCCGGATGGTTCCAGCGCAGCAGCGCTTCCAGTCCTTGCAGCCGACCGCTGCGCAGACAGAGCTTGGGCTGATAGAAGACCTCGAGCTCATTCTGCACCAGCGCACGGCGCAGATTGTTTTCGACGAACAACTTGTAGTTGGCCTCGGCATGCAAGGCTTCGGTAAACACCTGTACCTGATTCTTGCCGTTGGCCTTGGCCTTGTGCAGGGCTTGGCCGGCGTGTTTCATCAGCGTTTCTGGATCACGGCCATGCAGAGGCGAACAGGCCAGGCCGAGGGAGGCGCTGACACTGATCAGCTGCTTGTCGACGAACAGGGGTTTGTCGAGGATTCGCAGCACTTGATGCGCCAGCAGCTGGCCCTCTTCCAGGTCCATGTTGTCGAGCAGGAGGGCGAATTCGTTGCTGGCAAAGCGGGCGAGCACGCTGTCGCGGTTGAGGCTGTTGCGCAAACGGCGAGCCAGGCTGGCCAGCAATTTGTCACCGGTCTGGTGTCCGAGGCTGTCATTGATGCGCTTGAAGTTGTCGATATCCACCAGCAACAGACACAACTGTGGCTCTTTACTGGCAGCGAAGCGCTCTTCGATGCTGCGGATGAAAAACGGGCGATTTCCGAGGCTGGTCAGGTTATCGGTATAGGCCAGGCGTTCGATGTGCTGCTGCGCCAGCTTGCTCTGCGTGATGTCTTCGTAAATGCCGATGTAATGCGTGAGCTCACCGCTTTCGCCAAATACCTTGGAAATCGACAGCTGCCCCCAGTAAGGCTCCAAGTTCTTGCGGCGGCTTCGGAATTCGCCCTGCCAGCTGTTGCTCTGTGACAACGCCGATGAGGTGTCGAACAGCAATTCGCTTAGGTTTTCCAATGCAGTCAGGTCCGCCAGGCGGCGACCACGCACTTCATCGGCTGAAAACTGGGTGATGGAGGTGAAGCTCGGGTTCACGTATTCGACGATGCCGTCACGGTCGACCAGGATGAACGCACTGGCGCTCTGTTCCACCGCACGTTGGAAGAGGTGCAAGGTATGAGTGGCACTGACGCGCTGCTGATTGGCCAGTACCTGAGCGTACTGATCGGCCAGTTCGCCAGCGAACGCCACCTCATCGGCATGCCAGGCTCTAACGCAGCCGGAGTGTTCCAGACAGAGCACGCCGAAAACCTCCCCACCCACCCGGATCGTTGCGTCAAGGATCGATGTAATGCCTCGAGGCTTGAAGAATGTCTGCGCCAGTTCCTTTGTGCGGGCGTCCTCGGTGACGTTTTGCACGTCGATCACCCGCCCACTGTGCAGCGCGTCCATATAATGCGGGCAAGCCGATATGTTCAATGATGACGGGTATTCCAAACTGCCGCTGTCACGGCAGTAGGCTGCAATAGCCTCTAGCTGATCTCCCTTCAGATGCCATATCGAGGCCCGAGCAATCCCATAGGCTTCGCTGGCGGCCTGGGTGATCAACTGGGCTGCTTCGAGCTGTGGGTCAGCTGCGCTGTAACGGTGCCGTGCCAGACGCACGATAAGGCTCTGTTGAGCGCGGGAGCGGATCAGGTGTTCAAGGTGCTCATCCTGGGCCTGCTGATAAAACTCCAGGGTGGACCGTAGCTTTGTGTTCTCGGATTCCAAGGCTGGGGAGGCCCGCTCTGCATGGGGTTCTACAATCAGGTAGCCACGCACCAATTCTCGACCATACTGTTGGCAGATTTCGCCGATCTCCAACATGTCCAGCGGCCCACCGGAGGTGTGCAGGCAATAACGAATGGAGTAGTGGCCCAGGGTTGCCAGCTGCGCTTGCACGACGTCATGAAGTTTAAGGCGAGCCTGCGGCTCCATGAGGCTGGCGTAAGGCGAGTCGATGAGAGAACAAAGGTCCTGCGGGGGCAGGCCGAGGTAACGTTCGCAGGCGGGATCGAGAAACAGCAGGGCCCAGCTGGACTCATTCAAACGCTCGAAGCGCAGCATGCCCAGCCTCGAAGGCACTGGCAACTGCGTCACAACCTCGGTCGCCAAACGGCTGGCGGCATCGGTATGTATTTTCATCGAACGGTTTGCTTCCAGTATGCTGCGGGAGTCGCTTCGTTAGCCGCAGCTTAGACGCTTTCTACGACGTGGCGATGGCTAAATAATATTAATTACCGCAAGGGTGCATCATGCAGCAGGGACTGACAAGTCGACTATCAAAGTTACTGTTAATCTCGTTTTTCCTGATCGCCAGCGGACAGCTCAGGGCTGCCGAGCCGAATACCTTGGGCTCGGATGAACCGTCCCGATATCTGGCCGAGCTCAAGACGCTTTATCTCACCCAGAACGAACGAAAAGCCCTGCTTGCGCACAGCAATGCGCTGCTTAAAACCTATGGATTACGTTCGGCCTATCAAGTCGGGCAGGCCAACCCAGAGGATCTCGAATACCAGCTCAGCGCTGGCGCGCCTGGCGAGTTGCGTATCCGTGAGGAGCGCCGCGATGCGTCCGGCAACGTCGCTGTGCGTAACCGTGGGTTCTCGGTGTTCGGCATGGACCCCTACATTCAGTACCAGTGCCCGCCGCAAGGCGTGGCCTGCACTTTCGTCGGCGCAGCGGGCGGTGAACCGTGGCTGACCATTCTTCGTGACCCCAAGGGGGCCGAGGAGTTGGCGAAGGCGCTGTCATTTCTGTTTCGGAATCTGCAAAAGGGCTAAGGACGTTCATCGTTTCCCTCACAGACAAAAACCCGCCAAAAAGGCTAATGCTGTTCACTTAAGCATTTGAGTCCAAGCCGGGGCTTCTAGAAAATCCGATACCAGTCCTCTGGTATCGGATT
>JAKUTK010000107.1 GCA_022448005.1 Pseudomonas sp.
GCAGCGGTAGTTCAGTCGGTTAGAATACCGGCCTGTCACGCCGGGGGTCGCGGGTTCGAGTCCCGTCCGCTGCGCCATATTTGCTTCCCATCTGCGGAAGCCACGCGAAAAGCGGCCTTAGGGCCGCTTTTTTCGTTTCTACTTTCCTGATGCCGAACTCGGTCCTTCGGTCAGCCTCATCCACGTCGATGAGTCTGGCCTGGATCTGTGCGCCTATTGAAACTGAATGCCAAAAACTTGTACATGCAAGGCGCTGCGTGAAGGATTCGCGCGCTTGGAATGTGTTTACAGGCGGTATTAAAGCCTGTTCGGGAGGGAGAAGAAGCGAAATACTTGTACAAACATGTAGCAATATGCCATCTTCTTGTACAGGTTATGGCTGGCTCAGAGTTGTGATGGAGCGCCGTAACGACCTTTATCGCCGGCTGCCTAGCAGCTCCCATACAGAGACTCATCATGAACAAGCATATGTCAGTGTCCAGGCGCCTCGGTCTCGGTTTTTTCGTCGTTCTCGCGCTGATGGCGGTTGTCGCGATGATCAGTGCGTTAAAGGTCGACACTATTGATCGGACCATGAAGAGCATCAGTTCTCAGGCAGGTTTGAAGCAGCGCTACGCGATCAACTTCCGCGGAAGCGTGCATGACCGTGCGATTGCACTGCGCGACGCGGTAAGCGCGGCAGATCCGGATTTCGCGCGTAATCGGGTCGCGGAAATCGATCGGCTTGCAAGAATGTATGCCGACTCGGCCGGTCCCATGAAGGCAATGCTGGCCCAGCGCACCGCTGACCCTGTCGAGCTTCAACTGATGGGGCAGATCGAAGCGGTCGAAGCGAAGACCAACGTGCTGACCCGGCAAGTCATCGACATGCGGTTTACTCAAGGCTCGGAGCGAGCCTACGCCTTTCTCCTGGAAAACGTCGCTGGTGGTTATAACGAGTGGCTGCGTCTGATCAACGCGTTTATCGATCATCAGGAGATGTCCATAAATCAGCAAGTGACCGTGGTACGTGATACGGCTAGCGGTTTTCTCATGCTCATTGTCACTGTCGCCGGCATAGCGATTTTGTTGGGCACGGCGATCGCAGTGCTGATCATCCGCAAGTTGCGATCAACCCTTGGCGCAGAGCCAGATGAAGTGGCTCGAGTAATCGGCAACCTTGCCGATGGCGACCTCGGCCAGGTGATCCTCACACGCTATCCGGACAGCGTCATGGGTGCGACTGCAAAAATGGCCAGCCGATTGACCGGCATCATCGCCGAAGTTCGTGCGGCTGCAGATGGGCTTGGCGTGGCGTCAGGAGAACTGCTGACCTCATCGTCCAACAGCAATCAGCAGATCCAGCAGCAGTCCGCCGAGGCCGAGCAGGTGGCGACAGCCATTAATCAGATGGCAGCGACCGTCAGTGAAGTCGCCAACTTTGCTGCCCGCGCCGCGTCTGCAGCCAAAAGTGCCGACGAGCAAGTCGAGACCGGTACCCGTGTTGTGGGTGAAACGGCGATATCGATCCACAATCTGGCCAAGGTGCTTGAG
Organism: Pseudomonas sp.; assembly: GCA_022448005.1. Classification (GTDB taxonomy): domain Bacteria; phylum Pseudomonadota; class Gammaproteobacteria; order Pseudomonadales; family Pseudomonadaceae; genus Stutzerimonas. The sequence continues at coordinate 1,534 of JAKUTK010000107.1, forward strand.
GAGGCCACCGAAACGGTTACCCAGGTTTCCGAGCAAAGCGGCAGCATCGAAAAAATTCTTCAGGTCATCACCGCCATTGCAGAGCAGACCAACCTTTTGGCCTTGAATGCTGCCATCGAGGCGGCGCGCGCCGGGGAGCACGGCCGAGGATTCGCGGTCGTGGCCGACGAAGTGAGGTCGCTGGCCAACCGTACCCAGCAGTCATCGAGTGAGATCAGTGAAATGATCGAGTCCTTGCAAGCTGGAGCAGGCAAGGCGACAGAGGTGATGCAGGCCAGTAGGCGAATGGCGCAACAGACGGTTGAGCAAACCCACGAGGCGGAGGGGGCGCTGTCGAAGATTCGCCAAGAGGTCGGCTCGATCAACGAAATGAATGCTCAGATCGCAACGGCCTCGGAAGAGCAGAGTGCGGTTGCCGAGGAGGTGAACCAGAGCGTCACGCGGATCCATGATTCGGCCGTCGCCAGTTCTGCTGCCTCCAATCAAGTCGCCGCCTCAAGTCGAGACCTGACGACGCTCGCTCAGGAGTTGAATCGCAAGGTGGGGTACTTCCGGGGCTGACGCGTGCCCTGGCGTTTTTTCCGACTTCTCAGGGCGCTGCTGACCACGGTGTGATCGATGCTGCACATGCCGAAAAAGCAAAATGCCCGAGGATGGCCTGACCACAGCTCTCAAGCAGTTACCTTGACCTGCGTCAACCTGTAACGGGGTAATCGACGCACCCTTGCGGTTTAATGCTGTCAGTAAAGCGTGCTTTGACTAACAAGCCAGGGCTGGTGGCTTACTGACGAGGGGTGGTTAATGTTCGGTTTGGAAGCGCTTGAGCTTGCGCGGATCCAGTTTGCTTTCACAATTTCGTTCCACATCATCTTTCCAGCGATCACCATTGGTTTGGCGAGTTTCCTGGCGGTGCTGGAAGGTTTGTGGCTGAAAACCAAGCGTCAGGTCTATCGAGATCTCTACCATTTCTGGCTGAAGATTTTTGCTGTCAACTTCGGTATGGGGGTGGTCTCTGGCATCGTTATGGCGTACCAGTTCGGCACGAACTGGAGCGCCTATTCCGAGTTTGCTGGGAGCGTTACGGGGCCGTTGCTGGCTTATGAGGTGCTCACCGCGTTCTTCCTAGAGGCCGGTTTCCTCGGAGTCATGCTGTTTGGCTGGAACCGCGTTGGCGCCGGGCTGCATTTCTTTTCGACCTTGATGGTGGCAGTCGGCACCTTGATTTCGACCTTTTGGATCCTGGCATCCAACAGCTGGATGCATACCCCGCAGGGTCACGAGATTATCGATGGCATCGTGGTTCCGGTGGACTGGTTTGCCATCGTCTTCAACCCTTCGTTCCCTTACCGTCTGACCCACATGGCGATTGCCGCGTTTCTCGCGACGGCGTTCATGGTAGGTGCCTCTGCCGCCTGGCACCTGCTGCGCGGCAACGACAATCCCGCAGTGCGCAAGATGCTTTCCATGGCGATGTGGATGGCGCTGATCGTTGCGCCAATCCAGGCGGTGGTTGGGGATTTCCATGGCCTTAACACCCTTGAGTATCAGCCCGCCAAGATCGCCGCGATGGAGGGCCACTGGGATAACACTTCAGGTGAGCCGACGCCGCTACTGTTGTTTGGCTGGCCAGACATGGAGCGGGAAGAAACTCGCTACAAAGTCGAAATTCCTTATTTGGGCAGTCTGATTCTCAAGCACAGCCTGACTGAGCAGATCCCGGCGCTGAAGGACTTCCCCAAGCAGGACCGGCCCAATTCAACCATTGTTTTCTGGACCTTCCGGATCATGGTCGCGTTGGGGCTGCTGATGATTCTCACCGGTTTCTGGAGTCTTTGGCTGCGTCGCGGCGGTAGGCTGTTTCACTCCAAGCCATTCTTGCGTCTTGCATTGCTGATGGGCCCGTCGGGGATTCTCGCGATTCTCGCCGGTTGGTTCACCACCGAGGTTGGGCGGCAGCCCTGGGTGGTGTACGGGATCATGCGGACTGCCGATGCGGTATCCAACCATAGCGCCGGGCAGCTGGGGCTGACCCTGGCGATGTTCGTCCTGATCTACTTCGCGGTATTCGGCATTGGTTTCGTCTACGTCCTTCGTCTGATCGGCAAAGGGCCGATCATCAATGAAGGCAACGAGAAGGGCGCCGGTGGGCCGGGCGAGAAGCGCACGCCGATGCGGCCACTGTCCGCAGCAGACGAGGCGATCCCTCACGATCATGGTGACCAACTGGGCGAGAGGAACTGAGTTATGGGAATTGATCTTTCGCTGATCTGGGCCGTCATCATCATCTTCGGCATCATGATGTACGTGGTGATGGATGGGTTCGATCTGGGTATTGGCATCCTCTTTCCGTTTCTGGCCGATACCTCCGAGCGCGATGTCGCGATGAATACCGTGGCGCCGATCTGGGACGGCAACGAGACCTGGCTCGTCCTAGGTGGGGCCGGACTGTTCGCCGCGTTCCCGCTGGCTTATTCGGTTGTGCTTTCGGCGCTGTACCTGCCGATCATCTTCATGCTGATGGGGTTGATCTTTCGTGGTGTGGCGTTCGAGTTTCGCTTCAAGGCCAGCGCGGCCCGACAGCACGTCTGGGACAAGGCCTTTGTTGGTGGCTCGCTGGCCGCAACCTTCTTCCAGGGGGTCGCACTGGGTGCCTTCATCCATGGCTTCCCTGTGGCTGATCGCGCTTATGCCGGTGGCCCATTGGACTGGCTGACGCCGTTCTCGGTGTTCTGCGGCCTGGCCCTGATCGTGGCGTATGCCTTGCTTGGCTGCACCTGGCTGATCATGAAAACCGCCGGTGACCTGCAGAAACGCATGCATGACATCGGTATTCCGCTGGTTTGGGCGGTGCTGGCCGTTACCGGCATCGTCAGTATCTGGACGCCGCTGACCCATCCGGACATCGCAGAGCGCTGGTTCAGCATGCCGAATCTGATCCTGTTCCTACCGGTGCCGATTCTGGTGCTGGCGTGCACCTTCGGGCTGCTGCGATCGATCAAGCGTTACGCTCACTATTCTCCGTTCCTGTTTACCCTGGCGCTGATCTTCCTGGGTTACAGCGGACTGGGGATCAGCCTCTGGCCAAACATCATTCCGCCATCCGTCACCATCTGGGACGCCGCTGCGCCACCCCAGAGCCAGGGGTTCACTTTGGTTGGGGCGCTGCTGATCATCCCGCTGATCCTCATGTACACCGCCTGGAGCTATTACGTGTTTCGCGGAAAGGTCAGTGCAGAAGACGGCTATCACTGAAACGGGCCGTCACGGAGCGATATATGCAAAACAAGCACGAAAGCGGTGCAGCCGAGCCCAAGCCGCTGTGGAAGCGCATGACCTGGTTGGTTCTAATCTGGTCAGCAAGCGTACTCGCCCTGGGAGTAGTAGCCTGGCTGATTCGACAGGCGATGACTGCAGCGGGCTTGGCCTCGCCCTGATCACCGAGCTAGAGCCTATGAGCGAACGTGCGGCGATATGGCGCGTTGTGGCTACAGCCTGCTCAGGCTATTTAATGGTCATCCGCGCTGTGAAGTGCTTCATGTTTCCGTCATGTATGCAGGTTAGTTTCGCTGGCATGGACTTTGAAAAGCAGAACTAGGCAATACTAAGAAGAGGATCGTTTCTATGGACGACTATCAAGACGAAATACTCGAATGGCATGCATCTGAGCAGGATGGGCCAGAGCCTGCTGACGACGCGTTCGAGCTTTGACAGATCACTCGGCGCGCCGCTGTGCGCGCCGATACTCTCCCGGCGTCTGTCCGCTCCAACGTTTGAATGCCCGCTGAAAGGCTTCCGCCGAAGAAAACCCGAGTAACCAGGCGATCTCGCCGAACGCCGATTCGGTGTCGCGGATGTAAGCCATGGCGAGATCTCGCCGAGTATCATTGAGAATGGCGCGGTAGCTGGTGCCTTCTTCATCCAACTTTCTACGCAGCGTCCATGGCGGCAGTTGCAACCGTCCTGCGACCTGCTGCAGATCAGGTTCCTGGCCCTTGAGCATTGGCCCGAGCAGCTGAGCCACGCGCTCGCGGAGGCTGCGGGTGCGGGTGCGGAGCTCCAGTTCAGCTTCGCAAAGCTCAAGAAGCTGGCGCCAGGTGCCCGGGCAGTGTTCCGGGTTACGGAGCGCCAGCGTCGCCTGATCCAACCGCAGCTGATTGTGCTCCGCTGCGAACTCGACGGGTTTTCCAAAAAACGTTTCGTAACGCGCGGCGTAGTTGGGGCGCTGAAATTCGATCTGTACCGCAACCGGAGCGAGCGGTTGGCTCGCGACCGCACCAAGTTGCGTAACCCAGCTCGCCAATACTGTGTCTACGACAAACTGGTTGTAGCTGTTGTACGGGCTGATCGAATAGAACCTGAGCCAGGCACCGGTTGCATCCTCATGAAATCCTGAGGCGCCTCGGTAGTTGCTCGCATAGAGCGGCTCGTAGCGAATCAGCGCACGTGCGGCTTCGCGCACCGTAGGGGCTTGGGCTGAGGTCACCCCGACGAGTCCGAGGTGACCGGCCTTGCGTAGCCGCCCCATTTCCAGTCCAAGCCCAGGGTCTCCCACCAACTGCATGGCCGCATGACCCAGCCGCATGTAGCGAGGGATGGACAGTCGCGCTCGCGGCTCCGACAGCCGCGCATGGTCGAGGCCGTACGCATCCAGCAGCGGTTGTGGGTCGATGTGTTGTTCCTGCAAGGCACTGACCAGGCTGTGCACGAAGCCGACCGAAAGATCACCGAGGCGAACCCGTTGATGATTCATGGTCGACTTGGCAACCACAGGTTGTTCAATCGCACCGGCTCGCCATGAAGATGTCGTGTCGGTCTGCGAGGCGAGCCCACGAGATTCCAGGGCAGCCCAAGGGTATGCACGTCCATCCGCGCGAGTGTTGCCGTTGTGCTCAGGTTCGCGCCGCAGGTGTTCAGCGGTTCGTCGCGCGCGCCCGGTACCGCCAGCAGCTCGGCTTCTTCGGAGACGTGTCGTGTATAGCCGTCACAGCCGAGCAGCACGATCAAACGCCCAGCTGGGGTCTGGAGCACCGATGGCGCTCGGTCCGCAGGCGCTTCGCTGTAACGGCGTTCATAACGGCTCAGATGCTTCTTGAACTGCAGCGGACCCAGCACATCGCCGTCTAGCATAAACGTTAGACTGACCTGCCGAAGCGGCCCGCTACCGCTTCGCAGCCGACCCTCATCCAGATAGGGTTCAGGCAGCACGATCGAGCCGGCGACGAGCGTTACACCGTACGCTCTCGCCAGACCTCCAAAAATTTCTTGATAATCATCGGCCATTTGCCGTGCTTTGAGCTTCAGAACCGCTTCGGTGCGGCGATCATCCCCTTCGTTATCCAGCAACGCCCGCAGGTAGTCCCAGGGGTTGCTCAGCGCCATCCATTGCATGGCGTCGCGTAGCGTACGGGCCTGCTGGACTTCAGGCTTCTCGCCGAGGGCGAACAAGCCGGTGCCGACATGCTCGGGCAGCACTACGACGGTTCGGGCATTCAGCAGTCCGGCTCCTCGCGCCTGGTCCAGGTAGGTGGCGAACTTCAACCGCAATCGTTCGCGGCTCTGGTAGTCCGCCGGCATCAGCCGGGTCTCGATGCCGAGCAGGTTGCCGGTCTCACTCGGCTGGCCCTGACTCTCGATTGGCAAGATCCGGAGATCTGACAGCAGAGGCCCACTGCGACGATCACGGGTCCAGTCGAGATAGATGATGAGCGCCGCCAGGGCGAGGGCGGCGACGCCGAGCAACTTGCTATAGGTGCGCATGGGATAAAGAACCGAAGGTATTGCGCAGAGCCTAGGCATCGTGCTGCCGTTTGCCAAGCGCTTTGCGCGTTTCAGTCAGATAGTTGTAATTTTCGGTCATTGAGCGCGCGGCAGGTGCTGTTTATCGTCACGGCATTGCGACTGCGCCCAACAGAGGCGTGGCGACCGACCGAAGTATTACTGGCACTGGCTGTGCCGCCTGATCGAGGAACGAACATGACTGCTTTTCCGCATCTACTGGCTCCGCTGGACCTTGGTTTTACCACGCTGCGCAACCGAACACTGATGGGCTCGATGCACACTGGCCTGGAAGAGATGCCCAACGGTTTCGAGCGCATGGCCGCCTTCTTTGCCGAGCGGGCCCGTGGAGGCGTTGGCCTGATCGTCACCGGTGGGGTCGGGCCGAACGAGGAAGGTTCGGTACGCGCCGGAGCAGCCAAGTTGTCGACACCTGAGGAAGCAGAAGAGCACAAGGTGGTCACCCAGGCGGTGCACGAGGTGGGTGGCAAGATCTGTATGCAGATTCTCCACGCCGGGCGTTATGCCTACAGCCCTCAGCTAGTGGGCCCAAGCGCCATCCAGGCGCCGATCAACCCCTTTACCCCACGCGAGCTGGACGAAGAGGGCATCGAGAAGCAGATCCGTGACTTCGTCAATTGCGCAAATCTGGCTCAGAAGGCTGGCTATGACGGCGTAGAAATTATGGGGTCGGAAGGCTACTTCATTAACCAGTTCTTGGTAGCCCACACCAACCACCGCACCGACCGGTGGGGCGGTAGCTACGAAAACCGTATGCGCCTACCGGTTGAAATAGTCCGTCGCGTACGCGAAGCGGTTGGTTCCGAGTTCATCATTATTTATCGCCTCTCGATGCTTGATCTGATGGAAGGCGGCAGCACCTGGGACGAGGTACTGATGCTGGCAAAGGCGATTGAGCAAGCCGGTGCCACCTTGATCAACACCGGAATTGGCTGGCACGAGGCCCGTATTCCGACGATTGCCACCAAGGTGCCGCGCGCGGCTTTTACCAAGGTAACGGCGAAACTTCGCGGCCAGGTCGGCATTCCGCTGGTCACTACCAACCGCATCAACACGCCGGAAGTCGCCGAGCAGGTCCTGGCAGAAGGTGATGCAGACATGGTGTCCATGGCGCGTCCGTTCCTTGCTGATCCTGATTTCGTCAACAAGGCGGCCGCGGACCGCAGCGACACCATCAATACCTGTATCGGCTGCAATCAGGCCTGTTTGGACCATACGTTCAGCGGCAAACTGACCACCTGCCTGGTCAATCCACGGGCGTGCTACGAGACCGAGCTGAATTACATCCCCACCACCACGATCAAGAAGATAGCGGTGGTGGGTGCGGGTCCGGCTGGCTTGGCGGCTGCTACCGTAGCGGCGGAGCGTGGCCATCAGGTGACGCTGTTTGACTCCTCGAGTGAGATTGGCGGTCAGTTCAATATCGCCAAGCGTGTGCCGGGCAAGGAAGAGTTCTTCGAAACCCTGCGCTACTTCAAGAGCAAGCTGCAGAGCACTGGCGTCGATGTCCGCCTGAACACCCGCGTCAGTGCGGCTGACCTGCTGGCGGGCGGCTTTGATGAGATCATTTTGGCAACCGGGATTGCGCCGCGCACGCCCGATATCCCAGGTATCGATCATCCAATGGTGATCAGCTACATCGACGCAATCCTGCAACGTAAGCCCGTTGGGCAGCACGTAGCAGTGATCGGTGCCGGCGGGATCGGCTTCGATGTGTCGGAGTTCATCACGCACAACGGCCTCTCGACCAGCCTCGACAGAGAGGCATTCTGGCGTGAGTGGGGTATCGATCTCGCGCTGGAAGCTCGGGGTGGGGTTGCCGGCGTTCAGCCGGAGCCGCATGCGCCGGCACGGCAGGTCTATCTCCTGCAGCGCAAGAAGTCCAAAGTGGGCAATGGCCTGGGCAAGACAACCGGTTGGATTCACCGCACGGGGCTGAAGAACAAGCACGTACAGATGATCAGCGCCGTTGAATACCTGGCGGTCGACGATAAAGGCCTGCACATCCGTGTGGCCGATGGCGAGCCGCAGGTGCTTCCGGTTGATACGGTCATTGTCTGCGCCGGCCAGGACCCATTGCGTGAATTGCAGGCCGAACTCGAGGCGGCCGGGCGCCAGGTTCACCTGATCGGCGGAGCCGATGTCGCCGCAGAACTCGATGCCAAGCGCGCCATCAACCAGGGTTCACGGTTGGCCGCTGAAGTCTGATCCAGACAAGTCCCGCTTCTCACACAGTCTGTTTGGCGGGACTTTTTCGTATAGGAGCGACGATGTGAGTACATCCCTTGCGCTACAACCGGCCGCTGGCGAAACCTTGAAACGGTGGCATCAGATGATTGCAGCCGGAGATCTGAGCCGGCTTCCGGAGCTCTTGCATCCGCAGGCGGTGTTCCGCTCGCCGATAGCCTTCGTGCCCTACGAGAGCGCGGCAGCGGTCAATTTGATCCTCAATACAGTGGTGACGGTGTTCGAAGACTTTGCGTACCACCGCGAGTTGGCAAGCGCCGATGGGGCAGATGTCGTGCTGGAATTCAGCGCACGTGTTGGTGATCGCCAACTCAAGGGCATCGACATGATTCGCTTCGATGAAGCAGGGCTGATTACCGATTTCGAAGTGATGGTTCGGCCGATGAGCGGACTGCAGGCGCTCGGTGAGGAGATGGGCCGGCGCCTGGCACCTCAGCTCGCGTCACTGAAAGGCCGACCGGCTTAGTCCGACCTGTTCACACTTTGTCGGTGGCGTTTCGACCGCTGCTCCTGGCGCCGAAGTCGCTGCCAACCCAGTCACATTGCCGGTTTCGCTTTTTCCCCTACACTTTGCGCCAACCATGGGCTAGCGGGGCGCCACGAACCCGCAGCGCGGATTCCCGCGGGCCGTTTCAAGTTGTTGAGGAAGCCGAACATGCAGATCAAACCGCAGACGGTCGAGGCCGTACTGTTCTTTAATGACGGCGGCGTCTGCAAGGAAATGCTCTACCCCGAGTTCGAGGCCATGCTCGATGGGGTAGTGAGCATGCGGGAATTTGCCGATCAGCAGATGCGGGTCGCGTATGTGCTGATCAACCCTCGGCTACAGATTCGCGCGGCGGTTTTCTTCTATCTCGATTTCGACGAGGACGGATCAGCCGACAGTGGCTGGAATATTCCGCTGCGCAGCCTTGCCGAACGCACCGGGCGCGGGCCGGACCTCGGCGCCGGGCCGATTCGCCTGGCCTGTCGTAGCCAGTGCCC
>JAKUTK010000108.1 GCA_022448005.1 Pseudomonas sp.
TGGGTGATGCAGGTTGCAGCCTCTGGTGCTTTTGTTACCATCCGGGGTCTTCCCTCGCAGGTGCCCGCCGTTGCCTATCGTTCGTAGCAAGATCTGTGGAATTACCCGCGTCGAGGACGCGCTTGTTGCGGCTGAAGCCGGGGCGGACGCAATCGGTCTGGTGTTCTACCCCAAGAGTCCGCGGGCAGTGAGTATGCAGCAGGCCTTGAATATTGTTGCTGCTCTGCCACCCTTCGTCACAACCGTCGGCTTGTTCGTCAACGCATCGCGTAGCGAGATCAGCGCAACGCTCGATACCGTGCCGTTGGATGTGCTTCAGTTTCACGGTGATGAAAGCCCCGCCGACTGCGAAGGTTTTAGCCGACCCTGGTACAAGGCGCTCCGCGTCCAGGCGGGCGAGGACATTCGGCGGCAGGCTGCGCGCTATGCTGGCGCCAGTGCCATTCTGCTCGACACTTTTGTTGCTGGTGTCCCTGGAGGGACTGGCGAGATTTTCGACTGGTCGCTCATACCCGCTGACCTCTCTAAACCTTTGATACTTGCCGGCGGGCTGACTTGCGAAAACGTCCAGCAGGCCTTAGCCGAGGTGCGGCCGTTCGCCGTGGATGTAAGTGGGGGAGTGGAGCTTAGCAAGGGCATCAAAGATGCCGCGAGTGTGAGGGAGTTCGTTCGGTTGGTAAGGGCGTCGATGTGACGAACGGAGGTTGCTTGCCGTCCAGTTACCATTCGCTGGATTGTCCAGCTCCATCAATGATGCGCTGCCATTGGTGGAATTAGTGGCAATTGTCAGTGGCAGCGTTTTGTGAATATTGCCTACGCGACGCAGTGAGCTCCGGTTGGACACTGGTCGCAAACGTGAATTTTGCCGGTGCGTGCAGTCGCTACGCGCAGGACTGACAAACTGTGGAGAATAAAAAGCATGAGCAACTGGCTGGTAGATAAGCTGATCCCCTCGATCATGCGCTCGGAAACGCAGAAAAGTTCAGTGCCCGAGGGGCTTTGGCATAAATGCCCGTCCTGTGAGGCGGTTCTCTATCGCCCAGAGCTGGAAAAAACCTTGGATGTCTGTCCGAAGTGCCAGCATCACATGCGGATCGACGCGCGAACTCGCCTGGATATATTCCTCGATAAGGACGGCCGTGAAGAGCTCGCTGCAGACCTCGAGCCAGTCGACCGACTGAAATTCCGGGATAGTAAGAAATATAAGGACCGCCTCTCCGCTGCGCAGAAGCAAACCGGGGAAAAGGACGCCCTGATCGCAATGAGTGGGACCTTGATGCATATGCCGGTGGTGGCCTGTGCATTCGAGTTTTCGTTCATGGGCGGTTCCATGGGAGCTATCGTTGGGGAGCGCTTTGTGCGTGCAGCAAACGCTGCGCTTGAGCAACGTTGCCCGCTGGTCTGCTTTGCAGCGTCAGGCGGTGCTCGGATGCAAGAAGCGCTGATTTCGCTGATGCAGATGGCCAAGACATCTGCAGTACTGGCACGTATGCGCGAGGAGGGATTGCCCTTCATCTCCGTTCTTACCGACCCGGTTTATGGGGGCGTATCGGCAAGTCTCGCCATGCTGGGAGACGTCATTGTCGCAGAGCCTAAGGCACTGATTGGCTTTGCTGGTCCGCGCGTTATCGAACAGACCGTGCGTGAGAAACTGCCTGAAGGTTTCCAGCGCAGTGAGTTCTTGCTTGATCATGGCGCAATCGACCTAATAGTCCCTCGTTCCGAACTGCGCGCTCGTCTATCTTGTCTTCTGGCACAGCTTCAGCATTTGCCTACCCCGGGCGAACCCGCTTTGGTCACGGCTGACGCATGACCCGGCGGAGCCTGGGGGGCTGGCTCGAATATCTGGAGCAGCTGCATCCCGTTGCCATTGATATGGGGCTTGAGCGGTGCCGCGAAGTCGCCGCAAGGCTAGGGCTCACGCGTCCGGCTCGCCAGGTCGTCACCGTAACGGGTACCAATGGCAAGGGATCCACTTGCGCTTTCATTGCGCGAATGCTGGCAGGGCAGGGTAAAACGGTGGGTGTTTACAGCTCACCGCATCTGTTGCGCTACAACGAACGGGTTCGTATCAACGATACCGATGCGACGGACGAGGCCTTATGCGAAGCATTCGAGGCGGTGGAGCAAGCGCGAGGCTCTGTTTCCCTCACCTATTTCGAGATGGGTACGTTGGCTGCTTTTTGGCTCTTTGAGCGCGAAGCACTTGATGCTGTGGTCCTTGAAGTCGGGCTAGGCGGGCGTCTCGATGCAGTTAACCTAGTCGATGCGGACGTGGCGGTGGTTACCAATATCGGTTTGGATCATGCCGAATGGCTTGGGACTACCCGCGAAAGCGTGGCCTTTGAAAAAGCCGGGATATTTCGTTCTTCAAAGCCCGCCGTATGTGGCGACATTGATCCGCCAGAATCCTTGTTGGAAAGCGCGTCCCGGTCCGCTGTGCCGTTGTTGGTCCGTGGGCACGATTTCGATCTCAGTAAGGAGGCGGGACGTTGGCATTGGCGTGGCAAAGCCGCCGATGGGCGTAGCCTGGAGCTGCTAAATCTACCGATGCTCTCCCTGCCACTGGATAACGCTGCGTTAGCGTTGCAGGCCTTTGCATTGCTTGAACTGTCATGGCAGCCGGAACAACTCGTCGAGGCTTTACAATACACTTGCGTTACCGGTCGCCTGGATCGGCGCACTGTCTGCTGGCGCGGTGTTGAGCTGACGATCACGCTTGATGTTGGGCATAACCCGCACGCTGCTGACTATTTGGCAGGTCAACTGCTTCAGAAATCGGCGTCCGGTCGCCGCCTTGCCGTCTTCGGGCTTTTGGCTGACAAGGATCTTCTGGGTGTCATCGATGCGCTGAAGACCGTTTTCGACACCTGGGCGGTTGCGCCCTTGGCGACCCCTCGGTCGCGAGCGGCAGACGAGTTGAGTACGGCATTGATGGAGCGGGGCGCGGCCGTCACTGTCTGTTCTGGAATATCCGAGGCGCTCCAGCAGCAGTGTGAGCAGGCGCGCGAGGGTGACGAGATAGTAGTGCTTGGGTCATTTTACTGTGTGGCTGAGGCGCTGGCTTGGCTTGATCAGCACGCATCGAATGGAGGGCATGCTTTTGGTAGATAGAAGATTGTTACAGCGTATCGTCGGCGCGTTGGTGCTTGTTGCGCTGGCGGTAATATTCGTACCGATGCTTTTCAATCGAGATGATGCCGACCAGCAGATCGTTGTTGATGCTCCGGCAATGCCAGAGACACCCGCTGCGCCGATTATTGAGACCCAGCCTGTAGAGGTGCCTGAGCCAGCGGTGGAAGCCTTTCCTGAGGATTACGAGATCATCGAAGAAGACTCTGTAGTCGAATCCAATAGTCCCGCTAATCCGATCAATCCAGCTCCAGCGGAGGCACAGCCTGCTCCGGAAGTTTCCGAGCAGGCAGTCACCGCATCCCCACCGCTCATGCCGGAAAATGCGGAAGAGCAGCGGCTGGATACTGCCAACCTGCCGGTTAGTTGGTCGGTGCAACTGGCCAGCCTTTCTAGTCGTGAGAATTCCGAAAAGTTGCAGAAAACGCTGCGGTCTCAAGGTTATAACGCTTATATACGCACTGCGGACGGGATGAATCGGGTATTCGTGGGGCCCTTGGTGGAGCGGGCGGAGGCCAATCGCTTGCGTGATCAATTGCAACGACAGCATAAACTCGACGGATTTGTAGTACGTTTCAAACCAGAGCAACGCTGATTTTGATGGTGCTCCGCCCCTTTTAAACGCCAGCCGGGAGGGCGCCTCCACGGTGCTTACTCCCAGGCGGGCGCTCTGCTAAAATACGCCGCCTTTCTCCTTTGCAGGAAACCCTGTGGCATTCACCTGGGTCGATTGGGCGTTTATCGCCGTTGTGGTCATTTCCAGCCTGATCAGTTTGAAACGAGGCTTCGTAAAGGAGGCGCTTTCACTGCTCATCTGGATCATCGCCGGGGTTGTTGCCTGGATGTTTGGTGGCGCGCTTTCGCACTACCTTGCGGAATACATCAGCACACCTTCCTTTCAGGTCATTGCGGCGTGCGTGATTCTGTTCGTCCTGACCTTGTTAGTCGGAGCCCTAGTCAACTTCCTCATCGGAGAACTGGTGCGGGTAACTGGCCTTTCCGGCACTGATCGTTTCCTTGGCATGGTATTCGGCGCGGCCCGAGGAGGGCTGTTGGTCGTGGTGTTGGTTGGCCTGCTCAGCCTTGCCCCTGTCCAGCAGGATCCCTGGTGGCGAGAGTCGACACTGCTACCGCATTTTCTGTTGGTTGCCGACTGGTCGAAGAATCTGATTCTCGGGTTTGGAAGTCAGTGGGTGGCCGGCTCGCTCGATGCTCCAAGCTGAGGCGAGCACTCATTAGAAGGACGGGCCAAGGCTAAAGCCTGTGCTATGTCCGGATCAGCCTGTAACAACTGAGAGGTTCCTTGCATGTGTGGCATTGTCGGCATTGTCGGTAAGTCGAACGTCAACCAGGCGTTGTATGACGCGCTCACCGTACTGCAACATCGTGGGCAGGACGCCGCCGGAATCGTGACCAGTGACAGCGGCAAACTGTTTCTGCGCAAGGACAACGGGCTGGTACGGGACGTCTTCCAGCAACGTCACATGCAGCGGCTGGTAGGCAACATGGGTATCGGCCATGTGCGTTATCCCACCGCGGGCAGCTCGAGCTCGGCAGAGGCGCAGCCTTTTTATGTGAACTCCCCTTACGGCATCACACTGGCGCACAACGGCAACCTGACCAACGTCGACCAGTTGACCAAGGAGATTTACGAGTCCGACCTGCGCCATGTGAACACCAACTCAGACTCGGAAGTGCTGCTCAATGTTTTCGCCCATGAGCTGGCAGTGCGGGGTAAGTTGCAGCCCACTGAAGAGGATGTCTTTGCTGCCGTTGCAAAGGTGCATGAACGTTGCGTAGGCGGCTATGCCGTAGTCGCCATGGTCACTGGCTATGGCATCGTTGGCTTCCGCGATCCGCATGCAATACGGCCAATCGTGTTTGGCCAGCGCCACACCGATCAGGGTGTGGAGTATATGATCGCGTCTGAGAGCGTGGCGCTGGATGTGCTGGGCTTCTCGCTAATCCGCGATCTGGCACCGGGCGAGGCCGTCTACATCACGGCAGATGGCAAGCTGCACACCCGTCAGTGCGCGCCAAATCCGCGCTACGCGCCTTGTATCTTCGAGCATGTCTATCTGGCGCGCTCAGACTCGCTGATGGATGGCGTTTCCGTATACAAAGCGCGCCTGCGCATGGGCGAGAAGCTGGCCGACAAGATCCTCCGGGAGCGGCCCGAGCACAATATTGACGTCGTCATTCCAATTCCCGACACCAGCCGTACGGCTGCATTGGAACTGGCCAACCGACTGGGCGTGAAGTTTCGGGAAGGCTTCGTCAAAAATCGCTACATCGGTCGGACCTTCATCATGCCGGGGCAGGCCGCGCGCAAGAAATCGGTACGGCAGAAGCTCAATGCCATCGACCTCGAGTTTCGCGGCAAGAATGTGATGCTTGTGGATGACTCCATTGTCCGCGGTACGACCTGCAAGCAAATCATCCAGATGGCTCGCGAAGCCGGGGCGAAAAACGTCTATTTCTGTTCTGCAGCGCCAGCCGTTCGTTATCCGAACGTTTACGGCATCGACATGCCCAGTGCGCACGAACTCATCGCGCACAATCGCAGCACCGAAGAGGTTGCGGAGCTGATTGGCGCCGACTGGCTCATCTATCAGGACCTACCGGACCTGATCGAGGCTGTTGGCGGCGGTAAGGTGAAGATTGAGAATTTCGATTGCGCAGTGTTTGACGGTAAGTATGTGACCGGCGACATCGATGACGTCTATCTGCACAAGATCGAACAGGCCCGCAACGACCTGAGCAAGAGCAAGGGCGTCGCTGGCAGCGCCATTATCGACCTGTATAACAACTGATCGACCTGGCGGCCTTGCCGCCACGGTCCAGGGTGAAAATGACTATGACAACCGACTGGGACGCAGGCCGTCTGGACAGTGATTTGTCCGGTGTGAGCATGGATACGCTGGCTGTTAGAGCGGGCCAGCGCCGCTCGCCTGAGGGGGAGCATGGCGAAGCGTTGTTCCTTACGTCCAGCTATGTGTTCCGTAATGCAGCTGACGCTGCTTCGCGTTTTGCCGGTGAAGCGCCGGGGAATGTCTATTCGCGCTATACCAACCCCACCGTACGAGCATTCGAAGAACGTATTGCCGCCATGGAGGGCGCTCAGCAGGCCGTAGCGACCGCGTCGGGGATGTCCGCGATACTCGCCATGGTGATGAGCCTATGCTCTGCCGGCGACCATGTGCTGGTATCGCGCAGCGTGTTTGGGGCCACGGTTTCGTTGTTCGAGAAATACCTCAAGCGTTTCGGGCTGCAGGTCGATTACGTACCGCTTACCGATCTTGCCGACTGGGCGCCAGCATTCAAGCCCAACACCAGGTTGGTTTTCGTCGAGTCCCCTTCAAATCCGCTAGCCGAGTTGGTGGATATCGCCGAGCTGGCAGCGCTGTGTCACAGCAATGGTGCCATGCTGGCGGTGGACAATTGCTTCTGCACGCCTGTCTTGCAGCAGCCACTGGCACTTGGTGCCGATATCGTCATTCATTCCGCTACCAAATACATCGACGGCCAAGGCCGCTGTCTCGGCGGTGTGGTTGCTGGTCGTGCCGAACAGATGAAGGAAGTGGTAGGGTTTCTGCGCACTGCAGGACCGACGTTGAGCCCCTTCAACGCCTGGGTCTTTCTTAAAGGGCTGGAAACGCTGCGCCTGCGTATGCAGGCCCACTGTGCCAGTGCGCGCGCGTTGGCAGAGTGGCTAGAGCAACAGCCGGGCGTCGAGAAAGTTTATTACGCTGGGTTGCCTAGCCATCCTCAACACGAACTGGCCAAGCGTCAGCAGAAAGACTTTGGTGCAGTCCTGAGCTTCGAAGTGGCTGGGGGCAAAGAGGGCGCCTGGCGTTTCATTGATGCCACTCGCTTGATCTCAATCACGGCAAATTTGGGTGATAGCAAGACCACCATCACCCATCCCGGATCCACCACCCATGGGCGGCTATCTGCCGAAGATCGAGCCAGGGCAGGGATTCGTGATAGCTTGATTCGGGTAGCTGTGGGGCTTGAAGATGTGTCTGACCTGCAAGCTGATCTCGCACGAGGATTGGCTGCGCTTTAGATCGATACCGCAATAAAAGAACTCCGCTTAAAGCGGGGTTCTTTTATTGCGGGCTGGCGCCGATGCGAGTCTACGTGTCGAGTTTCGGTTGTCAGTTCTTCTTCGGCTCGAAATTCACCACAAAACCATCAAGCCGCTGCTCGATCTCCAGTTGGTCCCGAATCCGACTGGCTTCCTGCCGATTGGCTATCGGGCCCACGAACACCCGGTGCGTGCGGCCGCTGACGCGCAGGTAGGCCTCAAATCCTTCCTCGCGAAGCTTGTTCGCCAGCCCCCGGGCACTGTCGCCATTTTGCAGGCTCGCCAGCTGCACTGCCCAGCCTGAGCGAACCGGCGCTTGAGCCGGAGGCTGCGGTTGTGGGGTGAAGCTCTGTGGCGCGCGTTGCGTTGCCGGTGTAGCTGGCATACGGCTGCGTTGGCTGGGTTCGTTGGAGCGCAGGTCGATTGCCGGGGCCGGCTGTCCCTGCCCATCGAACAAGCCTTCAGGCGTGGCTGGCAGGATACTCGGGCTGCCTGGGCTGGTTTCGATGACTCTGATGTCGCTGTACTTTTTGCCGGACAGCGCGGCCAGGCCAGCACGGTCGCGAATCACTGTCGGCCGCAGGAACACCATCAAGTTGCGTTTGATATGACTCTCCTGGGTGGAGCGGAACAACGCACCCAGCAGTGGGATATCGCCGAGCAGCGGCACCTTGGAATCGGTACGAGTCACGTCGTCCTGGATCAACCCCCCCAGTACGATGACCTGACCATCCTCAGCGAGGATGGTGCTCTTGATTGATCGTTTGTTGGTGACCAGGTCGACGGCCTGAGCAGAAAGGCTGGCGGATGGCGCTATCGAGGAGATCTCCTGCTCGATTTCCAAACGTAGCGTGGCGCCCTCATTGATATGCGGAACCACCTTGAGCGTGACGCCGATATCCTCTCGCTCGATCGTGGTAAACGGGTTGTTTGCGCCTGACGCGTCGGTTGTGTAAGTACCGGTCTGGAACGGCACATTCTGGCCCACCAGAATCTCGGCTTCTTGATTGTCTAGCGTCAACAAGCTCGGGGTGGAGAGTAGGTTGCTTTTGCTGTTGGCGGAAAGTGCGGTGATCAGCGCACCAAAGCTACGGGTGCCGACGCCAATGATCGCGCCGTCAGGCAGATTGTTGGGGATTTCATTGTCATTGATGGCGTTGAGTACGGTACCAATGGACAGGCCTGTATTGCCAAAACTGACTCCGCCTACGCCGCCCGTGCCTCCTCGCGCATCCACGGCCCACTGCACGCCAAGTGCGTCGGTGATGTCCCCGGATACTTCGACGATGGCAGCTTCCACCATCACCTGCGCACGGGGCACATCGAGTTGGCGCACGATTGACTCGAGCGTCGAGATCAGTTCCGGTTCGGCCAGCATGACCAGAGCGTTGAGGCTTTCGTCCGCGCGAATGAGTATGTTCTGCTGACGTCCCCCGCCCCCTTGGACCTCGCCATCCCCTTGTTCGGCGAGGCCTTCGGAAATGTCGCCGAGCATCTCGGCAAGCGACTTGGCGTCATTGTGGCGAAGACGAATCACCCGCGTATTGGCTGAGCGCGTGCTGGGCGTATCGAGCGTCTTGGCCAGGCTGGCCAGCTTCTGGCGCGCCAGTTCTGGTCCGGTGAAGATCAGGCGGTTGGTGCGCGAATCGGCAATGATCTGTGCGCCGGCGGTGTCCTTGGCCTCGCCGCGTGCCAAGGTATTACGCAGAACCTCGGCGATGTCGACGGCCCAACCGTATTGCAGATTCACCACCGAGTAATCGTCGTTTTGGGCTTGGTCGAGCTGTCGTACCAGGTCTTCGATGCGAGCGATGTTGGCGCTGCGGTCGCTGATGATCAGCGCGTTGGCCGAGCTGACAGCCGCAAGATGTCCATATTGGGGAACCAGGGGACGGATCAATGGAATCAATTCAGTGGCAGATGTGTGCTGGACCTGGATGACACGGGTCTCCAGCAAATCTCCACCGGTCGGACCCCCGCCAGCCTCCGACTTGGCTTCGGCATTGGGCACGATTCGGGCGACTTCACCCTGAGTGAGTACGCTGAAGCCGTGGGTAGCCATGACTGACAGGAAGAGCTGGTAGATTTCTTCAAGGGAGAGGGTCGTTGACGACACGACGCTCACTTGTCCCTTTACGCGAGGATCGATGATGAAGGTCTGCCCGGTCAGCTGGCTTATCTGGTCGATGAAGGCCCGGATATCTGCATCCTTGAGGTTGATCGTCCAGCCGTCCTGTTGGGTCTCGCTCGGCTCGATTCCTGGGTCGGCGGCGTACAGAGGCAGGGGAGCGGCGAGCAGACCGGCGGCGAGCAAAGCAATGAGCGGGCGGTAGCAAAATGGCAGCATCGGTCAGTTGTCTTCCGTGGTCTGTTCGTCGGAGGGCATGGTTTCTGGCGGGCTTGTAGTCCCTTCCATTTGTTGCCGGAGTGCTTCCATCTGTTGTTGAAGCATCTCTGCTTGCGGATCGAGTACTTCCTCCTCCGCTGGCTCACTATAGTCGGGCAGGCTATCGAGCGCGGCAGTGGGGGAGCGAACGCTTGGGAAAAACAAGCTCTCGATACGACCACCACGCTTCACTTCGACCCTGTCCGGATGGACGCTATACAGATGCACCCCGGATTCAAGCTCCTGGTCAATCCGATAGAGCTGTGGCGGTTGGCTGCTCAGCTGAATGATTGCGGTCGACCGAGCCGGGTCCGCATGAACGAAACTGCCTAATAAGGTCAGATTAGAACTCGATTCGCCGGGCCTATAGCTCTGGCCGGCCGAGGGAGGAGCCCCAAATAGCTGCTCCATTTGCGTGAGGTCAGGTGCGGCCCCGGCAGGTTGGCGATCGTCCAACATAGCGGCAGGCTGCGTTTGAGTCAGTCTGAGCCAGGTCATGATCTGGCCAGCCAGATAGAGGCCGAATAGCACGACGACAACTGCGCTAACGACCAGGGGCGCATACTGGCGAACTTTCTGCAGTGCTGCGGGGGAAGCCAAGCTAGGCGCTCCATGAAACCAAGTAATTAATGATCGTGACCGCTTGTTCTGATCGCGGAAGCTGCAAGCGGCGGGCTTGGCTGGCAGTGTAGACCCAGACCATGACAAACAAGCACCTGAGTATGCCAGTGCAACTGACTGTTTTTCAGGCAAAAGGTGCCCAACGGCCAGTCAGTTGCTCGAACTATTGCGGTACGCCATTATTTTTTTATAAATAATCGCAGCACAGTGTTGACTTGGTTAGGGGGGATGCGTAAATTGCGCGCCTCGCAGGGCGATCAGCCACTAGTCACAACGGTTGAGAATTGA
>JAKUTK010000109.1 GCA_022448005.1 Pseudomonas sp.
GGGTCAATGATGCCGCTTCGGCCGAGGGTGGCCGTCAGCTTTGGCATATCCCCAAAGTGTTAGCGCGTTTCGAAACGCTGGCCTCGGAGCACGCATTTACCGGGACGATGATGCTCGGTGATCAAACCGAAGCCGCTTTGAACTTCGAATCGGGCACAGCCTTGCCGGTAAGGCTGGGCATGAGCGGTTTCGTCATCCAGCCTGGCATCGGCGGGCCGCTGCGCACCCGGTGCACGGTGAAGGGCGCGCTGCGCATCGGGCGAGGCAATTGGACGATCAATCCATCCGGTCCGCTTGCCGTACTCCATGGCCGAGAACCATTGTTCACCGTTGGAATTAGCGCAATGGACGCCGCGTTCGGCGTCTAGAAGCCATCGGGACCGTCACGGCGCCTGAGCCATTTGGTAAGCCCTCCAGGCACCGGTGTCGGTAACGCCAGCTTCGCTGTGATGCTGCGCTCTGCCAGCAGCTGTTCTGCCGCGAGCGCTCCCGCACGGGTAGCGCTTTCCATGCAGAACGGCAGGCCGGTGTCGACCCAGTCGCCCGCGATGAACAGGCCTTTTTCCTGATGTATCGCGGGTCGGCGGGTTTCGATTCCGGGGGTCGCGCAGGGAACCGACATCGGGATGTGATGCACCGCTGCGCCTGTCAGATTGGCTCGTCGTGCTGCGGGGGCGAAGTCGGCGATTTCCGCGAGCGTTGCGTCGATGATTTCCCGATCCGACAGTTCGGCGGCGCGGTGGCTCCAGATGATATTTGTGGCGACCATGGAGCCAGGCCCGGTGGTGCCATCACGGACGTTCGACAGGTCGTAGAAGTACGTGTTGAAGCAACCCGGCGACCAGGGGCGCGCCCAGAACCGAGCGTCGCTGAGCATGCGGTCGAACCATAGGTAGCAACTGATGTAGGGGCTGGGCTCGAAGCCTGCCGCGGTCGTCGTTAGCGAGTGTTGCCGAGGCAGCACCGATTCGATAGCGGTGGGCGGCACGGCCAGCACCACCGCTGACGCTTCGACGCTGGAACCATCGGCAAGCGTTACTCTGGTTACGTTCGAGCCTTGTCGAACCAGGCCATTTACAGCGCAGCCAAAGCGTACCTCGCTGCCTTTGCGCTGTAGCACTCGAATCGCCGGCCAGGCATAGAGGTCGCTGAGACCGACCTTTGGAAATCCGAAGGCCAGGTCGTTGTGCCCCAGGCCCTGCGCCAGCAGGCGCATCAACGCGCCCGCCGAGCACTGTTCCACAGGCAGGTTGAGAATCGCCATTGACGCTGACGCCCAGAACCAGTCGATAAAGCCGGGGCTGACGCCGGCGCTCAGCAAGTAGTCGCGCCCGTTTTGGTCATCCAGCGCCATCAGTTCGCGCGGAGAACTGCGCATGGTGCGCCAGCCCAAACGGATGTTGCTCAGCAGGTGACGCAGCGGGACGTTGCGCAGCACCTGCGGCAGGTTGCGCGCATAGTGCAGCGGTGCGGGCAGACCGCCAACCTTGAATCGCAGGTGCTTGCCCCTGTCGAGTACCGTCAGCAATTCCTCCGTTTGCCAGCAAATCTGATGAGCCGTGCCCAGGCGTTCCAGCAATGCCTGCATGTTTGCGTATTTGTTGAGCAGCACATGGGGGCCGATATCCACCTCGAAACCGGTGGCGAGGTCGGCCCAGCTGCGAGCGCGACCGCCCGGTACGTCACTGCTTTCCAGCACGACGACGCGCAGACCAGCATCGGCCAGATGTACGGCACAGGAGAGACCGGCAATGCCGGCACCGACGATGACGACATCGGCCGGTTGGCTGAGCGGAGTGGGAGTCAAGTTCAGGCCTCGCCATAGGAGCGCTGATAGATCAAAGCAACAACCCAAGCAGGGCTGTTACAGATCTGGCAGCTTATCTTCTAAAGACGTTCCGATCAGGGGCCGAACGGCACCTGGCCAATCGCTAGGTCTTCTTCGGTTAGCGGCACCTGCAGCGATCGCGCGTCGGCTGATCGGCGGGGCGAATTTGCGATCGCGGCCGGACTCCAAGCAATACAAGCATTAGCTAGAGGTAGCCCGAAAATGGAATCGTCCAACCCCTCGGTGACCGCGCTGCAGAAAGCTCAGGACATCACGTCACGCTGGGCCGATGGCGAGCTGGGCGCCGAAGAGGCACAACATGCGCTCAAATCGGTCTTCGATCAGTGGCAGCCAGCTGATGCCACGACCGAGGCCGAGCAGGTCGCCAAATCATCGCTGGCGGCGGCGCGTATCGCCTTTCAGGATTGGCAACAGCGTGGCGAGAATTGCGAGGAGCTGGTGACCCAGCTGCGCTGGATTCTCGATCCGTCGAAGGACGGCGTCACCGATCCTGCGCTTAACGTGTACCCGCCACATCGCTCCGAGTGAGGCGGTTGCTTAACGAACCAGCAGCACGATCACGGTAACTGCCAGCACCAAAGACACGCCTTTCCAGAACAGCACCGGGTTGCGCTCCAGAAGTGGCGGGCGCGCCTTGTTCAGAAAAGCCTGGTTCGGCTGGCGCAGCTCGAAGACGAACTCCGACAGGTCCTCATAGCGTTTGTAAGGGTCCGGATGTAGCGCCTTGCGCAGCACGTCATCGATCCAGGCCGGTACGCCGCGATCGCGTTCGCGGATCGGTCGATAGCTGAGTTTGTTCTGCGCCGCACGGGTGCGGCAGCTTGCAACCTGAGTGCCGTAGGGCAGGGCACCGGTCAGCATCTGATAGGTGATCACCGCCAGCGAAAACAGGTCGGATCGGGTGCTGCCACCTTCACCCAAAAAGTATTCCGGCGCCGTGTACTGGGCAGTGCCCAACAGCTCGTTGCGCTCGATGGGCGACGCCACTTCCATAATGCCGGCCACGCGAGTGGAGCCGAAGTCGATGATTTTCACCGTGCCGGTGGCGTCAATCATGATGTTGGCCGGGCGCAGATCCTGATGCAGCATCTCCAGCCGGTGGAAGGCGCGAACGCCCTTGGCGATTTGCTCGACGATGCCGCGCACGGTTTCCAGATCCGGACGGGGATTGTCGATCATCCATTGCGCCAGCGTCTGGCCTTCAATGTATTCGCTGACGCTGTACAGGTAGTTGCGTTTGCGGGTTTGCAAGCATGGCTTGGCTACATGCGCGCTGTTGATGCGTCGCGCCACCCAGTCTTCCGTGAGAAACCGCTCCAGGTACTGCACGTCTCGTTGCAGGTCCATCGAGGGCGTCTTGATGATTACCGGCGCTTGGGTTTCATCATCAGTGGCGAGATACACATGACTGCGGCTGCTGGCGTGCACCTCGCGCACGATGGTGTAGCCATCGAATGCCGCGCGGGCTTCGAGAATGGGCGGAAAGGGCAGTTCGGTCAGTTGCTGCAGCAGCTCGTCCGGCTGCTGCAAGGGAAGCGTGTCGATACGCAGGATCTGCACGGTGAGGTTGTCGTCGCTGCCCTGTTCCAGTGCCTGCGCAACGATCGCCCGAGCGGCTGCATCGAGATCATCCATGTTGTGGGCGATAGCGCCGAGCATCGACGACGCGCTGATGTACTCATAGACGCCGTCGGTGGCCAGGATAAAGGTGTCGCCGACTTCTACAGGTTCGGCGCGGTGATCCAGGTCCAGCTGCGGGTGGATGCCCAAAGCGCGGCTCAGGTAACTCTTGTCTTCCGAGACCCACATGCGGTGGTCATTGGTCAGTTGCTCCAGCGCAGCGCCCTGGACGCGGTAGATGCGCGAGTCTCCCGCATGGAAGAGATGCGCCGTGGTCGACTTGATGACCATCGCGCTGAAAGTGCAAACGTAGCCACGATCCGGATCGAAACGATAGGGGCTCTGCTGCCCCTGTGAGTGCAGCCAGGAATTGGTTGCCATCAGCACTCGTTGCGCCGAGGTTTTCACTGACCAGGCGTCGGACGTGCAGTAGTAGTCTGCGAAAAAGCCGCTGACGGCTGATTCGCTGGCAATGTGACTGACGGCACTGCTGCTGATGCCATCCGCCAAGGCAATGGCGATGCCCTTGCTGCTCAGTTGTGGCTCTTTCGGAATGTAAACGCCGTGGAAATCTTGGTTGGTTTCCTTGGTGCCCTTGTCGGTGTGTTGGCCCACCGAGACCTTGAGTTCAGTGCTCATCTGCTCATGAAATCGATCGGCCCTTTGAAACGTATATGGCGCTAAATGGGGAATGCTCATCCACAAGCCGCCGAGCGGAGGCGGTTCGCGAGCAAGCTCGCTCCTACTAAAATCGATCTTTGCGTAGCTGCATTCGATTGAGATACCCCAAGCCGCGTGGCGCGATCGCCAGCCAAGCTGGCGCCTATAAGAAGCAACTCACGGGCGGCGCGCATACTTTGCCGCGCGCCACCCGTCCGACCGACTCAGCGTACCAGCGCGCGCTTCGGTGCGGTCCGTACGTGGGTGGTGTAGAGCGTCAGGCCGGTGAAGGCCAGACCGCCGACCAGGTTGCCCAGCGCCGTGGGGATTTCGTTCCAGACCATGTAATCCATGATCGAGAAGTTGCCGCCCATGATCATGGCCGAGGGGAACAGGAACATGTTCACCACCGAATGCTCGAAGCCCATGAAGAAGAACAACATGATCGGCATCCACATGGCGATGACCTTGCCGCTGACCGAGGTGGAAATCATCGCGCCGACCACACCCATCGAGACCATCCAGTTGCACAGCATGCCGCGCAGAAAGATGGTGAACCAGCCAGCGGCACCAAACTCGGCGTAACCCAGCGTACGCGCCTCACCCACGTGAGAGATCTTTTCGCCGACCGGGCCCGGGTCGGTGGAGAAACCCATGGTGAAGACGAACGCCATCATGAAGGCGACTGTCAGCGCTCCGCCGAAGTTACCCAGAAACACCAGCCCCCAGTTGCGCAACACGCCGTTGACGGTTACGCCCGGTCGCTTGTCCAGCAAGGCCAGCGGCGCGAGGACGAACACGCCGGTGAGCAGGTCGAACCCCATCAGGTAAAGCATGACGAAACCGACCGGGAACAACATTGCGCCCACCAGCGGCGAGCCGGTCTGCACGGTGATGGTCACGGCGAACACCGCAGCCAGTGCCAGGATGGCGCCCGCCATGAAGGCACGGATCAGCGTGTCCCGCGTGGACATGAAAACCTTTGATTCGCCGGCGTCGACCATTTTGGTGACGAATTCCGAAGGAACGATGTAGGACATTTTTCGGTTCTCTGGTTGTGTTGGCAAAGCAGGGGCATCCCTGCCGTTGGCGTATCGCTACTCGTTGTGCCGGGCCGCGGTCAGGCCGCGGCGATCTCCACCGCATCGCCATTGAGGCGTACTGGCCAAACCTGCAATTGCTGTTCCGGATATTCCAGACAGCTGCCATCGGCCAGGCGGAAGTGCTGCTTGTATAGGGGCGAAGCAATCACCAGGTCGCCTTTCAGCTGCCCCAGAATGCCGCGACCGATGACATTGGCGCCCGATTTCGGGTCCTTGTTGGCGATGGCGAAGACCTGCTCGCCCGTCTCGGTTTCGGGCAGGTGAAACAGTGCGACCTGCTCACCGTCGAGCCAGGCGACCACGCCAGAGTTGGCGACCAGATCGCGACGGTTGCACAGCGCGCGCCAGATGACGGATTCACTCGGTTGCATGCGTACGGCATTGGACTGGCTCATCAGAGCATCTCCTCGGTGACGGGAATCAGGTGAAGTTCGGATGCGTGGGCGGGGCGGCGCTGGCCGCGTTCCCTGACGAAGTGAATGTCCGGGTCGCCGCGCTGATCGTTGATAAAGGTGCGGAAGCGCTTGAGCTTCTCAGGATCCTTGATGGCGTTGGCCCATTCGCATTCGTAGCGGTCGACCACCAGCTGCATCTGCGCCTCCAGCTCGGCAGCGAGATTCAGACTGTCATCGATGACCACCTCCTTGAGGTAGTCCAGGCCGCCTTCCAGCGATTCGCGCCACACCGAGGTGCGCTGCAGCTTGTCCGCGGTACGGATGTAGAACATCAGGAAGCGGTCGATGTAGCGGATCAGGGTTTCGTCATCGAGATCGGTGGCGAACAGCTCGGCGTGACGCGGGCGCATGCCGCCGTTGCCGGCGACGTACAGGTTCCAGCCGTTTTCGGTAGCGATGACGCCGATGTCCTTGCTCTGTGCCTCGGCGCATTCGCGGGTGCAGCCGGAGACACCAAACTTGATTTTGTGCGGCGAGCGCAGGCCCTTGTAGCGATCCTCCAGACGTAGCGCCATGCCGACACTGTCCTGCACGCCGAAGCGGCACCAGGTGCTGCCGACGCAGGATTTCACCGTGCGCAGGGATTTGCCGTAAGCATGTCCGGTCTCGAAACCGGCCTCGATCAGCTCGCCCCAGATATCCGGCAGTTCATGCAATTGAGCGCCGAACAGGTCGATGCGCTGGCCGCCGGTGATCTTGGTGTAGAGGTCATATTTCTTCGCGACGGCACCAAGAGCGATCAGCTTGTCCGGGGTGATCTCACCGCCAGCGATGCGCGGCACCACCGAATAGGTGCCGTTCTTCTGCATGTTCGCCATGAAGGTGTCATTGGTGTCCTGCAGCGGGATCAGGCCTGGATCGGTGATCGGCTGGTTCCAGCAGGAGGCGAGGATAGAGCCTACCGCCGGCTTGCAGATGTCGCAGCCGGTATGACCTCGACCATGCTTGGCCAACAGCTCAGCAAAACTGATGATGCCTTCGACGCGGACGATGCCGTAGAGCTCCTGGCGAGTGTGAGCAAAGTGCTCGCAGAGGCTCTTGTCTACTTCGACGCCACGGGCGGTCAGCTCATGCTCGAAGACCTGCTTGAGCAGTGCGCTACAACCACCGCAGCCGGTGCCGGCCTTGGTCGCGGCTTTGAGTTCACCGAGATCAGTGATGCCGGCGTCGACCTGGCAGCACACCGCACCCTTGGTGACGTTGTGGCAGGAGCAGAGGGTTGCGGTGTCCGGCAGCGCATCGGCGCCCAGGGTCGGTGCGCCATCGGACAGCGGCAGAATCAGGCTGGACGGGTCGGCCGGCAGCTTGATGCCGTTCTGCGCGTATTGCAGCAGGGTGTCGTAGTAGCTGTTGTCGCCGACCAGCACGGCACCGATCACCCGCTTGCCGTCTGCGGACAGCACCAGACGCCGGTAGCTGGCATTGGTTTCATCGATGAAGCGATAGCTCTTGGCGCCAGGCGTGGCGGCATGGGCATCGCCGATGGAGCCGACATCGACGCCGAGCAGCTTGAGCTTGGTCGACATGTCCGCACCGCTGAAGGGCTGGTGCGGCTCGCCGCAGAGCAGGGCGGCCAGGTTGCGCGCCATGGTGTACCCCGGCGCGACCAGCCCATAGACCATGGCGTTCCAGGAGGCGCACTCGCCGATGGCGAAGATTGACGGGTCGTTGGTGCGGTAGTCAGCGTCGATCACGATGCCACCGCGGGGAGCAATTTCAAGCTCGGCGCTGCGGGCCAGCGCATCCTGCGGGCGGATACCGGCGGAGAAGACAATCAGATCGGTTTCCAGATACTTACATCTACCATCAGCGCCATCGTTGAAGTTCATCCGGTAGGCGTATTCCTCACCGATGACGATTTCCTGCGTGGCGCGGGACAGATGCACGCCGACGCCCAGCGCTTCGATGCGGGCCTTGAGTGCGGCGCCGCCTTCCTCGTCCAGCTGCACCGGCATCAAGCGTGGGGCGAACTCGACCACATGAGCTTCGAGGCCGAGCGACTTGAGCGCGTTGGCGGCTTCCAGACCGAGCAGCCCACCACCGACTACGACGCCGCGTTTGGCATTGCTGGCTGCGGCGCGGATGGCATCGAGGTCATCCAGGGTGCGGTAGACCAGGCGTGAGTTGCCTTCGGCGCCTGGAATCGGCGGCACGAACGGGTAGGAGCCGGTGGCCAGAATCAGTTTGTCGTACGCCTGGCGGCCTTCGGCGGTGACCACTTCCTTGCGCTCGCGGTCGATTTCCAGCACCTGCACGCCGAGGTGGATGTGCACGCCGTGGGTGGCGTAGTAGTCGGCTTCGCACATGGCCAGGGAGTCGGCATCGCGACCCCCGAAGTACTCGGAGAGATGAACCCGGTCATAGGCGCGCTGGCGCTCTTCGCCATACACATGGATCTGGTACTGGCCCAGCGCGCCGCGCTCGACCAGCTGCTCGACGCAGTGATGCCCCACCATCCCATTGCCGATGACGACCAGCGTTTCACTTTTGAGCGGGGTGACGATTGCGTTCATGACCGGTTCCTCCGTCGACACCGCGTGCGGCGTCGTCGTACAAAAACAAAAAAGGCGCCTGGAGCTGTCGAGCAGCTCCAGGCGCCTTTGCCTGGTATTCATGGAATGTGGGGGTGATGTGCGAGCCACGTTGCTCGGTGCACCCGTCCCGTGCCACTCGTGGCTGATGGTCTTCGTTGACCGCGGGAGACGCTGCCAAATGGGTCGGCAGGTTTTGCTTAGGCCATAGCAGATTGCGTGCCAGCAACCAACGAAGAGCTGCGCAATAGCGCCACAAGAGGCTTTCGACGGGCTTCAGGCCACGCTACCGACGGATTGCGTGGGTAGGGCGGGCTTTAGCCCACCTGTACTGCTGAACCAGAAGGGTGCGGTATTCGCTAAGCGCTCCCTTTATTGGGGCGGCACCAAGCATGAAACGAAGGACGAGCCTTGCGACTTGGAGGATGAGTAACCGACCGCAGTGGGTATTGGCCAGTGTTGTTGGATCGAGCCGCTCGGCGCTTTTATGGGTGCGCCGCCAGCCTTATGGCGATTTTTCAGCTATAGCCATATTCCTGACACAGTGACTTTCTAAGGTGGTTCTCCGGTGCCAGAGCGCCGCGCATGTCGCACGGCGCAGGCTCCAATCGGATGGAGACACCCAACATGCGAATCCCGAAGCCGCTGGTCGTGGCGTTTGCCGCCGCGATCTCTGCCCCCGCCATGGCTGCCACCAATACCCTGGTGGGTTGGGCGATGATGCCTGCTGATACGTTCTCCGACGGCCCGACGTCGGGTCAGATGGCCAACGCGAACCCCTACGGCACCTTCGCGCCACCCTATGAAAACCGCCAGCCGGTCCAGGGCTTTTCCGCCGTGCTGCCGGGCGCTGATGAAAACAGCTTCATATTCATGACCGATAACGGCTTCGGTGGGCAAACGAACTCCGCCGATACGCTGTTGCGGCTCTACAGCGTGCGGCCGGATTTCCGCACGGCCAGCGGCGGCAGCGGTAATGTCAGCGCCAGCGACTATCTCAGCGGTGCGCCGCTGGCTCGCTTCAATCATCCGTCGCGCCTGACACTTAACGACATTAATCAAAAGCTGGAACTGCCGATTCAGGCCGACTACCGATTCTATTACAACGACGGCTCCAAGCCGCGCGTAGACAGTGCCATCGATTTCGGTCGTTTGCTGACGGGCGCCGACCTGGATGTTGAGTCGGTGCGCCGCGACAAGAACTGCGCCATGTGGTTTGGTGATGAGTTCGGTCCGTATCTGGTCAAGACCGATGCCTCCGGCACCGTTACCCGTAGCGCCATCTCACTACCGGGCGTTTACGCGCCGCAGCACGCGGATGTTGTGGCTGGGCGCGCAACCGCCAACCTAGGTGGGTCAGGTGGATTCGAAGGCATGGCGATCAACCCACGCGGCGATCGGCTGTACGCGCTGTTGGAAAAGTCCGTCAATGGCGATCCGGCCGGCACACTGCGAATCAACGAGTTCGACATCGATCAGGAGCGCTATACAGGCAAGGTGTTCTTCTATCGCCTGCAGGCGCCGGAGCACGCCATCGGAGACATGACCGCGATCGACGAGACACGCTTTCTGGTCATCGAGCGCAATGGCGCTACCGCTACCAACGGCACCCCGTTCAAGAAGATCTACCTGATCGACATCCGTGGTGTCGCCAGTGGTGGTGCCGTGCATAAGACCGAAGTGGTCGACCTCATGCAGCTGGCCGACCCCGACGACCTGAATGGTGACGGCCAGCGGTCGTTCACCTTTCCCTACGTGACCATCGAAAGCGTGCTGCCGCTGGATGCGCGCACCTTGCTGGTGACCAACGACAACAACTTTCCTTATGGGGGCGGGCGGGGCCTCAATGCGGACGTTACCGAGTTCCTGAAGATTCGCTTGGCCAAGCCGATCCCCGGCGTGCGGCCGCCGCATCTGCAACAGGCGAGGGATGCGCGGCGCTGCGAAATATCGGCAGGACTGAGGCAGGGTTGAGCCTCGCTTGCTAGCAAAATGGCGGATAAGTGCGGGCGCTACAGCTTATATATCAAGCATCAAAAGCTTCGCGAGCAAGCTCGCTCCTTGTATCTCGACTGCTGCCTCATTGTGGGCAATAGTCCCCGACTGATCATCGGGG
>JAKUTK010000011.1 GCA_022448005.1 Pseudomonas sp.
CTGTGGCCCTTCGCAGAAGCTTTCCTGTTACTGATCGTCCTACCCTTGGTAGCGGCTGTGCTCACCGAATTTGGCGGACGCCGATCTCTGCTGCTTCGCGCATGGAGCGCAGGTTGGGCCTGGCTGCCAGTGCCTGCAATGGCCCTGGTTCTAATCGTGGTGGTGGGTTCGCAGATCGCGGCTGTCGTGTACCAACTCGACATCCTGGCGCCGTTGCTTCCGGTATACGGAGCGTTTCTACTACTCGCTCCGGCCCTCGGCGTACTCAGCTCCCGGCTATTTGGCTTGGAGGCTTCTGCCGCACGGGCAGTGGCCTTTAGCTCAGGCACTCGCAACTCGCTTGTAGTGCTTCCCCTGGCCCTAGCGCTCCCGGAGTCCATTCGCGCGCTGGCCGCGGCGGCTGTGATTACTCAGACACTCGTAGAACTGATTGGTGAATTGATCTACTTACGGGCGATTCCAGCCATGGTCAGAAACAGTTGAGCCTCGTCGAAATCGGCGAGAGCGCTCATGCCTCGTGCTGTGGAGCAAGATTGATCAGCGGCGCAATGATGAGCTGAGCGGAGCGCGCCCAAGAAACCAGTGCCTCAAGATCCATCTGTAGAGATTGGGCTTCTGTCCAGATACAAGCACTCTCGGCAGGCACCGTAAGAGCGATGCCCTCAACTATCGTCAGAGCCATCGCATGCAATCTCAGTAGCTCGTCGCGAATGGAGGTGATTCCACCCAGTTCCACCAAGCAGACGTCCAAGCGATCAACCAGCCGGAGCAGTTGAGAGGTGTCGAAGCTGTCGCGCAGGTTTTCCAACGCCACGGCGTCCACTTCGCCGTACGGTGTAAGGCGGAAGGATGCGGGAGGAATGTTGATCATGGCGTTTTCTCGGTATCTAGCTGGCTAGGTCTGATCACCCGCAGCGAGCCGGCAGCTTGTTGGAACACCGAGTCCTTGATCCAGGGCTCCGGTGGCCGGTTTAGCTTGAGGTTGAATTCGCCGAAGCGCTTGAGGTTGCTGGTCAGGTAGAGTGGTTGGGCCCCCTTCAGCATACATAGCGGAACTGGTGTAGACGACTAGCCCTGAGCTAGGCCTTGGGCTTTCAAGCAGCTCCAATGATCGGCACTGAAGTGCTAGGGAGCGGATTACTTCTAAAATTCTGGCTAACACGCTCACACTTAAAAACGCTTCTGGATATGCTGGAAAAAGGCAAGCCAAGCAGGCGAAAAATTGACACTAACTACTTTCAATACAATGGTTATTTCTTGGGATATAACTCTTCTAAAGATAATGCCGGTAAATACGGATTTGAAGAAAGCCCTGCTGAAATCAAGCAAAAAGTGAAAGAGCTTTTACTAATCTAGCTCGGTCGAACAAACTAGGTCTATTGCTCGTTGAGTGATCGTCTCTGAGCATTTTAACTGCTGCCGTTGCTGGCAGCCATGAGTCAAAAATTGCACTCAACGACAGGCAGCTTTTGGCCGATAGCTGCAGGTACGGGGCATGTGTTTGCAAGCTAGTGGCAACCTCTGAGGAGATAGCTGGTGGCTGGGGCTCGATTAGAGAAGGTCGCCAGGCGCACAATTACAAGCCCCCCCGTCTGTCAATCGCGACGCTGCCGAAGCAGCCAAGCGGACTTAGCACTAGCCATACGGAAATGATGTCAGTGGATAAAACGCTGCTTGAGAAAGTCGAAAGGCTTGTGGATGAAAAATACCTTTCACTTGATTTACCACACTTGGACTGGACGCTTGTCGCCTGGTATCTGCTGACAGCGTTCGAGGATCATCAAATCTGGATGTTCCGAAATGCTGCCCAAGACGACTCACAGATCCAGAAACTCGAAGGCCTGGTCGACCGGCTCAAATACTCCCTCAAACACGCACTTCTGCGGGCAAAAGCCGAGATCAAGACGGATTCAAATCATGAAGTCCCTCGAAAAACATCTGACATTTTGTGCAGCCGAGCGATTGCCATCATTCAGGAGGGTGTGAAGTACAGCGCGGCTATGCAGATCATCTCTTCGGTTTATGGTGGGAAGGTGGTCTTAAAACAAGTAAATAATGCCATCCAGCTAGAAGTGACTGATGACGTCTACCACGATTCCTCCTATTCCGTGCTAGAAGGGATAGGTCATATCGAGCCAGGAGTCATTACATACTCCGTGATCTTGCACGCTTGGATGAAGGCAACCGGTGATCTGCCGTTCGTTGTCAGGCAAATTACGGAGACGGTGACGTTAAAAAATCGAGTTCTGCGCTATGACTACCTACCACACCTCGCCCATCAGCTTGCGCTAGATCTCTGTCAGCAACCTTTTCTCATTCCTGATGGTTGGGTATTCGAGTGGGGAGGTCGTGAGGAAACTACTCTTCTGCTGAACGCCTTAGCGATAAGGTGCATGTACCACCTTACCGCCGTGGAATTTGGTGCCAGGAGATATAAATTGAGGGGCGGCGGTGACGAATCGCTGGTATTGGTTCTGAGCCGAGAGCAACTGATAAGTGATCTGATCGAAATGTCTTCCATCGACGAATACGCTGTAGCCTCATTCGTTGACCGTCTCACATTTGGAAATCAAGTAGTCGTCCCCGATCCTGCGCTCCAACCCTTCATAAAGCTAGCAGGCGGCAAGTTCGCGCTGCCCTGCATTCACATCATCACCTCCCATCTAGAGCGCAATCTGCTCACTCTGCAGGCCCGTCAGGAGCCGACACAGTTTGATGCTCAAAGCGGGCTGTTTGAAGAAAAAATGGTTCAGGATCTTCTGGCAAAGATCAATACCAAGTGGCCTTTGTATAGAGCCAACTTCCACGTAGCGTTGGGCGGGGTGACCGAAGAATTGGATCTGGTTCTCGTGGATCCGCAGAGCAAAACGCTATTCATTGGTGAACTCAGGTGGATGCTTCCGCCGGGAGATCCCCGAGAGGTGGCCAACAGAAAGAAGGTCTGCGGTGAAAAGGTTGTGCAGTTGCGAAGAAAGTACAACGCCGTCAAAAAAAATCGGACCGACCTGCTGCAAAACGTGTTTGCCATTCAGTCAGATGACTCTTGGGAAGTCTGTGGTGCGGTAATCATCGAGGGCTTTGCCGGGGCGAGAAGCGCCGACGATGGTATTCCGGTATTGGTCAAGTACATCGCCGAGGTCGGACTGGAAGGCTCAGACAGCCTTCGTCAGTTCGCTGCGTGGAGTAAATCGTTGGAATGGCTGCCCCAAGAGGACGTACATTTCGACAGAGGCCATGGCCAAATTCAGACCAGTGCGGAAACAATTGAATATTCAACGATGGGGATCATCGCTACACCCGATGAGTACCGTCAGTTCTTGGCTGGCACGTTGAAGGGGTTTGCGGCACAACTTGAGCCGCCGGAATGATCAACACCAGCCTGATGGATAAGGTGTGGACTACCTCCGCTCCGCTAGACATCCCCGGCCTATGCTTACCTGCGAGGGCTCAGGGCTTTACCTTGGAGAACTCATTGATTGCCTCTCGGCTGCAGAAGCTGCAGTAACGTGGTGATTGCTGCAGTCGGCGGAGCTTGGCCATGGCTGCTTCGCGGGGTTGGGCAGGCTCATTCTTAGCGTCAGTTGTCATGCCTGATTCTCATCGCTATCCCCATAGTCGTGGAAAGCCTGATCGTCAGCAGGCAAGGCCGCCCTCGTCCGCCGATGAGATGCTGCTGGCCGGCAAGGTAGAGGAACAGTGCGAAGATGGCCTGCCGTGGGTTTTCCTGAGCTCTAGGATCGACTAACCCTGTAACTCCGTCACTGGAGGCAGTAAAGACGCTGGATCGCAGCTCAGCTGGCTGGCGATGCGGTACAGCTTCTCGACCGTGATGTTGACCTCGCCTCGCTCGATCCGGCCTACATAGCTGCGGTCGAGACTGCACGCCAGCGCCAGTGCATCCTGGGAAATCCGGCAGGCCTTCCTCTGCATTCGGATGCGTTCCCCTAACGCCTTCGCCAACTTATCCATGACCGTCTCAATTCAACTTGAGACGGCAATATCGTGCGTTTGCGGACGTACAGGCCACGGATTATAATCCGCATTTTCGCGCTATTTCTTCTGGTGCCCTCAATGAAATCGGCCTCGTTTATCTTTGACAGGCGTCTGTATGAGCTGCTTCAGGAGCCAGGGCGCACATCGTTTACGACCCGCGAACTGCGCGATGCCTATGCGGCTAGCTTGAGTGGCACACAATTCCGTATCGCCGATGTGCGCCGCTATGTGTATGAGCAGATTCGCCGATTAGTGCGCGCGGGCTGGGTTTCACCGGACGAGGACCGCCGTGTTCGAGGGCAGGTTTATCACCTGCAGCCGATTCCAACACATCTGCAACTCGAACTGATCGACAACGGTTTTGAGAACAACCTGATGGATGCCAGAGTGCCCGAGCCAGGCACAACGGTACGCGATGTGGAAGCTTTGCCGCTTAAGTCGTCAGCCAATACGGATCTGCAGTTGGAAGCGCTCCACAAGGAAATCCGCTTGGACTTTCTCACTTCAATGGGCGAGGCAGAGCGATTCAAACTGCTTCTGGACGAAATGCCGCATTTACGGGACAAGCTTGAAGGCGATTACCTGGAAGCCAGGGATCGCAGTTCTCGCCTCTTGGGGCATCTGCGCGCCATCGAAAAGACCCTCAAAACGCTCGCTGCACCACGATGAGCAGCTCGCTACGGAGCTGGCAGATCAGCTGCATTACTCGGGCGTTGGAGCACTTTACCGTCACGCCGCACTTCTTCTGCCAGGCAACGCCGGGAGCCGGAAAGACGCGCATGGCCGCAGAACTGGCCAGCCGGATGCTTGAGCAGGAAAGAATCGATTTGGTGCTGTGCTTTGCGCCGTCCTGCCAGGTCGTGGAGGGTTTTCGTTCGACCTTTGCGGCTGTGCTAGGCAGGCGTCTCGACGGCCAGATAGGTGCCGTGGGCGCGGCTTATACCTATCAGTCCATGGAATACCGTGATGAGGGATTCTGGCAGCTTCTCGATGACTACCGGGTGTTCGTGGTCTTCGATGAGATCCACCATTGCGCCGGCCACGATCCGCTGCTCAGCAATGCCTGGGGACAGCAGATACTGCATCGGATTCAGGATCGGGCTGCCTTCACGTTGGCCCTGTCTGGCACGCCCTGGCGTTCGGACGACAAGGCCATCGCATTGGCTCGCTACTCTTCGCCCGACGGGTATTTGATCTGTGATTACCGTTATGGCTTGAAAGATGCCATCGCCGACAACGTGTGCCGATCACCTCGCATTGTGTTGCTCGATAATCAGGAGGTGAAACTTACGGAAGAGCTTGGCGCGGATAGCTCCGTGAAGTTGTTTCCCAGCATCGCCAAGCTTCTAGGGGAGTCACCTGTTACCTATGAGGAAATTTTGCGTCATGACGAGGTGATCAATCCAATCCTCGATCTTGGCTGCAGCAAGCTGAACGAGCTACGCCAGATCAAACCTGATGCCGCTGGTTTGGTGGTGGCCACAGACATCGAACACGCCCTGCAAGTTGCACTCGCACTGGAAGCCATGGGTGAGGAGTGCCGCATCGTGACCAACAAAAACCCGGATGCGCAGCAGGTGATCAATGCATTCCGGAGCAGCGCCTGCCGCTGGATTGTGGCCGTCGGAATGATCAGCGAAGGCACCGACATTCCCCGCCTGCAAGTGTGCTGCTATCTCAGCCGTATCCGCACCGAACTGCATTACCGGCAAGTGCTGGGGCGAGTGCTGCGGCGCACAGGTGAGTCCGACGACCAGGCATGGCTATTCATGTTGGCGGAACCGACGCTTCAGGGCTTTGCGGAGCGAATTTCAGATGACTTGCCTGATGACCTGGCAGTTTTGAGCGATGTGCAGATGCCTGGTTTTAATCCAGGCTTCAGGTCTGAGCCGATGGGTGCTTTGGGTCATGTCGAAGGCTTCGACGGTGCGGGGGTAGGTGGTGCAGAACCGGGTATTGGATCGCAGCCTACGAACATCATCTCGCTGGGTAGCATTGCAATTGAGCCCGCTTACCAGGTCAGCTTTTCCCAGCATTATCGGCAGCAGTTACTGGCTTGTTTTTGATGCTCAGCCAGTCGAGGCTGATCCAATGATGTTGGTGTTCATGAATCCATAACCGGCCGGCGTCGTGTGGAACGTAATTGTGAGGTGTGCATGGAAATTAAGTCGCAGGCATTGGTCGATGTCGTTGAGGATGTGATCTGCGACGTGTGCCGCTCTGGCACGCGTATTCCCGACTATGGTCCCCAATACGGCAAGCTTGAAGCCCAATGGGGATATGGCTCCCAGCATGATGGGGAGCACTACCGGGTGCATCTCTGTGAGCCCTGCTTTTTCGGGGTGCTGAGTGGGTTGCGTCGGGAGCGCATGGTCAATGGTATGTTCGATGATGATCAGCCATTTGCTTCCGGAGATTTTGGTCTGGCCAGCAAAGACAACTATTGGGGAAAGAACTGATTGTAGGGTTGAAAATCCATAAGCCGCACCACTTCGAATCGCGGACAAATTAGGGTAAGCGCGCGACTTGCCCGTTCTGGTCTCGTAGATTGGAATAACTGAATAAGGAGGTAGCCGCTTTGACCCTTCCGCATGAAAGAACCCGGAGTGTCATCAAGACCGAAGCTTTTCTCCGCGACCTCGCTCGCAACACCGAGCTACCTGATGACATTCGCAGCTATGCGAAAAGCCTGCTCAGACACTACCCGTCCGCCGATCAAGTTTTCTCGCTGGGGCGCCTCGAAGAGTGCCTGGTAAACGACGCTCAGGATGATGAATATCGGCGAAGGATGATTGCGTTCCATCAGCCGTTTTTCAGTTCGTCGTTAGACTTCACGCTATGAGCGTAAACGCCACGTCGCTCAGTACTGATCGAGCCCACAAGCCGTATCAGCAGGCTCAACCGCTACCATAGGCAATAGGAGCACCCGATGCGGATACACCCGCTCTCTGACCTCCACAATGAATTCGCGCCCTTTGCGCCTAAAGTGAGCGACGCCGATGTGGTCATCCTGGCTGGCGACATCGACCTCGGTACCAAGGGTATCGAGTGGGCTCGGCAAGAATTCGACTGCCAAGTGCTGTACGTGCCGGGCAACCATGAGTACTACCGTGGCCATCTCAGCAAGACACTTCAGGCGATGCGAGATGCTGGAGACGAGCGCATTCATATCCTAGATCGGGATGAAGTAAAGATCAGCGGGGTGCGCTTTGTTGGAGCGACTATGTGGACTGATTTCGCCGCCACCGGGAATTCACGCCTAGCTGCTTTGAGTGCGCAGCAGGAGCTGAGCGATTTTCGCAAGATTCGCACGGAAAATTACCGCCGCATCAGGCCGGCTGACCTGATTGAACAGGCGAAGAAGACTCATGATTGGCTTAGAGGAAAGCTCTCTGAGCCTCTCAACGGCCCAACTGTAGTAATCACGCACCACGCCCCGACACTGCGTTCGCTGGAGGAAAACCCTCATGCAGGCACCATCCTGGACGCGGCGTTCGCGAACGATTGGGAGCATCTGATAGGGGGCGATCGAGTGGCACTTTGGATCCACGGTCATACGCACACCTCGGTCGACTTTGAGCTGAATGGGACGCGGATCATTTCAAATCAGCGAGGCTATCCGCTGGAGGAGTCGGGCTTCCAACCGTTCTTGATCATTGACCTCTAAAACCAGTCCCGAGTGCTCAGATTTCAGGGCTAGCTGCCATGAGTCTTTTCCAGGTATAAGTTTATGAATACCGGATCAGGTCTTCTTTTGAAGCTGTGAAACCGGCCGCTCCAACATCGATTGCGTTAGCCCGTGCATATCCGCATTGGCTTGCCAGATCAAAAACCGGCTACGCATATCTCGAACAGCAGCAAACAGCTTCTGATTGGTCGCTGTCAGTTTCTCAATGTGCTCGTTGGCTGCCTGAATATCGCTAATCCAGCCCGGCTTCAGCTTCTGAGCCTTCAATGCCGCCTTGCAATTCTTCATCGCTAAATCTACGGCAGGTAGCTTCATCAGGGACTGGCGAGCACGACTGATACCCAGTTTTTCTTTGCAGGCCTCAACGAGCAAAGGCCAGGTCAGCTTCGGCTCTGACCATTCCTCAATCAGCTTAATGATGCGCTTCTCATCCTTTGGCGTTAAATGCCCCATCGTTAACCCTCGATCTCATCCAGCAAAGCCAAGACGTCATCCAACGATGGTAACGCCTCTTGCGCCTGGTTCTCTTCAATGAATCTGCCTTCGATCAGCCCCGACATTGCAGCGGCGTTCTTGGTCAGCGTCCAACCGTTATCGGCGTTCCACACAATGGCACCGTTTTCGATTTCTGGATTTTCCAGCGTTTGAATGAGCACCTCGCACTTAAAGAGCTTCTCACTCAGTTTTTTGGCCGACTCCGATGCCCCAAAAACACCGCGAGACTGCGCATCCATGGCTTTATCGAGGCGGCGTTTAAGGTCGTCGCATTCTTCCCTGAGATTGCCCAGCTTCACGTCATCCCCTTTGACGCAACCGAGCCGCCCGCAGTCCAAACAGGCGCCCATTTTCGGGCAGGGC
Source organism: Pseudomonas sp. (assembly GCA_022448005.1). Classification (GTDB taxonomy): domain Bacteria; phylum Pseudomonadota; class Gammaproteobacteria; order Pseudomonadales; family Pseudomonadaceae; genus Stutzerimonas. The sequence continues at coordinate 8,540 of JAKUTK010000011.1, forward strand.
TCGGATGCGAAGTTGTGAACACAAACGCCGAGATGGGTTTGATGGATAATGCGGTCCTGCTCGCCCTCGTGCAGTTCTCTTACATCAGCAAGATTCAGAGGCTGATTGGTTTTGACCTTGTCCAGACGCTGAGCAGCGGTGCTGTGCTTCGTTTTGGGGTGGTAAGCCGCAACCCCTTGGGTGCGTTCCTCGATGGTTTCATGGTTGTAGACCGATCCCATCGTCGTGCGCCCGGAGAAGGCGTCAATCAGGAGTTGCGACAGACCGGCCTGGTGCATCCGCGTGTTCAATTCGTGCCGAAACGCATGCGTGTTGACCTTGACGCCGGGGTAGCCATATCGCTCGAACAGGCTTTTCTTTTTCAGGTTGGTCGTACCGCCTAATTGCACATTCAATCGGCCAGCGTTCGCCGCGATCTCCACGCCAAACCCGTGTTTCACAACAGCGTGACCTGAGTCTTCAGTCAGTGCTCCCGTGCGCACGGTGAACAACGCATCACGGTACTTCACACGAGCTTTGCCCTCCGTGTACGGCGTGGTGTATGGGAAATCCTTTGGAAGATACTTCTCCCGCAACAGCACATTGAGCTTGCGCAGCGTGATCACACACCGGTCGTCAAGCTCAACACCCTGGACTCCTGGCCTGCCCTCGACGAAGATCTTCTCCCTTGAGTTTTTCCACCCGTCACGGATCTCGGTCAAGAGGGCTCGGGCGGCGGGGCTGACCGCCTTTTTCTTCTCCAAGGATTTCAGGAACTTGGCATAGAATACGTTTCGCGGGCTGTAGTCCTCATGAACGGTGAGTTTCAGCGCGGCACAGGCTTCGGCGTACGTGAGCGGTTCATCAGGCCCCTTGGGTGGCAGTCCTTCATGGGGTGGAAACTCATCAGGATGGTCTTCCAGCCAGGCGGCGTAAGCCCGCGCCTCATTGGTGATCGGTTTCAGTAACGTGATGACCCGCTCGACGACCGGCTCCATCTCAGGCTTAACGACGGGCTTCAGCGTCATCTGGTTTATCTTTTCCGCGTACCAGCGCAGAAACATGCGCCGATTGCCTTGGGTATCCTCCTTGAATACTAGGCAATCCAATTCAACATCCGCCAATTCACCCACGCGACTGGGTGCACTCAGCAACAGTGCACAGGCGGATGTCACAACGATATCAAGGTGGCGAGTCAATTCGTTAGTGAACACTTGCCCGAGGGCTCTGATCGCGTCAGGGCTGGGCAGCTTTTGTTCCTGATCCGCTTTTTGCTGCTTGAGCGTGCCACTCGGCCTCAGCGTCAGCGGAGTAGTCCACCGGAAATCCGACTTGAGCAGTTTTTTGTCCCGCATCAGGGTGATGAGGGCCTCAAGTGCCCGGCCGTGCTGGTATGCGGTGTTGCCTTTCGTCCAGTGACGGTTCATGTACTCGCACGCTTTATTACAGACAGCGGCGGACGCCCGCGTCACATCCCGCGTGCCGGTCAACTCGAACAGGGCGACTTCCAGCGCCTTGAGGGCATTCAGCAGGTTATTAAGTGACTTTCTCTGCAAATACACCCGCCGGTACACCACCGTGGCTTTGGCGAACTCGATGAAGGGTGCCTGCATCGCCTTTGGGGCAACTTTGGTCGACCCGTGCGCCGTGAAACTACAGGAATGGATGCCATGCGAGTGCCAACTGCCGTCTTCCCAGCGAATACTCGCGTGCACTCGATTGGGAATGCCTTTGGGCAGGGTCTGTTTTGCCCATTCGATAAACGCCGCGAGCTGATCGTCCGCAGCCAGTTGGCTCCTGGGCTTAAAATCGACAATGTTGTTCGTCGGTTCAGAATAAAACGCATCGGTCATTCGGCTTTCCTCCCTGATCGGAGCATGGCCTCACAATCCAGAATCACCTTGCGGCAAGCCAGAATGGCCCGATCCCAGAGCACACCGGTCGTTTTATCCGTGGCAATGGTTTGCGCCCGACGACGTTCCAATCGCTCAAGGACCTCACGGTGATTGGCGTACAGAAGGGGTTGGAATTTTCCGCATGCGTAACAGGTGTACGGCGCATCGAGATGGCAGGCGGCAGTGGCACCGCACACTGCCACATCCTCGATTTGTCGATCTGCTCGATCCCCGTTTTTCGCTGAGTTGCGATCCGTGACGATGATCCCGGTGAACGCATTAACAACCAAGGCCAGATGGTCGCTCATCTTCGCGTCGATCAACGCCAGCAACTCCGGCGACACGGCTCGATACTTTCGCACTGTCTGAGTATTTTTATGCATCAATGCGCTGGCCATTGTCCACTCATCCAGCCCCGCATTGGAAAGGTCCGTGCCGAGGGTATGCCTGAACCGGTGCCCCCTCGTCACTTTCAGCGGCTGATGGGTGCGAGGCGAAATCGGAAAACCCTCCATACGCTCGATGCGCCCAAGCCAAAACGTGGTCGTGCCTGATCCGACATGAAAGGTCGGCTGCGGCGCGTCTTCGAGGTCTTTTTGAAGAGGGCTATCGAGCAAAACAGGGGGATTCACCCGCTCCATAGGTCCTACTTCATCATCCAGCTTCCGACGAAAAAGGGGCACATTCTTAATGGCTGTATTCCAGTCGGCACCGTCTGGATACGTTTGCCAGAGTTGCGCTAGAACCATTGCCTTGTAGGCCTGCACGGTGTTGTAGAGGTCCTCATCCAGACTGAATGTTTCGGACTTTGCTCGCCAACCCGCCTCGTCGTCTTTTTGCTTTGCCCAATGAAACCTGACCTTGCAGCCCTGATCGCTCTTCGTGAAATCACCAAAAATCATCATTCGCACCTGAGCGCCACGCTGCCCGTAGATCATCAAAATGCGCAGATAAAGGTACTTCTCGAAATCTAACTGCCCGTGACAAAACTGCTCATGTATCCATTGGTGCAGCGCGTCTTGCTCTACCTGCGTGAACGGGCCTTGTTCGGGATCCAGTCTGAGGATCACATCGTTGCTGGAGCGCTTTTTCCTGGGCAGTGCTTGGTAGGCATCGATCAGGGGTTGCGACGGGCGCTGTTCGAGGGATTCGCAGTCGTGCCAAAACGCCATGAAAGCGGCAATGACACTAAACTCACAACTGTTCAAGCGCTCCCGCAGAGAGATCAGGTGGTCCTCGTTGAGCGGGTCAATCCCGGCCTGAGCAGCCCGCGACAACGCACTTGTGGCGTTAGCAACCGTACCCGCTTCCAGATTGGCCATTCGGTACGCCAGGGCGGCGTGCAACCAGGGCTGCCAATCCGGCGAGACGCAGGTAATAGCCGCTTCCCAGTTGACTGAGTGATTAGCCGATTTATCCGGTTTCCACATGGGGTGAGTCGGTGTGAAAACTTCCCCACATTTGGCCAGGCGAGGCGTGTTCAGCCATGCATTGAGGCTGTCCTTCGTGGGAGCCTGAAGTGCTTCGACGGCGATGTTCACTCTGAACCTCCTTGTGTCGTGCCGGCCTTCTGACGGTTGCCCGTAAACCGCTCGGCCCGTTTCTGTATCGCTTTGTCTGCCTCCTCCTTCCAGAACTTCGCGCCGTAGAGGCCGGGCATGTTCGAGTCGGGACTCCAACCGAACATCCATGTGAGGGTCTTTTGTATTTGTGTGGTGCGATCCTCCGGCGTGAGCGCTGCCAGCTCCTCTCGCATGCTTTCCAGCATCGTGTAGACCGCGTCATGCCTCAGAATATGCGTGTGCACATGAGCCAGTTCCGGCGCTACTTCTCGGACCCTGGACAGAACGCCATCCACTGCCTTGATGGTCAGAGGTCCGCCCTCATTTCGCTTGTGCGCCACCAGCAAAAACGGATGCCTTCTCGCTTGCGATGCGCCGTTACGGGGCTTTCTGTGGCGATATTTCGATTCGTACTCAGTAATTGCGTCATACAGGTCATCGGTCATCACCAGCATGCGCTCGTTGGTTTTGAATTGCGGGGCCATGGTTCGTGGATCGAGGCTCTCATCCTCTAGGTTGACCACCGCTAGTTGACGACTGTGCCAGTGAATATCGCTGATCTTGACCAGCAGCATCTCGGAGCGTCGCAGCCCCATGTCGAGACCCAACAGCAAAATGATGTAGTTACGCAGCCTGATGGCTTCATCTGAAAAGGGGTTCTCTGCGCTATCCGGATGCATGATTTCCAGCAGTCGAGTTCGCTCCTGACTCGTAAGCCCTTTCATTTCGTCCGTTCGCGTTTTTTTCCACGCAGGGCTGGCCGCTTTGATCTTGCGGTTGATGCGCTTCTTCAGATCTTCAACCGCCTCATATCGTGTTGAGTGATCACCTAACTTGTCATAGAGAAACGCCAGATAGTCGCGTACCGCCTCGATTCGCTGCTGCGCATGGACTTTGCCAACGGATTTGTAGGCAGTCGGATGCAAACGCATCCCCGCATACTTCATGGCCAAGGTTTCCTTGCTAAACCCCGCGTCCGACACAAACCTAGAAAGCTCACTGTCTGTCAGGTACCGGCTGTGAGGGCGCTGTTCGAGGTTAGAAATCAGATCAATGGATGAAAACGCCAGAAACTCCTCAAATACAGCCAGATGCTCAAGGTACTTCTTGGTCGTTTCGAGGGCTCTGCCGGAGTGCTCCATGGTGATGTATAGGTTGGGGTAGTAGACCGGGATGTAGTCTTGCACCAGCAGCTTTCTTCGAGCAGCATTCACCACCTGCTCTATGACCTGTAAACCCATGTTGCCCCCTCATAAAACATAACTTTTTTAAGTATAGTCATGGGCATCGACTGGTCAGCACAAAACCTGACGTTTTACTTTTCCGAATTTTAGTGCTTGTTGCCACCATTCAAGCACTGAAAAAACAGGACTAAAGGCGAATAACACAATGTCCAAAAGTGACAAAACAGGCAAAACAGGCTCTTACGTCTACACCATGCATCGGCTCGGCAAAGTCGTTCCGCCGAAGCGTGAAATCCTCAAGAACATTTCCCTGTCGTTCTTCCCAGGCGCCAAGATCGGCGTGCTCGGCCTCAACGGCTCGGGCAAGTCCACCCTGTTGAAGATCATGGCCGGGGTCGACAAAGAGTTCGACGGCGAAGCGCGGGCGATGCCTGAGCTGAATGTCGGCTATTTGCCGCAGGAACCCGAGCTCGATCCGAACAAGACCGTGCGCGAGGTGGTCGAGGAAGCCGTCAGCAGCATCAAGGATGCCCAGGCACGCCTGGACGAGGTCTATGCCGCCTACGCCGAACCCGATGCCGATTTCGACAAGCTGGCCGCCGAGCAGGCCAAGCTTGAAGCCATTCTGCAGGCCAGTGACGGCCACAACCTGGAGCGCCAACTGGAAGTCGCCGCCGATGCCCTGCGTCTGCCGCCGTGGGATGCCAAGGTGGAACACCTGTCCGGTGGTGAGAAGCGCCGCGTAGCGCTGTGCCGTCTGCTGCTGTCGGCTCCTGACATGCTGCTGCTGGACGAGCCGACCAACCACCTGGACGCTGACTCGGTCGCCTGGCTGGAGCACTTTCTCCATGACTTCACCGGCACTGTCGTCGCGATCACCCACGACCGCTACTTCCTCGACAACGTGGCCGGCTGGATTCTCGAACTCGACCGCGGCCAGGGCATCCCCTATGAGGGCAACTACTCCGGCTGGCTGGAAGCGAAATCCAACCGCCTGGCGCAGGAATCCAAGCAGCAATCGGCCCATGAAAAAGCCATGAAGGAAGAGTTGGAGTGGGTGCGTAAAGGCGCCAAGGCGCGCCAGGCGAAATCCAAGGCCCGCCTGCAGCGCTTCGAAGAACTGCAGTCGCAGGAATTCCAGAAGCGCAGCGAGACCAACGAAATCTACATTCCCGCCGGCGCGCGCCTGGGTGACAAGGTCATCGATTTCCACAATGTGACCAAGGGCTACGGCGACCGCGTACTGATCGACGACCTTTCCTTCAGCATGCCCAAGGGCGCCATTGTTGGCGTGATTGGCGGCAACGGTGCGGGCAAGTCGACGCTATTCCGCATGATCATGGGCAAGGAGCAGCCGGATTCTGGCAGCATCGAGATCGGCGACACGGCGCAGGTAGCCTGCGTCGACCAGAGCCGCGACGATCTCGACGGCAGCAAGTCCGTGTGGGAAGCCGTGTCCGATGGCGCCGACATGATCCGCATCGGCAACTACGAAGTCCCGTCGCGCACCTATGTGGGGCGCTTCAACTTCAAGGGCGGCGACCAGCAGAAGTTCGTCAAAGACCTTTCCGGTGGTGAGCGTGGTCGCTTGCACCTGGCGCTGACGCTGAAAGAAGGCGCCAACGTGCTGCTGCTCGACGAACCCTCCAACGACCTCGACGTGGAAACCCTGCGTTCCCTGGAGGAAGCGCTGCTGGATTTCCCCGGCGCCGCCATCGTGATTTCCCACGATCGTTGGTTCCTCGACCGCGTCGCCACGCACATCCTCTCCTATGAGGATGACGGCAGCATCGTATTCTTCGAAGGCAACTACACCGAGTACGAAGCCGACCGCAAGAAGCGCCTCGGCGATGCAGCTTCTCAGCCGCATCGGGTGAAATACAAGAAACTTGCCCAGTAGCAAAGCATAGCGGAGCCGAAAGGCTCCGTTTTTGTGTGGCGAAGCGCCTCTGGTGGCAACTGGCCTAATACCGGATAATCGCGCTTTTTCGGCGCCCGGCACGACACTTTGGTGTCAAAGTCGGCAGCAATCACAAGGGAAGGTCAAGCTCACCATGGCAGCACTGGGATTACGCGGCAAATCACTGCTGGCGTTGCTATTGACCTTCCTGCTGGCAATCGGCGTGGCTGTACTGGTCGGCCGTGAAGCGTTGCAAGGCGTGCAGAACCGTTTTGGCGAAGCCTATGCGCGCAATGTGGTTCAGCTCAACCGTGAACGATTGTTCGCACCGGTCACACGAGAACTAGCGCTGGCGCAGCGGCTGGCGGAATCGCAGATCACTCGCGCCTGGCTGCTCGATGAGAGCGATCCGGCCAAGCGTGAGCTGTTCTTCCGCGAAGCCGCCGGTTACCAGCGTGCGTTGAGTGACCATTCCTACTTTGCGGCGTCCGCAGCGAGCAACCGTTACTACTCCAACGGCGACCAGCAACCTCCCAGCGAGGCGCCTCGCTATGAGATGAAACCCGACGCGCCAGAAGACGAGTGGTTCTACGTCACCCTGCGTTCGGACGCGCCCTACCATCTCAACGTCGACCGCTCGGCCGTGACTGGCGACCTGAAAATCTGGTTCAACATCGTGATCCGTGATGGCAGCCGCCCGCTCGGCATCGTCGGCTCCGGGATCAGCCTGAACGCGTTCGTCACCCAGTTCATCGAAGAAGACAAGACGGGCGTTGAGTCGATGGTGCTGGATAGCTTCGGCTCGATCCTGGTCCACCCCAACCAAAACCTGGTGACGCTTAACGCCGACACCTCGCAAGGTCGCTCGCTGTCCACCAGCCTGCTCGGCCTGCTCGACGATATAGACCAGGCCAAGGCACTGCGACAAGCGATGCGCTACAGCCGCGAACACCCTGGCGAGACGGCCACATTGGCGGCAAGCCTCGATGGCGAGCCCCGCCTGCTGGCGCTGAGCTGGATTCCCGAACTGCAGTGGTTCGTCGCCAGCGCCGTGGATCTGCGAACCGCGCAAGTCATCGAGCTGAGACCCCTGCTGCCCGCCCTCGGTGCTGTGTTGCTGCTACTGCTATTGCTGATCGCGGCCGGTGCCTGGCTGGTCGACCGTCGCGTACTTAGCCCGTTGCGGCAACTGCGCAAGAGCGCCCAGGCGATCGCCGCCGGACACTACAACGCGCCGCTACCGACCGATCGGGACGACGAGATCGGCGAGCTCAGCACTGCGTTTCGCAGCATGGCGCTTAAAATCCGTAGCCATACCAGCGAATTGGAAAGCCGTGTCGACGAGCGCACACGGGAACTGCAGCAGGCCAACCGCGACATGGCAGCCGCACACAAAAAGATCGACGATTCGATCGATTACGCCAGCCTGATCCAGCATGCCATCCTGCCCAAGCGGCAGCTGGTGGCCGACCTTGACGAGCGCCACGCCGTACTTTGGCATCCCCGCGACGTGGTGGGAGGTGACTTTTACGTTTACCGCGCCACCGAACAAGGCTGCCTGCTCGGCGTGGTCGACTGTGCCGGCCACGGGGTGCCCGGCGCGCTGATGACCATGCTCGCCCACGCTGCCATCGAGCAGGCCATCTCCGATGCGGGCCTGCATGACCCGGCGGCCATTCTTGCGCGCACCGATGGCATCGTACGCAGGATGCTGCGCGACGACACGACCCAACAAGCACTGGCCACCAACATGGACATCGGCCTCGCCTATGTCGACTTCGAACGTCGCCTGGTGGTCTACGCTGGCGCCAAGATCGCGCTCTACTACAGCGATGGCGAACGCCTCGACGAGTTGCCGGCCGGTCGCCGCGCCATCGGCGACCGACGCGTCGGCGAATACGAGAATGCCGAAATCGAGCTGAAGCCAGGCCGCACCTTCTACCTGGCTACCGACGGCTTCCTTGACCAGGCAGGTGGCGAGCTCGGTTATGGTTTCGGCAACAGCCGCTTCGCCGATATGATTCTGCGTCATGCCCGCCTGCCCATGAACGAACAGAGTGCGGGGTTCAAAGCCACCCTGGACGAATACCAGGGCGATTATCCCCAGCGTGACGACATCACAATGTTGTGTTTCCGTTTCGATTGAGCGCCATTCACCGGAGTCGAGTTGCCCCATGGAAACCCTTGACCTGTTCGCCATGCGCGAAAGCTACAACCGACAGCAGATCATGCTGTGCTTCAACGGCCCGATCTCGCGCAGCCTGATCGAGGAAATCGGCAACGCGCTGCGTAACTACCTCGCCGCTGATCATGCCAACCCGTCGTCGGCGATGGATGTGTTTGCTGTGTACATCGAGATGACCCAGAACATTCGCCACTATGCCAAGGTCCGTAATTGGGCCGATCAGGAAGCGGGCGCAACGGTCGTGGTCGCGCGTAACGATGCCGACGGCCGCTACGTGGTATCCGCTGGCAACTTGATCGAGACTGCCGACGGCGAAGCGCTGATCGCCAGCATCGAAGATTTGGCACGCCTGGACAAGGCACAACTGAAGGCTCGTTACAAAGAACAATTGCGCAAGCCACGCGAAGACAACAGTGTCAGCGGCGCAGGACTCGGCCTGATCGACATCGCCCGCAAATCCAGCGAACCGCTGAAAGCGTCGCTGCAAACCGTCGCCAACGGCCGCTCGTTCATCAGCCTGAGCGCGGTCATCTGACTTACAAGAGCCAACTGCACATGAATGATTTCTCCATTGCCGGCAGCCAGTCATCTCCCGCCATTCAGTCCGACTGGGATAACGGCGTGCTCGCCATGCAAGGCGACTCTTACCCGGAAAACTCTTATGAGCTGTTCCATCAGGTCATCGAGTGGATCGAGCGTTACCTGGCCGAAGCCGGCCGTCCGCTGCGCCTGGAACTGCATCTGCTGTACCTGAACACCAGCAGCATCAAGGCCGTGATGGACATTTTCGACCTGCTCGAAGCCGCCCATCAGGAGGGTAAGTCGGTGGCCGTCAACTGGCACTACGACCGTCGCAACGAACGTGTGGTAGAGCTGGCCGAAGAGTTCAAGGAAGACTGCACCTTTCCATTCATGATCCTCAGCCACGATTAGAAGGTCCTTATGCGCGGGCAGAATCCGCTGGAAAGCCAGGTTTTGGAATCGCTATCCGATCCCGAGAACCAAGGCCATCCACTGCATGAAACGCTGAGCCAGTTGTGGGAAGCACACCACAGCTTACTCAACCGCATCGAGCGGATCGCCCGGGTCTCCGACGGCTACCAGAGCATCGTCCGTGACCGCGAAATGACCCTCTCGGCACGCTTCGACAAGCAGCTGCGACAGCTGGAGAAGGTCGCACGCATTTCCGACCGCTATCAGACGATGCTGCGCGACCTGAACCTCGCTCTGAAAGAAGCCTCCACCCACGACGCCCTGACCGGCATCGCCAACCGCCGTTTGCTTACCGAGCGACTGCGCGAAGAGACCGAACGGGCGAAACGTTATTCACGTCCGCTGTGCGTGGTCATGGTCGACATCGACCGCTTCAAGGCCATCAATGACGACCACGGCCACGAAGTCGGCGACAACGTGCTGATGGAAGTGGTGCGGGTGATGGAAGCGGAGATCCGCGAGCATGACCTCTGCGGCCGCTGGGGTGGCGAAGAATTTCTCTTGTTGATGCCGGAAACCGCCACCGAAAGCGCGGTCCTGGTGATGGAGCGGTTGCGTGAAGCCGTCGCCAACCTGCGGGTACGGATCAATGACGACTCGCTGTCGGTAACGGTGAGCCTGGGCATGGCGCAGCTGAGAGCCGATGAAAACTACTCCAGCGCCATCAACCGCGCCGATGTGGCATTGCTGCGCGCCAAGCGCAACGGTCGGGACCGCTACGAGCTGGCGGACTGACCGTACAGCACCTCGCATTCGCAGCGCTCAGGCGCTCGAAAAGCGTCGGTTTGCCGTTCGATCCGGCGCTCCCCATCGCAATGCCGCTGGCGACCTACTGTTCACATCGAGATGAATCTCGTCGCAACCAGGAAGTACTGATAGCGCACCCGCCTGCAGGCAGGCACGCCACCGGATGACGCCAGCGCTTACTCGTTGATCTGCTTCAGGTAGCTCGCAGGCTCGGCACCGAGGTTGTTCAGCATGCGCTCGCTGTACCAGTCGATGAAGTTGACCACACCGAATTCGTAGGTCTTCGAGTAAGGGCCGGGTTGATAGGCCGTCGAGTTGATCCCGCGCTGGTTCTCTTCCGCAAGCCGACGGTCCTGGTCGTTGGTCGCGTCCCACACCTGACGCAGGCGCGCCACGTCGTAGTCGACACCTTCGACCGCATCCTTGTGAACGATCCACTTGGTAGTAACCATGGTTTCCTGCGCGCTGATCGGCCACACGGTAAAGACGATCACGTGATCGCCCATGCAGTGGTTCCAGGAATGCGGCAGATGGAGGATACGCATGGAGCCAAGCTCGGGGTTCTGGATGCGACCCATGAGCTTCTTGCTGCCTTGCTTGCCGTCCATGGTCATCGAGACCGTGCCCTTGAGCAACGGCATGCGCACGATGCGGTTACGCAAACCAAAGCTGGCGTGGGCATAGGGAATTTTCTCCGCCTCCCATTTGGCGGCGGAATCGGCGACGTGATCCTTGAACGCCTGGCTGGCCCGAGGATCGGTGACGTCGTCCCACTCCAGCAAGGTATTGAGCAATTCCGGGTGCGCGCCGTTGCAGTGGTAACACTCGCGGTTGTTTTCCAGCACCAGCTTCCAGTTGGCCTTTTCCACCAGGGTGCTCTGCACCGCCACCTTGGTGTTCTCCATGTCGTACGGTTCCATGTAATGCGACAGGGTCGCCAGGAAGTCGTCGATCGCTGGCGGGTTCTCGGCCAGGGAAATGAAAATGTAGCCGCCAGCCGTCTTGCATTGCACCGGCTTCAACCCGTACTGGTTGAGATCGAAGTCAGCGCCCATCTCGGTGCCGGCGAACAGCAGCCGACCGTCCAGCTCGTAGGTCCACTGATGGTAGGGGCAGACCAGCTTGGCAACCTTGCCCTTGTCGCTGGTGCACAGCCGTGAACCACGATGGCGACAGACGTTATGGAAGGCATGGACCGCACCTTCCGCACCGCGGATAACCAGAATCGGGTTAGTGCCGATCTGTAAGGTCAGGAAATTGCCCTTGGCGGGTATTTCGCAGGTCATGCCGGCGATCAACCATTCTTTATGGAAGATCTCCTGCATGTCGATCTGGAACAGCCGTTCATCGCTATAGAACGGCTGCGCCAGAGAAAAATTCGGCTCGCGTGCCTGCAACATCTCGGCCGTGGCTTTGCGCGCGGCTTCGAGTGGATCGCCCAGGCTCAGGTTGGAAGTGACATCCATCGGTTGCTCCTCAAGCCGGCCGCGCCTTGCAGGCGTCTGTGGCTGGCGACAAAAGTGGCTATTCGGTTACGACGCAAGGCGGCGAGCCGGACGGCATCAGCGCGCGAATCACCCCCCTGCTCGGCTGGGACCGAGTGTGTCGCGGCGCAACAGGCAAACCTTATCCATGGGCGACAGGCGCGCATCCGTTTCCGACGCGCAAACGCCCATGACATCGGCCTGGTCGCGATAAGCATGCCGATGTCGCGGGTAGGTAAGTGACGCCGCGGCGCGTTACGCACAATTCTGTGCCATAAGGGCTATGCGGCGTGGAGTCGCAGTCCCGGAAAAGGGGCCCAACGGGTCGATGTAGCAGCGCGCAATCGAGGTGAGCATGTCCAGTAATTTCCTCAATCCGGTCAATACCCAGACATGGACCAACGGCCGCCATCTGGTGCGCTGCGTGAAGGTGATCCAGGAAACCTGGGATGTCCGCACCTTCTGTTTCATGTCCGATCAACCCATCATGTACTTCTTCAAGCCGGGCCAGTTCGTGACCCTCGAGCTTGAAATCGAAGGGCAGCAGGTGATGCGTTCCTACACCATCGCCAGCTCACCCTCGGTGCCTTACAGCTTCTCGGTGACGATCAAGCGCATCCCCGGCGGCAAGGTATCCAACTGGCTGCATGACAACCTCAGCGAGGGTGACCAGCTACCGGTGCACGGCCCCGTCGGGCTGTTCAACGCCATCGACTTTCCTACCGAGAGAGCCCTGTTTCTGTCCGGTGGCGTCGGTATCACACCGGTCATGTCGATGGCCCGCTGGTACTTCGACACCAACGCCAACGTCGACATGGTGTTCGTCCACAGCGCCCGCTCGCCAAAGGACATCATCTTTCACCGCGAGTTGGAGCACATGGCCTCGCGGGTCAACAACTTCAGCCTGCACATCATTTGCGAGAAACACGGCATGGGCGAGGCCTGGGCCGGTTATCGCGGCTACCTCGACCAGCGCATGCTGGAGCTGATCGCACCGGATTTCGCCGACCGGGAAATCTTCTGCTGCGGACCGACCCCGTACATGAACGCGGTCAAGCGACTGCTGCAGGTCAATGGCTTTGACATGCAGCACTATCACGAGGAGTCCTTCGGTGCGACGCCAGCAGACGTGCGCGAAGACGTCAAGGAACTGGCCGAACAGGCAGCCGAGGCGCCCGATGTACCGCTAGCCGACCTGAATCAGGTGGAGTTCACCGCAACCGGCAAGAGCATTCGCGTCGGCCCGCGCGACACCGTCCACTCGGCCGCCGCGCAGCTCGGCCTGCACATTCCCAAGGCCTGCGGTATGGGCATCTGCGGTACCTGCAAGGTATTGAAGACCTCCGGCGAGGTGGTCATGGAGCACAACGGCGGCATCACCGATGAGGACGTGGCCGAGGGCTACATCCTGTCGTGCTGCAGCGTGCCGCAGGGCGACGTGGTCATCGATTACTGAGCCAGAGCTGCACGGGCGGAGCCAGTCCCCCGTGCAGCATCCCCAGCGCCACCCGGGTCGGGCGCTACGCTGCAATTCACAGGCCGCGTAGCACCGGCTCATCACTCATGTCGCTCAGAGAAGCGACCTGCTCGACTGGCTGATTTGCCGGCCACAGCCAGCGCCTCTCCTCGCAACCGGCCCCTCCGACGTCTCATCCCCGCCCCGTCGCGACCCTTGTCGCCCCTGCTTTACTTCATTCTGCCCAGCGCGCAAGCGACTTCTGCGCTGCGCAATCGGCGTGCGCAAACGGCCAGCCGGCGCGCGCGACCGATTACTTGCGCGAGATTTCCGAGAGCGACGACAGCATGTCGCAAACGAACTCCCGCAAGACGCAGGCAGGCATCTTCCCACCAAGGCCCAGCCCTACCATCGCATCCAGACACACCAAGGCCTTCACCGAGGCGAATGGCGCCGTTGCGCCTTTAGGAGATCCGCGATGTTCAGCAAGCAAGACAAAATCCAGGGCTATGACGACGTACTTCTGGCGGCGATGGATGCCGAGGAAACGCGTCAGGAACATCACATCGAACTGATCGCCTCGGAGAACTACACCAGCAAGCGTGTGATGCAGGCCCAGGGCAGCGGGCTGACCAACAAGTACGCCGAAGGCTATCCGGGCAAGCGCTACTACGGTGGTTGCGAGCACGTCGACAAGGTCGAGCAACTGGCCATCGACCGCGCCAAAGAGCTGTTCGGCGCCGATTTCGCCAACGTCCAGCCGCATTCGGGCTCCTCGGCCAACAGCGCCGTCTACCTGGCGCTGCTCAACGCAGGCGACACCATCCTCGGCATGAGCCTGGCCCATGGCGGCCACTTGACGCACGGCGCCAAGGTCAGCTCGTCCGGCAAGCTGTACAACGCCGTTCAGTACGGCATCGACACCGACACCGGCCTGATCGACTACGACGAGGTCGAGCGCCTGGCGGTCGAGAGCAAGCCGAAGATGATCGTTGCCGGCTTCTCTGCCTACTCGAAGACTCTGGATTTCCCGCGTTTCCGCGCTATCGCCGACAAGGTCGGGGCGCTGCTGTTCGTCGACATGGCGCACGTGGCGGGTCTGGTCGCGGCCGGCCTGTACCCGAACCCGATTCCGTTCGCCGACGTGGTCACCACCACCACGCACAAGACCCTGCGCGGCCCACGTGGCGGGCTGATCCTGGCCAAGTCCAACCCGGACATCGAGAAGAAGCTCAACGCCGCGGTCTTCCCGGGCGCCCAGGGCGGCCCGCTTATGCACGTCATCGCAGCCAAGGCCGTGTGCTTCAAGGAAGCCCTGGAGCCTGAGTTCAAGGAATACCAGCAGCAGGTAATCAACAACGCCAAGGCCATGGCCAAGGTGTTCATCGAGCGCGGCTACGACGTGGTCTCGGGCGGCACCGACAATCATCTGTTCCTGGTCAGCCTGATCAAGCAAGGCATCACCGGCAAGGATGCGGACGCGGCCCTTGGGCGCACCGGCATCACCGTCAACAAGAACGCCGTACCCAACGACCCGCAATCACCCTTCGTCACATCTGGGCTGCGGATCGGCACACCGGCCATCACCACCCGCGGGCTCAAGGAAGACCAGAGCGTCGAGCTCGCGGGCTGGATCTGCGACATCCTCGATCACCTCGGTGATGACGATGTCGAGGCCCAGGTGGCTCGTCAGGTCGCCGGGCTGTGCGCCGACTATCCGGTGTACCGCTGATTCGAAAGGTGGAAGGCGCTGCTGCCTTCCACCGCCAGTTGTTAGTGGATCGCTGAGGGGGTGACCCCGCTACGAGTCGCAAAACCGCTTCGAGGCGGTCGTTTTTCCAGGAGCATTCGACATGCAACGTTATTCCGGCTTCGGCCTGCTCAAGCACTCATTCAGCCATCACGAAAACTGGCAGCGCATGTGGCGCAACCCTAAGCCCAAGCCGGTCTACGATGTAGTGATCGTCGGCGGTGGCGGCCATGGCCTGGCCACGGCGTATTACCTGGCGAAGCAGTTCGGCGTAAAGAACGTCGCTGTCATCGAGAAAGGCTGGTTGGGCGGTGGCAACACTGCGCGCAACACCACCATCGTTCGCTCCAACTACCTGTGGGACGAATCGGCACGTCTCTATGAACACGCGATGAAGCTGTGGGAAGGCCTGTCCCAGGACATCAACTACAACGTGATGTTTTCCCAGCGCGGCGTGTTCAACCTCGGTCACACCCTGCAGGACATGCGCGACATCGAGCGCCGGGTCAGCGCCAACCGCCTCAACGGAGTCGACGGCGAAGTGGTCGATTCCCGGCAGGTGGCGGAGATGATCCCTTACCTGGACTGCTCGAAGAACACCCGTTATCCGATCCTCGGCGCCTCGCTGCAGCGCCGCGGCGGCGTTGCCCGTCACGACGCAGTGGCCTGGGGTTATGCCCGCGCCGCCGACGCCCTGGGTGTCGACCTGATCCAGCAGACCGAAGTGATCGGTTTCCGCAAGGAAAACGGCGTGTGCATCGGCGTGGAGACCAACAAGGGCTTCATCGGCGGCAAGCGCGTCGGCGTGGTCACGGCCGGTAACTCCGGGCACATGGCCAAGCTGGCCGGTTTCCGCCTGCCGCTCGAGTCGCACCCGCTGCAGGCGCTGGTCTCCGAGCCGATCAAGCCGATCATCGACACCGTGATCATGTCCAACGCCGTGCATGGCTACATCAGCCAGTCGGACAAGGGCGACCTGGTCATCGGCGCCGGCATCGACAGCTACGTCGGCTACGGCCAGCGGGGTTCCTATCCCACCATCGAGCACACCCTGCAGGCGATCGTCGAGATGTTCCCGATCCTCTCGCGGGTGCGCATGAACCGCCAGTGGGGCGGCATCGTCGACACCACTCCGGACGCCTGCCCGATCATCGCCAAGACCCCGGTCAAGAACCTGTTCTTCAACTGCGGTTGGGGTACCGGCGGCTTCAAGGCCACGCCGGGCTCGGGTCACGTCTTTGCCGCCAGCCTGGCCAAGGGCGAGATGCACCCGTTGGCCAAAGCATTCTCGATCGAGCGTTTCTACAACGGCGCGCTGATCGACGAACACGGCGCGGCTGGGGTCGCACACTGATTTTGTGCCCCTCCGCCGACGGCGGAGGGATGTAGGTTTTCTGGAGGTACCCGACCATGCTGCATATTTTCTGCCCTCACTGTGGCGAATTGCGCTCCGAAGAAGAGTTCCACGCGGGCGGCCAGGCCCACATCCCCCGCCCGCTGGACCCGAACGCCTGCACCGATGAGGAATGGGGCGAGTACCTGTTCTTCCGCGACAACCCGCGCGGCATCCACCACGAGCTGTGGATCCACGCTGCGGGTTGCCGCCAGTACTTCAACGTCACCCGTCACACGGTGAGCTACGCAATTCTCGAGACCTACAAGATCGGCGAACAGCCCAGCGTCACCGAGGCATCGCTCGCCTCGAAGAAGGCTGCCGAGCAAGGAGTAAAGGCATGAGCCAGGTCAATCGTCTTTCCCAGGGCGGCCGCATCGACCGTAACCGGCCCCTGACCTTCACCTTCAATGGCGAGACCTACCAGGGCTACGCCGGTGACAGCCTGGCCGCCGCCTTGCTGGCCAATGGCGTCGACGTGGTCGGCCGCAGCTTCAAGTACTCGCGTCCGCGCGGCATCGTTGCCGCCGGTTCCGAAGAGCCCAATGCCGTGCTGCAGATCGGTAGCACCGAAGCAGCGCAGATCCCGAACATCCGTGCCACTCAGCAGGCGCTGTACCCAGGCTTGGCCGCCAGCAGCGTGAACGGCTGGCCGAGCGTGAACACCGACCTGATGGGCATTCTCGGCAAGGTCGGCGGCGGGATGATGCCGCCCGGGTTCTACTACAAGACCTTCATGTACCCACAAAACCTCTGGCTGACCTACGAGAAATACATTCGTAAGGCCGCCGGTCTGGGCCG
This sequence comes from Pseudomonas sp., assembly GCA_022448005.1. Lineage (GTDB taxonomy): Bacteria > Pseudomonadota > Gammaproteobacteria > Pseudomonadales > Pseudomonadaceae > Stutzerimonas. The sequence goes on from JAKUTK010000011.1 coordinate 25,869, forward strand.
CGCGCCCACGGAGAATGATCCCGACCGCTACGATCACCTCAACCAGCATTGCGATGTCTTGGTAGTCGGTGCTGGCCCGGCTGGACTGGCTGCGGCATTGGCCGCCGGTCGCAGTGGTGCACGCGTGATCCTGGCCGACGAACAGGAAGAGTTCGGCGGCAGCCTGCTCGCCACCCGTGAGACCCTGGATGGCAAGCCAGCCGCCGAATGGGCTGCCGGCGTGATTGCCGAACTGGAAAAAATGCCGGAAGTGACGCTGCTACCACGCTCCACCGTGAACGGCTACCACGACCACAACTTCCTGACCATTCATCAGCGTTTGACCGACCACCTCGGTGAAGTCGCGCCCAAGGGTGCCTTGGGCCAACGGATGATACGTCAGCGCATGCACCGCGTTAGAGCCAAGCGCGTCGTGCTGGCCACGGGAGCTCATGAGCGTCCGTTGGTGTATTCGAACAACGACGTGCCCGGCAACATGCTCGCCGATGCGGTCTCCACCTACGTGCGCCGCTACGGCGTAGTACCCGGCCGCCAGCTGGTACTGTCGACCAACAATGACTACGCCTACCGGGCAGTGCTCGACTGGCTGGACGCAGGCCAACAAGTGGCTGCGGTGGCCGATGCACGCAGCAACCCCAAGGGTGCCTGGGTCGAGGAAGCACGTCGTCGTGGCGTTCGCATTCTCGCCGGCAGCGCGGTGGTCGAAGCGCGCGGCAGCAAGCGGGTCACCGGGGCGCGCATCTGCGCCATCGACCTGGCCAGCCACAAGGTCGTCAGCCAGGGCGAAGTGATCGATTGCGATCTGATCGCCAGCTCCGGCGGTTATAGCCCGGTGGTCCACCTGGCCTCGCACCTTGGCGGTCGTCCTGTTTGGCGTGAAGACCTCCTGGCCTTTGTGCCGGGCGAGGGCTTCCAGCAGCGCACCTGCGCTGGCGCAGTGAATGGCGTGTTCGCCCTTGGCGATGCACTCGCCGACGGCTTCGAAGCGGGCGCCACAGCGGCTGCCGAGACCGGCTTCAAGGCAGTCAGCGGCAGCGTGCCGCAGGCCGAACAACGCGTCGAGGAAGCCAGCGTCGCGCTGTTCCAGGTCCCGCACGACAAACCTACCGAGCGTGCGCCCAAGCAGTTTGTCGACCTGCAGAACGATGTCACCGCGGCCGGTATCAAGATCGCTACTCGCGAAGGCTTCGAATCGGTCGAGCACGTCAAGCGCTACACCGCACTGGGCTTCGGTACTGACCAGGGCAAGCTCGGCAACATCAATGGTCTGGCGATTGCCGCCCATTCGATGGGCATCAGCATCGCCGAGATGGGCACCACGATGTTCAGGCCGAACTACACGCCGATTACCTTCGGTGCGGTCGCCGGTCCTCACACCTACGAGCTGTTCGAGCCCAAGCGTTACACCGCCATGCAGGCCTGGCACATCAAGAATGGCGCCGAGTTTGAAGACGTCGGTCAGTGGAAACGCCCCTGGTACTTCCCCAAGAAGGGCGAAGACCTACATGCCGCCGTGGCCCGCGAATGTCTCGCTGTGCGTAACGCGGTGGGCATCCTCGACGCTTCCACCCTCGGCAAGATCGACATCCAGGGACCGGACGCACGCGAGTTCCTCAACCGCGTCTACACCAACGCCTGGACCAAGCTGGATGTGGGCAAGGCCCGTTACGGCCTGATGTGCAAAGAAGACGGCATGGTCTTCGACGACGGCGTGACCGCTTGTCTGGCCGACAACCACTTCGTGATGACCACCACCACCGGCGGCGCCGCACGGGTGATGGAATGGCTGGAGATCTACCACCAGACCGAGTGGCCGGAGCTGAAGGTGTACTTCACCTCGGTCACTGACCATTGGGCGACCATGACCCTGACCGGCCCCAACAGCCGCAAGCTGCTGGCCGAGGTCACCGACATCGACCTGGACAAGGACGCCTTCCCGTTCATGACCTGGAAGGAAGGCAAGGTAGGCGGCGTGCCTGCACGGGTATTCCGCATCTCCTTCACCGGTGAGCTGAGCTACGAAGTCAACGTTCAGGCCGACTATGCGCTGGATGTTTGGGAGCAGGTCATCGAGGCAGGCAAGAAGCACGGCTTGACGCCCTACGGCACCGAGACCATGCACGTCCTGCGCGCCGAGAAGGGCTTCATCATCGTCGGCCAGGACACCGATGGCTCGGTGACCCCGGACGACCTGAACATGGGCTGGTGTGTCGGCCGTACCAAGCCGTTCTCCTGGATCGGCTGGCGTGGCATGAACCGCGAGGATTGCCTCAAGGAAAACCGCAAGCAGCTGGTCGGCCTGAAACCGCTGGATCCGAAGAAGGTTCTGCCCGAGGGGGCACAGCTGGTATTCGATCCCAAGCAGCCCATACCGATGACCATGGTGGGCCACGTGACCTCCAGCTACATGAGCGCGGCCATGGGTTATTCCTTCGCCATGGCGCTGGTCAAGGGCGGCCTCAAGCGCATCGGCGAGCGGGTCTACGCGCCGTTGGTCGATGGCAGCGTGATCGAGGCCGAGATCGTCAGCTCGGTGTTCTACGACCCGAAAGGCGAGCGGCAGAACGTGTGAGGTGAACGTGAGGCTGGCACGCCAGCCTCTCGCTCGGTACACCCGGAATTCTACGGCGCCCCGAGGCGCCAGGCAGGTAAACCATGACCGCAGTGAATGTGTACAAACAACGCCCGGACAATATCCAGGGGCAATCGCCGTTGCACCATGCCGGCCTGAAAGAGCTGGTCGGCAAGGGCCGTGCTGGCGCCGGCATTCGCCTGCGGGAAAAGAAGCTGCGCGGGCACCTGACCTTGCGCGGCGATGCCCACGACCCGGCCTTCGTCAAAGGCGTTAACCAGGCGCTCGGAATGGAATTGCCGGTCGCGCTGACGCTGGTGGCCAACGGCGAGACCTCGCTGCAGTGGATGGGCCCGGACGAGTGGCTGCTGATCGTGCCGCAGGGCGAGGAATTCGCCACCGAACAGCGCCTGCGCGACGCGCTGGCCGGCCAGCACATCCAGGTGGTCAATGTCAGCGGCGGGCAAACCCTGGTCGAGCTTTCCGGGGAAAAGGCCCGCGAGCTGCTGATGAAGTCGACACCCTACGACGTGCACCCGAGCAACTTCCCGGTGGGCAAGGCCGTGGGCACCCATTTCGCCAAGAGCCAACTGGTGATCCGGCGCACCGGTGAGGAGGTCTGGGAACTGGTGGTGCGCCGCAGCTTCGCCGACTACATCTGGCTCTGGTTGCAGGATGCCAGCGCCGAGTACGGGATGGCGATCGAGGCGTGACGTCGCTGGGGTGGCCGACGCGTTCGTCCACCCCGGCCAACCAGAAAGGGACGGCTGACGCGTGAGCCACGCGCCCACCGATGCCCGCCCCGCTTGGGAGATAACCATGAGCCGCACGCCCGACACCTGGATCCTTACCGCACACAGTCCGAGCCTGCTCGGCACGGTCGATGTGGTGACCCGCTACCTCTTCGAACAGGGCTGCTACGTCACCGAGCACCACAGTTTCGATGATCGTCTGGTCAGCCGATTCTTCATCCGCGTCGAGTTCCGCGCGCCGGAGGGCTTCGACGAGTCGCAGTTCCGCGCCGGGCTGGTCGAGCGTGTCACGCCCTTCGGGATGCACACCGAGCTGACACCGCCGGGCTACCGGGCCAAGGTGGTGATCATGGTCTCCAAGTCCGATCATTGTCTGAACGATCTGCTCTACCGCCAGCGCATCGGCCAGCTGCCGATGGAGATCGCTGCAGTGGTCTCCAACCACCCGGATCTCGAACCCCTGGCGCGCTGGCATGGCATTCCCTATCACCACTTCCCGCTCGATCCGCGTGACAAGCAGGCGCAGGAGCGTCAGGTGCTGCAGGTGATCGAGGACAGCGGCGCGGAGCTTGTGGTGCTCGCCCGCTACATGCAGGTGCTCTCGCCCGAGCTGTGCCGCACGCTCGATGGTCGCGCCATCAACATCCACCACTCGTTGCTGCCCGGTTTCAAGGGCGCCAAACCCTACCATCAGGCCTACCAGAAAGGCGTCAAGCTGGTCGGCGCCACCGCGCATTTCATCAACAACGACCTCGACGAAGGGCCGATCATCGCCCAGGGCGTCGAGCCGGTGGACCACACCCACTATCCCGAAGACCTGATCGCCAAGGGCCGCGACATCGAATGCCTGACCCTGGCCAAGGCGGTCGGCTATTTCCTCGAACGCCGGGTATTCCTGCACGCCAACCGAACGGTGGTGCTGTAGGTCCCGGTCGCAATTTCATAGCTCCACTACAAGCCCGCGTGACCTCCCGTCGCGCCTTGTATTCACAAAAACAAAGGAGAAAGGCAGATGGCTGACAATCGTGGCGTCGTTTACCTCGGCGCAGGCAAGGTCGAAGTCCAGAAAATCGACTATCCGAAGATGCAGGACCCCCGCGGGCGCAAGATCGAGCACGGAGTGATCCTGCGCGTCGTTTCCACCAACATTTGCGGCTCGGACCAGCACATGGTGCGCGGCCGCACTACCGCCCAGGTCGGCCTGGTGCTCGGTCACGAGATCACCGGGGAAGTCATCGAGAAAGGCAGCGATGTCGAGCACCTGCAGATCGGCGACCTGGTCTCGGTTCCGTTCAACGTTGCCTGCGGCCGTTGCCGTTCCTGTAAGGAACAGCACACCGGCGTCTGCCTGACCGTGAACCCGGCGCGTGCCGGCGGTGCTTACGGCTATGTCGACATGGGTGACTGGACCGGCGGCCAGGCCGAATACGTGCTGGTCCCCTACGCCGACTTCAACCTGCTCAAGCTGCCCAATCGCGACAAGGCGATGGAAAAGATCCGCGATCTGACCTGCCTGTCGGACATCCTGCCGACTGGCTACCACGGCGCGGTTACCGCCGGCGTCGGCCCAGGCAGCTCGGTGTACATCGCTGGCGCCGGCCCGGTCGGTCTGGCGGCTGCCGCTTCGGCGCGCCTGCTGGGCGCTGCAGTGGTCATCGTCGGTGACCTCAACGCGGCCCGTCTGGCTCACGCCAAGGCGCAGGGTTTCGAGATCGCCGACCTGTCGCTGGATACTCCGCTGCACGAGCAGATCGCCGCCCTGCTGGGCGAGCCGGAAGTCGACTGCGCGGTTGACTGCGTAGGCTTCGAAGCGCGTGGCCATGGCCATGAAGGCGCCAAGCACGAGGCTCCGGCCACTGTGCTCAACTCGCTGATGGGCGTGGTTCGCGTTGCGGGCAAGATCGGTATTCCCGGTCTGTACGTCACCGAAGATCCGGGCGCCGTGGACGCCGCAGCCAAGATGGGTGCCCTGAGCATCCGTTTCGGTCTCGGCTGGGCCAAGTCGCACAGCTTCCACACTGGCCAGACTCCGGTCATGAAATACAACCGCGCCCTGATGCAGGCAATCATGTGGGACCGCATCAACATCGCCGAAGTGGTCGGCGTGCAGGTAATCAGCCTGGACCAGGCGCCTCAGGGCTACGGCGAGTTTGATGCCGGCGTGCCGAAGAAATTCGTCATCGACCCGCACAAGATGTTCAGCGCCGCCTGATCCGTCGTCAGCAGTAGTTTCGTCTTGCGGATTGGCCGCAGGACTCTGATGTTGAGCACTTTGGGGAGCCTTTGGCTCCCCCTTTTTTGGTGAGCATTTCGCCAGCGTTTCAACGTGGCCGAGGCATAGGTGCCGCTGCACGCCCGATCGCCCTCTCCCGCCCTCAGCCAGGCAAGCCGATGACCCGACCGATGTGAATGGGCCTGGGCAAGTCCTGCTGCGCCTCGTGCAACGCCTGCAACTGCGCCAGCACCGCCTCGTCGAACGGCGCCGAGCGGCCTGCCTGTCGATCGATGTTGATCAGCATCTGCTCGTTGGCTGCCAGCAGGCTGTTCTCACCAGCCCGATAAAGACCGTGGTAGACCTGCAGCCGCTTGCGGTCGTGATTCAGCAGCTGCGTGCGCACCTCTACCTCCGCCCCAAGCTTGACCTCGGCCAGGTAGTTCAGATGGCACTCGAGGGTATACAGCGTGTGCCCGCTGCGCTCGCGCCCGGCCTGGTCGAGGCCGATCCGATCCATCAGCGCATCCGTGGCAAAGCTGAAGATCAGCAGGTAGAAGGCGTCGCGCAGGTGATTGTTGTAATCGACCCACTCGGGCCGGATTGGGGTGCGATAGGTCGTGAGCATCCGAGGATGTCCTTTGTTGAGTCGGTGTATTCCGAGCGCGACCAATGTGCCGAAAATGGCCTGCCGCCCGCGCTGTAGCCGATAGCCGGTCGCCGCGGCGTGCGCCGGGATCAGCACTATGGCTGCCCCAGCGGCCTGGTTGTCGCCTGTTGACGTTTTGAGCAATACCCCAGTCGTTTTTGCATCGGGACGACATCCCCCCCAGGGATAAGCTGCCGCCAAGCATCGACAAACGATTCGATGAGCCGCACTGGGGAGTTACCTGATGAACCCAACCGAACTGCACGCTGACAGCATCGTCATTGACGGCCTGATCATCGCCAAATGGAACCGCGAACTGTTCGAGGACATGCGCAAGGGTGGTTTGACGGCCGCCAACTGCACCGTCTCGGTATGGGAAGGGTTCCAGGCCACAGTCAACAACATCGCCGCCAGCCAGAAGCTGATCCGCGAAAACAGCGACCTGGTGATGCCGGTGCGCACCACCGCCGACATCCGCAAAGCCAAGGAACTGGGCAAGACCGGCATCCTGTTCGGCTTCCAGAACGCCCATGCCTTCGAGGACCAGCTCGGCTACGTCGAAGTGTTCAAGCAGCTCGGCGTCGGCATCGTGCAGATGTGCTACAACACCCAGAACCTGGTCGGCACCGGCTGCTACGAGCGCGACGGCGGGCTGTCCGGGTTCGGGCATGAAGTCGTCGCCGAGATGAACCGCGTCGGCATCATGTGCGACCTCTCCCACGTCGGCAGCAAGACCAGCGAGGAAGTCATCCTCGCATCGGAAAAACCGGTCTGCTACTCGCACTGCCTGCCATCCGGCCTGAAAGAGCACCCGCGCAACAAGTCCGACGAAGAGCTGAAGTTCATCGCCGACCACGGCGGTTTCGTCGGCGTGACCATGTTCGCGCCCTTCCTGGCCAAGGGCATTGACTCGACCATCGACGACTACGCCGAGGCCATCGAGTACGTGATGAACATCGTTGGCGAAGACGCCATCGGCATCGGCACCGACTTCACCCAGGGCCACGACCAGAACTTCTTCGAGTGGCTGACCCATGACAAGGGTTATGCCCGCCGCCTGACGCGCTTCGGCAAGATCGTCAACCCGCTGGGCATCCGCACCGTGGGCGAATTCCCCAACCTCACCGAGACCCTGCTCAAGCGCGGCATGCCCGAGCGCACCGTGCGCAAGGTGATGGGCGAAAACTGGGTACGGGTACTTAAGGACGTCTGGGGCGAGTGATGAATACCTCCGGAGCCTACTGCGCTACGGATCTACAGGCACTCATCCGCACTTTTTCAACACGCAAGACAACGAATTCTGGAGCTTAAACACATGTCCACCCACGCACCCGAAATGCCCATCCAGGTCGACGACGAAACCGGCGTCTGGACCACCGACGCCCTGCCGATGCTCTACGTGCCGCGGCATTTCTTCGTCAACAACCACATCGGCATCGAGGAAGTGCTCGGCGCTGAAAAGTACGCCGAGATCCTCTACAAGGCTGGCTACAAGTCGGCCTGGCACTGGTGCGAGAAGGAAGCCGAATGCCACGGGCTGGTCGGCGTGGAAGTCTTCGAGCACTACATGAAGCGCCTGTCGCAGCGTGGCTGGGGTCTGTTCAAGATCGAGTCGATCGACCTGGACGCCGGCACCTGCGAGGTCCGCCTGGACCACTCGGCTTTCGTCTACGTCTACGGCAAATGCGGTCGCCCGGTGGATTACATGTTCACCGGCTGGTTCGCTGGCGCCATGGATCAGATTCTCCAGGCGCAGGGCAGCAGCATCCGCACCGTTGCAGAACAGGTCTACGGTGCCTCGCAGGAAGGCCACGACCACGGTCTGTTCCGCGTCAAACCACTCTAAAAAAGGTATGTGAGAGGGGCTTCGTGGCGACAGCATCGCCGCGCAAGCCCCCCACAAAGAAAACGCTAGGCTGCTTTTCCGTGAGGGTGCCGCAATGGCTTTCGAAGCAATGTTCCAGCCGATCCAGATCGGCAAACTGACCATACGCAACCGCGTGATCAGCACCGCCCACGCCGAGGTCTACGCCACCGACGGCGGTATGACCACCGAGCGTTATGTGAAGTATTACGAAGAGAAAGCCAAGGGCGGCATCGGCCTGGCGATCTGTGGCGGCTCCTCGGTCGTCGCCATCGACAGCCCGCAGGAATGGTGGTCTTCGGTGAACCTGTCGACCGACCGGATCATCCCTCACTTCCAGAACCTGGCTGACGCCATGCACAAGCATGGCGCCAAGATCATGATCCAGATTACCCACATGGGGCGTCGCTCGCGTTGGGACGGCTTCAACTGGCCAACCCTGATGTCTCCGTCGGGGGTTCGCGAACCGGTACACCGCGCCACCTGCAAGACCATCGAGCCGGAAGAGATCTGGCGCATCATCGGTAACTACGCTCAGGCCGCACGCCGCGCCAAGGAAGGCGGCCTGGACGGCGTCGAGCTGTCCGCCGTGCACCAGCACCTGATCGACCAGTTCTGGTCGCCGCGGGTGAACAAGCGTACCGACGAGTGGGGCGGCACCTTCGAGGGCCGCATGAAGTTCGGCCTGGAAGTGCTCAAGGCCGTGCGCGCCGAGGTGGGTGACGACTTCTGCGTCGGCATGCGCATCACCGGTGACGAGTTCCACCCGGACGGTCTCACCCACGAAGACATGAAAGAGATCGCCAAGTACTACGATGCCACCGGCATGCTCGACTTCTTCGGCGTGATCGGCTCAGGCTGCGATACGCACAACACCCTGGCCAACGTCATTCCGAACATGAGCTATCCGCCGGAGCCGTTCCTGCACTTGGCCGCCGGCATCAAGGAAGTGGTCAAGGTCCCGGTCCTGCATGCGCAGAACATCAAGGACCCGAACCAGGCTCAGCGCATCCTCGAAGGCGGCTACGTGGACATGGTCGGCATGACCCGGGCCCACATCGCCGACCCGCACCTGATCGCCAAGATCAAGATGGGCCAGGTGGACCAGATCAAACAGTGCGTCGGCGCCAACTACTGCATCGACCGCCAGTATCAGGGCCTGGACGTGCTCTGCATCCAGAACGCGGCCACCAGCCGGGAATACATGGGCCTGCCGCACATCATCGAGAAGTCCACCGGGCCCAAGCGCAAGGTGGTGATCGTTGGCGGCGGTCCGGCCGGTATGGAGGCCGCACGTGTCGCTGCCGAACGCGGCCATGACGTCACCCTGTTCGAGAAAAAGGACAGCCTCGGCGGGCAGATCAACCTCGCCGCCAAGGCACCGCAACGTGATCAGATGGCGGGCATCACCCGCTGGTTCCAGCTGGAAATCGCACGCCTCGGCGTCGACCTTCGCCTGGGAACCGGTGCGGATTCGGAGACCATTCTCGATCTGCGCCCGGACATCGTGGTACTGGCCAACGGCGGTCACCCGTTCATCGAGCAGAACGAGCACTGGGGCGCGGAAGAAGGCCTGGTTGTCAGCAGCTGGGACATCCTTGACGGCAAGGTGGCGCCCGGCAACAACGTGCTGGTCTACGACACCATCTGCGAGTTCACCGGCATGTCGGTGGCCGACTTCATCGCCGAAAAAGGCGCCAAGGTGGAAATCGTCACCGATGACATCAAGCCCGGCGTGGCGATTGGCGGCACCAGCTTCCCGACCTACTACCGCAGCCTGTACCCGAAGGAAGTGATCATGACCGGCGACCTGATGCTGGAAAAGGTCTACCGCGAGGGCGACAAGCTGGTGGCGGTGCTGGAGAACGAATACACCGGCGCGCAGGAAGAGCGGGTGGTCGACCAGGTGGTGGTGGAGAACGGTGTGCGTCCTGACGAGCGCCTGTACTACGCCCTCAAGGAAGGCTCGCGCAACAAGGGCCAGATCGACGTCGAGGCATTGTTCGCGATCCAGCCGCAGCCCTGCCTTTCGCAGAGCGGCGAAGGCTACCTGCTGTTTCGCATCGGCGACTGCGTCGCGCAGCGCAACACCCACGCGGCGATCTATGACGCGCTACGGCTGTGCAAGGACTTTTAAGTCCAGCGCAACGTTGACGGTCTGACCCGGTCTGGCTCCCTCTCCCTTTTTGGGGAGAGGGCTGGGGTGAGGGTCGGTCCCGCGGACCAACTGCTCACCCTGACCCTCTTTCCGGAGGGGCGAAGGACTGAAACGCATCATCCCCTGACATTGGCGGTGGGAGCCTCACATGTTGAATACCATTCTTCCCATTCTCCTGTTCGCCGCCCTCGCGCTTGCCGTACTCGGCGCCGGCAGGCGCTTCGCCATGTGGCGCCGCGGTCGGCCGACCAAGGTCGACTGGATCGGTGGCCTGATGGCCATGCCACGGCGCTACTTGGTCGATCTGCACCATGTGGTCGAACGCGACAAATACATGTCCAAGACTCACGTGGCCACGGCTGGCGGCTTTGTCCTGGCGGCTGTACTGGCGATCATCGTGCACGGCTTCGGCCTGCAGAGCCGGATTCTCGGCTTTGCCCTGCTCGCCGCCTGTGTGCTGATGTTCGTCGGTGCGCTGTTCGTCGCCAAACGCCGCCGCAACCCGCCGGCACGGCTGTCGAAAGGCCCCTGGATGCGCCTTCCGAAGAGCTTGCTGATGTTCTCGTTCAGCTTCTTCATCGCCACCCTGCCGGTAGCCGGCATCCTGCCAGCAGATTTTGGCGGCTGGATCCTCGCGGCCGTGTTGGCGCTTGGTGTGGCCTGGGGTGTGTCGGAGATGTTCTTCGGCATGACCTGGGGCGGGCCGATGAAGCATGCCTTCGCCGGTGCCCTGCACTTGGCCTGGCACCGTCGCCCTGAGCGTTTCCGCACTCCGCACAACGCAAGCGCGGCCCGTTCCAGCGGCCTCAAGGCCCTGGACCTGACCGATCCGAACGCACCGCTGGGTGTGGAAAAACCCAAGGACTTCACCTGGAACCAGCTGCTCGGCTTCGATGCCTGCGTGCAGTGCGGTCGTTGCGAGGCAGCGTGCCCGGCCTTCGCTGCCGGCCAGCCGCTGAACCCGAAGAAGCTGATTCAGGACATGGTCGTCGGCCTCGCCGGTGGCAGCGACAAAGGCTACTTCGGCAGCCCCTACCCCGGCATCCCGGTGGGCGAGCACGGCGGCAACCCGCACCAGCCCATCGTCTTTGCCGAAGGCAAGGGCCTGGTCGAGGCGGAAACGCTGTGGTCCTGCACCACCTGCCGCGCCTGCGTCGAGGAGTGCCCGATGATGATCGAGCACGTCGATGCCATCGTCGACATGCGCCGCCACCTCACCCTGGAAAAGGGTGCGACGCCAAACAAGGGCGCTGAGGTGCTGGACAATCTGATCGCCACCGATAACCCCGGCGGCTTCGCCCCCGGTGGCCGCCTCAACTGGGCCGCCGACCTCAACCTGCCGCTGATGAGCGAGAAGAAGCAGGTCGACGTGCTGTTCTGGGTCGGCGACGGCGCCTTCGACATGCGCAACCAGCGCACCCTGCGTGCCTTCGTCAAGGTGCTCAAGGCCGCTGATGTCGACTTCGCCGTCCTCGGTCTGGAAGAACGTGACAGCGGTGACGTGGCACGCCGTCTGGGTGACGAAGCGACCTTCCAGTCGCTGGCCAGACGCAACATCGAGACCCTGGCCAAGTACCGCTTCAACAAGATCGTCAGCTGCGACCCCCACAGCTTCCATGTGCTGAAGAACGAATACGGCGCACTGGGTGGCGAATATCAGGTACTGCACCACAGCACCTACATGGAAGAGCTGATCCGCGGGCAGAAACTCAGCTTGGGTCAGCACAAGGGCGGCAGCGTGACCTATCACGACCCCTGCTACCTGGGCCGCTACAACGGCGAGTACGAAGCGCCGCGCAGCGTGCTCAAGGCCATCGGCATCGAGGTCAAGGAAATGGAGCGCTCCGGCTTCCGTTCCCGCTGCTGCGGCGGTGGTGGCGGCGCGCCGATCACCGACATTCCCGGCAAGCAGCGGATTCCCGACATGCGCATGGTGGACATCAAGGAGACCGGCGCCGAACTGGTGGCCGTGGGCTGCCCGCAGTGCACCGCGATGCTCGAAGGTGTGGTCGAGCCTCGGCCGCAGATCAAAGACATCGCCGAACTGGTCGCCGACGTATTGCTGGAGAAACCTGCCCCGGCAAAAAAGTCCGCAGCGGCCAAGCCTGAATCCCTGGAGGTGCACTGATGAGCGACATCATCCGCCGCGACCCTCGCGCCGAGTGGATCGCCCGTAACCGTCTGCATCCGCTGCACGCCGCCATGGCCTCGGCCGCAGCGGGCGGCGAAACCAGCTGGGCTGGCCCCAACGGCATCCTGCGCAAGAATCCCCATGCGGTTGGCTTCATCGGCCCCAATGGCCTCAAGCGCATCGACCGCAGCGGCGCCCAGCAAGGCGGCAGTGCCAAGCGCAGTGCGGCCAATGCGGTGGTGCAATTGCCGCTGCACGTGGTCGAGCAGCCGGCCTTCCATATCGCGGTGGTGCCGGACATGGTCGGCGGTCGTCTCACCAGTCACGACAAGGATCTGCTCGGCCTGGCCAACAAACTGGCCGGTGATACCGGCGCCGTGGTCGCCGTGGTCTTTGGCGAGTACAAGGAAACCGCCTTCGATACCGCCGGCGTCGACCGTCTGGTGCATATCGAGGGCGAGGCCTTCGACGGCTACGCGCCGGAAGCGCGCGTCCTGGCCCTCAGTGCAGTGGAAAGCCAGCTGGCGCCACGCCACTGGTTGCTGCCAGACAGCCGCACCGGCGGTGGCGAACTGGGTCGCCGCCTCGGTGCCAAGCTCGGCGAGCGTGCGGCTACACGCGTCTGGCAGGTCGCCGACAGCCAGTGCATCGGCCGCGCCGGAGCTGGCCAGCAGGACCTGGTACGCCAGGCGCCACGCCTGATTCTCGCCGCCGTCGAGTGTGCCGATCCGGTCAGCGACACCCGCCACGAAGCGCGTGCCCTGCCCCTCGAGCATCCGATCACCCGCTGCCTGCCACGCATCGAAGACCTCGGTGCGGTAGCGGTCGACCCGGCTTTGATCCCCATGGCCGAAGCCGAGTTCATTCTCTCCGGCGGCAACGGCGTCAAGGACTGGGACCAGTTCCACCATGCCGCCGAGGCGCTTGGTGCCACAGAAGGCGCCTCCCGCGTGGCAGTCGACGACGGCTTCATGCCGCGCAACCGCCAGGTCGGCGCGACCGGCACCTGGGTCACCGCGCGGGTCTACCTGGCCATCGGCATTTCCGGCGCCATTCAGCACCTGCAGGGCATCAGCGCCTGCGACAAGGTCGTGGCGATAAACATGGATCCTGGCTGCGACATGATCAAGCGTGCCGACCTGTCGGTCATCGGGGACTCCAGGGATATCCTCGCTGCGCTGGTCGAACTGGTCACTGAATACCGCCAAGGAGGCGCCCGCGATGCGGCATGAACAGCGAGCTCACGAAAAACCCGTAGGGTGGATGACGCTTCACCCATCCGCAGGGAAAGACGGCACATTGATGGTGGAAGAAGACAGCGTCTTCCACCCTACGGAGTTGCGCCATGACTGACCTCAACGTCATCACCCTGGTCTCGGTCGGCGCTCATCCGACCTCGGGCCGCCCCCGTCGTGCCGAGCAGGATGCCCGCGCAGTCGAGCTTGGCCTGCGACTGGTGGGCGACCAGCTGCAGCTGCTGCATGCCGGCAATCCGCAAGAGGAGGCACTGCGGGCTTATCTGGGCATGGGCCTGAGCGAAATGACCGTGCTCGAACAGCCCAGCCATTGCGACGCCCTGCCGCTGCTGAACAATTACCTGCTGGATGCCGGGGTTCATCTGGTGCTGACCGGCAGCCAGGCAGAAACCGGCGAAGGCTCCGGCCTCCTGCCTTACCTGCTGGCCGAGCGCCTGGGCTGGCCCTTGGTGGTCGGCCTGGCCGAGGTAGAAAAAGTCGAAAACGGTGTGGCGCAAGTCCTGCAGGCCCTGCCCCGCGGTCAGCGGCGCCGGTTGAAGGTACGCCTGCCGTTCGTTGCCTGCGTCGACAATGCTGCACCGGCGGCGCGCCAGAATGCCTTCGGCCCGGCTCGCCGTGGCGAGCTGCACGCCGAGGATGTGGCCGTCATCGAAGACAGCATGCTGGACGAGGCGCAGCTACAGCCAGCGCGCCCGCGCCCCAAGCGGCTCAAGGTGATCAAGGCCAAGACGGGCGCCGAGCGGATGAAAGCGGCCACCGCCAAGACTTCCGGCGGTGCAGGGCAGGTACTCAAGGATGTGTCGCCGCAAGTCGGCGCCGAAGCCATATTCAAATTGTTGCGCGAAGAAGGCGTGCTGCGCTGAGCCAGCCGCCTCGCCTATCGAAGCCAAAGGAGCAAGAACGATGATGCATGCCGATCTGATCGACCAGGACGACTTTCGAGACCGCCTGGTGGCGCTGGGCTTTGAGATTCCCTGTGGGTTCTCGGCTGAACAAGCCTGTGAGCGCGCCATTGTCGGCCTGTCCCGAGAACGCGCGCAGGCGCTACGTCGTCTCGTCGAGGAACTGCTGGGCGGCTCTGCCACCCTGCTACCGTCGGTCCGCGAGGCCATCTGCCGCAATCTGCTTCCCGCACTGGTGCGCGCCAACTAGACCGTGCGGATCACCTGTGACGTGGCATGGCATGGCATGGCATGGCAGCGTCACAGGTGCGCCATGGCCACAGCTCGAACAAGCAGTTCCGAAGCCGGCAGTGTCGTCAAAAATCAGCGCGTAGCTTCTACCCAAAAACTGCAAAAAAAGGTGGATGACATCGTCACCCACCTTTATCAACCAGAGCGTGCGCTACGTCAGATGCGCACGCTGGCGAATGTCGATTCACCCTGCGCACGCTGCAACGCTGCGACAGTGGCAGGATTTCTGCTGGCCTCGCCGGGACGCGGTATCAGCGCAACAACCTGCGCCGACTGCTGGCCCGAGCGTTCGTCACGCGGCGGAATGCCGAAGAACTCGCGGTAGCACTTGGAGAAGTGCGGGGTCGAAACGAAGCCGCAGACCGAAGCCACTTCGATGATCGACATCGGCGTCTGCTTGAGCAGCTGGCGCGCACGAATCAGCCGCAGCTTCAGGTAATAGCGCGACGGCGAGCAGTGCAGGTATTTCTGGAACAGTCGCTCGAGCTGGCGCCGCGACACGCTCACGTAGCAGGCCAGTTCGTCCAGGTCGATCAGCTCTTCGAGGTTGGCCTCCATCAGGGCCACGATCTCCAGCAGTTTCGGCTGGTTGGTGCCCAGCATGTGCTTGAGGGGCACGCGCTGAAGATCCTGTTCACTGCGGATGCGCTCATACATGAACATGTCGGAGATGGCCGCGGCCAGCTCACGCCCGTGCCGTGCGCCAATCAGTTGCAGCATCAGATCCATGGGCGCAGTGCCGCCGGAGGCGGTGTGGCGATTGCGATCAATGGAGAACAGCCGGGGGGTGACGGCGGTACGTGGGAAGGCTTCCTGCATCGCAGCCAGGCATTCCCAATGCACGCTGCAGTCATAGCCATCGAGCAAGCCGGCCTTGGCCAACGCCCAACTGCCGGTACACACCGCGCCAAGCTGACGGCCATGACGCGCTTGCGTCTGCAGCCAGTGCAAATGCTCGCGCGTCACGCTGTGCTGAATATCCACGCCGCCGCAGACCATTACGCTGTCCAGGCTGGGCGCGGTCTCGAAGCTGGCGTCTGGGGTGATCTGCAGGCCGTCGCTGGCGCTGACGGACTGCCCCGACTGGGTCACGGTAAACCAGCGGTACAGCTCTTTGCCGGACAGCTGATTGGCCATCCGCAGCGGTTCCACGGCCGAGGCCAGGGAAATCAGGGTGAAGTTTTCCAACAGCAGGAAGCCGATGGTCTGTGGGAGCCGGTTCGGGGGCTGTGACCCGGGGTTGATCTGTGACATGACGGACCCTCACGGTAGGCAATTTTCACGAGCCTTTGACGAGGCTCTTTTTCTTGTAGTGTGCAGCGCTGGCTAGCGCCGGGTTTTGCTTATAAAGAAGGCAAACTGCGTGCCTACTTTGAATGCGCGTTCAATTAAACGTTAGCACCTTCTGAAACGCCCCCGTCATGCGCCTCGCGTGACGCAGATAGAACAGTGTAAAGGAAGGGGGTTATTCGCCTGTGAGCACTTTGGTAGCAGTGTGGCGCGCCTTTTGGCGCGATCCGCACACTGTCGCTCTCAGGTAACAGGGCTGGGTAACAGTTGGGGTGCAGGTGACTGAGTTCGAGCGCCCGCGCAGGGCGAAGAATGCACCGCAACGGGCCGTCACGAAGGGCCCGATGCACCCGTTCGACTCAGCACTCGATGGCATTGACCGCCAGGCCGCCACGGGACGTTTCTTTGTACTTGTCGTGCATGTCGGCACCCGTGTCACGCATCGTGCGGATGACACGGTCGAGCGAGATGAAATGCTCGCCGTCACCGCGCATCGCCATCTGCGCGGCATTGATCGCCTTCATCGCGGCGATCGCGTTGCGCTCGATACAGGGCACCTGCACCAACCCGCCGACAGGGTCGCAGGTAAGCCCCAGGTTGTGCTCGAGGCCGATTTCTGCCGCGTTCTCCAACTGCTCGGGTGTCGCGCCGAGCAGTTCGGCCAGCCCGGCCGCGGCCATGGCACAAGCGGAACCCACCTCACCCTGGCAACCCACTTCAGCGCCTGAAATGGAGGCGTTCTTCTTGCACAGAATGCCAATCGACGCCGCGGCGAGCAGATAGTCGACCACGTCGTTGTCAGACGCTTCCGGATGGAATTTCATGTAGTAATGCAGCACAGCCGGAATGATGCCTGCCGCGCCGTTGGTGGGCGCCGTAACCATGCGCCCGCCCGCTGCGTTTTCCTCGTTGACCGCCAGGGCGAACAGGTTCACCCATTCCATGGCGCTCATGGTCGTGCCGATGACGTTCGGCTTGCCCAGCTCCAGCAGGTTCTGGTGCAGTCTGGCGGCACGCCGCCGGACCTTCAGCCCGCCGGGCAGTATGCCTTCATGGCGCAAGCCATTGGTGACACACAGCTTCATCGCCTCCCACAGGCGCAACAGCCCCTGGCGAATCTCCGCCTCGCTGCGCCAGGCCATCTCGTTGGCCATCATCAGTTCACTGACGCGCATGCCGTGGCGCTTGCACAGCACCAGCAGTTCGACAGCATTGGAAAAATCATAGGGCAGTACGGTGTGGTCCTGGTCCAGCAGTCCGGCAGCGGCCTGCTCGGCGTTGACCACGAATCCACCGCCGACGGAGTAGTAGGTGTCCTCGTGCAGCACACCGGAAGGTCCATACGCGATGAAGGTGACGGCATTGGGGTGATACGGCAGATTTTCCTCGAGCAGGAGCAGGTCTTGGGACCAGTCGAACGCGATCGGCCACTGCCCGTCGAGCCGTAGCTGGCCACAGGATCGAAGTGCGGCGATGCGCGGGGCTATCTGCTCCGGATCGATAACGTCCGGTCGCTCGCCCATCAGGCCCATGATCACGGCGTTATCGGTGCCATGCCCGACCCCGGTGGCCGACAGCGAGCCATACAGGCGCACTTCGACTCGCCATACCCGCTCGAGCATCTGGCGCTCGCGCAAGGCATCGACAAAAAGCGCCCCGGCGAGCATCGGTCCGACGGTATGGGAGCTGGAAGGCCCGATGCCGATTTTGAAAAGGTCGAATACGCTGATCGCCACGCTAAACGCTCCACTGGAAGCCCTGAAGACAGGCGCCATCATGGTGGTTTTGCGAACACATAGAAGTCTGGCACCGACGTGGTCATGCTCAATTCCGTCAGGTTGCCCAGTTTATGACCAGCCGGTCTTGCCCCGCTCAACCGCTATCCAAAAGTGTCATCAGCCGTGCCGCAACCACCCTGGACGCGCATGAATGGCGCCGGCACGGCCGTCGCAACCAGCCGGTCGTTTGCGACGAGACGGTCAGCTGCAGATTAACGACGGCCCACGCCTCCCCTTTAATTGCCATTCGACTCAGGTCGCTGCGGCGGGTCCTCGCCCCATTCCGCACTGCGCGGCCATGTCAAAGGACCCGCGATGCAGAGCAGACGCCAGATGTCCGGGGCAGGCGAAACAAGCCGAGCCCACAACATGATCTACGCTCATAGTGCCGTCACGCCAGCGCCTCTTTTACTGGCCGAATGCGCCGTAATGGTTCAATTCTCAGCAAACAGCTGGAAATTTGCACCATCACCGTGATGAATTTTTTTCGCTCATGAATAAAAAATGACGCATGTCGCCGTTCAGTATGTAGGCGTCGTAACTCGACAATTGTCGCGCCCAAAGCGGCCTATCGTTGAGTCATGTTCCACAGCCGGCGCCTGGTGCGGCGGTGATTGGAGGCCTTGTATGACGTAGCTTCAGCCGTCCCCAACGGCTGAGCAGATAACAATAATGGGTACCGGTTCCGCTCCGCAGGGAGCGTACGAACCACGATGAACTTACTAGCACTGCCAAGGGTAAAAGCGGTCACGACACAGCGGTGAAACGCCACGACGCCGAGCCTACAGACGCGCGAGATGAGTCGCTCATTTCGCCTGGCGACTGCAGCCCGTCGAGCGACCGCAAGATCGCTTCAGCCCAGTACATGACTACCGATTACGCCATTAAGCAGTTGGCAACAGCCGTCGAGCGCTGCGTGCGCTTGCGGCCTCCGTTTAGCTGAGCTGGATGTCTACTGAGGGAACCGTCCCATGCAGTCTGGAAAGATCGTCGTCGAGAACCTGTACAAGGTCTTCGGCCCACACGAACAAGAAGTCATCTCCTTGCTCAAGCAAGGCTGGAGCAAGGACAAGATTCTCGCCGAGCGTGGCGCGGTCATCGGCGTAAGCGATGTGTCGTTCAGCGTCGAGGAAGGCGAAATCTTCGTCCTGATGGGCCTGTCCGGCTCCGGCAAATCCACGCTGATACGCCTGATCAACCGCCTGATCGAGCCCAGCGCCGGAGACGTCTTCATCGATGGGCAGAACGTCGCCAAATTGCCCCACTCGCAACTCATCGACCTGCGTCGACGTGACATGAGCATGGTCTTCCAGTCGTTCGCCCTGATGCCCTCGCGCACGGTGCTGGACAACGCCGCCTTCGGCCTCGAGGTCGCTGGCGTCGGGCGCAAGGAGCGCGAGCAGCGCGCCATGACGGTGCTCAAGCAGGTCGGTCTCGACACCTTCGCGCACAAGTTTCCGCACGAACTGTCCGGTGGCATGCAACAGCGCGTTGGCCTGGCCCGTGCCCTGGCGGTCAACCCTTCGATGATCATCATGGACGAGGCCTTTTCCGCGCTCGACCCGCTCAAGCGCCGGGAGATGCAGGACGTCCTACTGGAGCTGCAGAAGACCCACCGACGCACGATCATCTTTGTCTCCCATGACATCGAGGAGGCCATGCGCATCGGTAACCGCATCGGCATCATGGAAGGTGGCAAGCTGATTCAGGTCGGTACGCCGCAGGAACTGGTCGACAATCCCGCCAGCAGCTACGTGCGCAACTTCTTCGAAACCGTCAACACCAGCCGTTACCTCACCGCCGGCCAGCTCAAGGCCGACAGCGTCCCGCTCTACGTGCATAACGGCACGGCCCCGGACGCCCTGAAGGTCTGCCAGGACCTGCAGGCGCTGGACAAGCACTACGCCTTCGTCGTCGATGAAGAAAAACGCTTTCGTGGCTCGATCAGCCTGGAACGACTGGCTCTACTGGTCGAGAACGGCCGGACCTGTGCCCTCGAGGCCAACCTGCTGAAGCAGATCGCCCCCCTCACCGAAGACCAGCCGCTCGATCAGATCATCGGACGCCTGGTGGATAACGAGGGACCCATGCCCGTGGTGGACAGCCTGGGGTTCTATGCGGGCGCCATCAGTAAAGGCCGCCTTCTGACTCGCCTGCAGGAGGAATGATCATGAGCAAAGAACTCGATCTCGGAAGCTGGGTCAACGACGTCGTCCAGCACCTGCTGGAAAATTACAGCGGCGCCTTTGACAGCCTCGGAGGTGTCGTCAGCGGATTTTCCGAAGGTATCGAAGCGTTGCTGATGCTGCCGCCGGCCTGGCTGCTGATCGCCCTCTTCGTTGGCCTCGGGTTGTGGCGCATCGGCGCCCGGTTCGCCGCTTTTACCGCTGTGTCCTTCGTACTCATTGTGCTCACCGGCTTCTGGGAGCAGACCGTGGTGACCCTCGGCCTGACCTTCTCCGCCACGCTCATCAGCCTGCTGCTCGGCATTCCGCTGGGCATCTGGTCGGCCCGCAGCGAACGCGTGGCGATGATCACCCGCCCGATCCTGGACTTCATGCAGACCATGCCGGCGTTCGTCTACCTGATTCCGGCAGCGATGCTGTTCGGCCTCGGCCGCGTGCCCGGCATCATCGCCACGGTGATCTTCGCCATGCCGCCGGCCGTGCGCCTGACCAACCTGGGCATCCGCCAGGTCAACAAGGAGATCGTCGAAGCTGGGCAATCGTTCGGCTGCAACGGCCGGCAGCTGCTGTTCAAGGTGCAGCTGCCGAATGCCATGCCGTCGATCATGGCCGGGGTGAACCAGACCATCATGATGGCGCTGTCAATGGTGATCATCGCCTCGATGGTGGGTGCCGGAGGCCTGGGCAACGACGTGCTGGCGAGCATTCAGCGACTGGACATCGGCCTCGGCTTCGAAAGCGGCATGGCGGTGGTTCTGCTGGCGATCATCCTGGACCGCATCACCGAAAGCTTTGGCACCGCCAAACGGGCCACGCAGAAAGCTACTTGGTACACATGGGTGACGACCAAGCTCAGACCGCAGGGCCAGTAATCGCAACGACCCATTCGGAAAAAGGGAAATCAGAATGACCACGTTCAAGACGATAACGGGTATCGGCCTGCTCGCCTGCACACTGCTGCAAAGCGCTTGGGCACAGGAACCCGCAAGCTGCGAAAAGGTGCGTTTCGCCGAGATCGGCTGGGCCGACATCGCCGCGACCACGGGGGTTGCGATGGTCCTGACCGAAGGGCTGGGCTATGACCCGAGCAAAGTGATGGCCTCGGTACCGATCGCCTTTACCGGGGTGAAAAACAAGCAGATCGATGCGTTTCTCGGCTATTGGTCACCCTCGATGGATGCGGTCATCGAGCCGTTCACCAAGGACGGTGGCGTCAAGGTGCTCGAGTCGCCCAACCTGGTGGGCGCCAAATACACCCTGGCGGTGCCCACCTATGCAGCCGATGCGGGTCTGAAAAGCTTCCAGGACATTGCCAAGTTCAAGGATCAGCTGGGCGGCCGGATCTACGCGATCGAGCCGGGCAACGACGGCAACCTGCTGATCGAGAAAATGATCAAGAACGATCAGTTCGGCCTCGGTGACTTCCGCATGGTCGAGTCCAGCGAAGCCGGCATGCTGGTCCAGGTGCAACGTGCCATTCGGAAAAAGGAGCCGGTGGTCTTCCTAGGCTGGGCGCCCCACCCGATGAACTCCCAGTACGATCTGACCTACCTCGCCGGTGGCGACGAGGTGTTCGGGCCTGACTTCGGTGCCGCCAAGGTGTTTACCGTGGTGCCGCAAGGCTACCTGGAGCGCTGCTCGAACGTCGGGAAGCTGCTGCAGAACCTGCAGTTCAGCGTGCCGATGGAAAGCGAGCTGATGCAGATGGCCCTTGAGCGTGACGATCCGCAGACCGTCGCCAAGCAATGGATCAAGGACAACCCGGACGCCCTCGACCAGTGGCTGGCCGGGGTGACCACCCGGGACGGTCAGGACGGCGTTGCGGCCGTGAAGAAATTCGTCGGTCTCTGACCGGAACCTAGCCAGCCAGGACGCCTCGGCAGACACGCCAGGCTCCTGACCGGCTGGCGCCAATCCAACCCCTTTCTCTGTCGGTGCGCAGGTCGCGCATCGGAACCGCGCGTGGGGCCCCACTTTGCAAGTGAGGCGCCAGCAACAACCTTGAGCCCTGGTATGGGCCCCGGTCGGCATCACTGCCACTTTTCCTGACATGGAGCTAACACGCATGAGTCTGATCAAGCATCTCCTTTGCGGCCTCGGCGCCGCCAGCATGGCGCTCGGCATGGCAGCCAGCATGGCGGCGGACAAGCCCGCGCTGAAAATAGGCTACGTCAACGGTTGGGACGACAGCGTCGCCGCCACCCACGTGGCGGGCGAAATTCTGCAAAGTAAGCTGGGCTACACCGTCAAGCTGCAACCGGTCGAACCGGCCATCATGTGGCAGGGCGTGGCGCGCGGTGACCTCGACGCCACCCTCTCCGCCTGGCTGCCGGCCACCCACGGCGAGTACTTCGAGAAACTGAAGGACAAGATCGTGGTGCTCGGCACCAACTACGAAGGCGCCAAGATCGGCCTGATCGTGCCGGACTACGTGGAGGCGAAAAGCATCGAGGACCTCAACCAGTACAGCGAGGCATTCGACGGCAAGATCACCGGGATCGATGCCGGGGCTGGTGTCATGCGGCGGACCGAGGACGCGATCAAACAGTACGACCTGGACCTGCGCCTGATGCCCAGCTCGGGCCCAGCCATGACCACCGCACTGACCCGTGCGGAAAAGGCCAAGGAACCGATTGTCGTCACCGGCTGGATCCCACACTGGATGTTCGCTAAGTGGGATCTGCGCTTCCTGGAAGACCCGAAGAAGGTCTTCGGTGACGACGAGCACGTCGATACGGTCGCCAACCCGGGGCTCGCCAGCAAGGCTCCCGAAGCCGAGGCCTTCCTGAAGAAATTCAGCTGGGGCGCCGAGGAAGTTGGCGAGGTGATGCTGGCGATCCGCGACGGCGCCAAGCCTGAAGCTGCCGCCCGCGAGTGGGTGGAAAAGCATCCGGACCGCGTCGCCGAGTGGCTCGAATAACCGCCCCGCTCTTTACCCATCACGAGCGACGCCCTTGGCGGGCGTCGCTCGACACCCTGCGGTCGTATACGGGCACGCGGCCAGATGGGGTATGGCGATATCAGTAATTTATCTTGCGGCATGCGCTACGCCATGGCGCGCGGGTTCGCTGGTGGCATCGGCCGCGCAGCTGTCCACCGTACTCAATGCGCGACACGAATATGCCGAATATCGACAACCGCCCTTTTATTGATTGAGCGTTCAATAAAAAGACTCTAGTCTGGTCGCAAGTCTAAACCTGACCGGATTCTCAAAAAATGCCCAAGCTTGGTATGCAGCCTATAAGGCGCAAGCAGCTGATACATGCGACGCTCGAGGCGGTGGACCAGGTCGGCATGAGCGACGCCAGCATCTCCATGATTGCGCGCCTGGCCGGGGTGTCGAACGGCATCATTGCCCATTACTTCCAAGACAAGAACGGCCTGCTCGAAGCGACCATGCGGCACCTGATGAAGGCGCTCAACCAAGCCGTTCGCACGCGACGCGAGCAGCTTGCCGACGACAGTCCTCGCGCACATCTGAAGGCCATCATCGAAGGCAACTTCGACGACAGCCAGGTCAATGGCCCGGCGATGAAAACCTGGCTGGCGTTCTGGGCGTTCAGCATGCACCAGCCCTCCCTGCACCGCTTGCAGCGAATCAATGACCATCGTCTGTATTCGAACCTCTGCTGCGAGTTCCGCCGTGTCCTGCCCCCGGAAAAGGCACGCTCGGCCGCACGCGGCATGGCAGCACTGATCGACGGCCTCTGGCTGCGCGGCGCGCTGGCCGGCGATGACTTCGACATCGAGCAGGCGCTGCAACTGGCCGACGACTACCTGGATCAGCTCCTGGCCAACCGCTGAGCTGCTCCCCATCTCTCCACACGCACCGCGCGAGGATGACCATGCCCCGTTTCGAGAATCAGCAACTCTATATCGATGGCCGTTACGTCGACGCCACCAGCGGCGCGACCTTCGAGACGGTCAACCCGGCGACCGGCGAAGTACTCGCCGAATTGCAGCGAGCCTCGCGTGATGACGTCGACAAGGCGGTCGCCAGCGCTGCTGCCGGACAAAAGGTCTGGGCCGCCATGACCGCCATGCAGCGCTCACGCATCCTGCGCTGTGCGGTGGACATCCTGCGCGAACGCAACGACGAACTGGCCGAACTGGAAACCCTCGACACTGGCAAGCCGCTGACTGAAACCCGCGCCGTGGACATCGTCACCGGCGCTGATGTGCTGGAGTATTACGCCGGCCTGGTTCCGGCCATCGAAGGCGAGCAGATCCCGTTGCGCGACACCAGTTTCGTCTACACCCGCCGCGAGCCGCTGGGTGTGGTGGCGGGCATCGGTGCCTGGAACTACCCGATCCAGATCGCGCTGTGGAAGTCCGCGCCGGCACTGGCAGCCGGCAACGCCATGATTTTCAAACCCAGCGAAATGACCTCCCTGACCACGCTGAAGCTGGCCGAGATCTATACCGAGGCAGGCCTGCCGGACGGCGTGTTCAACGTCCTCACCGGCAGCGGCCGGGAAGTCGGCACCTGGCTCACCGAGCACCCGGGCATCGAGAAGATCTCCTTCACCGGCGGCACCCGCACTGGAAAGCAGGTCATGGCCAGTGCCTCCAGCTCCTCACTCAAGGACGTAACCATGGAGCTGGGCGGCAAGTCGCCGCTGATCATCTTCGAAGACGCCAATCTCAACCGTGCGGCAGACATTGCCGTCATGGCCAACTTCTTCAGCTCCGGCCAGGTGTGCACCAACGGCACCCGCGTGTTCATCCCGCGGTCGCTGCAGGCGCGGTTCGAAGCCAAGGTGCTCGAGCGGGTCAAGCGTATCCGCCTGGGTGATCCGCTGGACGAACGGACCAACTTCGGCCCGCTGGTGGGCTACGCACACATGGACAGCGTGCTCGATTACATCGAGTCGGGCCGTGCCGAGGGCGCACGGGTGCTCTGCGGTGGAACGCGGGTGACCGAAGGCGAATACGCCAAGGGTGCCTATGTCGCGCCGACCGTGTTCAGTGACTGCCGGGATGAGATGTGCATCGTGCGTGAGGAAATCTTCGGCCCGGTGATGAGCATCCTGATCTTTGACGACGAAGCGGAAGTGATCCGCCGTGCCAATGACACTGACTACGGCCTCGCTGCAGGCATCGTCACCCAGGATCTGGCACGTGCGCATCGCGTCATTCATCAGCTCGAAGCGGGCATCTGCTGGATCAATACCTGGGGCGAATCGCCTGCCGAAATGCCCGTAGGCGGCTACAAGCAATCCGGCGTAGGCCGCGAGAACGGTCTGACGACCCTGGCGCACTACACGCGCATCAAGTCGATCCAGGTCGAACTGGGCGAATTCGTCTCGGCGTTCTGACCGGTGACGTAAGCAACGGCCGTGCTCTCGTGTCTGCTGATGGCGCGAGACTGGCGGTCTCCATTCGGGAGGATGCTGCTTTGAAGGAATACGACTACATCATCATCGGTGCCGGCTCGGCCGGTAACGTGCTGGCCGCCCGGCTGACCGAGAACGCGGATGTCAGCGTGCTGCTGCTCGAAGCCGGAGGGCCGGACTACCGGATGGACTTTCGTACCCAGATGCCCGCCGCGCTCGCCTTTCCGCTACAGGGCCGGCGCTATAACTGGGCCTACGAGACCGATCCCGAACCGCACATGAACAACCGCCGCATGGAATGTGGTCGCGGCAAGGGCCTGGGCGGCTCCTCGCTGATCAACGGCATGTGCTACATCCGCGGCAATGCGCTGGACTATGACGGCTGGGCCAAGGCGCCTGGCTTGGAAGACTGGAGCTACCTCGACTGCCTGCCCTACTTCCGCAAGGCCGAAACCCGCGACATCGGCCCCAACGACTACCACGGCGGTGACGGTCCGGTGAGCGTGACCACGCCCAAGCCCGGCAACAACTCCCTGTTCCGCGCCATGATCGAGGCCGGCGTGCAGGCCGGTTATCCGGAAACCGACGACCTCAACGGCTATCGCCAGGAAGGCTTCGGCCCGATGGACCGCACGGTCACCCCCAACGGCCGTCGCGCCAGCACCGCGCGCGGCTACCTGGACATGGCCCGTGGCCGGCCGAACCTGACTATCGTGACCCACGCACTGACCGATCGCATCCTGTTCAGCGGCAAGCGGGCCATCGGCGCGGCCTACCTGCGCGGCACCAGCGACACGCCAGTGACCGTCAACGCCAGGCGTGAAGTGCTGCTCTGCAGCGGGGCCATCGCCTCGCCACAGATCCTGCAACGCTCGGGCGTGGGCCCAGGCGCGCTGCTGCGCGAACTCGGCATTCCGATCGTTCACGAGCTTCCGGGCGTCGGCGCCAACCTGCAGGACCACCTGGAGATGTACCTGCAGTACGCCTGCAAACAGCCGGTCTCGCTCTACCCCGCGCTGCAGATGCACAACCAGCCGCTGATCGGCGCCGAATGGCTGTTCCTCGGCAAAGGCATCGGTGCCAGCAATCAGTTCGAGGCCGGCGGCTTCATTCGTTCACGTGCCGAGTTCGAATGGCCGAACATCCAGTATCACTTCCTGCCGGTGGCGATTAACTACAACGGCAGCAATGCGGTAAAGGAGCACGGCTTCCAGGCCCACGTCGGCTCCATGCGCTCACCCAGCCGCGGACGCGTACATGCCCGCTCGCGGGACCCGCGCCAGCACCCGAGCATCCTGTTCAACTACATGTCCTGCGAGCAGGACTGGCAGGAATTTCGCGACGGCATCCGGATCACCCGGGAAATCATGGCGCAATCGGCGCTGGACCCTTATCGCGGTCGCGAGCTGAGCCCCGGCGCGGATGTCCAGAGCGATGCCGAACTGGATGAGTTTGTCCGCCAGCACGCCGAAACCGCCTTCCATCCGTCCTGCTCCTGCAAGATGGGCGAGGACGACATGGCGGTGGTCGACGGCCAGGGCCGGGTACACGGCCTCGACGGGCTGCGGGTGATCGATGCCTCAATCATGCCGCTGATCACCACCGGCAACCTCAACGCACCGACCATCATGATGGCCGAGAAGCTCGCCGACCGGATTCGCGGTCGCGCGCCATTGCCGCGCAGTTCCGCGCCCTACTAGGTCGCCGCAAACGCCCCGGCGCGCGGCGTGCCGCAGCCACAACCGGCGGCCGCACTCAAGGCGACAAGCGTCTAAGCGCCGGACTCGCCGCAGTGGATGTTGAGAGTTTGCGTTCAACATCCACTGCGCTGGCGGCTCGGGTAACGATGGGAACGCCTGGCGGTGTTTCAAAAGCTCATGGGCGCGCACGGAAAAGGCTGCCGAGTGCCCCGCGCGTATTCAGGAATCAGGCAACGCTTAACCAAGCGTCCATAACGTAGGGTGGATGAGCTCTTTCCATCCACCTCTGCCACCGCCCGGTGGATCGATGAAGCGTGATCAACCCTACGAAGCTGACGGTGCCGGGACGGTTACATCAGATGCCGAGCCCCGCTTGCCCGCCTTTCGCATCCGACCAGCACGCAGCACACCTCAGAGCGAGGCCTTCACCGCTGCCAGGCCCTCTTCACCCTCTCGGGTCGTGATGCCTTGCAGCCAGCCTTCGAGCACCTCGGGATGAGCCTTGACCCAGGCCTTCACCGCCGCGTCGTTGCTGGCGTTTCTGGCCAGCACCTCATCCATGATGGCGTTCTCCATCTCCTGGGTGAATTTGAGGTTGCTCAGCAGTTTGCCGACATTCGGGCACTGCTGGGCATAGCCCTTGCGCACCAGCGTATTGACCGTGCCGCTCTCGCCGAAATAGGCCTCGCCACCCTTGAGGTACTTGATGTCGTACTGCACGTTCATCGGGTGCGGGGTCCAGCCGAGAAAGACCACGCCCTTGTCGCGCTTTACCGCGCGGCCGACCTGCACCAGCATCGCCTGCTCGCTGGATTCAACCAGCCGCCAGTCGCCCAGCCCGAACTCGTCTTGATCAATCATCTTCTGGATCGACAGGTTCGCCGGCGCACCGGCAGCGATCCCGTAGATCGTCTTGTCGAACAGCTCGGCGTGCGTGTCCAGGTCCTCGAAACGTTTTACCCCCTCGTTCCACACCGAAGTCGGTACCGCCAAGGTGTATTCGGTACCGGTCAGGTTGACGCTGTGCTCGTCGATCTCACCGCTGGCCACGAACTTGTCGTAGTTGTCCTGCTGCGCCGGCATCCAATTGCCCAGGAAGACATCGAGCTGATCCTTGGTCAGCCCGGCGAAGATGATCGGCACGCCGAGGGTCATGACCTTCGGCTTGTAACCGAGGCCCTCGAGCAGCAGGCTGGCGATGCCATTGGTGACGGCGATGTCACTCCAGCCCGGGTCGCCCAGGCGCACCGTGGCGCATTGTTTGTCTTCCTGCGCCTGAAGCCCCGTGGCGGCCAACATCACGCTGCCGGCAATGACTGCACTTATCGTTTTTCTCATGTCCTTCTGCCTTCTCTCTGCTCGAAAGGGTTCCGTATCGCGCGGCCTGAGGGCAGCCGCGCCGCTGTATGTCAGGGTCTAGGATAGCGAGCCTGACGCTCGAGATCGTCCAGGTCGATGTGGTTACGCATGTATTGCTGGCTGGCATCGACCCAGGGCTGGTGATCCCAGCTGGTCAGTTTGCCCAGGCTCAGTGCTTCGCTGACCAGTCGCCGCCGACGCTGGCTGGCGAGCACCTGGTCATGGATGGCCGGGATGTTCCAGCGCTGCCGCGCCTCGGCCAGGAAGGCGTCGGCGAGCACCTGGTGATCGGCGGAATTCATCAGGTTCTCGCGCTCCTGTGGGTCGTTGAACAGATCGAACAACAGGCAGGGATCCTGCTCCGAATAGATGAATTTGTAGGCGCCGCGCCGGATCATCATCAGCGGGCTGAGGGTGCCTTCGGCCATGTATTCGCCGAACACCTCGTCATGGCCCTCGTGGCCGGTCAGGTGCGGCAGCAGCGAGCGACCATCGAGCGGCAGGTTGGCCTCCAGCGTGCCGCCCGCCAGCTCAACCAGGGTCGGCAACAGGTCGGCGGTCGACACCGAGGCGCCGATCCGTGCCGGATCGATTCCCGGGGCACGGATGATCAGCGGCACGCGAGCGGCCATCTCGAACCAGTGCATCTTGTACCAGAGGCCCCGCTCGCCCAACTGGTCACCATGGTCACCGGAGAACACCACGATGGTGTCCTCGGCCAGGCCGCACGCCTCGAGCGTTTTCAGCAGCTTGCCAACGTTGTCGTCGATGTAGCTGCAGGCGCCGAAGTAAGCGCGGCGGGCGTCCTTGATCTTCTGTTCGGGCAGCGATTTGCCCCATAAATCGATGACCTTGAGCAGGCGCTGCGAGTGCGGGTCCTGCTCGTCCTGGGCGATGTTCTGGCGCGGCAGCGGAATGTCCTCTTCCCGGTAGCGGTTCCAGTACTCCTCGGGAATTGTGTAGGGATCGTGCGGGTGCGTCATCGAGACCGTCAGGCAGAACGGCTGATGGCTATCGGAGCGCACGAAGTCGTAGAGGTATTGCTGCGCCTTGAATACCACCTCCTCATCGAAATCCATCTGGTTGGTACGCACGCTGGGGCCGGCCTGCAGCACCGACGACATGTTGTGGTACCAGCTCAGACGTACCTCTGGCTCGTCCCAGTTCACTGCCCAGCCATAGTCGGCCGGATAGATATCGCTGGTCAGCCGCTCCTCATAGCCGTGCAGCTGGTCAGGGCCGCAGAAGTGCATCTTGCCGGACAGCGCCGTGTGATAACCGAGCCGCCGCAGGTAGTGCGCGTAGGTCGGCACGTCGGCAGGAAAATCGGCGGCATTGTCGTAAGCGCCGATCTTGCTGGGCAGTTGGCCACTGACCAGGGTGAAGCGCGAAGGCGCGCAGAGCGGGCTGTTGCAATAAGCCGAATCGAACACCACGCCGCTGGCGGCCAGTTGCGAGAGATGCGGCAGTTTGATCGGCGACGCCGGGTCATGCATCGGCAGGATCGGAGCGGCCATCTGGTCGGCCATGATGAACAGAATATTGGGGCGCTTCATAGTGCGAACGGTCCATGCCTTGTTTTTATGCGAGATTGCGTCATACAGAGTCTGGACCCTTGAACTCTGCGGTAAACCCGGCCACGCGCTATGACTAGGATAAGCAGAGCTTATGCGTAACCGTCTCGATCACATCGCCCTGGACTCGCTGCGGGTATTCGAATCCGCTGCACGTCAACAGAGCTTTACCGCCGCCGCGTTGGAGCTGGGCAGCACACAGCCGGCGATCAGTCAGCAGATCAAGCGTCTGGAACAGCAGCTGGCGGTTCGCCTGTTCGACCGCGTCTATCGCGGCATCGTCCTCACCGAGGCCGGCGAAATGCTGCTGGGCTATGTACAGCAGGGTCTGGGCACGCTGGACGCTGGCCTTGCCGCGGTCACCGCGCAGCAGCAGCATGAGGTGCTCCAGGTCGCGACCGATTTCGCCTTCGCCGCGTACTGGCTGATGCCGCGCCTGGAGCGGTTTCACCAGTTGCATCCGGAGGTAGACGTCAGCCTGGTGACCAGCGAGCGTGGGCTGGGCGTGCTACCTTCGGAAACCGATGTAGCCATCGTCTTCGGCGACGGCCGCTCCAGGCATGGCGAGGCGCATCTGCTGTTTCACGAGGAGGTCTACCCCGTCTGCAGCCCGCTGCTGCTGAAAAATGAGATCACGCCTCTGGCGCCGACGGCGCTTTCGCGGCTGCCGCTGCTGCATCTGCGACCGGAAAGCCGCTCACGCTGGCTCGACTGGAACAACCTGTTTCGCGCGCTCGGGATCACCGAGAACCCAAGTTCGGGCATGTTGCGCTTCGACAATTACACCCTGTTGATCCAGGCGGCGATTGCTGGCCAAGGCGTCGCCATCGGCTGGCGTCATCTGGTCGATGAACTCCTGGCGCAGGGTCTGCTTTGCCGCGTCTGCAGCGCCAGCGTGCGAACCGAGTTCGGCTATTACGTGGTGCTGCCCGAGCGCAAACGGCGCCAGCGCCTGATCGGCAGTTTCGTGACCTGGCTACAGGCCGAATTGATCGAAGACGGACCCGAGCGTTGATCCCGCCGGCCTGTCACCAGTAATTCTCCACCGCCACCTGACCCGGCCGCCGGGTCAGGCTCAGGTTGAGGTCGCGTGTCTTCAGCAGAGTGCGGGTGTCCTCGATCATCTGCGGGTTGCCGCAGAGCATGATGCGCGAGTGCTCCGGCTCCAGCTTCAGATCGGCGGCCCGTTCCAGCTCGCCGCTCTCGATCAACGTGGTGACACGGCCGTGTAGCGCGCCAGGCACCTGCTCGCGGGTCACTACAGGCAGGTAGGTCAGCTTCGAGCCGAGCCCTTCCAGATAGTCGCGCTGCGGCAGGTCGCATATCAGCTGTTGATACGCCAGTTCCGATGCCGTGCGCGCGCTGTAGACCAGGATGATCCGCTCGAACCGCTGCCAGACTTCGAAGTCCTGCAGGATCGAAAGAAACGGCGCGATGCCGGTACCGGTGCCCAGCAGCCACAGGTCGCGGCCGTCGATGAAGCGGTCGAGGGTCAAAAAGCCGAACGCCTGCTTGTCCACCAGCAACTCGTCGCCGGGTTCGAGGCGGCTCAGCTCGCTGGTGAATTCGCCGCCCGGCACCACGATGGAGAAGAAATCGAGAAACTCATCGTGCGGCGCGGACACCATCGAGTAGGCACGCCAGACGATGCTGCCGCTGGGCTTACGGACGCCCAGGCGCGCGAATTGCCCGGCGTTAAAGCGAAACCCCGGGTCGCGGGTGGTACGTAAGGTGAACAGATTGGGCGTCAGCGTCTGCACCTCGAGCAGACGCTGGCGGGTGAACTTCTCTTCGCTGGCGGTCATACTTCACTCCTTCCGAACTTGGGCGAACCACGTACCCAGGTCGTGGAAAAACGTAGACGAGGCAGGCAAGACAAGGCAGAAACAGCCGAAGAAGCGGAGTTTAGTTTTCTAAATGAGCATTCTGAGGCTGGTTCTAACGCAGTATTGCCAACGCAGTTAGTTTTTCCGCGGCCTGGGACCTTGATACTCCATTCCGACGCCTATAAACACCGCCAGTTCTTATGCCTATTCTCGAATCACCCTACGCCCGCCTCGACCTGGTCCGCCAGCCCGAACAGCCCAACGAACCCTTGCAGGCGTTCGATGCGGCTGACGAATACCTGTTGGCGCAGCTGCACGAGCAAGGCTTGGCTGCGACAACGCGGGTGCTGATCCTCAACGACAGCTTCGGCGCCCTGGCCTGTGCGCTGGCACAGCATGTACAGGTCACCAGCAGTGGCGATTCGCACCTGGCACACCTGGCGCTGGAAAAGAACCTGCAGCGCAACGCGCTGGCCGACGACGCCGTGACGTTCGTTCCAGCCAGTGAAGTGGCGCAGGGTCCGTTCGACCGCGTATTGATCCGCGTGCCGAAGACCCTTGCCTTGCTGGAGGAACAGCTGATCCGCCTGCACGGCCAGCTGGCGCCGGGTGCTCAGGTGACCGCCGCCGCGATGATCAAGCATCTGCCACGCGCTGCCGGCGACCTGCTGGAGAAATACATCGGCCCGGTGCAGGCCTCGCTGGCGGTCAAGAAAGCGCGTCTGCTCACCGCAACGCCCGAACACAAGCCCGTACCGCACTCGCCCTACCCGACCCGCTATCGCCTCGATCAGCCAGCCCTCGAGCTGCTCAACCACGCCAACCTGTTCTGCCGCGAAGACCTCGATATCGGCACACGGGCTTTTCTTCCGCATCTGCCCAAGGCGCTCGGCAGCCTGCGCGCCGCGGACCTCGGCTGTGGCAACGGAGTGCTCGGCATCGTCTACGCGCTGGGCAATCCGCAAGCACAGATGACGCTGGTGGACGAGAGCTACATGGCGGTGCAGTCGGCGCGGGAAAACTGGCAGGCCATCCACGGCGACCGCCCCGCGGACATCCGTGCCGGCGATGGGTTGGCCGAGCAGCCGATGGATTCGCTGGATCTGGTGCTGTGCAATCCCCCTTTCCACCAGCAGCAAGTCGTCGGCGACTTCCTCGCCTGGCGGATGTTCACCCAGGCCAAGACAGCACTGTGCAAAGGCGGCGAGCTATGGATCGTCGGCAACCGTCACCTCGGCTATCACCTCAAGCTCAAGCGGCTGTTCGGCAAGGTCGAGCAGGTCGCGGCGACGCCCAAGTTCGTGATCCTGCGGGCAATCAAACCATGAGCGACACGCCGGTTCGGATGAGCGTGCAGCAGTTTGCCGCTCGAACCGGCCTGTCCGCCCACACCCTGCGTTACTACGAAAAGATCGGCCTGCTGCGGCAGGTCGCTCGGGACGCCAGCGGCTGCCGGGTGTACGGCCCGCGCGATCTTGAATGGGTCGGCTTCATCCTGCGCTTGAAGGACACGAACATGGCGCTGGACGACATCATCCGCTACGCCGATCTGCGCGAGCTTGGCGATTCCACGCGTGAGGCGCGTCAGGCACTGCTCGTAGCCCACGCCGCGAAGCTGCAGGAACGTCTCCAGCGCGACCGTGAGCACCTTGATGCGCTGCAGAAAAAGATCGAGTTGTATCGCCAGCAAACAACCGCTTGACTTAGAGTCGACTCCAACCTGCAGGCTTTCCTCTCACCCAACCGAGAGGACTGATTCATGCCTGCATCGATCCGCTATACCGAAGGCCTGGCCAAACTCGAAGAAATCGACGGCGAAGCCGGCCGCAAGGTCATTGACAGCCTGCAAGCCATCGCCCCGGATCTGGCCCGTTACATCATTGAATTCCCCTTCGGCGATATCTACCAGCGCCCCGGCCTCGACCTGCCCCAGCGTGAGCTCGCCACGGTCGCAGCACTGACCGCGCTCGGCCATTGCCAGCCGCAGCTGGCTGTGCACATTCACGGCGCATTGAACGTCGGCTGCACGCCGGAGCAGGTCGTCGAGGTGATCATCCAGATGGCCGTCTATGCCGGCTTTCCTGCAGCATTGAACGGCATGGCGACCGCCAAGGCGGTGTTTGCAGAGCGCGGGTTGTTGCCTGAATGAAGCCCGACGCCTGAATTGCATGCGCATTGGTGAACCCAGTCCGCCACGGACACCAAAACTCGTCTACGGTGGGCTAAAGCAAAACCCCGTTTGTCCTCACTGCGCGGCTTTCAACAGGCAGATTCCCTCAAAGCGCCACCGCGACTGAATGCTAATCTGCGCCACTGTCCACCTTGCGCCTCGACCTGATGTCCATACACGCCAAACTCCTGCTGCGCCACCAACGCCCCTTCATCAAGTTCTGGTTTGCTCGCGTGTTCACCGCCAGCGGCTTCCAGATGCTGGCCGTGGCCATTGGCTGGCACATGTACGAGCTGACCGGGAGCGTGCTGGATCTCGGGCTGGTCGGGCTGGCCGAGTTCTTTCCCCGCCTGCTGTTCATCCTCTGGACCGGTCACGTCGCCGACCGCTTCGACCGGCGTCGAGTCGCGGCGCTGTGTCAGGCCCTGCAGGGCCTGATTGCGTTGGCCTTGGTGCTCGGTGCCGGTGGGCTCGGAGTCACCCGCGAGATGATCTTCGTGCTGGCCTTTCTGCTGGGCAGCGCGCGCGCTTTTGAAGGACCCGCCACCCAGGCGCTGCTACCCAGCCTGGTGCCCACTCGACTGTTTCCCGCGGCCGTGGCCGCCTCATCCTCGGCGATGCAAACGGCGACCATCGTCGCGCCCGCATTGGGCGGCCTGCTCTTCGCCATCGGTCCACTGTGGGTTTATGGCCCGGTCGCGCTGCTGTTCGCCCTCGCCTGCAGCCTGATGCTGAGCCTGCCGAAACGCCCGGCACCGCCCAAACAGACCGGCCCGGCGATGGACAACCTGCTCGCGGGGATGCGCTTCATCCGCAGCCGGCCGGACATTTTCGGCGCCATCTCGCTGGACATGTTCGCTGTGCTGCTGGGTGGCGCGACGGCACTGCTGCCGGTGTTCGCCAAGGACATCCTGCTCACCGGCCCCTGGGGACTCGGGCTGCTGCGCTCGGCACCCGCGGTGGGCGCGCTGTTGATGTCCTTGTGGCTGGCCCGCTACCCGATCAACAAGCGCGTCGGCCGAGTGATGTTCGCCGCTGTCGGGGTGTTCGGCCTGGCCACCATCGCCTTTGGCCTGTCGACCTCGTTCTGGCTGTCGATGGGCGTGCTCGCCGTTCTCGGCGCGGCGGACATGATCAGCATGGTGATCCGCGGGGCGTTCGTGCAGCTGGAAACGCCGGACGCGATGCGAGGCCGGGTGAGTGCAGTCAATGGGCTATTCATTGGCGCGTCCAACCAGCTCGGCGAGTTCGAGTCCGGCCTGACGGCGCATTGGTTCGGCACGGTGCCGGCAGTAGTGCTCGGAGGCGTCGGCACGCTGATTATCACCGGCACCTGGATGAAGCTGTTCCCGACGCTGGCCAACCGCGACCAGCTACATCGGGATCTGGATTAGCGGGCTCGGTGGAAGACGCGTCGCGGTCTTCCACCCTACTCACGCACACTCGACAGTCGCGCACCCGTAGGGTGGAAAACGGCGCAGCCTTTTCCACGCGTCAGGTCGGTTACAACACCTTGTCCAAGGTAATCGGCAAGTCCCTCACCCGCTTGCCGGTGGCATGGTAGATGGCGTTGCCCACCGCCGCCGCCACACCAACGATGCCGATCTCACCAACGCCCTTGGAGCCCAGCGCGTTGACGATTTCGTCCTTCTCCTCGACGAAAAACACGTCGATATCGTTGATATCGGCATTGATCGGGACGTGGTACTCGGACAGGTTGTGGTTCATGTAACGACCCAGGTTGTGGTCGATCATGGTTTCCTCATGCAGCGCTTGCCCGATGCCCCAGACCACGCCTCCAGATATCTGGCTACCGGCTGTCTTCGGATTGACCACGCGCCCTGCCGCCACCGCACTGACCACCCGGCTGACCTTCACGGTGCCCAGCGACTCGTCCACACGCACCTCGACGAAAATCGCCGAATGCGTGGCGGTGGAATAGGCGTTGCGTTTCTCGTCCGGCTTGGCGCTGACTTCGGCCTCGATGGAGCCACTTGCGCCGAGGATCTGCGCCAACCCGACCTCATGCTCCGGCGAAGCCTTCAAGCGCATCTGCCCGCCGAGGAATTCGACATCCTCGAGTTTGGCCCCGGTGAACGGCGAAACCGGCGACTGCTGGGCCGCGTCGAGCAGTTTTTCCTGCAGCGCCTCGCAGGCCTGCTGCACCGCGGTGCCAACTGACGAAACGGTAAAGGACCCACCCTCCAGCGGTGCCTGGGGCAGGCTCGAATCGCCCAGTCGAAACTCGACCTGCTCCATCGGCAAGCCCATGGCTGCCGCTGCGATCTGCGTCATCACCGTGTAGGTGCCGGTACCGATGTCGGAGGTGGCGCTACTGACCACCAGCCGACCGCCGGGCTCCAGGCACGCCTTGGCCGCGGCGGGCATCTGCATGGCTTCCCAGACACCGGTGGCCATGCCCCAGCCGATCAGTTGATCGCCATCACGCATCGAGCGCGGCTCCATTGAACGACGCGACCAGCCGAAGCGTTCGGCGCCCTGCTCATAGCATTGGCGCAATTCCTTGCTCGAATAGGGCTTGCCTTCGTTGGCGTTGCGCTCGGAATAATTGATCAGGCGCAGCTGCAACGGGTCGACGCCGGCCGTGTAAGCCAGTTCGTCCATGGCGCTCTCCAGCGCATAGACGCCGATGGTCGCGCCGGGTGCACGCATGTCCAGCGGCGTGTACACGTCCAGCGGGACCATCTGGTAGTCGAGCTTCACGTTAGGGCACTCATAGAGCATTCCCGACCATTCCACTTCGTGCTCGGTGAAATCCTCGAAGCTGGACGTCTGACCGATCGCCTGGTGGGTGATGGCCTGCAGTTCTCCGCTGGCGTTTGCGCCGATCGACAGCCGCTGTACGGTGCGCGGACGATAGCCAAAGGTGAACATCTGCTGGCGTTTGAGGGTGACACGCACCGAACGCTTGAGCTTGAGCGCCGCCATCACTGCCAGCGTCAGCTGGTACTGAGGACGCAAGCCGGACCCGAAGGCGCCGCCAACGAACGGCGAGAGGATGCGGATCTTGCCCTCCATGTCGAAAACGCCTTCCAGATAGCGCATGCAGTTCTGCACGCCCTGGGTCTTGTCGTAGATCTCCAGGTTGCCTTCGGGGAAGTAGTGAACGGTCGAGGCGTGCGGCTCCATCGGATTGTGGTGCTCGACCGGCGTGGTGTACTGCACATCCACCTTGAACTGCGCGCTGGCCAGGGCGCTGTCCACGTCACCGCGCGGCTCCGGCAGGTCGGCCGGGGCCTTGTGCATGGTTTCCAGTTCGCTGAGCAGGTCGGTGTGATGGGGCTCGCGCTCGTATTCGACACGCACCAGGCTGCCTGCATAACGGGCCAGCTCGAGATTTTCCGCCACGACCAGCGCGATCGGCTGGCCGCTGTAGAGAATACGGTCGTTGAACAGCGGTCGGAACGGCGAGCCGTCGGCGGCATCGTCGTCCTCGTAAGGATCGTCGTAGCTCGCAATTGGCGTACGGTTCTGGTGGGTCAACACCAGCGCCACGCCCGGCACCGCTTCGGCCGCGCCGGCGTCGATGCTGATGATTCGACCACGCGCAATACTGCTGTTGACCACGCTGCCATAGAGCAGGCCGGGCACATCGAACTCACCGGCGTAATGCGCCTGGCCCGTGACTTTCAGCGGGCCATCGACGCGGTTGAGCGGCTGCCCGAACGGGGAATTGGCTGGTTTCATTGGGCGGCTCCTTTGGCGGCGTCGGTCAGGGCGCGGACGATGGCGCGGTGGCCCAGTTCGATCTTGAAGGCGTTGTGTTCGAAAGCGCTGGCACCCTCGAGCAGGATGTCGGCAGCGGCGCTGAACGCAGCCTCGTCAGCCGTCTTGCCAACCAGCGCCGCCTCCGCTTCCTTCTTGCGCCAGGGTTTATGCGCCACGCCGCCCATGGCGATGCGGGCACCGCGAATGCTGTCGCCGTCCATCTCCAGTGCAGCGGCGACCGAAACCAGGGCAAACGCATAGGAGGCACGATCACGCAGCTTGAGGTAGCTGCTGTGTGCGGAGAAGTCCTGTGGCGGCAACTCGACCGCGGTGATCAGCTCGCCATCGACCAGGGTGTTGTCCTGCTCGGGCGCATGGCCCGGCAAACGGTGGAAGTCGGCCATGGGAATGCGCCGTTCGCCGCGTTGCCCTTGCACATGCACCACCGCCTCCAGTGCCGCCATCGCCACGCACATGTCGGAGGGATGGACGGCGATGCAGGCGTCGCTGTGGCCGAGAATCGCGTGGATGCGATTGAGGCCATCGCGCGCCGAGCAGCCGGTACCGGGCTCGCGCTTGTTGCACGGTGTGGTGGCATCGTAGAAGTAGTAGCACCGGGTGCGCTGCAGTAGGTTGCCGCCGGTGGTGGCCATGTTGCGCAACTGCGGCGAGGCGCCCGCCAGGATGGCCTGTGACAGCAGCGGATAGCGGGCTTCCACCAGCGGATGCCAGGCCAGATCCGCATTGCTGACAAGCGCACCGATGCGCAGACCGCCCTCGGGCGTCTCTTCAATATCCGCCAGGGGCAGCTGGGTGATATCGATCAGCTGCGACGGACGGGTGACGTTTTCCTTCATCAGGTCGAGCAGGTTGGTGCCACCGGCGATGTAACGGCTGTCCGGCCGGAACTGCCCGATGGCTTCTTCGACGCTGCTTGGGCGTGCGTAGCTGAAGGGATTCATGGCGTCACCTCCTTCGCACCGGCAAGCCGCTCTCGTGTTTTCTCGGTCGCATCCTCGATGGCTGCAACAATGTTCGGATAGGCGCCACAGCGGCAGACGTTGCCGCTCATCTGCTCACGCAGGTCATCGCGCGATTGCACCCG
Source organism: Pseudomonas sp. (assembly GCA_022448005.1). Lineage (GTDB taxonomy): Bacteria > Pseudomonadota > Gammaproteobacteria > Pseudomonadales > Pseudomonadaceae > Stutzerimonas. Next base: position 64,709 of record JAKUTK010000011.1, read on the forward strand.
CCCTTCGGCCACCATGCCCACCGCCGAGCAGATCTGCCCGGGCGTGCAATAGCCGCATTGGAAGGCGTCGTGTTTGACGAAGGCGGCCTGCATCGGGTGCAGCGCCTCGCCCTCACCCAGCCCTTCGATGGTGGTCAGCTGGGCGCCGTCATGCATCACGGCCAGGGTCAGGCAGCTGTTGATGCGCTTGCCGTTGAGCAGCACGGTACAGGCACCGCACTGGCCGTGGTCACAGCCCTTCTTCGTGCCCGTCAGGTGCAGTTGTTCGCGCAGCAGATCAAGCAGTGTGGTCCAGGGATAGACCTCGACTTCGCGGCGCTGACCGTTCAGTTGGAGGGTAATGGAACAGGCGGAAATCCCACCTGCAGCGGTAGATGTTTCGCTCATGGCAGCCTCACGGTTTGGGAGTCTTCGGCTGCCTGTTCTGTGCAGGATCGCCGAAAACTTCAGGCATTAGGTGCGCTGTCCGTGCGCTTAGGGGTACGACTGCCACGTCGGAAAAAACGTTCAGCTGATGGGCCGGAAGGCGCCGACAGGTTTGTGCTGGGCCCTTCAACCGCAGCCCGCGAGGCACCGACCGCTGAGCGGCACCGCGCCGGCCTCAGGTGACCCGGCGATCCTCCGGTCGGTCGATGTCCTGCAGCACACCCACATCATCAACCTCGACTTCGGTGACTGGGCCCGAAGCGAACAAGACCTGGGCGCCGCGATCGCCGTCGAGTGCCATCACCTGCGAGCGGTAGCAACTGCCGATGCCTCGCGGATGACCAAGCTGCCCGACATGGCGCGGCACCACCAGCCGCTCCTGGCGGATTTCAGCGGCAATGCCACGGATGGTTTCGCGGCGGATATAAGGCATGTCGCCAAGCGCGACCAGCCAGCCCTGCTCGGCCGGATACTGCGCAATGGCCTGCGCCAGGCTGTGGCCCAGGCCGTTGCTGCGCACCGTAAAGACCTCGGCACCGAATGATCCGGCCCGCTGATCAAGCCACGCGCGCAGCGCAAGATTATCCTCGCGGGTGACCACCACCAGTCGCTCCGTGATTCCGGCCAGCGACTCGAGCGTCGAGGCCAGCACGCCGGGTGCAGCAGGCGTATCACGACTGGGCGCGAGCAGCTTGTCTTGATCGACAAGCTCGCGGTAACGGCTGCCCTGCCCGGCTGCCAGCACCAGCGTGCACAGCCCCATGATCGGCTCAGGCATAGACAGGCTCCTTTGCAGAGGACCCGCCCCAGCCATGGCCTCGACTGCCTGGCGGCCCAAACCCTTGGCTGCATCTTTTGAACATCTCACCCTCGAAAACCGCAGTGCAGACACAGGAGCGTGTCGCACCCGATGGCTCTTTGGACAGGCGCCAGCCTCAGAGGTGGCAGAGCCCTAGGAAGCAGAACTGACGGGTCACTCTAATCACATTCAACCGGCCGGAACGACGGTGTAAGATGCGCCGCTTTTGCGGGCATCGCCCGGATAAGCTTTGCTGTAACGAGCAAGTCGTCCATAGAGACAACCCCAACGCATCATCGACCGGCAAGAAGAGGAATCAAAATGCTGGAGAAGCTGTTCCAACTCAAGGCGCACAACACCACGCTGCGCACCGAGATCCTCGCCGGTCTCACCACCTTCCTGACGATGGCTTACATCCTCTTCGTCAACCCGAGCATCCTCGCCGAAACCGGCATGGATCACGGCGCGGTATTCGTCGCCACCTGCCTGGCCGCGGCCATCGGCTCGGCGATCATGGGCCTGGTCGCCAACTACCCGATAGCGCTGGCGCCGGGCATGGGCCTGAACGCCTTCTTCACCTACACCGTGGTGTTGACCATGGGCTACACCTGGCAGACCGCGCTGGGTGCGGTGTTCCTGTCCGGTGCTATCTTCTTTCTGCTGTCGATCTTCAAGATCCGTGAGTGGATCATCCACAGCATTCCGCTGGCGCTGCGTTCGGGCATCGCAGCGGGTATCGGCCTGTTCCTCGCGATCATCGCGCTGAAGAACGCCGGCATCGTGGTCGACAATCCGGCCACGCTGGTCGGCCTGGGTGACCTGACTGCCGGCGGCCCGCTGCTGGCCTGCCTGGGCTTCTTCCTGATTGCCGCCCTGGCCTACCGCAAGGTCACCGGCGCGGTGATGATCGGCATCCTGGTGGTCACCGTGCTGTCGATCGTCCTCGGCCTCTCCGAGCTCAACGGCGTGGTGTCGATGCCGCCTTCGCTGGTGCCGACCTTCATGCAACTGGACATCATGGGCGCGCTGGACATCGGCCTGATCAGCGTGATCTTTGCCTTCCTGTTCGTCGACCTGTTCGACACCTCCGGCACGCTCATTGGCGTGGCGCAGAAGGCCAATCTGCTGGACAAGGACGGTCGCATGCCACGCCTGGGCCGCGCGCTCCTGGCCGACAGCACCGCGACCATGGCCGGCGCAGCCCTGGGCACCTCGACCACCACCAGCTATATCGAGTCCGCCGCCGGTATCAGCGCTGGCGGCCGCACCGGTCTGACCGCGTGCGTGGTCGCCCTGCTGTTCCTGCTCAGCCTGTTCTTCGCCCCGCTGGCCGGCGCCGTACCGGCTTACGCCACCGCACCGGCACTGTTGTTTGTCGCCGTATTGATGATGAGCAGCCTGGTCAACATCGATTGGGAAGACCTTACCGTCGCCGCACCGGTGGCCATCGCCGCGCTGGCCATGCCGCTGACCTTCTCCATCGCCAACGGCATCGCCTTCGGCTTCATCGCCTGGACCGCGATCAAACTGCTGGCCGGGCGCTGGCACGACCTGAGCCCGGCGATGTGGATCCTGTCGATCCTGTTCGTGATCAAGCTGGGCTGGTTCGCCGGCTGACAGCCGCGTCCTGCCGTTGGAGCGGAACCCCGTCCGGCCGCTCCCTGCGTTCGGGATGATCGTAGGGTGGGCCGGGCGGCGCTCCGCCTCTGCCCACCAAAGCAGCCCCGAGCAGGACCCGAGCGGTCCTGACAACCCGAGCTGACGACCGTACAATCCGCGCCCTCCGGTTGCGTAGGTGGATGACGCTTTTTTCATCCACCTTTCATGCGGAGACGGTGGATGGATGAAGCGCCAGCTGCGCGTCCCAGTCCACCCTTCGATTTACTTACCACTCCAAGGGTCCTCATGAGCGCTCCGCAGTTCGATCCCGCCACTTACGACGCCCAACTCGCCGAGAAAGCCGCGCGGCTGGTAGAACTGCTGGCGCCCTTCGACGCACCCGCGCCGGATGTCTTCGACTCACCGCGTGAACACTATCGCCTGCGCACCGAGTTCCGCCTGTGGCGCGAAGACGGCCAGCGCCACTACGCGATGTTCGAGCAGGGCGACAAGCACACGCCAATCCTGATCGACAGCTTCCCTATTGCCAGCCGCCGCATCAACGAGCTGATGCCGCAGCTCAAGGCTGCCTGGCAAGCCAGCGAGACGCTGAGCTTCAAGCTGTTCCAGGTCGAATTTCTGACCACGCTCTCCGGCGACGCGCTGATCACCCTCGCCTATCACCGCCCGCTTAACGACGCATGGCAGACCGAAGCTGAACAGCTCGCTGAGAAGCTTGGCGTGAGTATCGTCGGCCGTTCCAAAGGCAAGCGCATCGTCATCGGCCGCGACTACGTGACTGAGCGGCTGACCGTTGCCGGCCGCACCTTCAGCTACCGGCAACCCGAAGGCGCCTTCACCCAGCCCAACGGCGACGTATGCCAGAAGATGCTGAACTGGGCCTACGACGTTCTTGGCGAGCGAAACGACGACCTACTCGAGCTGTATTGCGGCAACGGCAATTTCACCCTGCCGCTGGCGACCCGGGTGCCCAAGGTGCTCGCAACCGAGATCAGCAAGTCCTCGGTCAATGCCGCGCTGGCCAACCTCGATGACAATGGCATCGACAACGTCAGCCTGGTTCGCCTGTCGGCCGAGGAACTGACCCAGGCACTGAACGAAGTGCGCCCGTTCCGCCGCCTGGCCGGGATCGACCTCAAGAGCTATAGCTTCGGCAGCGTTTTCGTCGACCCGCCACGCGCCGGCATGGACCCGGACACCTGCGAGCTCACGCGCCGCTTCGAGCGCATCCTCTACATCTCCTGCAACCCGGAAACCCTCGCGGCGAACATCGCCCAGCTGCACGACACCCACCGCATCGAGCGCTGCGCCCTGTTCGACCAGTTCCCCTATACACACCACATGGAGTCGGGCGTGTTGTTGGTGCGTCGCTGATCGAAGCGACATAGCGGCCGGCTCAGAGCAAAATCGTCAGCCACACCAGCAGAATGAGCAGCAGCGCCAGCAGTTGCGCGGCGCTGCCCATGTCCTTGGCCTGTTTGGCGAGCGGATGCAGTTCGAAAGAGATGCGGTCGACCGTCGCCTCGATGGCCGAGTTGAGCAGTTCGACGATAAGGCCGAGAAATACCACGGCGATCAGCACCGCACGTTCGACGCGGCTGACATCGAACAGAAACGCCAAGGGAATCAGCAGCAGATTCAGCAGCACCAGCTGGCGGAACGCCGCTTCGCCCATATAAGCGGCCTTGAGACCTGCCGCCGAATAGCCGGAGGCGTACCAGATCCGCGCCAGTCCGCTGCGCCCCTTCAGCGCCGCACCGTCGGCCGGCACGTCAACGCCGCTTGTGACATCGGCAACCACGCAAGTCGGCTCAGACATCGCAGTGCAACTCGCTGAAGGTGCGGTGGGCGGCCAGCAATCGTTGCCAGTCCAGTTCAGGCATGGCCTGGCGATGACGTCTGAGCTGGCGCAGGTCATGCCGTGCCGCGGCGCTGCGACGTAGCCGGCGACGGCTCTTTTCCAGATCGAGCAGGGCAACCTCGACTCCGGCCGCGTCACCTTCGCCGTGCACCTTGAGGAAGATGTGCTTGGGATAGCAGCAACCATGCTGCCAATGCGCCTGATGGATGCACCCGAGGCGAATGCCGACCGCTGCCAGCATGCGTTCCTGTACCGCCGTACCAAAGCGCTCGCCCAGGCCCTGTTGATACCAGTCTTCCAGGCTGATGAAGCCTTCCAGTTCCGCCGTCACCAGCAGCGCCTGCCACTGGCCGGCCTGTTGCCGGGTGCCGCAGTAGACAACTTCGGGTACCCGCACGCCGAGTCGGCCAATGGCCTGTAGCGCCCGAAGTTCACGCAGCACCGTGGGCCTGCCGAACGGATGCAGCCACGAGCGATACAGATGGCCGATCTGGCGTTTGCAGTACAGCAGTGGCTGCTGGGGATCGCGCAGCCGTATCCGTTGCACGCCGCTTTCACCGGCGCGGCGCTGATTGGGTTCTTCGACCCATTCGCCCTGGGTGTTCCACCAGCGTTGAAAGGTGCTGACACGCGCTTCGCGGGCCGGCAATACGAGTGGTCGGCTCATGTTCAACCCCGCTTGCGCAGCACGTAGACCCGCCACATGGCGTATCCCGGGAGGAAGTCATTGCGGTCGAGGATGTCGAAGCCGGCCTCGGCGAATTCCGCCTCGACCACCGAGCGCGCTACGACGAAGCGGTTCTGGTTGTCCTTGGCCGGCCGGCGGCGCTCCAGGCGCTTGCGCTTCCAGGCCTTGTAGTTGCCATCGACCCACAGCGAGACGATCAGCGTGTCACGGGTGACGCGGTGGAATTCGCGCAGCATCGCCAGGCGATGCGCCGGGTCGGCGATGTGGTGCAGCAGGCGCATGCAGAAGATGTTGTCTACCGCGTTGTCGCCCATATCGATGGCGAAGGCCGAGGTCTGAAAGGTCTCGACCCGCTTGAGCACTTCCAGCGAATGCGCCGATTCGGCGATCGCCAGCATGTCGGCGGAGTTGTCGGCGGCGAAGATCATCCGGCTCGGGTGCTCGGCCAGCAGCGGCCAGAAGCGCCCGGCGCCGCACGGCAGATCGAGCACCAGATCAGGCTCGCCGGCGATCTTCAGTGCGCGGCGCGCCATCTGCTCGTCACGCCAGTGCGACAGCCGCCGGGCCAGGCCATCCTGATGCTTGTGCAGGTATTCGTAGGCGTGCTGGCGGTCGTACTTGCGCGAGAACTCCAGTTCGATGGGGCTCGATGTGGTCATGGCGGGCATTCCGGTTGGAAACGAAACGCCAAACTAACCAGACAGACATCAAGGGCCCGTCAACGGGATGTGAAAAAAACGTCAAACAGCGCCGTCATGAAAGCGCACCTGAAAGCAGCTGCCCTGCGGTTGCCGCGGCACCACACCTACCTGCCAGCCCTGGTGCGCGCAGATCCGTTTGACCAGCGACAGTCCCAGCCCCAGCCCTTCGCCGCGCCCCTCGGCGCCGCGCACGAACGGCTGGAACATGCGCTCCTGCTCCGCCAGGGGAATGCCCACGCCGCTGTCCTCGACGCGAAAGCCACCTTCGTCGAGGACCAGCCGCACCGTGCCACGGTCGGTGTAGTGCAGCGCGTTGCGCAGCAGGTTGGACATCACCGTGCCGAGCAGGGTGTGGTTGTAGACGCCCCGGTCCTCGCCCTGCTCCAGCAGCTCGAAGGCCAGGCCCTTCTCCGCCAGCAACGGTGCCCAGCGCTCGATCTGCTCGGTCGCCACGCTCCGCAAGCTGGCGTCGCCCGCCAAGGACGTCTGTTGCGGACGTGCCCGCGCCAGCATCAGGAAGGCTTCCACCAGCTCGTGCATTTCCCGCGCGGCGCGCTGGATGCGCGCCAGGGGTCGCTGCGCGGCTGGCGGCAGCGCGGCCTGCTGCTCAAGCAGCTCGCAGGCGCCGAGCACCACCATCAGCGGCGTGCGCAGTTCGTGGCTGACATCGGCGGTGAACAGCCGCTCGCGCTCCAGGGTCTGGCGCAGTTGGCCGAGGGTGCTGTCGAACGCCGCGGCCAGGTGGCCGACCTCGTCGTCGGGATATTGCAAGGCCAGGGGCGGCGCCAGCGGGTGCAGCTGGTCGCGGTGGCGCACCTGATTGGCCAGGCGGCTGACCGGCGCCAATACCCGGTTGGCCATCAGCCGTCCCAGCGCCCAGGCACCGAGCACGCTGAGCAGAAAGCCGGCCAGCACGACGTTGAACAGCGCATCCTCGCGGGCCTCGAACTCGTGCTGTTCCTGCACCAGCACGTAGCGGTCAGCGCCGACGTTGCGCACATAGACGTAGTAGGCGTCATCACCGCCAACCAGCTCGGTGAACCCCTCGCCGAGCACGGCGAATGCCTCCGGCATCGGGTGCTCGGGAAGATGCGAGCCGAAGAAGTGGGTGCTGGTATCCAGCTGCGGTGTCCGTCCGTTTGGCAGGTCCTCGTTGAGCACGATGTCCAGGTCGCGACTCAGCTCCTCGGTGACCAGCTGCTCTTCGATGAAGTGCACCACGCCGACGATGCCGAGGGCGAACGTACCGCTCACCACCAGCGTCATCAGCGTGAAGGCGATGACGATCCGCCGCGCCAGCGGCTGCTTAGCGAGCATTGCAGTCCTCCGCCAGGCGAAAGCCGAGGCCGTGCACGGTATGCAGCAGCGGCTTGGCAAAGGGCTTGTCGAGCACCTGGCGCAGCTGGTGGATATGGCTGCGCAGAGCGTCACTGTCCGGCACGTGATCGCCCCAGACGGCTTCCTCCAGCGCTTCGCGCCGCACCACCGCCGGGCTGCGCTGCATAAGGATCGCCAGCAGCTTGTGGCCGATAGGGTTGAGCCGAATCGGCTGGCCGCCACGGCTGGCTTCCAGGGTATCCAGGTCATAGCAGAGATCGGCCACCTGCAGCTGCCGGCGACGCGATCCCTGGCAGCGACGCAGGATCGCCTCGATACGGGCAACCAGCTCGGACAGCGCGAAGGGCTTGATCAGATAGTCGTCGGCACCGGCCTGCAGCCCCTTGATGCGGTCAGGCAGCGCATCGCGGGCGGTGAGCATGATGATCGGCGTATCGCGCCCGGCATCGTCGCGCAGGCGCTTGCACACCTGCAGCCCGTCGATGCCCGGCAGCATCAGGTCCAGCACGATCAGGTCGTAGCCCTGGGTGGCGGCCAGGTGCAGACCGCTGAGGCCATCCTGCGCGCAGTCGACCACGTAGCCCTTGAGCTCGAGGTAGTCCAGCACGTTGGCGAGAATGTCACGGTTGTCTTCGATGACCAGGATGCGCATCGCTGGGGTACTCGCTAGAAGTTTCGGAACGGCAGACGCTGCTTATTACGCCTGCGCGCGGCGCAGAACATAGCCGAGACGATGTGAAAAAAACGTCGCCTCGCCAGCCCCGCATTTAGCCCTGCGCGGCTTAAGACTGCCTTAAGTTTGCGCCCCAACAATCCGGCCCAGGCTTCTAACCGAGGTTCCCCGATGGAACTGCCCTGGGTCGATCACACCGATGTACTGGCACGCATTGGCCGCGAGCCTTCGCTCTGCCTGCAACTGGCGCAGGCCGATGCAGGCGAGCGGCGTACAGCGCTGGAAGACTTCATCCGCCAGCGTTTCGCCGAGCACTATCAGGCGCAGGTGCGTCATTTCATGCCCTGCCTGCTCGGCCTGCATGGCGACAATGGCGAGGTGCAGGGCGCGGTCGGCCTGCGCAGCGCCCGGCGCCGGCCGCTGTTTCTCGAACGCTATCTGGACGAGCCCATCGAGCAGGCCGTGAAGAAGCGCCATGGGCGTACGGTGCCGCGCGAGGAGATCGTCGAGGTCGGCAACCTGGCTGCGTTCGGCAATGCCTCGGCGCGCCTGCTGATCGTTGCGCTGACCGATCTGCTGGTCGCCCAGGGATTTCGCTGGGTGGTGTTCACCGGCACGCCGGCACTGCTCAACAGCTTCCAGCGCATGGCGCTCGACCCGCTGGCGCTGGGCCTGGCCGATCCGGCGCGGATGGGCGAGGAGCTGGCCGACTGGGGCAGCTACTACGCCTGCCGCCCGCAGCTGATGGCCGGCGAGATCCTGCCCGGCCACCAGCGCCTGCTGCAGCTCGGCCTCTATGCGCGGCTCGGCTATCAGCCGCTGTTCGACACCACGGAGGCGCCCCATGCAGCCTGCAGCTGAACGCTTCTGGACGACACTCGACCAGCACGCCGGCATCGCGCTGAGCGAAGGGCCGCGCCAACTGAGCTACGCCGAACTGCGCCATGAAGTGGCCGCGCGCACCAGCCATCTGCAACAGCTCGGCGTGCAGCGCGTCGCCCTGGCGCTGGATAACGGTCTGGAATGGGCATTGTGGGATCTGGCCCTGCTGCGCGCCGGGCTGGTCTGCGTGCCGCTGCCGGGATTCTTTTCCCCGGCGCAGCAGGAGCACGTGCTGCAGCACGCCGGCATCGACTGCCTGATCGGTGCCATCAGCCCACTCAGCGAACGCTGCGGCTTCCGCCAGACCGCCAACGGCCTGCTGCAGCGCCAGCCGGATGCTGTCACGCCGGTGCCCGACGGCACCCTGAAGATCACCTACACCTCCGGCACCACTGGCCAGCCCAAGGGCGTCTGCCTGGATGCCGAAACGCAGCTGGCGGTGGCCGAGAGCCTGCGGCAGGCCAGCCTGCCGTGCGACGTGCGACAGCACCTGTGCGTGCTGCCGCTGGCGACGCTGCTGGAGAACATCGCCGGGCTCTATGCGCCGCTGCTGGCGGGCGCGCGGGTCGAACTGCGGCCGCTGGCCGAGATCGGCTTCAGCGGCGCGGCGGGCTTCGAGCTGCCGCGCCTGCTCGCCACGCTGAACGCGAGCCAGCCGCACAGCCTGATCCTGTTGCCTCAGCTGCTGCTGGCGCTGGTCAGCGCGGTTGAGCAAGGCGTGCCATTACCCGCATCGCTGCGCTTTATCGCGGTGGGTGGCGGTCGCGTGGCGCCGCAACTGCTGGAGCGCGCCGAACGCCTCGGGCTGCCGGTGTTCGAGGGCTACGGCTTGTCCGAATGCGCCTCGGTGGTATGCCTGAACACACCCGAGGCGCGGCGCATCGGCACGGTCGGCCGGCCGCTGCCACACGTCGAGCTGCGCTTGGCCGACGATGGCGAGGTACTGGTGCGCGGCCCGCACATGCTCGGCTATCTCGGCGAACCGCCGTTGACCGGCGAGTGGCTGGCCACCGGCGACCTAGGCCATTTCGAGGATGGCTTCCTGATCCTGCACGGGCGCAAGAAGCATCAGTTCGTCACCGCCTACGGACGCAACGTCAATCCCGAGTGGGTGGAGGCAGAACTGGTACAGCAGGCCTCCATCGCCCAGGCCTGGCTGCATGGCGAGGCGCTGGCGCAGAACGTCGCGGTGCTGGTGCCGCGCCGCGCCGAACTCGGCGATGCCGAACTGCAGGCGGCGGTCGATCGGGTCAACGCCGGCCTGCCCGACTATGCCCGTGTACACCACTGGCTGCGCGCCGCCGAAGCCTTTCGCCCCGACAACGGCCTGGCCACTCCCAACGGCCGCCTGCGCCGCGACGCCCTGTTCAGTCACTACCAACCGACCATTCACGCCCTTCTTTTCCCTGACTTCGAGGTACGCGGCATGGACTTTTTCGACCAACTGCAACACCAGACCAGCGATGCACGCGAATACCTGCTCCGCGCACCGATCATCCACGCTGCGCTGGCCGGAACCGCGACACGCGAGCAGTACATCGCTTTCCTGACTCAGGCCTACCACCACGTCAAGCACACGGTACCGCTGCTGATGGCCTGCGGCGCACGCCTGCCGGAGCGGCTGGAATGGCTGCGCGAGGCCATCGCTGAGTACATCGAGGAAGAAATCGGCCATCAGGAATGGATCCTCAACGATATCCGCGCCTGCGGCGGCGATGCCGAAGCGGTGCGCCACGGCCAACCGGCGCTGCCCACCGAGCTGATGGTCGCCTACGTCTACGACCGCATCGCGCGGCACAACCCGGCGAGCTTCTTCGGCATGGTCAACGTGCTGGAAGGCACCAGCATCGCCCTGGCGACCCAGGCCGCCGGCGTGCTGCAGGACAAACTTCAGCTGCCGGCCAAGGCGTTCAGCTACCTGACCTCGCATGGCAGCCTGGACCTGGAGCACATCGAATTCTTCAAGAGGCTGATGAACCGCCTCGACGACGAGGACCACAAGGCCGCCGTGGTGCACACCGCGCGCGTCGTCTACCGCCTCTACGGCGACATCTTCCGCAACTTGACCGCGCCGGAGCACAGCCATGCAACTGCGTGACGCGCGCATCCTGCTGACCGGCGCCAGCGGCGGCATCGGCCAGGTGCTGGTCGAGCGGCTCTGCGCGAACGGCGCACGGCTGTTACTGGTGGGACGCGACAGTCTTGCCCTGGAAGCGCTGACGCGTCGCTATCCGGGGCAGGTCAGCCTGGTCTGCGCCGACCTCACCCAGCGCAGCGGCCGGCATACGGTGCTCGATGCCGCGCGGCGTTTCGGCGGCCTCAACTGCGTGATCAATGCCGCCGGGATCAACCAGTTCAGCCTGCTCGAACAGCAGGACGAGGATGCCATCGCCCGGCTGATCGGCGTCAACGTCACCGCCACGCTGCAGCTGACCCATCTGCTGCTGCCGCTGCTGCGCCAGCAACCGCAGGCGCTGCTGGTCAACCTGGGCTCGACCTTCGGCTCCATCGGCTACCCGGGTTTTGCCGCTTATTGCGCCAGCAAGTTCGCCCTGCGCGGCTTCTCCGAGGCGCTGCGCCGCGAGCTGGCCGACAGTCACGTCAAGGTGCTCTACATCGCGCCACGCGCCACCCGCACGGCAATGAACAGTGCCGACGTGGTGGCGATGAACGACGCGCTGAAGGTGGAGATGGACGATCCGCAAGAAGTCGCCCGACAGATCGTCCATGCCATCGCCACCGAGCGCGAAGAGCTTTACCTCGGCTGGCCGGAAAAACTCTTCGTGCGCCTCAACGGCCTCTTGCCACGGCTGGTCGACCAGGCTCTGCGCAAGCAGCTGCCGGTGATCAAGCGCTTCGCCCGTGCCGACCAGTCGCGGCCGCCCTCGTCCCAACCCACCTCTACCGGAGAACACCCATGAAGCGTCTGTTTGGTCTGTGCAGCGTCCTGCTAGCGTTGGCCAGTCAACCCTCCTTCGCGCTCAGCCCGGCCGGCGAGTCATCGCTGCGCCAGATCCAGACACGCTGGGCGGAGATCAACTACCAGCTGCCCGCGACACAGCGCCAGGCGGCCTTCGCCAGGCTCGCCTCGGAGGCCGAAAGCGCGGTGGCCGGCGAACCCCAGGCCGCCGAGCTGCATATCTGGCATGGCATCGTGCTCAGCACCTGGGCCGGCGCCAAGGGCGGGCTCGGCGCCCTGGGGCTGGTCAAACAGGCCAGGGCCGAACTGGAAACAGCCATCGAACTTGAGCCACAGGCGCTGGATGGCTCTGCCTACACCAGCCTCGCCAGCCTCTACTACCAGGTGCCCGGCTGGCCAATCGGCTTCGGTGACGAGGACAAGGCCGAAGCGCTGTTCAAGCAGGCGCTGGCGCTGAACCCGAACGGCATCGACCCGAATTACTTCCACGGTGATTTCCTCTTGCGCCAGAAACGCTATGACGAAGCGCGTACCGTACTGGAGAAGGCCCTTGCCGCCCCCGCCCGCCCTGGCCGCGAAACTGCCGATGCTGGCCGTCGCGACGAAGCCCAGGCGCTGCTGGCGAAGGTCAAGGAAAAGCTGGAATAACCGCGCTCGGCAGCGTTGAATGCAGAGCACCCCAGGACGACAGGAACGACATGCGCATTCTGCTGGTGGAAGACGATCGTGCCCTCGGTGAGGGCATCCGCACCGCGCTCAAGCCCGAGGGCTACACGGTGGACTGGCTGCAGGACGGCGCCAGCGCGCTGCACGCATTGAGCCACGAGAGCTTCGAGCTGGCCATCCTCGACCTCGGCCTGCCGCGGATGGACGGGCTGGAAGTGCTCAAGCGTCTGCGCGCCAGCGCTAACCCCGTCCCGGTGCTGGTGCTCACCGCGCGCGATGCTACCAGTGACCGCATTGCCGGGCTGGACGCCGGCGCCGACGATTATCTGGTCAAGCCCTTCGATGTCGCCGAGCTCAAGGCGCGCCTGCGCGCCCTGCTCCGGCGCAGTTTCAATCGCCCGGAACCGGTGCTGGAGTACCGCGGTATCCAGCTTGACCCGGTCAACCAGCAGGTCAGTTACCAGGGCACGCCGATCAACCTGCCGCGCAAGGAGTTCGTGCTGCTGCATGAGCTTATCGCCCAGCCCGGCCGCGTACTGACCCGTGATCGTCTGCAACAGGTGCTCTACGGCTGGGACGAGGAAGTCGAGAGCAACGCGCTGGAGGTGCACATCCACCACCTGCGCAAGAAGTTCTTTCCCGAGCTGATCCGCACCGTGCGCGGGGTCGGCTATCTGGTAGACAAATGCTGAGGCGCTCCATCCGCAACCGCACTCTGGTGCTGGTGCTCGGCATCCTGCTGCTGTCGCTGAGCCTGATTTCCTGGCGCAGTTATCGCGATGCCCGCCACGAAATCGAAGAGCTGTTCGACGCTCAGCTGGCGCAGAGTGCGCGGCTGGTGCAGGGGCTGGTGATGCACGAAATGGAGCCGTCAGCGCGCCAGGCACTGCAGACTGCCTTGGACGCAGCGGTGAACACGCGGCGTGACCAGGGTGTGCCCGGGCACGATTACGAAACCAAACTCGGCTTTCAGGTCTACGCCGCAGACGGCAGCAGCGTGCTGCAGTCCGCCGGTGCGCCGAACGGCGCCTTGCAGGAGCTGGCCAAGACGGATTCGGCGCCGCCCTTCAGCGGCCTGATTGGCGGTTATCACGACGTGCAGCTCGATGGGCATGCCTGGCGCCTGTTCCTGCTGCAAGACCGTGAAGACGATCTGTGGATTCTGGTCAGCGAGCGCGATGACGTGCGCGGCGAGCTGGTCGGCAAGATCGCCGGGCGCAGCCTGCTGCCCGACCTGATCGGCCTGCCGTTGCTGGCGCTGCTGATCTGGCTGGCGGTGGGCTGGGGCTTGCGCCCGCTGGCACACATGGCGCAACTGCTGAAGAGTCGCGATCCGGACAACCTCGCGCCACTGCTGCTGGCACCGCTGCCGCAGGAACTGGAGCCGGTGGCCGCCTCGCTCAACCGCCTGCTGCAGCAAGTCAATCAACTGGTCGAGCGGGAAAAACGCTTCATCGCCGACGCGGCCCACGAACTGCGCACGCCGCTGGCAGTACTTCGGGTTCATGCTCAGAACGCGCTGCAGGCCGGCAGCGACGCCGAGCGTGACGAGTCGATCAGACAGCTGCTTGCCGGGGTTGACCGTACAACTCGTGTAGTCACGCAATTGCTGACCCTCGCCCGGCTTGAGCCCAGCGCTCAGCAGCTGCGCCTGGCGCAGCTGGACCTGTGCCGGCTGACACGCGACACCCTCGCCGAGTTGACGCCATTGGCCATTGCCCGCGACCAGGAGCTCGCGCTGGAAGTCGATGAGCACGCCGACTGCACACTGACCGGCGATGCCGCGAGCCTGGCGACGCTGTTGCAGAACCTGGTCGGCAACGCGCTGGCCTACACGCCCACAGGCGGGCGGGTTGAGGTACAGCTGCGCAGCACCGCCGAGCACTTGATCCTCGAGGTCGCGGACAGCGGGCCCGGCATTGCGCCCGAGCTGCGCGCGCAACTGTTCGAGCGCTTCGTTCGCCTCGGCGACGGCCAGGGCGCGGGGCTTGGCCTGTCGATTGTCGCGCGCATCGCCGAGCTGCACGGCGCGACTGTCGAACTGCTCGATTCGGCATTGGGCGGACTGCGCGTGGTTGTACGTATCCCCCGAACCTGAGCCTGTTCCCGATCCAAAACCAGGCCCTTCGCGCAGCGCCGACGTTCCATCGACGCGAGCCATATCAGCCGCCGCTACCATGCCTTGAAGCAGGCTAGGCACCGGCACCGCGTCGAATCGTCGCGACGCTTGCCCGGATAAGCTTCGCTTAAGTTTCGAGGCCTAGACTCGCGGCAAGTATCCACACGCGGAGTAGGTGAAATGAACGAGAAACTGATGCCAAGACGCTACGGACGGCTGTCCATTGGCCTGCACTGGCTGATGGTGCTGCTGATTGCAGCGGTCTACGCAACAATTGAACTGAAGGGTAATTTCGCCAAGGGCAGCGAGCCGCGGGAACTGCTCAAGCAGTGGCACTTCATGCTCGGCTTGTCGGTGTTCATGCTGGTCTGGCTGCGTTTGCTGGCCAGATGGTTGCGCCCGGCGCCGCTCGCCATTGCCAGCGCAGCCTGGGAGCAACGGCTGGCCAAGCTGGCGCACCTGGCGTTGTACGGCCTGATGATCGGACTGCCGCTGCTGGGCTGGCTGACGCTGAGTGCTGCGGGCAAGCCGATTCCCTTCTTTGGCCTGGAACTGCCGGCCCTGCTCGCGCCGGACAAGAACCTGGCCGGCGATATCAAGGAAATTCACGAAACCGTGGCCGAGCTCGGTTACTGGCTGATCGGTCTGCATGCCGCAGCCGCGCTGTTTCACCATTACGTTCGCCGCGACGACGTTCTGCGACGGATGCTGCCGCAGCGACAAAGCTGACCTAGGCACGAAGACGCCCGGCCGACTCCTCATCGACCGGGCGTTTTCGTGTGTCAGCCGAGCAACTCGCTGAACGGCAGATACTCCACCGTCTCACCCGCTTCCAACGTGCGGTTGCGTTCGACAAGGGCCAAGCCTTCGGCCCAGCTGGCCGAGGTCAGCATCGCCGAGCCCTGCAGAGGGTGCAGGCACACGCGCAATTCACCGTCGACCTGCTCCAACCGAGCGCGCAGGTACTGGCGGCGGTTGTTCGGCTTGCGCCAGGCGAAGCCAGCGGTCAGGCGCAGCGGCTTGGGCAACACCTCAGTGCAACCCTGGGCACTGAGCAGGAACGGCCGCGCCACCACCAGCGAGGTGATCAGCGCCGCCGCAGGGTTGCCTGGCAGGCCAATCCACGGTTTGCCATTGACCTCGCCAAACGCCAGCGGCTTGCCCGGCTGGATCGCCAGACGCCACATGTGCAGCTCGCCCAGTTCGCGGATCGCCTGTTTGAGATGGTCCTCCTCGCCGACCGAGACGCCACCAGAGGTGATCAACATGTCCCATTCGGAGGCTGCCAGCGCCAACGCATCACGGCTGGCGGCCAGCTCATCGACGAGAATTTCGTAGTCGTGCACTTCCATCCCGAGGCTGCGCAGCACGCTGAGCAGGCAGTAGCGGTTGGAGTTGTAGATCTGCCCTGGCGCCAGCGGCTCGCCGGGCTCACGCAGTTCGTTGCCGCTGGACAGCAAGCCGATGCGCAGCCGCCGATAGACCGCGACGCGGGCCACGCCGAAGCTCGCCAGTAATCCGATTTCCTGCGGTCGCAGACGCTTGCCGGCTTGCAGCACCGCCTCGCCGGTCTTCACCTCTTCGCCTTGCCGACGCACATGGGCGCCTGGGGTAACTCTGGGCAGATGCACGCGGACCGCCTCGACCTGGCAGTCTTCCTGCGCCACCACGGTGTCGGCACCCGGCGGCAGCGGCGCGCCGGTAAAGATACGCACGGCGTGGCCGGCAGGCAGTTGCTGGTCGGCCGCATCACCGGCGGCGATGCGCCCGGCCAGTGGCAGCCAACCGCCGTCGGCCGGCAGGTCGGCCGCGCGCAGGGCGTAGCCGTCCATTGCGCTGTTGTCCCAGGCCGGCACCGGGAAAGGTGCGTCGAGCGATTCGGCCAGCACCCGGCCAAGGGCATCGGACAGCGCCACATGCTCCACCGGCGGCAGCGTCGGCACCCGCGCCAGCAGCTCGGCGATGGCCTCGTCGACCGGCTTCAGGCCGCTAATGTCGCAGCCACTGGTGCTCATGAGCGTGGTCCGCAGTATTCGACCGCGGATGCCTTGAGGTGCGGAACGAAGTTGCAGGGCTTGGTGCGGCTGTCCAGCTGCTCGACGAGGATCTTGTTCCAGGCGGTACGGCAGGCGTTGGTCGAGCCCGGCAGGCAGCAAACCAGCGTGCCGTTGCTCATGCCGGCCAGCGCGCGGGACTGCACGGTGGAGGTGCCGATCTCGCCCAGCGAAACGTAGCGGAACAGTTCGCCGAAGCCGTCGACGTCTTTGTCCAGCAGCGGCTGTACCGCCTGTGGAGTGTTGTCGCGGGCGGTGAAGCCGGTACCACCGGTCACCAGCACGACCTGAACGTTGTCGCTGGCGATCCAGCTGCAGACGCGGGCGCGGATCTGCCAGATGTCGTCCTTGACGATGGCCCGCTCGGCCAGGGTATGGCCGGCGCTCTGCAGGCCGTCGATCAGCGCTTGGCCGGAGGTATCGGAATCGATGTTGCGGGTGTCGCTCACCGTAAGCACCGCGATGCTCAGGGCCTGAAATTCGGTGTTGGACAGATGAGCCATGCTGGAACTCCTGAAGAATGGTTGCAGGCTGGCCCGCTTGCGGAGTGGGGCCTTTCCCGGTTGCGGCTATTTGCTCACCCTACGCGCTCCGGGGCAAGGGTATCGTGACCGCGACCGAGGGTCGCGGATCGGATCGGAGTAGCCTTGGCCATCGCTGATGCGCTAAAGAGGCAGGTCACGCGGCAGCAATGAGATCAATGCGGAGCCTTGCATTCCAGCGGCTCGGCTAGACGATGTGATCACCACGCCGAAACGGCTGCGGTGCTGCGTCAGCTGACGCAGGCTCTACGGCGGGAGGCGTGTCACCCAACTTGAATGGCATCGGTGATTCGCTGACGAGCCGATGGGTAGCAGGCTCGAGGCGCTCCGACTCTGGCTCCGGTAGCTCGCGCACGGCGCGCCAGGCGAGGCCAGCAAGCACTACAGCCAGTACGCGGTAAAGCATTGAAGCCAGATCGAAGCCGACCAGCTCACCGCCGTCCACCCAGAGCGACACCAGCCTTCCCAGCACCAGCGCCGCCATGGTCATTACCAGCATGATCAAGGCTGGGCGAGCTCGCTCTGGTGCGCGCGCACTCCAGATCAGGAACAGCGCCAGCCCCAACTGCAAGCCGCCGTAGTAGACGCGCATATGGCTGACCGATGCAGTCTCCATCAGCAGCATGCCGTTCAGATTGGCCATCTCATGAGGCCGCAGCCAGTAGGCCAGACTGAGGCAGGCCATCACCAACGCCTGCGCGAGCAGAACGAAACGGGCAAAACGCATCGAAAACTCTCCTGACAGCGGCTCCGCACCACAATGGTCATCGGACCGAAACGCCCCGTTTTGGTTCGCCGCCCTCCCCGCGTCCGCCTCCTGTGACATTCGCTCACATGACTCGACTTGGGCCGCCACAAGCATGCGGATATGCTGCACACTCCCACGCCGGAGAGATCTTCATGCGCCGCTTACTGCTCGTCACCGCTCTGTTCGCCAGCCTCGCTCAGGCAGCCGACCCCATTGCCATCGAGGTGCACCGCGACGCCAATTGCGGTTGCTGCAAGGCATGGATAGAGCATCTTGAAGCCAACGGGTTCGAGGTCGACGATCACGTCGAAACCAACATGGCCGCAGTCAAGACCCGTCTCGGCGTGCCCCATAGCCTGGGTTCCTGCCATACCGGCGTGATCGACGGAAAATTCGTCGAAGGCCACGTCCCGGCTGCCGACATCCTCAAGCTCCGAGCACAACCCGACCTGATCGGTGCGGCGGTACCCGGTATGCCCATGGGCTCGCCGGGTATGGAGATGGGCGAACATAAAGACGCGTTCAAGGTGATCGCCGTGGGCAACAAGGGTGAGCAGTCGGTGCTGGCCGAGTACCCGGCAGACTGACGAAACAGACGAAACGCCTACGAGTCGCTGAATTTGCTGAGGCTGAGGCCGGTCTGACCAGAATCAGCAACCGGCAGAGGGATTCAGGCATGCGCTGGAGAAAGGCTCGTCGCAGTGACAATGTGGTGGACGCTCGCGGCCGAAGCGGAGGCATCGGTGGCGGGCGCCTGACTCTGGCGGGCGTCGCTATCGTGGTGGTGATCGGTTTGTTGTCCGGCCAGGATCCGATGCAGATCCTCGGTCAGCTGGCTGATCAGTCCGGTCCTACATCAACCCAGCAGTCCAGCGCCCCGGCCAACGGCGACGACCCGCAGGTTGCTTTCGTTCAGTCAATACTGGGCGATACCGAGGACACCTGGCGCGCTCTGTTTCAGCAGTCCGGTCAGCAATACCGAGACCCTACCCTGGTGCTTTTTCGTGGTGGCGTGAACTCAGCCTGTGGCTTCGCCAATTCGGCAGTCGGCCCCTTCTACTGTCCGGGCGACCAACAGGTGTATCTCGACCTGCAGTTCTTCGATGAGATGGCCTCGCGCTTTTCGGTCGCGGGCGACTTCGCTCAGGCCTACGTGATCGCCCATGAGGTCGGCCACCATGTGCAAACGCTGCTGGGCGTATCGCAACAGATGCAGGCTGCCCGTCAGCGCGGCGCGCCCATGGAGGGTGACCACGGCTTGCTGGTTCGCCAGGAGCTGCAGGCGGATTGCTTTGCCGGGGTCTGGGCCAACCACGCGCAGCAGCGTCATGACTGGCTCGAGGAAGGGGATCTTGAGGAAGCGTTGAATGCGGCGAACGCCATCGGCGACGATCGTTTGCAGCAGCAAAGTCAGGGCCGGGTCGTTCCGGATGCCTTCACCCATGGCACCTCTGCGCAACGGGTGAGGTGGTTTCGTATCGGCTTCGACAGTGGCGACCCGACACGCTGCGATACCTTCCAGACCCAACGTCTTTAATTCGGAACGAGGTTGAGCCGTTCAGTCGATCCAGCGGTAGACCGGCGCATCCGCACCGTTATCCACCTTGACCTGCGCGCAGTGACGCAACCGCACCAGCAGGCGCTTGCCCATCTGAGCGCTACCGGCCAGCGCCTGCAGCTCCGCTAACAGCTGCGGCCCATCCATGCTCTGCGCCGCACGCAACAACCGTTGCGCCTCGTGCCAATGGGGATCAGCCGTCGGCTTGTCGGCCGGTTGCACCGGGGCGGTCTCGGCCTGAGCGGCGGGCATCTGACGCGCCAGCTGAGCCCAGTCGTGGTCGTCCATTTCAATGCTGAGGTCCACCGGCAGCTCGCCGACATGGCCGCGAATTCGAATCATCGCCACTCTCCTGAAGACATTGGGTCGCATGCTCCCACGAGACGTTGAGACTGGCCAGCGACTGCAAACATTTGTTATAACGTAACCACTAATTGATATGGAGTCTGCCATGCGCCGTCTGCTGCTTGCCCTGCCCTTCGCCTTACTGCCCGGTTTTGCTCTGGCTGCTGAACACGATCACGACCATGCGCACCACGACAGTCTCGGCGCCCACGAGCATGGCGCAGCGGAACTGGACGCGGCGCTGGACGGTTCCACGCTGGAAGTCGAATTGCGCAGCCCGGCGATGAATCTGGTGGGTTTCGAGCACGCGCCG
Organism: Pseudomonas sp.; assembly: GCA_022448005.1. GTDB lineage: Bacteria > Pseudomonadota > Gammaproteobacteria > Pseudomonadales > Pseudomonadaceae > Stutzerimonas. The sequence continues at coordinate 84,962 of JAKUTK010000011.1, forward strand.
AGCAGCGAAGCGGATAAGCGCAAGGTCGCCGATGCACGCAAACAGCTGGAACAGCCGAACGGGCTGTTCGGCCTGCCTGCAGCAGCAGGCTGCACCCTGGCCGAATCCGAGCTGGAGAGCCCGCTATTCGAAGGCGAGGGCCATGACCATGACGACGAGCACGAGCACGAGCACGATGAGGATCATGAAAGCCAGCACAGCGAAATCCACGCGCATTACCACTTCAATTGCGCCACGCCCGAAGCGCTAAAGGCGCTCGATCTGCAAGGCTTGTTCAAAGCGTTCCCCGGTACGCAGAAGATCCAGGCACAGCTGATCGGTCCGAAGGGTCAACAGGGCGTGCAACTCACCGCGGACCAGCCACGCGCAGCCTTCTGATCTGATCCTGTCTGCCGCCTGGCTCGACGCAGTAAACTCCCGGCTCGTCCGACACGGATCATCTCGATGACCGCATCACTGCTTGAACTGCACCAATTGGGTTTCGCCTGGCCGGGCCAGGCGGAGCTGCTCAACATTCCCAACTTCACGCTGGCATCCAACCAGAGCCTGTTCCTCAAGGGGCCGTCGGGCAGCGGCAAGACCACCCTGTTGGGCCTGATTGGCGGCGTGCAGAAAGCGCAGCGCGGAACGGTTCAGCTGCTCGGCACCGATCTCGCAGCGCTTTCGGCCGGTGCGCGGGATCGTTTCCGGGTCGATCACACTGGCTATATCTTTCAGCAGTTCAACCTGCTGCCCTTCCTTTCGGTGGCTGAAAACGTCGGCTTGCCCTGTCATTTTTCCAAGACGCGAGCCGAACGCGCACGACAGCGACACGGCAGTGTTGCGCAGGCAGCGGCAAGCCTGCTCCAGCATCTCGGCCTACCGAAGAGCCTGCTTGAGCGACGGGCCGAAGCACTGTCGATCGGTCAGCAACAACGCGTCGCCGCGGCGCGTGCACTGATCGGTCAGCCGGAACTGGTAATTGCCGACGAGCCCACTTCGGCGCTCGACGCCGACAGCCGCGAAGCCTTCCTGCAACTGCTGTTTGCCGAGTGTCGAGAAGCCGGTTCAAGCCTGTTGTTCGTCAGCCACGACCAGAGCCTGGCGCCACTTTTCGACCGTAGCCTTTCACTGGCGGATCTCAATCACGCCGCACGCGCCCCGGAGTTGTAGGCCATGTACCTGTTGCGCCTGGCCTTGGCGAGCCTGAATAACCGCCGTTTCACTGCTCTGCTCACCGTTTTCGCCATCGCGCTATCGGTATGCCTGCTGCTCGCCGTGGAGCGCGTGCGCACCGAGGCTCGAGCCAGTTTCGCCAGCACCATCAGTGGCACCGACCTGATCGTCGGCGCCCGCTCCGGCTCGGTGAACCTGCTGCTTTATTCGGTGTTCCGTATCGGCAACGCCACCAACAATATTCGCTGGGAGAGCTTCGAGCACTTCGCCGAGCATCCCCGAGTCAGCTGGGCGATCCCTATTTCCTTGGGTGACTCTCACCGCGGTTATCGCGTGATGGGCACCAGCAGCGCCTATTTCGAGCACTACCGTTACGGCCGCAAGCAGTCCCTGCAACTGGCGCAAGGCCGGCCATTCGCCGACGATCCGTTCGAAGTGGTGCTGGGCGCCGAAGTAGCTGAGGCACTGAAATACAAGCTGGACGACCAACTGGTGCTGGCGCATGGCGTCGCCACGGTCAGCCTGGTCAAACATGACGACAAGCCTTTTCACGTTGTCGGAATCCTCAAACGCACCGGCACGCCGGTGGACCGCACGCTGCATATCAACCTTGCGGGCATGGAAGCGCTGCATATCGACTGGCAGAACGGCATGCCAGCCCGCGGCGCGGCGCGCATCGACGCCGAAGAGGCGCGCCAGATGGATCTGCAGCCCAAACAGATCACCGCATTCATGTTGGGCCTCAACAGCAAGATCGCCACCTTCACACTGCAACGTGAAATCAACCAGTTCCGCGGCGAGCCGCTGCTGGCAATTCTGCCCGGGGTGGCGCTGCAGGAGCTCTGGAGCCTGATGGGCACCGCTGAACAGGCCCTGTTCGTGGTGTCGTTGTTTGTCGTGCTGACCGGATTGATCGGCATGCTCACGGCGATCCTCACCAGCCTCAACGAGCGGCGCCGGGAAATGGCGATACTGCGTTCGGTGGGCGCACGCCCCTGGCATATCGCCGGCCTGCTGGTGGTCGAAGCCCGCAGTCTGGCACTCGCGGGCGCCCTGCTCGGGCTCCAGCAGTTGTACATCGCCATTGCGGTGGCGCAAGGGCTGCTGCAAAGTCACTACGGTCTCTACCTGCCGCTGGCACTGCCAAGCGCCTATGAGTGGTCATTGCTGGCGGGCATACTGCTGGCTGGCCTGCTGATGGGCTGTGTGCCGGCGTGGCGCGCTTACCGGCAGTCACTGGCCGACGGCCTGTCGATCAGATTATGAGGATTTCCATGTCTCGCCTGCTTTTTGCCACCCTGCTCGCCCTGGCGGCGCACTTCGCTGCTGCCGATGTTCGAGAGCTGCAATGGTCGGACCTGATCCCAGCGGACGCTCCGCCGCCGCCACCGCCGGTAGCGATCCACGATATGTCGCAATTGGCCGATGCGCTGGCTGCGGAAGCGGGCCCGGGTGCGGCTCAGCAATCGCCCGCCGAGCCGGTCGTCAAAGAACTAGATGGCGTTCAGGTCAAGCTGCCTGGCTATATCGTGCCGCTGGACATGGGCGAGGACGGACGAGTGACCGAGTTTTTGCTGGTGCCCTATTTCGGTGCCTGCATTCACGTGCCGCCACCGCCGTCCAACCAGATCGTGCATGCCACCAGCGAGCTCGGCGTGAAAGTGGACGAGCTGTACCAGCCCTTCTGGATCGAAGGTCCGCTGATAGTCGAACACGCCACCAGCGAACTGGCCGATGCGGGCTATCGCATGGAAGCGCAGAAGATCTATCTCTACGAGCTTGAATAAAGGCAGCGCTGCGACGCCGTTATCAACTAGCTGAACGGCGTCATTGAGCGATACCAATCGATGTCGTCTTGCAAGCTGGCAGCAGGTAACAGCGCATATCGTGGACGCACGGTAATAACTGAGCCTCGCACATCACAGCGGGCGAACTCGACCTTCGCTTACCAGCATTCGCATATCACCACGCAGAAAAGCGAAACCCCGCGTCGGTGCGGGGTTTCTGTTTGCCTCTACTACGCAGCGTGCGCAGCGCTCGTTCAGGACATCTCAGCGCTGCCTGAAAGCGCCCTCTCAGTTCGCCCCATCACCGTCAGCGAGTGCTGGCGACCTGACGCTGCCGCTCGAAGCTCAGCTCGCCTTCGGCCCACTCCCGCCAGGAGCGAACCTTGCGCCGCTCGGCTCCCGCGCGCTCGGCCTGTTTCAGCGCATCGAGACCAGCCTGCCAGTGGGCTTGTTCCAGTTCCAGCTGTGCGACGTTCAGCCAGAACTTGGCGCTGCCGGATTGCGCCGCGAGATCGCGGTAGATCTGCGCCGCTTCCGAACGCTCACGTGCCTGCCACCAGAGCATGCCCAGACGTTCACGCCGTTTGGCATCGCTGGCTAGAAGGCGCGACTGGAGCATGCCCTGAAGCAGCTTCGCACCTTGCCAGGGCTGGCCAGCAGCGCCGGCAAGCAATACCAGATTGTCCAGCTCGGCTTCGCTGAAGCGCAGACCCTTGGCATGAGCCGCACGCAGGGTTGCCAGCGCCTTGTCCTCATCCCCGGCCATCTGCTGCAAGCCCGCCAACTGCCGCCAGCTCTTGGCTTGATCTGGATGACGAGCGAGTAGCCGGCTCTGCCAACGCTCTGCCGTCTCGTAACGTTTCAGCTCGGCATTGCCGCCTACCAGAAACTGCAACCAGGTGTCCGCAGCGTTGGGGTTGGCTTGCACGTAGCGCTCAGCCAGTGGCAATGCCTTCGCATGCTGCCCGAGTCCCTGATACGCCTGAACCAGCATCTTCAGGACGTCTTCACTTGCCTTGGCGGACGACCCCAACAGGCTGATGACCTTGGCATAGCGGCGTTCGATCAGGTTGAGTTTCGCCAGGTTGAGCCGCTCGTTCGGCAGAATTGCCTCGTCCAGCTTGCCACTGGCGATCGCCTTGTCGAGCAGCTCCAGTGCTTGACGATTGTTGCCTTCAGCCCAGGCCAGATAGGCACGGCTGCGCCACAACAAGGCTTCCTCTGCACTGCCTGGCTTTGCCTCGGCCTGTTTCAGCGCGCGATGCGCAGCGCCATAGTCGCCCTTCTCCTGCGCACTCTGAGCTCGTTCCAATGCTTTGAACACCGAGGGATCAATGCTCTGGGCAGCCTGAGCCGATACAGCGAACAACAACGAGATCAACAACAGCAAACGGGGCATGTCAGCGTTCTCCTTGCAGGCGGAAATGCAGGGTTTTCACGGCTTCACGCGAGACGGCCGAACCGTTTTCGGTGCGCGGGGCGAAACGCCAGCGGGCCGCGGCACGGCGGGCCTCGCGATCGAACACATTCGACGGCGAAGCCTCCAGTACGCGGATGTTTTCGACCTTACCGGCGGCAGTGATGGTGAATGCGAGTTTGATATGGCCTTCGATACCGCGCTGACGCGCCCGATAAGGGTATTCGGGACGAACATCATTGAGCGGCATGACTTCCTGCTCGGGACCAGACTGTCCTGCCGTCTCGTCTGCCGAAGGAGCGGCTGGCGCAGGAGGTGCTGCCGGAGCGGACGCGGCTGTCAGCCCGGCGAGACTGGGCGCCGGCGCGCTGGCGACCGACACGCCGGTGTCAATGTTCGGCAAGGGCAAATCGAGCTTCGGCAGATTGGCGCTCGGAGTGGCCATGCTCGGGGTCGGCGGCGTGGGCGTTTGGGGTGTCTTTGGTTGAGGCGGTTGCGGTGCCTGCTGCCGCGAGCGGGTGGCAGTGCTTTCGTTGCGATTGTCCATCCGCACGAAATTAGCAATGGCCACCGGGTCGTCGGTCACCTCGCTACGGGGCGGGTTGACCATGCTCAACATCAGCGCAAACAACAGCAACGCCACCACGCAGGCAGCGATGAAGGACAACCCGACGCGGGTCAGCCCACGGACCATCACTGCGCTCCCGAACTGGCGGCCAGGGCCACGTCCTGAACCCCGGCGAGACGTGCCTGATCCATCACCTGAACCACAAGGCCCGTGCGCGCATCCTGATCGGCCTGCACCACGACGGCACCTTCAGGCTGGTCTACGCGCATGCGCTCGACATGGGCCCTGACGCTGCGTACATCCACGGCCTGTTTGTCGATCCAGACCTGACCATCCGCGGTCACTGCAATCAGGATATTGCCCTTGTCCTGCGCGCTGGCCGTGTCGGCCTGCGGCCGCTGAACCTCGACACCGGATTCCTTGATAAAGGAGCTGGTGACAATGAAGAAAATCAGCATGATGAAAACCACATCGAGCATCGGCGTCAGATCGATGCCGGTGTCTTCTTCCTGCTGGTAGTGGTGACGACGCATACGCATCCGTTAATCCTCAATCGTGACGCAGCTGGTCGGCCAGCCGGTCGAGAGCCTGGCGCGAAATACGTTCGAGACGCGCCAGGCTAAACAGTCCAGTGATGGCCAGCACCATGCCGGCCATGGTCGGCAGTGTCGCCTGCCAGACGCCCGCGGCCATGCCGCGCGGGTTGCCGGTGCCGTTGAGCGCCAACACATCGAATACCGCGATCATGCCGCTGACCGTGCCCAGCAATCCGAGCAGCGGATACATCGCCACCAGCGTCTTGCTCATGCGCAAGGGACCGGCCAGTTGCTGCTGGGCCTGAGCCAGCCAGGCGCTGCGCACGGCGCGTTGCCAGCTACCGGAATCGCTGCCCAGGCGTGCCCAGGCCTCACGGCGGGCTTCCACCCAGCGCGGAAACACCCGGCGCATGAACCACAACCGCTCGAAGACCAGCGTCCAATACAGCACGCACAAGGCGGCCAGCGCCCACATCACCGCGCCACCCGCCGCCATGAAGTCGAGCAGCGCATAACCGCTGTCGACCAGACGCAGCCATTGGCCGTGCAGATCAGTCACGACGCGGAGTCCCCGACAGATGCAGGGCGATCAGGCCGGCACTTTGCTGTTCGAGCAGCTGGATCAGCGCCTTGCTGCGGCTAGCCAGCAGGCTGTGCAGGAACAACAGCGGTATTGCCACCACCAGGCCCAGCACCGTGGTAACCAAAGCCTGAGAAATACCATCGGCCATCAGCCGCGAGTCGCCACCGCCACTTTGCGTAATCGCCTGGAAGGTCACGATCATGCCGGTCACAGTGCCCAGCAGGCCGAGTAGCGGCGCGACGGCGCTGAGTAGCTTGAGCAGCGGCTGGCCGCGCTCGAGTGGTGGTGTTTCCTGGAGGATCGCCTCGTCGAGCTTCAGCTCAAGCGTCTCCAAATCGGACAGTTGTGGCTTCGGTCCCAGCACGCCAATGATACGGCCCAACGGGTTGTCGTCACGCGGTTGATTGAGTTCGCGCGTCTGCCGGTTCACCGCCCGCCCGACCCGCGCCAGGTAGACCATGCGCCATACCGCAAGGATCAGGCCGATGGCACCCAGGACGAGAATGACCCAGCCGACCAGACCGCCCTGCTGAACACGGTCCCACAACTGGGGCTGGCGCTGCAGCTGAGCCAGTAACGAACCACGGCTCGGGTCGATCGTCAACGTGGCCAATGCCTCGCTGCTGTTCATGTAGTCATTGACCGCTGCCATGCCGGCAGGCTGGCGGCTCGGCGTCAGCAACTCGCGAGCGTCGCTGTCGTAGCGCAGGAAATTATCATCGGTGAATGCCGAGAAGTTACCGACCCGCAGAACCGGCTGGGTGCTGCGCTGCCCATCGACGCCGACTACCGGCAGCTCGACACGCTCCACCTGACCACTGGCCGTAAGGTCCTCAAGCAGCGTCATCCAGAAGCTGTCCAGATCATCGGCCGACGGCAGCGTACGGCTTTCCGCCAACGCCCGCAGGCGCTCCAAGCGCTCCGGGTATTGCGCGTTGAGCAGGCTGTCCTGCCATTGTCCGGCGATGTCACCCGCGCTCTGCCTGACCACACCGAACAGTTCACCAAGATGGCCGACGCGCTGCGCCAAAAGCTTTTCCTGCTCGGCCAGCTCAGCTTCCTGACGATCAAATTCAGTTTTCAGGCGCTCGGCTTCAGCTTTCTGTTTTTCAAGTGCGGCATTGGCGCGCGCCAGCAGTTGCGCTTGCTCGCTACGATTCTGGATAAAGGCCTGCTCGCGCGCTTGCATGGCGTCGACTTCCGCGGCGCGCTCGCTGCGAATACGCTGGAGCAACTGGTCGGGGCTCAGGGGCTCGGCAGCCTGAACCATTGCCGGCAACAGTCCGATGAGCAATAACGTCAACAAGCGGCTCATTGCGCAGCCTCCTTGGCCAGGGTCTTGATGGGCAGTTCGAGCCAGGTCGGGGCTTGCTGTTGACGAGCAATGGCGATCGCCTTGGTGATTGGCCGACGCGCGCTGCCATCGAGTATTTCCCACGCGCGGGTCTTCGGGTTCCACCAACCGCTCTCGTGTGCATCGAGTGTCTGGTAATAAAGCATCGTCCGACCCAGACGCAGGAATTCGACGCTGCGACTGCCGCCTTCGACCGGCAGCTCGCCGCGCCAGGCTTCCAGGGTGCGGCCGTAGTCACTCTCGATCTGGTAGGCCTCGAGGATGCGGCGATATTTCTCAGCAAGGCTGACGTCAGCGCGCGCCTGCATGTCCTGCAGGCTGGCGAGGCGATCGGCGCGCTCGTCGGGAAGGAACGGCAGATCCGCAGCAATGAACTCTTCAAGCACTTCGATCATCCGCCCCATCTGCGGTGCAACGGCTTCCTGGGTGCGTTCGATGCTGTCCAACTGACGCTGAAATCCGTCCAGCTCCTTGCGCTGCGCAGCGGTCAGCTCGACCAACTGCTCGTTGTAGGCCTTCAGGGCCTCTGCCTGCTGAACGGCATTGCGGTATTCGGTGAGCATCTGCCGCGTCGCGTCATCGAGTTGCTCGATACGCGCCTGCGACGCCTTGGCTTCGGCGGCCAGTTGCTGGCTCTCTTCTAGCGCAGCGTCCAGCGGAGCCGCGTTAAGCGGCAGGCATAACGACAACAGCACGCCTGCGAACAAGCGGGTCGGGTACTGATTCATGCGGAGCGGATCCTCGGTTCACGGCAGCCTAAAACGTTATGTTATAACAGCTTGCAATAGTCGCGCAGCTCATCTTTAAACCACGACGCATATCCGGCCACTGCGGTTCAGAAAAGAGAAACATTATCATCTAGATCCGCAAAAGAAGGCAACCCGGGCATTACGTCGCAGCCGGGGCAAAGCGGAACGTTTCGTTGAGCTGGATCAAAGTCGCCAGGTCCGCACGCCCTACCATGGCCACCAGTCGCAACACACCATGTCTCGATGGAGTTTCCATTATGCGCAAGACCCTGTTTACCGCGTCCGTGCTGGCCGTAGCTCTCACCTCCCCCTTCGCCCAGGCTTTCCAGGCTGGTGATGTGATTGTCCGTGCGGGTGCAATTACTGTTGATCCCCATGAAGATAGCGGCAATGTAAAACTGGGCGGCACTCCGGTTACCCCCACCGGCGCGACACTGGACAGCGATACGCAACTGGGCCTGAATTTCGCCTACATGGTGACTGACAACCTGGGCGTCGAGCTGTTGGCGGCCACCCCGTTCACCCATAACGTCGGCACCAAGGGCCTGGGCGGATTGAAGCTCGGCGAACTCAAGCATCTGCCTCCGACCCTGAGCGTTATCTATTACCCGCTCGAAAAAAACTATGCTTTCCAACCCTATGTCGGAGCGGGCATCAACTACACTTGGTTTTTTGACGACAAGCTTACCAGCGAAGCTGAAAACTCGGCCCTGCAACTGCGTGGCCTCGACATGAAAGACTCCTGGGGTTTGGCTGCCCAGGTCGGCATGGACTATATGCTGACAGATAACGTAATGCTCAACGCTCAGGTTCGCTACATCGACATCGAGACCACCGGCACGACCTACTCGGAAGCTGCCGGGCAAAAGATCGAAGTCGACGTCGACGTCGATCCGTTCGTCTACATGGTAGGTCTCGGCTATAAGTTCTGAAGTCATCGGCATTGCCGAACCTCAGACAAAACAAAGGCGCCATTCGGCGCCTTTGTTGATTCCGCGAATCGCTACAAACCTAGCAACTTGGTCAAACCTTCACGCATTCCGGTAGCAGGCTCTGGTAAGCGATAGCGCTGCTGCAGCCGCGTATTGTTAGCGCGCGAATGACGGATGTCCCCCTGCCGCGCCGCCTGGTATGTCACCTCGGGTAATTCGCCAAGCACCTCACCTACTGCACCAAGCAACTGGTTCAGCGAGGTCGCCTGGTTCAGCCCGACATTCACAGCCCCCTTCGGCACCACGGACGACTCTAGCGCCTGCATCAGAAGCTCGACAAGATCGCCGACGTAGACGAAGTCTCGTGTCTGCTCGCCGTCGCCAAAAACGGCGATAGGCAAGCCCTTCCGGGCACGCTCGGTAAAGATGCTGATCACGCCTGAATAGGGCGAAGACGGATCCTGGCGCGGGCCGTAGATATTGAAGAAGCGGAAGACTGCCGGCTCAAGCCCATGTTGACGACGGTAGAAATCCAGATAGTGCTCGCTGGCCAGCTTGTCTGCAGCATATGGCGTCAGCGGCGCTTTCGGGATCTCTTCGCCTATGGGCTCGCCCTCTCCGTTGTTGCCATATACCGCCGCACTCGATGCAAAAAGAACTCGGCGTATACCTGCTTCTCGCATCGCCTCACAGAGATTCAGCGTTCCCACTAGATTGCTCTGATGCGTGCCAACCGGATCATCGACCGAGGCCTGTACCGACGCCACAGCCGCAAGGTGCACAACGGCGCCACATCCCTGGACCGCGTCGCGCATGGCTTGTGCATCCGCCACGTCGCCGACGATCAGTTCAACATTCGCGTCGACCGGCAAATTACTGCGCTTGCCACTAGACAGATTGTCCAGCACCCGAACGGCGTAGCCTCGAGCAACAAGTGCATCAACCAGGTTAGAGCCGATGAACCCGGCTCCCCCGGTAACCAGAACAGGCAGTTCAGCCATGACGGTAATAACGCTCCAGTAGGCTCGGCAGCCCGGTGCGCCAGGCGCGCGGCTTGATGCCGAAGGTATTGAATATTTTCTTGCAGGCCAACACGCCGTGCTGTGGCTCGTCTGCTGCATCCGAGCAGGCCGCATGAGCAATGGGGGTCAGGCTGTCAACTTTAAGCGGGCGATGACTGGCCGCCTCGGTCAGGAGCGCCTGACCAACCACCAGCGGGGTTGACGCCTCATGCCCACCATAGTGATAGGTTCCCCACAGTGGCGCCTGACAATCCAATTGCTTCAGCACAGCCAGAATGACCCGCGCCGCATCTTCCACCGGCGTAGGATTGCCACGACGGTCATCGGCGAGACAAAGCTCCTGGCTCTGCTCAAGACGCTGAAGGAATCGGCCTAGCAAGCCGTCCGAACTGTCGTCCAGCAACCAGCCAAAGCGCAGCAAAACGTGCCGAGGGCAGAGCGCACGCACGCTCTGCTCCATACGCCATAGGGCACAGCTACGCGCGTCCAGCGGCGCCACTTCGTCTTTTTCGCTGTAGGAAGTCGTTCGGGCCCCATCAAAAACACGGTAGCTAGACGGCTGCATCAATACGAACTGATGATGCTGCCCCAGCTCGGCCAGGCGCTCTACGGCGCGCTCCTGCTTGGTCAGCGCCGCTTCATCGACCCGCCCGCTCTGGAACCAGTCGAAGTAATAGGCGAGGTTGATCACGATATCCGGACGGTTATCGTCGAGCAAAGTGGTCAGACTTGGCGCATCCCAGCCCTGACTGGGCGGGCGCGGCGCGAGGAAGCCAATGTCTTCCTCGGCACCCAGGCGGATAAGCGCCTGACCCAGGGCATTACCGCCGCCCAACAGCATCAGGCGCATTCGCATGGAGTGAACTCTAGAACGGGATATCGTCGTCGAAGCTGTCGTAGTCCGGCGCAGGCTGCTGAGCGGGTTGTGGCTGAGACTGCGGGCGCGACTGCTGCTGCGGTTGGGATTCACGCTGCGGGCGCGGCTGGGATTGACGCGGCGCATCGTCGGAGCTGCCACCACGGCCACCAAGCAACTGCATGGTCCCGCCCATGTCCACGACGACCTCGGTGGTGTAGCGTTTAACGCCGTCCTTTTCCCACTCACGGGTCTGCAGGCGGCCTTCGATGTAGCACTGCGAGCCCTTGCGCAGGTATTCGCCAGCAATCTCGGCAACCTTGCCGAACAGCACGACGCGGTGCCACTCGGTGCGCTCCTGCTGCTGGCCGGTTTGCTTGTCCTTCCAGCTGTCGGTAGTGGCCAGCGTGATGTTGGTCACCGCATTGCCATTGGGCATGTAGCGGGTTTCCGGGTCGCCGCCGACATTGCCGATCAAGATGACTTTGTTCACCCCTCTGGCCATGGGTAACTCCTTTGCTCAAACATGAATGTGGTTGGCTCGAATCCGCAAACAGGAAACAGCCAATGACCGGCAATCTTACCCTACCGGCCCGAAGTGGGCCAACCGGCACGACCGGACGAAGGCCAAAGCCAAACCTGCGTAGCAGAAATATGGCACCTTCCGATCAGGCCACCAGCTGATCCAGTGCAGCCCGATCCAGGACCCTCATGTCCACCTTCACATAAGCAGCGGCCTCCTCGACAATCACCACCGCGTCGGATACGCCCGGGATCGCCATCATCTGCTCCATAAGTGCCGGATTACGCGCCGCACCGGCGGACAGCGGCAGACGCAGCCCCGTGACGTACGGCGGCTCTCGCATGCTCCAGGTCACAACAAACCAGAGCGCGCACAGCGCTGCACACCCCGCGAACACCGTCCCTAGACCTCCAAGCTGATAAAGCCAGCCGCCGAGCACGCCGCCCAGGCCGGAACCAAGGAACTGACTCGTTGAATAGATCCCCATCGCCGTTCCCTTGCCACCCGCCGGGGCGACCTTGCTGATCAGCGACGGCAACGAAGCTTCCAGCAAGTTGAAAGCGATGAAGAAGACGATCATGCCCCCGACCAGCGACCAGAGCCGATTGCCGAACCACAAGAGGAACAACTCGGAAAGTACCAGCACCGCAACCGCACCCAGGACGACGCGCCTCATCTGGCGCTTTTTTTCGCCATAGATGATGAAAGGCACCATACCGAAGAAACCTACCACCAGCGCGGTAAGGTACACCCACCAGTGCTCCTCCTTGGGCAAAGCGGCTTCATTCACCAGCGCCAGCGGTAACGCGACGAAGCTGGCCATGAGAACGGCATGCAACGCGAAAATGCTGAAATCAAGCCGCAGCAGATCGGGATGGCGGAGCGTTGCACCCAGCGCCTGCCGGGCGACTCCGGATTCCCGGTGCCGGATATGCGCTGGCGCGCGCGGAAGTACGGCTACGACGAGCATGCCTAGCGCTGCCATGCCGGCCGTCACCCAGAACAGCCCTGAAAGTCCGAATGCACTCGTCAGCAGCGGGCCGACAACCATCGCCACCGCGAACGACACGCCGATACTCATGCCAATCATCGCCATCGCCTTAGTGCGATGCTGCTCACGGGTCAGATCGGACAACAACGCCATTACCGCGGCCGAGATCGCACCAGCCCCCTGCAGGACACGACCGGCAATCACTCCCCAGATGGTGTCGGCCGTCGCGGCAAACACAGCGCCAGCAGCAAAGATCAACAACCCGAAATAGATCACCGGAAGACGGCCAATTCGATCGGAAATGATTCCGAACGGAATTTGCAGCACCGCCTGGGTCAAACCATAGGCACCAATGGCGAGACCAATGAGTGCCGGCGTTGCGCCCTGCAGATCCATACCATAGGTTGCTAGCACCGGCAGCACCATGAACATGCCGAGCATGCGAAACGCGAAAACCAGGGCTAAGCCGGAGGCTGCGCGGGTTTCGCTAGCGCTCATGCGCTCGCTGTAAGGATCCTGCATGTGGGGTCTCGCTTGAATTAACCGGCGGCGATTCTAGCAGTCATCCCCTGCTCGGCACAGGTTCGCTACTTTGCCGCGATGTCGCCCCTGGCCGTATACTTTCGGGTTTTCGCCCGCCATGCGAGGCTGCTTTGGACAAGATTCTGATTCGTGGGGCTCGTACCCACAACCTGAAAAACATCGACCTGACCTTGCCACGCGACAAACTGATCGTGATCACTGGCCTGTCTGGTTCGGGCAAGTCCTCGCTGGCCTTCGACACGCTTTATGCCGAGGGCCAGCGCCGCTACGTCGAATCTCTGTCGGCATATGCCCGGCAGTTTCTCTCGATGATGGAAAAGCCCGACGTCGATACCATCGAAGGGCTCTCCCCGGCCATATCCATCGAGCAGAAGTCGACCTCCCACAATCCACGCTCCACAGTCGGCACCATCACCGAGATCTACGACTACCTGCGACTGCTCTATGCACGCGCGGGCACGCCACGTTGCCCTGACCATGACGCCCCGCTGGAAGCCCAGACGGTTAGCCAGATGGTCGACCAAGTCCTCGCGCTTCCTGAAGGCCGCAAGCTGATGCTGCTTGCGCCGGTCATCCGCGAGCGCAAGGGCGAGCATCTGGCGGTATTCGATGAGTTACGCGCCCAGGGCTTTGTTCGCGCGCGGGTCAACGGTCGACTCTATGAGCTCGATGAACTGCCGAAGCTGGACAAGCAGAAGAAGCACTCCATCGACGTTGTGGTGGACCGTTTCAAGGTCCGCAACGACCTGCAGCAGCGCCTCGCCGAATCGTTCGAAACGGCGCTGAAACTGGCCGACGGCATCGCCTTGGTCGCGCCGATGGACGAAGACGATGACACTGAGGAGATGATTTTCTCCGCTCGCTTCGCCTGCCCCGTCTGCGGACATTCGATCAGCGAGCTGGAGCCAAAGCTATTCTCCTTCAACAATCCAGCTGGGGCCTGTCCAACCTGCGATGGCCTTGGCGTCAAACAATTCTTCGACGCCAAGCGCCTGGTCAATGGCGAGTTAACACTGGCTGAAGGCGCTATCCGCGGCTGGGACCGGCGCAACGTTTACTACTTCCAGATGCTCGGCTCACTGGCCTCGCATTACGGATTCAGCCTCGACGAGCCGTTCGACGCCCTGCCCGCCGAGCAGCAGAAATATGTTCTGCGTGGCAGCGGCAAGGAAAATGTCGACTTCCGCTATCTGAACGACCGCGGCGACATCGTAAAGCGATCGCACCCTTTCGAAGGCATCATCCCCAACCTCGAACGCCGCTACCGCGAAACCGAATCCAACTCGGTACGTGAAGAACTCGCCAAGTATCTCAGCACACAGCCCTGTCCGGAGTGCCGTGGTACTCGGCTGCGCCGCGAAGCTCGCCATGTCTGGGTCGGGGACAAGACGCTACCGGCAGTGACCGGGCTGCCGATTGGCGACGCCACAGAATATTTCGCTGGACTCACGCTACCGGGCCGTCGCGGCGAAATTGCAGACAAGATTCTCAAGGAGATCTGCGAGCGACTGCAATTCCTGGTGAACGTGGGTCTAGACTACCTGACCCTGGACCGTAGCGCTGATACGCTGTCCGGCGGTGAAGCCCAGCGTATCCGCCTAGCGAGCCAGATCGGTGCCGGCCTGGTCGGCGTCATGTACATCCTCGACGAGCCTTCGATTGGCCTACACCAGCGAGACAACGAACGCCTGCTGGGTACCCTTCGCCACCTCCGCGACATAGGCAACACAGTGATTGTCGTCGAGCACGATGAGGACGCCATTCGCCTCGCAGACTACGTCGTCGACATTGGTCCAGGCGCCGGCGTGCATGGCGGGCAAATCGTCGCAGAGGGCACGCCCGACGAAGTGATGTCCAACCCTGCTTCGTTGACCGGCGGATATCTATCTGGCCGGGTGAAAATTCTCTACCCTGCCGAACGAACACCGCGCGACCTAGCCAAGCTGCTCAAACTTAAGGGCGCGCGTGGCAATAATCTGCGCAATGTGGATCTCGAGATCCCTGTCGGCCTGCTTACCTGCATCACAGGTGTTTCAGGCTCGGGCAAGTCGACACTGATCAACAACACGCTGTTCCCGATCACCGCCACAGCCTTGAACGGTGCTACAACACTGGAAGTGGCACCGCACGACTCGTTCGACGGCCTCCAGCATCTAGACAAGGTCGTGGACATCGATCAGAGCCCCATTGGACGGACGCCCCGCTCCAACCCGGCCACCTACACCGGCCTCTTCACCCCCATTCGCGAACTGTTTGCCGGCGTTCCGGAAGCACGGTCGAGGGGCTACGGACCGGGGCGCTTCTCCTTCAACGTGAAGGGCGGGCGCTGCGAAGCCTGCCAAGGCGACGGCGTAATCAAGGTAGAAATGCACTTTCTGCCCGACATCTACGTGCCCTGTGATGTATGCAAAGGCAAGCGTTACAACCGCGAAACGCTCGAGGTGAAGTACAAAGGCAAAAGCATTACCGAAGTGCTGGGCATGACCATTGAGGAAGCCAGGGAATTCTTCGACCCCGTGCCAGCGGTGGCGCGCAAGCTGCAAACGCTAATGGACGTAGGGCTGTCGTATATAAAGCTGGGGCAGAGTGCGACCACGCTTTCCGGCGGCGAAGCTCAGCGCGTCAAGTTGTCTAGAGAGCTCTCCAAGCGCGACACGGGCAAAACCCTGTACATCCTCGACGAACCAACCACCGGGTTGCACTTCGCTGATATTCAGCAACTCTTGGACGTACTTCACCGCCTTCGCGACCACGGCAATACTGTCGTGGTGATCGAACACAACCTTGATGTAATCAAAACCGCTGACTGGCTCGTGGATCTGGGGCCTGAAGGGGGCTCAAAGGGCGGACAGATCATCGCAACAGGCACACCCGAACAAGTTGCCTCAATGTCCCTGTCACATACCGGTCACTTCCTTAGGCCCTTACTGGAGCGCGACAAGGCCTGAAAGCAATAAACAAGCCGGGCACCACGCCCGGCTTTACATCGGCTATCCAGCGACTCCGCTGGAATAGTTCCCGCCCCAGACAACGCTCAGCCATATGCCGAATCAGCGGTCCCGATACAGGGGTCAACGCAGCTCGACGCGCTCATTCCGCTTTAGAGCTGCCCACCCTATCTTCAGTCAGCGCCGTATTACTGCTTGCCGCCAATGACCGGTCACGTGCGCCCGCATGGTTGAGAAAGCGGTACTTTAATCGGCATCGGCCATGTTTCGCTCATGTCGTCTTGGGCTATTGCCGATTCGTTGGGCTGGCCATCCAGAGATGGCATCTCAAGAAGGCCAACTCACCAACCAACGCGGGGCGATCACCTGGAACTAATCTGTCTGCATAAAAAAACCGAGCATGCGCTCGGTTTTTTTTAGCAAGCAAAGCTTACTCAGCAGCTTCCACCTCACCGGTGACCGGACGGTCAACCAGCTCAACGTAAGCCATCGGTGCATTGTCTCCAGCGCGGAAACCGCACTTGAGAATACGCAGGTAACCACCTTGACGGGTGGCGTAACGCGGGCCGAGATCGTTGAACAGCTTACCAACGATAGCCTTGGAACGAGTACGGTCGAAAGCCAGACGACGATTAGCGACGCTGTCTTCCTTAGCCAGAGTGATGAGCGGCTCGGCTACGCGACGCAGTTCCTTGGCCTTAGGCAGGGTTGTCTTGATCAGTTCGTGCTCGAACAGCGACACCGCCATGTTCTGAAACATGGCCTTGCGGTGAGCGCTTGTGCGGCTGAGATGACGGCCACTTTTACGATGACGCATGATTGAAATTCCTTACCAAACGATCAGTTCGGTGACTATGGTCGATCAGGCCGTAGCCTTATCGTCCTTCTTGAGACTGGCCGGCGGCCAATTGTCGAGGCGCATGCCGAGGGACAGACCACGAGAAGCCAGAACATCTTTGATTTCGGTCAGAGATTTCTTGCCCAAGTTCGGCGTCTTCAACAGCTCGACTTCGGTGCGCTGGATCAGATCACCGATGTAGTAGATGTTTTCTGCCTTGAGGCAGTTGGCCGAACGTACGGTCAGTTCCAAGTCGTCAACTGGACGCAACAGGATCGGATCGATCTCGTCTTCTTGCTCGACGACGACCGGCTCGCTGTCACCCTTGAGGTCGACGAACGCGGCCAACTGCTGCTGCAGAATGGTCGCGGCACGACGGATCGCTTCTTCAGGATCCAGGGTTCCGTTGGTTTCCAGGTCGATAACCAGCTTGTCCAAGTTGGTACGCTGCTCAACACGAGCGTTTTCGACAACATAAGCGACGCGACGTACCGGGCTGAAGGTTGAGTCGAGTTGAAGACGGCCAATACTACGGCTCTCATCTTCATCACTCTGACGCGCATCAGCCGGCTCGTAGCCACGGCCGCGAGCGACCTTGAGCTTCATGTTGATCGAGCCATTAGCCGCCAGGTTGGCGATCAGGTGATCGCCATTGACGATTTCGACATCGTGATCCAGCTGGATATCGGCAGCGGTAACAGCGCCCGCGCCCTTCTTCACCAGGCTCAAGGTCACTTCATCACGGCCGTGCAGCTTGATGGCGATACCTTTGAGGTTGAGCAGGATTTCGATGACATCTTCCTGCACGCCCTCGATGGCGCTGTACTCGTGAAGCACACCGTCGATCTCAGCCTCGACCACAGCGCAGCCGGGCATGGAGGACAACAGAATACGACGCAGCGCGTTGCCCAGGGTATGGCCAAAACCGCGCTCGAGGGGCTCGAGAGTGATCTTGGCACGGGTCGGACTGACCACCTGCACATCGATATGGCGGGGGGTCAGGAACTCATTTACCGAAATCTGCATGGATACACCTATTTTCTAGCCCTTACTTGGAGTAGAGCTCGACAATCAGGTTTTCGTTAATGTCGGCTGACAGATCACTGCGCGCCGGAACATTCTTGAAAACACCGGATTTCTTGTCGGCATCTACTTCGACCCATTCAACGCGACCGCGCTGTACGCACAGTTCAAGGGCTTGGGCGATACGCAGCTGGTTGCGGCATTTTTCACGAACGGCAACCACGTCACCAGCTTTAACCTGGTACGACGGAACGTTCACAGTCTGACCGTTTACGCTAATCGACTTGTGCGAAACCAGCTGACGCGATTCGGCACGAGTAGAGCCAAAGCCCATGCGATACACAACGTTATCCAACCGGCACTCGAGCAGCTGCAGAAGGTTTTCACCGGTAGCGCCCTTGCGGCTGGCAGCTTCCTTGTAATAACCGCTGAACTGGCGCTCGAGAACACCATAGATGCGGCGAACCTTCTGCTTCTCACGCAGCTGGGTACCGTAGTCGGACAAACGACCACGACGCTGACCGTGAACACCCGGAGGGGTTTCGATGTTGCACTTTGATTCGAGCGCGCGCGCACCACTCTTCAAGAAGAGATCGGTGCCTTCACGACGAGACAGTTTGCACTTGGGACCAATATAACGAGCCATTTCTCACTGTCTCCTGATTACACGCGGCGCTTCTTCGGCGGACGGCACCCGTTGTGCGGGATCGGCGTCACGTCGGTGATGCTGGCGATTTTATAACCACAGCCGTTCAATGCACGAACAGCAGATTCACGGCCCGGACCAGGACCCTTGACATTGACGTCGAGGTTCTTGAGGCCATATTCCAGTGCCGCTTGACCAGCACGCTCGGCAGCCACCTGGGCAGCGAACGGAGTGCTCTTACGGGAGCCGCGGAAACCGGAACCACCAGACGTCGCCCAGGACAACGCATTGCCTTGGCGATCGGTGATAGTGATGATGGTGTTGTTAAAAGAAGCGTGGATATGGGCGATGCCATCAACCACCGTCTTTTTTACTTTTTTACGAGGACGAGCAGCAGGTTTTGCCATGATTAGATTCCTGTCGATGCGCTAATGCGATTACTTGCGGATCGGCTTACGCGGACCCTTACGGGTACGAGCGTTGGTCTTGGTACGCTGACCGCGGACCGGCAGACCACGACGATGACGCAGGCCGCGGTAGCAACCCAGGTCCATCAAGCGCTTGATCTTCATGTTGACTTCGCGACGCAGGTCACCTTCAACGATGAACTTGCCCACTTCGCCACGAAGCAGTTCAACCTGCTCGTCTGTGAGATCCTTGATTTTTGCTGCCGGGTTTACACCGGTAGCGGCACAGATTGTCTGTGCGCGAGTGCGACCAACACCATAGATGTAGGTCAGCGAGATAACAGTGTGCTTGTTATCCGGAATGTTTACGCCTGCAATACGGGCCATTCAGTGAAACTCCAATTGACAGCTACCCAACGCCCCGGAAGCCAAGAAAAGGGCGCGAGATACTAACGCTGTAATAACAAATAATCAACCCGGCAGCGCACTAGCTGCCGGGCCCGAGCCTTAGCTCACAATCAGCCTTGGCGCTGTTTGTGCCGCGGTTCTGCGCTGCAGATCACACGAACGACGCCTTCGCGACGAACGATCTTGCAGTTGCGGCACAGTTTCTTGACCGATGCGCGAACTTTCATGACCAACTCCTAGAACCTTACGAGCCGACTTCAGCGAAGCATTCCGCTGCCGTAGCCCTTCAGGTTGGCTTTTTTCATCAGGGAATCGTACTGGTGGGACATCAGGTGTGACTGCACTTGAGACATGAAGTCCATTACAACCACGACCACAATCAGCAACGAGGTCCCGCCAAGGTAGAACGGCACATTTGCAGCAACCACAAGGAACTGAGGAAGCAAGCAAACAGCCGTCATGTACAGGGCACCGAACAAGGTCAAGCGGGTCAGCACACCATCGATATAGCGCGCCGACTGCTCACCAGGACGAATCCCTGGAATAAACGCACCGGACTTCTTCAAGTTTTCTGCAACGTCTTTAGGGTTGAACATCAACGCCGTATAGAAGAAGCAGAAGAAGATGATTCCGGCACTGAACAACAGGATATTCAATGGCTGACCGGGAGCAATCGACTGCGAGATATCAGCCAGCCAGCTCATGCTTTCGGACTGACCAAACCACTGACCCAATGACGCTGGGAACAATAGAATGCTGCTCGCAAAGATTGCTGGAATCACGCCAGCCATATTGACTTTCAAGGGCAAGTGGCTTGTCTGTGCAGCGAAGACCTTACGACCCTGCTGACGCTTGGCGTAATGCACGGCGATTCGCCGCTGACCACGCTCAATGAAGACCACAAAACCAATGATCGCAACGGCCAGAAGCCCCACCGCCAACAGCGCAATGATATTGACATCACCTTGGCGAGCTGACTCGAAGGACTGCCCTAGGGCGCCCGGCAAACCAGCAACGATACCGGCAAAGATCAACATCGAAATGCCGTTACCGACGCCACGTTCAGTGATCTGCTCACCCAGCCACATCATGAACATCGCTCCCGCCACAAACGTGGTGATGGCGACGAAGTAGAAGCCGAAGTCACTGCTGAATGCGACACCTTGCCCGGCCAGACCGACGGACATACCGATGGCCTGCACGATAGCCAGCACCAGCGCCAGATAGCGCGTGTACTGACTGATCTTGCGGCGACCGGCCTCGCCTTCCTTCTTCAACTGCTCAAGCTGCGGGCTGACGGCTGTCATAAGCTGCATGATGATCGATGCCGAGATGTACGGCATGATCCCCAGTGCAAAGATGCTCATGCGCTCCAGCGCACCACCTGAAAACATGTTGAACAGACTAAGGATGGTCCCTTCGTTCTGACGGAACAGCTCGGCCAACCTGTCGGGATTGATCCCCGGCACCGGGATGTGCGCCCCTACTCGATAGACGATGATCGCCATCAGCAAAAAGCGCAGACGAGCCCAGAGTTCAGACAGCCCGCCATTACTCAGCGCGGAGAGAGCACCTTGCTTAGCCATTTATTCCTCGAACTTGCCGCCAGCTGCTTCGATAGCCGCACGCGCACCTTTGGTGGCTGCGATGCCTTTCAGGGTCACAGCGCGACCAACCTCACCGGACAGCATGATTTTCACACGCTGCACGTTCTGGTTGATGACGTTGGCATCCTTGAGGCTCTGCACGGAGACAACATCGCCTTCGACCTTGGCCAGCTCGGATGTGCGCACTTCCGCACGATCCATGGCCTTGAGCGATACGAAGCCGAACTTCGGCAGACGACGATGCAACGGCTGCTGACCACCCTCGAACCCAGGAGCAATCTTGCCACCGGAACGGGAAGTCTGACCCTTGTGACCACGGCCACCGGTCTTACCCAGACCGCTACCGATACCACGACCAGGACGAAGCTTTTCGCGACGGGCACCCGGCGCAGAACGCAGATCGTTCAGTTGCATGGCTTAGCCCTCCACACGGAGCATGTAATAAGCCTTGTTGATCATGCCGCGATTCTCAGGAGTATCCTGAACCTCGACAGTGTGACCAATGCGTCGAAGGCCGAGGCCCTTTACGCACAGCTTGTGATTGGGGATACGACCGCTGACGCTTTTAATCAGCGTGACCTTGACGGTGTTAGCCATGATCAGGAAATCTCCTCGACGCTCTTGCCACGCTTGGCGGCGATCGACTCAGGCGATTGCATAGCCTTCAACCCCTTGAAAGTGGCATGAACCACGTTCACCGGA
>JAKUTK010000110.1 GCA_022448005.1 Pseudomonas sp.
GTACATTTTGGCCAGGAGCGCGCCAGCGATGTGCTGGCGTTCGATGAATGGCGGCTGGATATGGTCAGTCACCGGTTGTTTCACCAAGACGGTGAAGAGGTGCTGCTGTCCGGCGCCGACTTTGCGTTGCTCAAGCTGTTTCTGGACCATCCGCAACAGATCCTCGACCGTGACACCATTGCCAACGCCACCCGCGGCCGCGAGGTCATGCCGCTTGAGCGGATCGTCGACATGGCGGTCAGTCGCCTGCGTCAGCGGCTGCGCGACACCGGAAAGTGCCCTAGATTGATCCGAACCGTACGGGGCAGTGGATACATGCTCGCCGCGCAGGTCGCACCGCATCATGACGCGCTCGGTTAAGCGCCGCTGGTCGCCTGTTCCACGCTCACTGCTCGGCCGCATGCTGTTCCTGACGCTGCTGGTGGTGCTGATGGCGCAGGCGCTGTCCAGCTTTATCTGGGTCTCGCAGCTTCGCGCAAGCCAGATGGAGGGGCTGCTGACCAGTGCGCGTAGCTTGGCGCATTCGATGGCTGCCAGCGTCAGCTACTTCCGTTCGTTGCCGTTGGGGTATCGGCCGCTGGTGCTCGACCAGTTGCGCAGCATGGGTGGGACGCGCTTTTTCGTATCGTTGAATGACAAGCCGCTTGAGATGCGAATCCTGCCGCCAACCGAGCGCAAGCAGGCGGTGCTGGCGCAGGTGGATGAGGTGCTGCGTGAGCGTCTCGGCAGGGATGTCGACATGTCGGTCAGCTTCGTCAGTCCTGACGATCTGCGGATTTTCAACGGTGGCCTGAAGCTGGACGAGTTGCCGCGGTCGTGGGCGCATTACGCACTGAGCCTGGAGCCGCTGAATCCACCGGTGCTGGTCACTCAGATTCAGATTGCGCCGAACGAGTGGCTGTATCTCGCCTCGCTGATGCCGGCACCCTATGTCAGCCTCGAGAACGAAGGCGTCCCCACTCAGCAACTCTGGTTCATCTTTCTGACCAGCAGTTTTCTGCTGCTGTTCATCGGTATTCTGGTGCACTGGCAGAGCCGACCGCTCAAGCAGCTGGCCCAGGCGGCGCGCGAGATGTCGCTGGGCAGCGAAGTTGAACTGTTGCCCGAGGCAGGGGGGAGCGAGGTGGTGGAAGTCAGTCGCGCATTCAACAGCATGCGTGAGCGCATCGGGCGTTACCTCACCGAACGTAGCCAGTTGTTCAGTGCGATCTCGCATGATCTGCGTACGCCCATCACGCGGCTGCGGTTGCGTGTGGAGCTGCTGGAAGATGAAGCCTTGCAGCGCAAATTCAGCCGTGACCTGGATGAGCTGGAGCTGTTGGTCAAAGGCGCACTGCAGTGCGTCAAGGACACCGATATCCACGAAAATATCGAACCGCTGGATCTAAATCTGCTGCTCGATTGCGTCACCGAGCCTTATCTGGCGACTGGAGGCAACGGCCGCGTCACGGTTCAGGGCAGGGCGTGTGCACCCTATGCCGGCAAGCCGCTGGCGCTCAAGCGCTGCATCGGCAACCTGCTGGACAACGCGTTGAAGTATGGCGAACGTGCCCATCTGCTTATCGAAGACGGTAACGGAACCTTCGTTCTGCATGTTGATGATGAAGGGCCTGGGGTGCCTGAAGCCTGGCTCAAGCAGGTATTCGAACCCAACTTCCGCCTCGCCGCCAAGCAACCCGGTTACGGACTTGGTCTCGGCATCGCGCGCAACATCGCGCATGCCCATGGCGGTGAGGTCAGCCTGCGCAATCTGCCTGCCGGGGGGCTGCGGGTGACGTTGAGCCTTCCGCGGACGACCGATTGAGCCCCTCCGCAGGCGTCGCACCTCAACGCGTTACAAAGTCCCGAGCTTTGTAACGAAACGGTGACCAATCACTATCCCTTCGTTACCCGGCGCGATGATTCGCGCGCCTAGAATCGGTGCAGCGCAAGCAAAGACTTGCATCGATAACAACAAGAAAAGGAACCCCAATGAACGCGATTCATCGTCTGGTTACTGCTGTTTCCCTTGTTTCCCTCGTTCCTTTCGCCCACGCCGGTGAGGTCGAAGTGCTGCACTGGTGGACCTCAGGAGGCGAAAAGCGCGCTGCTGACACCCTGCAGCGACTGGTCGAGGAAGAGGGCCACACCTGGAAGGATTTCGCCGTTGCCGGTGGCGGTGGCGAAGCGGCCATGACCGTTCTCAAGACCCGCGCCGTTTCTGGCAACGCACCTGCAGCCGCTCAGATCAAAGGCCCTGATATTCAGGAGTGGGGTGAGTTGGGCCTGCTGACTGACCTCAACGAGGTGGCGGAAAAAGCCAATTGGGACGAACTGCTGCCCAAACAGGTATCGGCTGCGATGAAGTACGACGGTGACTACGTCGCCGTGCCGGTCAACGTACACCGTGTGAACTGGCTGTGGATCAACCCGGACGTGTTCGAGAAAGCCGGCGTTGAACCGCCGAAAACACTCGACGAATTTTTCGCAGTGGCCGAGAAGCTGAAAGAAGCAGGCTTCATGCCACTGGCTCACGGTGGCCAGCCCTGGCAGGACGGGACCGTCTTCGAAGATCTGGCCCTGGCCATCCTTGGCCCCGAGGACTTCCGAAAGGCATTCGTCGAGCTCGATCGTGACGTGCTGACCGGCGACAAGATGGTCAAGACCTTCGAGGCCCTGAAGAAGCTGCGCAGCTACGTCGACAACAACGCCGCAGGTCGTGACTGGAACAGCGCGACGGCCATGGTCATGAACGGCAAGGCCGGCATGCAGATCATGGGCGACTGGGCCAAGAGCGAGTGGAGCGCAGCCAAGAAAATTGCTGGCGACGACTACAAGTGCGTGCCGTTCCCGGGCACTCAGGGCAGCTTCGCCTACAACATCGACTCACTGGCGATGTTCAAGCTGAACAACGATGACAATCGCAAGGCCCAGCAGGATCTGGCCCGGATCGTCCTGGAACCTGAGTTCCAGCAGTTCTTCAACCAGAACAAGGGCTCGATCCCGGTTCGTCTGGATCAGGACATGAGTGAGTTCGATGCCTGCGCCCAGCAATCGATGACGGACTTCAAGCAAGCGGCTCAGGGGCCGGGTCTGGTGCCCAGCCTGGCGCATGGCATGGCGGCGTCGAGCTACGTTCAGGGCGCTGTGTTCGATGTCGTGACGAACTTCTTCAACGACTCGTCCGCCGACCCGAAAAAGGCTGCCCAGCAATTGGCAGCTGCGATTCAGGCGGTCCAGTAGCGCCACGGGGCGCGGACCCTCGCGCCCCGTTTCACCACCGATCAAGCATTGACTCCCCCGCGGCCGAGCTGTCAGCCGGCCGCGATGGGAACGGCTTGTTCGAAATTCGTATCGGGCCTCGATATCAGCACGCTCTGATCACGACCGTAACGGAACCTGTAAACAATCGGAGCCAACCATGAGCTCAACAGCCGTTTTCACCAAGGCTTCGCCGCTGGATGCGCTGCAGAACTGGCTACCCAAGTTGGTACTGGCGCCCAGCATGCTGATCGTTCTGGTCGGATTCTACGGCTACATCCTGTGGACCTTCCTGCTTTCGTTCACCAATTCAAGCTTCATGCCGAGCTACAAGTGGGTCGGGCTGCTGCAGTACGAGCGGCTCTGGAACAACGATCGCTGGTGGGTGGCAAGCAAGAACCTGCTGGTATTCGGCGGGCTGTTCATCACGATCAGTCTCGCGATTGGCGTGTTGCTGGCGGTGCTGCTGGACCAGCGCATCCGCCGCGAGGGCTTCATTCGTACCGTCTACCTCTACCCGATGGCGCTGTCGATGATTGTCACCGGCACGGCCTGGAAGTGGCTGCTGAACCCCGGCCTGGGGATCGACAAGATGCTGCGCGACTGGGGCTGGGAAGGCTTTCGTTTCGACTGGCTGGTGGACCCGGACCGCGTGGTCTATTGCCTGGTGATTGCAGCCGTATGGCAGGCCTCGGGTTTCGTCATGGCCCTGTTCCTCGCCGGCTTGCGCGGCGTCGACCAGTCCATCGTGCGCGCCGCGCAGATCGACGGCGCCAGCCTGCCGAGCATCTACCTGCGCATCATCCTGCCCAGCCTGCGCCCGGTGTTTTTCAGCGCGCTGATGATCCTTGCGCATATCGCCATCAAGGCCTTCGACCTTGTGGCGGCCATGACCGCAGGGGGGCCGGGCTACGCCTCCGACCTGCCGGCCATGTTCATGTACACGCACACCTTCACCCGTGGGCAGATGGGGCTTGGCGCAGCGAGCGCGATCCTCATGCTGGGCGCGGTGATGGCGATCGTCGTGCCTTATCTGTATTCGGAATTGAGGAACAAGCGCCATGACTAGCCATCCAGGGCAAAAGCGCCTGACGTTGAGTCGTGTAGCGATCTACACAACGCTGCTGGTCGCCGTTGCGGTTTATCTCATACCGCTGGTGGTCATGCTGCTGACCAGCCTGAAGACGCCCGCAGACATCCGCACCGGCAATCTGCTGTCGTGGCCGGAGGTCACGACTGTGATCGGTTGGGTCAAAGCGTGGGATGCCGTCGGCGGTTACTTCTGGAACTCGGTCAAGATCACCGTTCCGGCCGTCATCATCTCGACACTGCTCGGCGCCTTGAACGGCTACGTGCTGGCCATGTGGCGTTTTCGCGGCTCGCAGCTGTTCTTCGGTCTGTTGTTGTTCGGCTGCTTTCTGCCGTTTCAGGTAATCCTGTTGCCAGCGTCCTTCACCCTCGGGCAACTCGGTTTGGCCAATACCACGCCGGGATTGGTGCTGGTGCATCTGGTCTATGGCCTGGCCTTCACCACGCTGTTCTTCCGCAACTTCTACGTGAGTGTGCCGGACGCGCTGATTCGGGCTGCACGCCTGGATGGTGCGGGATTCTTCACCATCTTTGCGCGGATCCTGCTGCCGATGTCGATCCCCACGATCATGGTCTGCCTGATCTGGCAGTTCACCCAGATCTGGAACGACTTCCTCTTCGGTGTGGTGTTCGCCAGTGGCGATACGCAGCCGATCACCGTGGCGCTGAACAACCTGGTGAACACCAGCACGGGCGTCAAGGAATACAACGTCGATATGGCTGCGGCGATGATCGCCGGGCTGCCAACGCTGCTGGTGTACATCCTCGCCGGCAAGTATTTCCTGCGCGGGCTCACCGCCGGCGCAGTCAAGGGATAGGAGAACAATCATGGCCGCACTCGAACTTTGCAATGTCCGCAAGAGCTATCCCGGAAGCAACCACGACACCCTGAAAGACATCGATCTGAAAATTGACGATGGGGAATTCCTGATCCTTGTCGGGCCTTCCGGTTGCGGCAAATCGACCTTGATGAACTGCATTGCTGGGCTGGAAGAGATCACGGGTGGAGAGATCCGCCTGGACGGCGGAGACATCAGCGGCGCCAGCCCAAAGGATCGCGACATCGCCATGGTGTTTCAGTCCTACGCCCTGTACCCGACCATGACGGTGCAGGAGAACATCGCCTTCGGCTTGAAGATGCGCAAAGTGCCGGCATCGAAGATCGACGAAGAGGTTTCTCGTGTCGCCAAGCTGTTGCAGATCGAACATCTGCTCGGTCGCAAGCCGGCTCAGCTTTCCGGTGGTCAGCAGCAACGCGTCGCCATGGGCCGGGCATTGGCGCGCCGGCCGAAGATCTATCTGTTCGATGAGCCGCTCTCCAACCTCGATGCCAAATTGCGGGTGGAGATGCGCACCGAAATCAAGCTGATGCATCAGCGCCTGAAGACCACGACGGTCTATGTCACCCATGACCAGATCGAAGCCATGACTCTGGGCGATAAAGTTGCCGTGATGAAGGATGGCATCGTCCAGCAGTTCGGGACACCAAAGGAGATCTACAACGATCCCGCCAATCTCTTCGTCGCAAGCTTTATCGGATCACCGCCGATGAACTTCATCCCGCTGCGCCTGAGCCGTCAGGCCGGTGGCTGGCGCGCTTTGCTGGAAAGCGGCCAGGACCGTTGCGAGCTGCCGTTGAACCTGGCGGATGGGCAATCGCTGGAAGGCCGAGAGGTGATCCTCGGCATACGTCCAGAGCAGATCAGCGTAGGTGCCGAGGTAGATCTGCCTTCGCTGCGCGCCGAAGTGCAGGTCATCGAGCCGACAGGGCCCGACACCATGATCTTCGTCAGCCTCAACCAGACCAAGGTTTGCTGCCGGCTGAGCCCGGACGCCGCGCCGAATCCCGGCGAGAGCCTGACGTTGCAATTCGAGCCGGACAAGGTGCTGCTGTTCGATGCGCAGACGGGTGAGCGGTTGGGCGTTACGCCTGGCAACGGAGCTTCCGGTCGCAATAGCACCATCACCAGGCTGGTCGCGCGGTAAATCGCTGATCCCAGGCGAAGTGGGAAAAAGGCGGGGTCGCCGTGTATTTGCGAACCGGCACCCGGCGCTTTGAGATGTTATTGATATTTCAGGCTTTTTTAGCAGGCAGTGGCCATGGTCGCTGCTGGCGAAAACTCGAGCCGCGACAGGCAGCGACGCTGATGCGGATCGAAAGGAGAGCCATACCGGCTCAATCCAAAAGCAGTAACAACAATAAGAGCTAATTGGAGTGGATATGAAGAAAACGACACGCATAGGTCTCGCAGTCTCGCTGGCCAGTCTCGCTATGCCGTTTACTGCGCAGGCATTGGACTTCAACGGCTATGTGCGCAGTGGTGTTGGCGAGTCGACGGCAAGCGAATCGCAGGCCTGCTTCCAGCTGCCGGGCGCAGCGTCCAAGTTCCGACTGGGGAATGAGTGCGAGCAGTACGCCGAGCTGGGGTTGCGTCAGAACCTGTTCACCATGGACGACGGGTCGGTACTGAGCGTTGAGGGCATGGCTGCGCTGTACAACGAATACGATCACACACCCAAGTTCACCGGCGACCATGGCTTTGCACGCTTGGTGCAGGCCTACGCCGAATGGAGCAACATCGCGGCGCTTAACAACGGCTCGTTGTGGGCCGGTAGGCGCTTCTACAAGAGGAATGACATCCACATCTCCGACTTCTATTACTGGAACCAGAGTGCTACGGGTGCCGGTATTGAAAACGTTGAAATTGGCGGCCTGCAATACAGCTACGCCTTTTCGCGCAAGGACAGCGTCTTCCAGGAAAACTACACCAATCGCCACGATTTCAACGTCGGCGGCTTTGACACCAACCCCGACGGTGAGCTGCAGTTCGGCGTCAGCTACATCGCCGATCCGGACCGTGGCGACTCCAACAGTGGTTGGTCGGTGACGGCTCAGCATGAGCAGATTGGGTTTCTGGGGGGCAGCAATACTTTCGCTGTTCAATATGGTGAAGGCCCGGGTACCGGGCTTGGCTACACCGGCGACGTGACGCTGGATGAAAGCGCCAAGAGCTGGCGGGTGGTGGAGTTCTTTGATTGGCAGGTTACGCCGCGCTTCGGTGGGCAGTTCCAGGTGGTCTATCAGAAGGACAAGCGCCAGGGTGGCGGCGATCAGGATTGGATCTCGGTAGGGGTGCGCCCGGTTTATGCCTTGACCGAGGAGTTCAAGCTGGTGGCCGAGGTGGGGCACGATCAGATCGATGCTGAAGCCGGGACCCGCAAGCTGACCAAATTCACCATCGCTCCGACCTGGTCACCCGCAGGCCCTGGGTTCTGGGCGCGTCCCGAATTCCGTCTGTATTACACCTATGCCCAGTGGAACGACGCTGCGCAGGAGGCCGCCAATCTGATGGCCGCTGGTAGCGCCTTGTCGGAGACCGGTGCCTTTGGCACCGCGCAGCACGGTTCCAACTTTGGCGTGCAGGTCGAATACTGGTGGGATTGATCGACGCCATAGCCGAATTCGCTTAGAACCTCCTGCCCGCCATGGCCTCTACTGATCGTAGGCGCCATGGCTGATCAGGAGGTGGTTTTGGGCGACAAGGCGAAGAACCCTTGCATTAGTATCTGCAAGCTCAAGGACGACATCTGCATCGGCTGCGGTCGCAGCCGGGAGGAGATGAAGGCCTGGAAGGGCATGAAGAACAAGGAGCGCAAGGCGGTCAATGAGGTGGCCGCCGAGCGGCTCAAACAGCTGGGCAAGGCAAAGAAGAAAAAGAAATGATCAGTGCTCTTCGCTTGGATAGCGGGTCGCCATCAGGCTTTCTTTGATCTTGCGCAGGTGTGGCTGGAAATCCACACCTCGCTTCAATGTCACGCCGGCAGCCAGTGCGTCGAGTACTGTCAGCTGAATGATTCGAGACGTCATCGGCATGTAGATATCAGTATCTTCCGGCAGCGGAATATCCAGGCTCAACGTGGAGACCTTTGCCAACGGGGAGTCTGCTGCCGTTAAACCTAGAACAGAGGCACCGTTGTCCCGTGCGATAGTCGCGGCTTCCACCAGCTCACGGGTGCGTCCGGTGTAGGAGATGATCACGAATAGATCGCCGGTATGCGCGACCGAAGCCAGCATCCGTTGCATCAGCACGTCGCTGTGTGCGGTTACCGGCAGGTTGAACCGGAAGAATTTGTGCTGAGCGTCCAGCGCCACCGATGCCGAAGCCCCAAGCCCGAAGAAGTGAATCTGCCGCGCCTGAATCATCAGATCGACGGCTTGGCTGATCGCCTGAGGGTCTATCGCCTGGCAGGCGCTGTCCAGGGACGCAATGGCGCTGCCAAATATCTTCCTCGTGTACGCCTCAGGTCCATCGTTCGCTTCCACGGCCCGGCTGACATAGGCCGCGCCGCTGGCCAGGCTCTGTGCCAGCTGGATTTTCAAGGCTGGATAGCCGGCCGCACCAAATGAGCGACAGAAGCGATTAACCGTTGGCTCGCTGACCTTCGCTGCTTGCGCCAGCGCGGCGATGCTATAGCGCGTTGCTTCTTGCGGGTCGCGAAGAATGACCTCGGCTACCTTGCGTTCTGCCTTGTTCAGCTCATCGAGCCGATTCTTTATCTGTTCCAAGAGATTTTTCATGCGATCCATGTCTCTTCCTTCAGGGACTCATGCCCAAGGCTACGGATAGTAGCGAAATCGGCGTTCGAAAAAATCGGTGTATGTTGTTTTAATAACAACATATTGTGCTTAAACTGCGCATCTGAACCTCTCGCGCAGACTAATTTGGTTAATATAAAAATCATGCCTGCTATAACTGTTGACGCAACTACCTTCGCCTTGTTTGGTGCCCTCGGGGATTTGGCGCTGCGTAAGCTGTTCCCGGCACTTTATCAGCTCGATAGAGCGGGCCTGCTGAACAACGACACGCGCATCCTGGCCCTGTCGCGTGATCCGGGCGAGCCGGCGGCTCATCTCGAGCGTATCGACCAGGCGCTGCGTCGCTATGTGCCGGCTGCTCAGCTGGACGAAAGCGTTCTCAACCGATTCCAAGGCCGGCTGGGCTATCTGACCATGGACTTTCGCAATGCGAAAGACTACGCGGCCCTGGCCGAAATGGTCGCGCCCGAGATGCCGCTGATTGCTTATTTCGCCACACCTGCAGCTGTGTATGGCTCGATTTGCGAAAACCTGGCAGCGGCCGGATTGGCCGAGCAGACGCGAGTCGTTCTGGAGAAGCCGATCGGACACGATCTCGACTCGTCGCGACTGGTCAACGATGCCGTTGCGCAGTACTTCCCCGAGACGCGCATCTATCGGATCGACCACTACCTCGGCAAGGAAACGGTCCAGAACCTGATCGCGCTGCGCTTTGCCAACAGCCTGTTCGAGACCCAGTGGAATCAGCACCATATTTCCCATGTCGAGATCACGGTCGCCGAAACGGTTGGTATTGAAGGACGCTGGGGCTATTTCGATCAGGCCGGCCAGCTTCGCGACATGATTCAGAATCACCTGCTGCAGTTGCTGTGTCTGATCGCCATGGACCCGCCGAGCGACCTGACCGCCGACAGCATCCGTGACGAAAAGGTAAAGGTGCTCAAGGCGCTGGCGCCGATCACACCTGAGCGTTTGTCTCGTCACGTTGTGCGGGGCCAGTACGTTGGGGGTTCGGTCGGCGGCAAGCAGGTCCCAGGGTATCTCGAGGAAGAGAACTCGAACGCCGAAAGCAGCACCGAAACCTTCGTTGCGCTACGTGCTGACATCTGCAACTGGCGCTGGTCCGGAGTGCCGTTCTATCTGCGTACAGGCAAGCGGATGGGTGAAAAGGTCTCGCAGATCGTCATTCATTTCAAAGAGCCGCCTTTCTATATCTTCGCGCCCGAGCAACGGTCGCTGATCAGCAATCGCCTGATCATCCGCCTGCAGCCGGACGAAGGCATTTCCTTGCAGGTGATGACCAAAGAGCAAAAGAAACGCCATTCTACCGAAGAGCTCCTTCTGTTTTGCATAGTCGGCAATGTTGAGCTTGTGCGCAGCCGCTCTGGCATACGTTGTTCGCAATGC
>JAKUTK010000111.1 GCA_022448005.1 Pseudomonas sp.
CCATCAGGTTGCGCAACTGGTGGAACATGCGCAGATAGGGGTCGGTGATGATGACGCGTTTAGCCCCGGCCAAATACGGGCCAAACAGCTTATCGAAAGTCAGGCCACGCTGATTCTCATGGAAGACCAAATGCTGCTCTTTCAGTACCGGCTCCACAGACACAGAGCTACTCGGGATTGCAGCTGGCACTTGTGCGGCTGGAACTGCCTCGCTATCCGGTACATCGTCAGCTTGGGGTAAGTCTGCAGTGGAGACCTCGGTCGCTACCCGACGATGGTACTGATTGGGGTACTCATCCTCTTCCAGCGTGCGTACTAAACGCTCCTGGCCATCAGAAGCCTGGTAGGCAAAACGCACAGCAGGATACGTCGCGTCGATTCGTAACAACTGATCCTTCACCCGCTTACGCCCTTCAATTGCAGTGCGCAGCACGTCTTCCACTTCGGCGGCTGTCGCCTCGCCATGCGGGTATAGGATTTTCATCAAACCGGAAAAGGTCTTGTTGATGCCATCGCGGTCGCGGGTGGAAATCTCGTCGGACAGGGTGAATTGGCCCTTGTAGCGATCCGAGTAATCATGGCTACGCAGTGAGCGCAGGATCTCAGCCAGATAGTCCACTACGAAGCCATAGCCACTGGAAAACATCTCACCCCGGATCACATCCACTTCCCAGCCTGGGATGTAACTATGGATACGGTCCAAGAAGGCCGAGTCGTGGAACTTTTCCGGTAGAGGATCGAACAGATCGGAGTGCTTGAGCATGTAAGGCACGGTGTGATCAGTGTTGCCGACAAACACCATGCTGGCCTCTGCTCCCAGGGTTTCCACCCCCCGTGAGAACGACTTGTTGGCCATGTAGTTCTTCATGATGTCCACCAGCGCCTTGTCTACGCGCTTTTGCTTGCCGGCGAACTCATCGAAAGCGACTACATCCCAGTAACCCACCAGGCCCAACTTTCCTGTGCCGTTGTGGACGAACAACTTTGGCACCGTCACTTCACCACCGGAGATCAGAATGCCGTGGGGCGAGAACTCTGAATAAACGTGCGACTTGCCGGTACCCTTCGGCCCCAGTTCGATCAGGTTGTAATTGCGTTCACAGAAAGGAATCAGGCGGATAAGCTGCGCGAGCTTGTTGCGCCTGCCGAACATCTGCGGATTGAATCCGACGCTCTGGATCAGCAGGTCGATCCACTCATCTGTAGTGAACTGCTTGCGCGCGTCCAGATAGCCATCGAAATCAAAGCGGGAGATTTGAATCGGCTTAAGCGAAGCCAAGATCCACGGCGAGGCTGACTTATCCTCGGTGTATTCATACTCCACGTCCGCGATACACCAAACACCGCCTACCAGCAGTTTCTGGTGGGCCTTGACGGTGCTGGAGTCAATCAACACCTTCTTGATGCCCAGGTTGGCGAACTCAGCCTCGTAGACGTCGTCCTTGTCGTTCAATGAGACGCTAATGCGGTCGATGACCTTGTGCCTGCCCTTTTCCTTGATGGTCGAGCGCACCAGCCCCGCTTCGTTTCGGTGGACATAGTGCTTACGCAGGATCTCCTTGACCGTCTCGATACCGGTCTGGATTGTCGCCTCGTCATTGGTCGCGCAGTACTGGCCGAGCAAGTACTCCAGCACATAAGACGGCACAATAGCGTTGCCCTTCACGGCTTTGACCAGGTCTTTGCGCACCACCAGGCCGGCAAAGTACTGATTGATCTTGTCGTCGAGCTGACTCATTGAAGCTCCTGCTTAAAAGTCGAATTCACTGCTGAACGAGCGGCGGATGGTGTATCGCGCAGCCTTATACCGAGTGAAGTGTGAGGTGCCTCCCACGGCCTCCTCAAGGAGCAGCTCCACCTGCTGATTGTTTGCCTCATCAGCCTTGCGGCTGAGGATAAAGCGCACCGGCAACTCCCTTTCACGCGGATTACTGGAGCTGAAATCGAACAACAACTCATGCTGATCGGACACTAACTCGCCGTCCAGCGTGAACAGGCCTGCACGTAGCCGGCGCGACTGCAGTTTCTCGGTCACCGCCTCGGTTTGATAGAGCACCACGGCCAACTGCCCAGTGGTGATTGTCTTGCCGCCGCCACCAATGAACTCGACCTCCACCCGGCCTACATCACTCTGGCGCTTCTTGTTAATGCGAATGACCGGGATCACCACCTCTTGTAGGGTGGCCCCGCCGTGCACGAAGCGGCTACCTGAGCCCTTAAGTCGCAGACGGTTAATGGACTTGGGAATCTGCACCATCAACGTACCCGCAAGCCCAAGCTGCGCAGGGCTAAAGGTTTTAAAGCTGGCCCCCTCGCGCAAACCACGGCCCAGCACAAAACGCCGGTCGCGATAGAGAACCTCGTCGCCCTCTGGCTCACTGCTGAGAAAGTCGCTCTCTTGCAGAGGATGGTTTTGGTAGATAAAACCATGATCGGCAGTGATCAGCAGGTTACTGGCATTGGCGTTGGTTAGCTTCTTCACCAGACGGATCAGCTCACTGAGCGTTTCCTCGGCCGCCGCAAATACACGCTCCTCGGTGTCACGGGTGTCACCGGTTTTATCGATCAGGTTGTGATAGACATAAACCACCTCATTGTCGCGCAGCAACGCACGAGAATCGGCCTGATTCATCGCCAGAAGATCCTTGGCCAATACCACCTGGGATGCCGGCACCGTGGCAGCCAGAATTTTGCCCCGATTGATAGAGCCTTGAGCACTCTGGCCATCCACCAGGGCATCACCACTATCGTTGTCAGCCAATTGCAAATTGCTATTCGGCAGTAACGCCGCCATACCCAACTGGGTGTAGCTCGGCAGCATCGAGAGCATCGCCTCCAACTCAGCCTCGAAGCGATCCTCCTGGCGAATTAGGCTTTGCAGCTCCTCGCCTACCTCATAACGGAAGGCATCGGAAATCAGCACGCATACCTTGGTTTTACGTTCTAGAAAAGGCTTCACATAACGGCTGAAGAAATTGCGCTGCAGCACTACTGGCACGGCGTCCCACTGCTGCGCTGCATCCACGTGCTGCTGCCAGCGGTCGTTAAGCCGGTTCAGGTAGTTGTTGCCATACAGATTCTCTACCTGCATGGCCAAATCACTTAGTAGCGAAGCTTGACCGGATTCGCGCAGGTGAAAGACGAACTTGCGGTAGCGCTGATCCAGCCGGAACCACTGACTAGCGTACTTTTGTACGCCATCCGTTAGGGATTCCATCTGCAGCTGCGTGATATCCAGCATCTGAATGAACTGCGCCGCATACTCCAGCGCCAGGTACACATCCTTGAAGCGCTCAAACCAGTGGCTCTGACGGCGCTGACGGACCCACTGCTCCACTACCTGCGCGGTCACTGTACGGGCAACCACGGCACGTACCAGCTCACTGAGGATCTTGCGGTCAATCAGTTCGAAATAATCCAGTTCCAGCAGGCTCCGCCAGTCCAGGTTTTGCAGCTTGTCGTCGACCTGCAGCACCGCCGCGCACTGCTCTGAAAGTATCTCGAAGCTCTGCTCATGGGAGCGGCTGTCCTTCCAGCGTTTCAGAAACACCAATGCCTCGGCGGACAACTTCGCCTTGTACGCCGGATCGATGCCCAGCATGAAGCACGCCTTAAACAGCTCGATAACAAAATCGTGTAGCCCTGGCTGTTCGGAGCTATAACCATAGGCGCGCTTCACCTGCTCCCACAGATAGGTATTCAAGCCGCTGCTTTCGATCAGTTTGAGCCGCACATCTTTACCTGCAGCCAGATCACTCAGCAGGTTTTCCAGAATCACATCCAGGCGTGGCTCGTTACCGGCACACACGGCGAGCATCTTGCGTTGCAGCAGGTTCTGCGAATCTCCCGGCTCCAGCAATTTACTGAGCGCCTCGCGGCGTTTGGCAGATTCGAAAAACGCCACATGCGCTTCCAGCAGCGGATAGCAATCTGGCCCCAATTCCAGTTCTGCCAGCCACAAGGCAACCTGATCGGTACGGAAGCAATTGCCACTGGCCAGTCGCACATCCAGCAGCCAGTTATCCAGATGCGCGGGTTCCGCTCCTTCGCGGTAGAGCAGAAACTTCTGCTCTGGCTGCTCGCGCAGCACACGGTACTTCACACCGAACTCATTGTTAGCCAGCTCGATCTTCTCGACGCCCGGCAGCTCCAGCGTCTCGAACTCGGTGCGAAACTCCAAGCGCGTGTCATACCAGAAGACGATGCGCTGCTTGTCGAATAGATTGCTAAGAGCTTGGGTAATCTTGGGATTGCTCATGCCATGCTCTCGATTTCTTCTTCTTCGTCTAACACTTCTACATCCACCGAAAGCGTTCCGCTCATCACTACATTGCAGCGCAGCCGTTGCAGCAACGCTTGCCGGCGCTTTTCACAAAACAACTGGAAGTCAGCAAAATGTAGGCTGTCGTTATCACCCAACAGAAGATCAGCCGGCTTAAAGCCTGTGTGTTTCTCAGCCATCCATTCTATCAGCGACATATCTTTCTTTGAGCGATTCTGCGAGGCGTTCAGCAGGTGCAGGTTGGCGATGGAGTTCCAGTTGACGGGGCTCTGATAAAACACCTTCAGTTTGTCGTTTTCTTTGAGGAAGGCTTGCTGCTCGAGGGCTGCCCTGACAAAGGCGCTTTTGGGATGCAGGTGATCGATGTCTAACTGCAGGTTCTCATTGATCTCAGGAAAAAGCAGGCTCAGCACAGAACGGCACCTTGCGTCGTCATGCTGAATATCAAGCAACCCCCTCAGATAAGCCTCATCAAAACGAAGATCCTTGTTGGTTGCGGTGAAGGCCACAATGATCTCATCCAAGGGGAACAGGCCCTTGTCCAAATGCTTGCTCAGCAGCCGCTGCATCTTGGTCAGCACACCATCTGCTTGCCCGCCAAATACCCCTCGCAACAGCACCATGTGCAGCCAGCGGGACAGCTCTAGCCGCTCCTCACGCAGATAATTGATGTTGTTGATGGTTTGATAGAGCGGTTTGTCCCGGAAAGTCTGCTTGTACACATAGAACGCCAGCGGAATGACAGCATTCTTGGCTCTCAAGGACTGGTCGTTAAGGCCGAACTTGCGCAGCAATTTGAAGGTTGCAACCACGCAAGCTCTGATTTCCGGCCACTGTTGCTGGATGACGCTGACCTGATCGGAGTCGAAGTTCCTGACTCGGAACCGCACATCAACGCCAATCAACATCAGACAAGTCTTGAGGACCCAGTCTCGACCAATTGAGAACTGCATCTCTGAGCTTTGCCTAATCTCGGTCACTAGTTCGTCGATGTCTTTCCGGGCATCCCCCTCCCAGTTCGCAATAGCAATCGACATCAACAAATCCGAGAACGCCAGCGGTGTACCGCCACTGTTGGTGCGGATGAATACATCCAGAACGTGATCAATGTCCTGGCTTTCCTCGTTATAAAAGTGAATCACCTCTTCATGCCTGACAAGGTAATAAAGACGGGTCAACGCCTTGCGCGCAAAGCTGTTGGAGGCAAGGCCATTCTTCTCAAGGTAAGGCAGAACCACCTCAAAAGGAATCTCATCTACAGAGCGCACGTCAGGCAGGTTCAATACCTTGCCCACCTCAAACCAGCGCGAAGCCGGGTCATCGCTATACGTCGCCACCTGCTTCTCGGTAAGGAAACGGAAGTGATACTGGGCCATCGACTCGTTGTCATCACCGTCCAGCCCCTTTGCAAGATCCAAATAGAGTCGACGCGGCGGCAGCACTTGGTCGTTACGCGTATTCGGCCACCAGACACGGGGCTGCTTGTAGGCATAGGTTCCTTTTAGACCGATGTAAATCGAGGTCAGCCGCTGTTGCCCATCTATAACCGCCTTGAAGTCTTTGAAGTCCCCCTGGGTCGGGACATAGTCGTTAGACTCCTTGAAGCGCTGGCAGTAGTCGGTCAAAAAGCTGTAAAAGCGGTATTTATTCTTGATCTCGGGGCTCGTCACATCCCACATCATGAATGTGTTGATGGGGTACTCCCGCATCAGTGAGTCGAACAGCACGCAAATCTGCTGGGTCGACCAAACGAAGTTACGCTGAATCGCTGGCAGCAGAAAAGTCCGGTCATCAATGTTGCGTAACGCCTGGCGAATTGTGATCGCCTTTTCAAAACGGCCTGCCATCTCAGTCTTCCTTGGCTTCAAGTCCAACAATTTTCTTTAAAGCCGAGCCGAGTTTGAGGTAGTTGACCTTCACGCCATCGTCCAGATCCAGCGCCACCTGCTCGGTGGCCAGCGGGTACAAGGTTTCACGCTCGTAGTCGTCCAGTTCCAGCAGCTGCTTCTTGACGGTTTCTCCTTCCTTGATGGCCTTGGTCTTTTCGCTCTGGCTTGCAGAGGGATTAATGGCTACTTGCTGCAGATAATCCAGGCGCGAAGCGAGCTTTTTTCGGAAATCGCGCAGGTAGCTGAGCACTACGCTGACGGTGTCCGGACGGTAACGGTGTAGGTAGACCAATGCGCTGAAGGTGCCCTTGGGGCTGCTGAACAGCCAGTAGATGGGACGCTTCTTGTAGCGCTTCACATGGTCGGCATAGAACTCGCCCAGGAAGTAGTCGCGTAGGCTGTAGTTGCGCTTGCCCTTGACGTTGAGCGCCTGCTCGATGAAGGCCAGGTTGTCTTCGTAATGCGCATCGCCAAAGGCCACACGCAGGAACTGGCGGAAACGCAAGGTGATGTCGTCCGGGAACCAGTCGCCATCCAACAGCGGGATCACATTGTCGTCATCGGCCGGGAAGTTGGGCTGTGGTACCTGGGCCAGATAGTCCGCCAGCGTTTCACCCTGGTTCGCAAGGATCAGCCCCGGCTTGCCCAGGCTATAGCGGCCGAACATGCAGCCCACGGCATAGCTAACCAGCTCGCGCATGGTGTCGGCCAGAAGCAGTGCCTCCAGTTCGTCCTCGCTCTTCTCAGTGCCGTAGCGGTAGTGCGGATTGCAGGTAAGCGTGACCTCGTTCAGCGGCACCTCGGGCATTAGCTCGCCCTGAAGACGGTAGGCGTCGATAAAGATGCGATTGTTCTCCTCCTCCAGACGCTGCATTTCCAGCGTTATCTCGCGCCAATAGGCGCGTAGCTTCTGGTAGCTGGACTTGAGTGTGGGCTGGCAGTAGTCGTGGTGCAGCAACGGGAGGTTGGTGAAGCCCCAAGATGTTTCGTACGAGTTCCAATCATTCCGGCCAAGAGCAATAAGCTTATTGGCATTAGCCTCAACTTCTTGCCCACCTACTTCCGGAGAGACAAAAGGAACTCGGGACATATCCCCAACTTGAAACGTAGCTGTCGGATTGAGAATTCTCATAAATCCAAGCATCAGCTTGCTATTCATCAGACCAATTGCGAGATTTAAGACATTTTCGGCCGGGAACCCGGATGAGCCCTTGACATCAAAAATAAAGCCTTTGGGAGAAAATCTTGCAGCAAATGAACTTGTTGTTATATCAGCCCAGGTTATTCCTTCCTTGAAGTAAAAATCTGTATTTTGCGGTCGAGAGCGAACTTTACCATTATCGTCTTTGAAGTTTCGAATACGGCTTCCATCATCTTCCCAATCAACAACATACTCGCAGTTTCCGTACCATTTTCGCCAATCACCGCCTTTGTTATACGGAAACCACTTGAACTCTTCTTTAACTGCCTCTTCACGCGAACCGAGACTAAAGCCTATCTTTTTAATAGACAATTCATGCCAAGCTCTCATGAATTTTTCATTTGAGCCGGTTTGTAATCCAACTTTTGGCCTGATTACCTCGCCAAATGACGGTGCCTTATCAAACGCATCACGAATGGTCTCGCTAGCCCAATACGCAATGGGACTTCCCGGAATTTTCTTAAAATCCGCAGCAGACGCCCGGGAAAAATATCTTCCCACACTTTGTTCGACCTTACTTGTTTGGCTGTTACTCATCGCTGCTCTCCAAATCTTGTTCTTCAACCGGCGCATAGATCTGCTGCCAGTCATCAGTAATCGCTTTCCAATCGACAGTGCGCTCGACCGTATGGCCATCGCTGTCTCGCCCTGACCACACCCCCCAGAAATCCGGGTCGTCCGATTTCGGTCTGTGGTGCTCGGGCAGCGCATTCATCTGTACTAACACCGGCAGTTCGGAAGCCCAACCGAGCAAAATGGCGTGGCGGGAAGGCAGCGACGGCAAGTCACGCAGCAGGCCGCGCAGATTGTCGGGCACCAGCTTGTGCACAAGCTCCTGGTCTCGGTCGTTGCTGATTCGATGTAGCAGGTAGCTGTTGCACTGGGACAGCACGGTCGGCGACAGCTCACTCGGGCGCTGCGAGGACAGCACCAGTCCCAGCCCAAACTTGCGCCCTTCGCGAGCAATCTTTTCGAACACCTGGCAGCAGATGGCGGCCGAGCCCTGGTTTTCTGCGTCGTCCTTGTAGCGTTTGATGAAGGTATGCGCCTCTTCCATCACCAGCACGGTGGGCAGAGTCTTGCCGTGGTTCAGCTTGCGATAGCGCTGCAGGGCCTCTAGTGTCATACGGGCAATCACAGCCGTGATGATGTGCACCACTTCAGCTGGCACCAGCGAGAGGTCGATGACGGTGACGGTGCCATTGGAGGCTTGGTTATCGCCTATGTAGTTGCACAACCAGTCATCCAGTGTGAGATCCGTTGCATCGCCCGAAACAACCTTCATGCGACTGTCCGACAGTATGGTGCGGATGCGCATCTGCATGGTCTCGACGTACTCGGATACCCCAAGCAGCTCAGCTGTGGCTTCGAGGCTTCTCAGCAGTTGGTCACCCGTGAATTGGCGCGGCACATCGGCATCGATGGGCAGGGTATCGGTGTCGCTACCACCGAAGGTGGCGTGCGCTGCACAGATCACCGAAAGCAGCTCATCAGTCTCGCCGCGTGTGAAGTCATAGGTTGGGTATTGACCGCCGCGAGCATTGATCAAGGTCGTGAGTTTGTCCCTGACAGAACCGAGCACCGTCTTTTCATCTTCTGTGAAGGTGTCCTGATCATCCAGTCCTTCCTGCCACTTCTTGAGTTTTTCCAGGAAGTTCTTGGGATGGGGAAATTTCGCCCACGGGCTGCCGGCATTGCGTTCCAACTGCAAGATGCTGACTAAGGTGCGCAGATAACGACGCATCTCATGGCTTGGTGTTGCTGCGCCGGCAAGCACTCCTTCACGAACGGATCTCAACGCCTGCACCAAGGTCGGTCGTTGGGCCTTGGCGCTCGCTTGAGTAAACGCACTCCACTCAGCACTGTTCCAGAACCACAGGGGGATCTGCAATTGCTCCACCCCCTCGCTAGGCTCGACGCCGTACACACGCACCTTGCTCATGTCACGGAAGGTGTTCGCATACTCGCCGTTGGGATCGAGCACAATGAAACGGGCATTCGGGTCTGCTCCACCGCGTGCTTTGCGGGCCTCGTCCATGGACCAGCGAATCAGCCCAGCGACCGAACAGGATTTACCGCTACCCGTATTACCCAACACCGCCAGATGTCGCCCGAACAGGCGGTCGGGGTCGATCTTTACCTCAGCATTGGCGGCAAGCGGGCTGACTCCAATCTTCACGCGACGGTTGTCGCCGGACTCGACAATCGCGCGCAATTGGTTTTGCGTCGGCAGCAGCACAGCATCGCCGACGGTGGGGTAGCTTTCGACACCACGCCGGAAACGGTAGATCTCTTTGCCGTCGGCCCCACAGCCTTCATACATCAAGCAGCCCAATGGATTAAGGCTCATCTTGCGCAGAGGATAGGGTAAGTCCACCAGGCCAAAGTCCTGCATGCCCTTGCGCTTTGGGTATTGCGAGCGCTCGATGGTAATCCATTCGACCTGGGCGACCAGATGCCCCTCATCGCTGGGAATCAGCACATAACCGTTGATGCGCGGGAATGGGCGCGGAGTGCCGGTATTCAGCGCCACGCCGTCGGGGGCCTCGATGTCGATCAGCACCTTGATTTCATCGGGAGAGACGAAGTCGATGATGCCGATGCGCAGGGAGTCGGCATAAGCCAGCGGGGACACGCTCATATCAGATCACTCACATCCACGATGCCGACTTCAGCAGCAGGACTCTCCGCAGAGGTTTGACCTGCTCCCCAACGCTGCTTGAGTAATTCGCTCATGCGGAAGGTGGTCTTGTCGATAGCGGCCTTGGGCAGGTAGTTCTCAGTCAACGTGGTTAGATCAGCCAATGCGGGGCCGATCAGCAAGCTAATCTGCGATGGCCGGCCCATCTCCTCGTAGGTCTGCATGATGCGGCCGA
>JAKUTK010000112.1 GCA_022448005.1 Pseudomonas sp.
TCATCTGCTTCATCGGGAAACTCGGTGGGTGGGGTCGCGGTATTTTGCCAAATCAGAAAGTCTTTTTCAGAGTTTCCCTAGCTCTGGGTATCGGTGCCGTTGCGGCTTGGATGGCCAAAAAAACGGCAACGCGCCAACATTCTTTCGGCTTCAAACGGGCGGAAATTATCGGCGCGCTGTTCAACGTTCTGTTTATGTTCGGGGTGATTGTGTTCATCGCCTACGAGGCGATCGGTCGCCTGTCAGATACACCGGCCGTTGCGGGAGGCATGGTATTGGTTATCGGCGGACTCGGTTTGCTAGTGAACATTGTGGTGGCTTGGGTGCTAA
Organism: Pseudomonas sp.; assembly: GCA_022448005.1. GTDB lineage: Bacteria > Pseudomonadota > Gammaproteobacteria > Pseudomonadales > Pseudomonadaceae > Stutzerimonas. Next base: position 331 of record JAKUTK010000112.1, read on the forward strand.
TGCGTGGAGAGCAGACCATAAACGTTCGCGGGGCGCTCCTGCACGTGATGGGAGATCTGCTGGGCTCGGTCGCTGCGCTGGTTGCGGGTGCGATCATTTATTTAGGCGGACCGCCCATTGCGGATCCGATCCTGTCTCTTTTCGTCAGCCTATTGATCCTCGTGTCCGCGATTCGGCTACTGCGTGAAGTGACACACGTGTTGATGGAAGGCGTGCCAAAAGGAGTTGATCCACACGAAGTGGGCCGTGCGCTGCTTGAGATAGACGGCGTTCGCGCCGTCCACGACATGCATATCTGGAGCCTATCATCGAGCAGTCACGCTATAGCGGCGCACGTCGACGTGGAAATGATGGGCAGGTGGGATGAAATACTGCCGCGGCTGCAGGCAACGCTGCGTGAACGCTTCGATATTGGGCACAGCACGTTGCAACCAGAGAACGCCGCTGTCCGCCAAGCTTGTGATGCCAACCCCACTTGCGGGGCCAGTCTGTAGGGAATGGTATATGCTTCAGCAGGGCAGCCATTAAGGTTGCCGTCCGGCCGACATGGATCCGCTTTATGAACTGCCGAGCCCTAGTCGAGTGAGCGCCGAGGCTCATAGCCCGAGGGTACGTGCGTTCCTTTTTGCGAACCTGCCGTTGCATTCTATCATTTGACCGAGCCTGTCTTACCGGTCATGAATCCTGCACATGCCCGGACGAATGTCAGTTTACTTGCGGGCCTGCTTCAAGCCTCGACGGAGCTTGCGGCAACAAGCACTCAGCCATCCTCGGCCGGGATTATGAAAAAGTTATGCATACACTCACCTAAATAGACGCTTCCCCTTTTGGCGTAGATTAGCGAACCGAATTCCGTTAGTAGTCGGGTATAAGTTGCTGATTCGTAAGGTTTTTAATCGCTAAAAATAACGTATTTTATCGTTAATTAATTGCTACTGTGTGCCAAGAGCGCTACTCTGAAACCATCAGCGAAAAAAGCTTGACGTGAGGGTGGAGTTATGGCCGGTAAAAAGCAGTCAGCGGCGATGCGAATCGGTGGGTTTGTTGGCCGCGCCTATCAGGGGTTTGGCACTGCCGAGGGACGTCTCCTGGGTCACCTGCCAAGATCGCTCGCCCTCACGATTCGAGTCGTCATTAGAGCAGCAGTTGCTGCGACGCTGCTCTACTACCTGTTTGTCCCAACCTTGCTCGTACTGTGTGCAATAGGAGTGATCTCCAAGATCGGGGCCGGTGAGACGGTCGCGGATCTGGTGTCACAGCCAAGTTCCTCGGAAGCAGAGCTGTTTGAAGGCAATGAAGGGTTTGGCCTCTACAAGGATGGCGTTCGAGTTGGTTGAGCAGCGCTAAAGATGCCAAAACGAGAAAGCCCGCATGTAGCGGGCTTTTTTGTATGGGGCGTGTTTGGTCAGAGACGGTCGTAGCGGACCATTCCGTCTTGGTAAACAGTGAGAACGAATTGACTCTGTTTCAGAACGGTGTCGTCGATTCCCAGCATGCGGTCGACCACGACCACGGCCAAACCCAGCTCCAGTACAGCCTTTTCGATTGCATCGTCCTTGGCTCCGGATTTAACCACCTCTACCAGCTGGCTACCAAACGCTGGAATTGCTCCCTGCACGAATTCGGGACCCTTCTCTTTGACCATCGAGTCTCGAGCCGCAGCCATCTTCAGCATGTAGTCCGCAGGAAGCTCGCGTTCCGCGAAAAACCAGGGTTCTTTACTTTCATCAAGCAGACTCACAGTGATTTGCATCGGTCCTCCAGTTCAGCGGGATGAGCATCTGAGCTTAGGGGCGTATCAGCTTCTGCGCGCGCATAAATAGGTGACCGTTCAGATCCGCTTTTCAGTTGATCCCCGGCTGGAAAAGGTAAAAGGTTTGAACAGCGGAAAGGGTAAGGGGTTAATGGAATGGGGCTTCAAAGGTAAAAGCCCTACCCTGAAAGGGTTACAACGACCCGCCCTGGAAATTGCCTCAGGGGATAGATAACTCGTGAAAGGGCCAAAGGGCAAAGGGGCGGCAGCGTGCCTTCGGCAGTGCCGTCTATGCAGTATCAGTCTGGACAGCGTTATCTGCTGGGAGCGCAGCTATGCGTAGTCGAATGCTGGCGTGGATCCCCTTCATTCGCTCGGCCCCGGCCGAAAATGTACATAAAAGCGCTGATGGCTTCGTCCCTTACAAGTCTGCGGATGAGCTTCTGGCCACGCCGCGTCGGCAGCTGTTGCTCGAAAACATTTGGCACCGTACGTCGGTGAACCGGGAGCAATTCAACAAACTCTACCTCGGCCCTATCAAGCGGTACGCGGAAATCGTCCAGCAGTTGCCGGCTTCCGAGAATCATCACCATGCCTACTTGGGAGGCATGATCGACCATGGCCTGGAAATCATCGCGTATGCCCTAAAACTGCGTCAGTCCTTCGTCTTGCCGGTCGGAAGCACCCCAGAAGTTCAGTCGGCCCAGTCCGAGGCTTGGTCCGCGGCGGTTGTGTTCGCAGCGCTCCTGCACGACATCGGCAAGGTAGCGGTCGACGTCAAAGTCCAACTTCGCAGCGGAGAGATCTGGCGCGCATGGGACGGGCCGATGAAGGAGGATTACCGGTTTCAGTATGTGAAAGGGCGGCAGTACAAACTGCATGGGGCTGCTGCAGGACTGTTGTATACGCGGGTGATTCCTTCCGAGGTGATGAATTGGTTGTCGCAGTATCCAGAGCTCTGGGGTGGTTTGCTGTACGTCCTGGCTGGCCAGTTTGAACACGCCGGGGTTCTTGGGGACATCGTTGTAAGGTCTGACCAGGCGTCGGTCGCCCATGAGCTTGGCGGCAATCCAGACAGAGCTGTGGCAGCACCGCGTAACACTCTCCAGCGTCAGCTCCTCGATGGGCTGCGCTACCTGGTGAAGAACGAGCTCAAGTTGAATCAGCCAGACGCTTCCGATGGCTGGATCACGGCCGAAGCGATCTGGCTGGTCAGTAAGACCGTTTCGGATCGGCTGCGTGCTCACCTTCTCAGCCAAGGGATTGAGGGTGTTCCGGACCGCAACTCCACTCTCTTCAATGTCTTTCAGGATAACGGCCTGATTGTTGCGAATCCTGCTGGCAAAGCTATTTGGGATGCCGAAATCCTAAGCCCTACGGGATGGAAGAACGCATTCACGTTCTTGAGAGTTTCACCTTCACTCATATGGGCAGCTGGCGAAGACCGCCCGGAGCCTTTTGGCGGCTCGGTGCAAGTCCTCAACGAAGAAGCAGCCCCTGCCGCAGCTTCCGACGCGCAGGAGGAAAAGCCCAGCCGCACTGCCGGGGGCGGCGATGCCGTTGCGGCAGAGCCTCAAGGGGAGGAACCAGCAAGTGACCATGGACCGCAACCCGATGAGGTAGATGATACGGACTACCTTCTGGATCTGATGGATATGCGTGACGCGCCGATCGATTCGGTACCCGCCCCGGCGATGCCGGCGGCGTCCGAGGTCGAAGCTCTGGAGCCCGAAGCTCAGTCAGACACTGCCGCGACCACTACCATCGCTGGCCCGATCGGCGACACGCTAGGTCACCTTTTCATGCACTGGCTAAAAGTGGGTGTAGGAACCCACAAGATCATTATCAATGATGCAAAAGCCAAGGTTCACACCGTTAACGGCACGGCTTTTCTGGTGACACCTGAAATATTCAGAAGGTATGCCCAGGAGCATCCGACGCTCTTCTCCGCGAGGGCTGGTGAAGGACAGCCATGGCTGCAGGTTCAAAAGTCGTTTGAAAAGCTGAAGCTTCACGTTAAGAAGAGCAACGGACATAACATCTGGACGTGCGAAGTCTTTGGACCTCGGAAAACGAAAACATTGAAGGGTTATATGCTCAAAAAACCCGGCGACGTATTCACAACTGAGATGCTGGATAACCCCAACCTCAAACTTTGTGAGAGTCAGGATGAGCATTAGGTATCGGATAGCCGTTTCCCCAGCGCTCCGGTGCTGATGACGGTTGTGCGGATTGGCGCCACGCGTACAACAATATGTGATTAAGGAATTCAATATGCTCTGGAAAAAACATCTGTCCCACTCTCCTCACTATCAATATTTGGCGGTCCTAGAGGCAGAGGAAGTAGAAAATAAAGGTATGCTTTATGGCCAAAGAGAGTTTCGTCTAAAGCTCGCTGATGGTTCGACTGTTAACCATACGTTCGATGCGGACGAATATCAGCAATGGTGGTCGTCATTTTTGAAGGGTGGTCAAGTAGTTAACCCATAGGGGGACGATAAACCTATGAGTAATCGAGCAAGCCTTGAAAGGCTATCAACGCTACCTTCGTCTGAGGCAGACGGCGACGCTTGGAAGCGGCGGATTGCGCGGGACTGGGAGAAAATGCCGCTGGCTATGCGCGTGTCCTTCCTCGCCTCGTTCTTAGTTTGGAGGTGGCTCCCATTATTCGGTTATGCATTGTTGGCAATGGTTCCGCTGATGTTGCTTGGCGCTATTGACGGTTCATATTTGGTAGGCGGTTCAGGATTGATAAATAGGCGCTATCTGTGGCTCGCCGGATGTTCTCTTATACTTGTAGCGCTCTTTACAGTTGTGTTGCCAAGAGCAATGGCCCTAGGGGTCGAAAGCTGGTATCGGGCGAGACGGAAGGAACTAGGGAGAGCACCCACATAGGACCGTGAATACATCGAGGATTACACAGGGGGCTGGACTACCCATCATTACGGCGGAGCGACATGTTGATGACCGCTTGTGACTGGGCAGCTAGGCCAGCCAAGTAAGCGCCTAGGTCCTGAAAATTGTTTTCCTTGAGAATCCTCGCAACCATGGCAGAGCGCTTCTCCTTTAGCGGTAAAAAAATTGCGCAACGCTGGTGGTTGTGCGGGCGGGGCAATGTCTTCCAATAATACGTTGCCTTGAAGCGAGCCATAGCCTCGTTGAACCCCAACCAAGCATCAGGCTCGTGCGACAACACGAACATGCCGTATTCACGCCTGAGTTCTGTTATAGCCTGCTCACATAACCCGTAGATCTTATAGGTTCCGGTCAGCTCAACCGGCTGTTCAAGCCGCGCCGCGATGTACTTGGCAGCTGCGAAGTGATGCGAACCGCCGGAGTTCATCAGAAAGACGCGTCCGTCCCAAGCCCAAGTGGCGAAATAATCGTGATCGACGTGGCTGATGATCCGAATTTCATCCCAGGCTAGATTCTTCGCCAGCTTCTCCGGAGATATCTCGTCGATCATCTCGGGTGAGTTCTTTTCCACCATGTCATCCATGGTGGCGAACTCCTTGAGTTCGGATTTCGACGCGGCGAAGCCATCTACCTGTTGGATGTCGCACCGCCACCGTTCGATCTGCATCTCGCTGCCAACGCGCAATAGTGGGGCGCATTCGATGCTAGTCGAGCCATACCGACCATAGGTGCGGCAGTGGGTCCATCCATTCAGCTTGTCGCGATATATCCCGCGCTCATAAATAAGAGATCCGAATTCGTGCCACCTAACAACCGCTCCTGCGCCAATACCTTTTGCTGTTTCCTTGATGGGCGAATTAAGTTTGACTGGGCTCTTAATCAGCTTCATGAGCGTTGCAGGATACCCACAGTCCTCACGCACTGAGTCCCATAGAAATGTTCCTGCTCTGCGCCAGAAAGGGAGGGGCTGATCTATCGACATGCATTCACCATGGTCGGAGCTGGCGTTCAGTATAAGGATGTACCGCGTAAGCGGGGTGCCGCGAGAGATTGTCCTAACCATAGATCCCACTCGCCAAGGCGTTGCGGGCCGCAACACCGAGCAGCAAAGTGACGTATGAGAGGTGTGTATGTGCAGTCGTTACGAAGCCCCTACCCCAGAGCGACTCCATGAAGAGTTTGGTGTCGAGCTCGACGCTCAGGAGAAGCTCGAATTGTGGCCAGGTTATGCCGGGCCGTTCCTGCGCAAGCCTCGCAATGTCGATCCGTACGATGACGCCGTGTTGCCATTTGAAGCTGAGGTGGGAGTGTTTGGGCTCCTGCCCTTCTGGGCCGACAAAAAGCTGGCACGGTCCACCTACAACGCCCGTTCTGAGACGGCCTCGGTCAAGCGGTCATTCAAGGAGGCATGGAAGAAGGCTCAGCACTGCATCATTCCTGCGGTGGCGATCTATGAGCCCGACTGGCGAACAGGCAAGGCTATTCCTACTCGAATTTCCCGTGCCGATGGGCGGCTGCTAGGGATAGCGGGCCTATGGGAGGAGAGGAAAACTGCTGCAGGTGGTAGAGAGCTGTCGTTCTCAATGCTGACGGTGAATGCCGATGACCATGCGCTGATGCGCAACTTCCATCGCCCGGGGCATGAGAAGCGCATGGTGGTGGTGCTCCCTCAGGCGCTGTACCAGGACTGGCTGACAGCTCCCGCTGAGATCAGCAGTGAATTCATGACCCAGTATCCAGCCGATAGGCTGGTTGCCTATCCCCAGCTTTGAGTTGACGCCGAGTACAATAAATCTCTTGCCCCTTGTTGAATCACAGTTCAATGTTGGCCTGCTGCCGATAGCTTGGCAGCGCCGCGGCCAGATAGAGATCACTATGACTGGAAAAATTATGTCTGACGGCGAGGCCGATAGGCCGGCACGCATGACTCCTGCCGAGTTCAAGGCTGCTTATAAGAGCAAAGGTTGGACAGGCAGGCTGCTCGCTGAGCGGTGGAGCTACTCAGTAGCTTGGATCAGCAAAGTGGGTAACGATCCCGAGCGTGATCAGATTTGGGATGATGCCGTCCGCGGGTTACCGTCCGTCAAGTAATTGAACCCCAGTTCAATTATTGTGTTGCCATAAGTTGAACTGTAGTTCAATGTCGCACATGCAAACATATCCGTTAGAGGATCTAGCATGTACGACAGCTCCCGCGATTCCAGCTCTGCTCACCTAAAACGCACCCTGTACCATTTCCATTTCTGCTGCGGCCTTGGGGGTGGGGCTCGAGGGTTCAATAGAGCGCGCCCCGTTGTCGGGAATGTAGAGGCCCAATGGGAGTGTCTTGGAGGTGTAGACGTATACCCAGCTGGGCTCCGTGACTTCGAGCGACTAGCTGGCGTTCCCGGCACCCTGTTAGACCTCTTTACCCGCGAGCAATACACCCGTTTCCATGGCCAGCAACCGCCTGCTGGCTGGACCGAGGCGACTGCCGAGGACATACGCCGCGCCGCGCAGAATCTGCGCCCCGACGCCGTATTCATCAGTTCGCCATGCAAGGGCGCCAGTGGGCTGCTGTCCGAGGCCACCAGCAAAACGCCCAAGTATCAGGCCCTTAACGAACTGACTTTGCGCTGTATTTGGCTGATGGGTGAAGCTTGGAAGGATGATCCGGTACCGCTGATTGTCTTCGAGAACGTCCCTCGCTTGGCCACTCGCGGCCGGCATCTGCTGGACCAGATAAACAGCCTGCTCAGTCATTACGGCTATGCCGTAGCTGAGACAACTCACGACTGCGGGCAATTGGGCGGCCTGGCTCAGAGCCGCAAGCGCTTCCTGCTGGTTGCGCGACACATCGCAAAGGTGCCGCCGTTCTTGTACGAGCCAGAGAAAAAGAACCTTCGCCCGGTTGGTGACATACTCGGTCGCATGCCGCTGCCGGGGGATATTGAGGCCGCTGGCCCGATGCACCGCATTCCATCCCTGCAATGGAAAACGTGGGTGCGCTTGGCTCTGGTGCGCGCTGGCAGTGACTGGCGCAGTCTCAACGACCTGGCGATCGAGGACGGCTATCTGCGAGATTTGGTGATCGTGCCCGACTACCGTGCCGGCTATATGGGGGTGCGCAGCTGGGACCAACCCACTGGCACTGTTGCCGGTCAGTCCTTGCCCACAAACGGTGCCTTCTCGGTCGCAGATCCTCGCTATGAACAGTCGGCACGCTGGAACCACGGCCAGCAGTTTGGCGTGGTGGACTGGAGCGAATCGGCCCCAACTATCACCGGACAGAAATCCCCTGGGCAGGGGAAGTTCGCGGTCTCTGACCCTCGCGGGCAGAGTTTCGGTAAATACCCTGTGACGCCCTGGCAAGAGCACACTGGCACCGTCATCGCGGCGAGCACCACTGGACAGGGGGCCTTTTCCGTGGCCGATCCTCGTCCTGCCGGCGTTAGGCACAACAACGTGTTCCGCGTGGTACGCATGGACGGCCCGGCCGGAACCGTCACTGGTGGACAATCACCGACGGCAGGGGGACAGGCCGTTGCTGATCCTCGGTACCACAACTGGCACCCCGGGGGGAGCAGCCGCAAAATGCACGTAGGCCTCTGGGACAGGCCGACCGGCACAGTCACAGGCTCGCAGCAGGTAGCGAGCGGCGCCTTGTCGATCGCCGACCCGCGCGCCTTGCATCGCGATAAAGGAGATGCGTACCTGACCGGCGGCCATTACGGAGTGCTCGCTTTAGATCAGTCGGCGGGTGCCGTCTCGGCCAGCGCCCGGTATGACAACGGGCGTTTTAGTGTAGCGGATCCGCGTATGCCGGCTGCGGATGAGCGCCTTACCTGCATAATCCGCAGCCTCGACGGCACCTGGCATCGTCCCTTCACTACCTTGGAGCTGGCCGCGCTACAGAGCCTAGTGGACCCTGAAGAGCAATTGATACTGGATGGATTGAGCGATAGTGACTGGCGCGAGCGCATCGGCAATGCGGTACCGCCAGCGGCGGCAGAGGCGATCGCCCACGTCATGGGCACCACCCTGCTGCTGGCCGAAGCCGGCGAAACCTTCATGCTGAGTAGTATGCCGATCTGGGTCCGCCCGGTGGCGGTGGGATTGAGTGTTGCGCAGCATGGCGACTGAGCATGAGACCTGAGATCCAGCTAGAGATAGTGTGGTCCGCTCCACCCCGCAAGGAAGGACGGTCGCAGCTTCAGCTAATGAGGTCCTGCGAAGCGGATGGGCGGCCCGCTAAGGAGGTGCCTCTTCTGTCTATCGAGGTCAGACCACAAAGATCCTGCTGGATATGGATTTGCAGGCTGAGCTCGGCAAGCGGGACAGATCACGTGGTACGAGCGCGATCGAAGCGGAGTATGCCTGTCTCTTGCGAGGGTGAAGCAATCCAGATGGCGGTCGATGAGGTACGGGACTTCATGCACCTATCGACCTCTGCTGAGCAGGCGCGAATCAAGGCTTGGTTGGGCTATATTCTGGCAAGCCTGCCCTAAGGCCCTAAGCAGCAGTAGCAACAGAAAATTGTAGGATTATCGATGAGTACAACCGACCCCCTATACCAGCTGCCTCCCGTGACCCTGAATCAGCTGGACGAGATGAAAGTCGCGCTGGAGGTGGCCTCTGCCGGCGTGGCCGATCCGGATGCTGAGATATTCAAGCTGTTGGACCTGGTGCGTAAAACGCGCGCCGATGCCATCCGGCAAAAGCTGCGTCAAGAAGAGGCGAGCGCTGCTGAGCTCAGTCAAGAGGACAATCCTATCCGCAAAGCGTCCTTGCTCGAGGTCGAAGCGGTCGTAGTAGGCTCGTAAAGAGTCCGTTCAATCCAGGCGCATAGGAAATCTAGCCATGCGGTTCATGCTGCGTAACCTCGGCGCCTTAGCTGGTCTGGTTCTCTCGCTATCTGGATTAGCTGTCCTTGGTGACTTCCCTCGTGGAGCTTTTGAGGCTGCTGGCTGGCAGTTTGGGAGCGTCATGCTTTGCGTCGGATGTAAGCGCGTGCGCTTCTACTCCACGGTCGATCTGGTCAATCTGCTGGAGCGCGAAAAACACGACGGCAAAGCCGGGCGGATCGCCCAGGCACTGCTGCGCATGGATCTGGTCATCCTCGACGAACTGGGTTATCTGCCGT
>JAKUTK010000113.1 GCA_022448005.1 Pseudomonas sp.
TGAAACGGCTTAACCACCATATCCATGCCTGCCGCGAGAAAGCGATCGCGGCGAACGGCGTTTTCGGCGTAGCCCGTCATGAACAGCACCGGCAACGCAGGGCGGTGGGTTCGCGCTGCGTCAGCCAGATCCCGCCCGGACAGTTGTGGAAGCCCTACGTCGGTCAACAGCAGATCGACGCTGGAGTCGTCCTCTAGCACCGACAACGCAGTGGCGGCATCGCCGGCTTCGCTGCAGCGGTAGCCAGCCTCGCTGAGCATCTCGGCCACCAGCATGCGCACTGCCGGCATGTCCTCGACGATCAGTACGTGCTCGCCGTTGCCTTGCGGCATGTCGTTGACCACAGCGGTATCCGACTGCGTGGCAATGGCAGCCGGTAGCACCAGAGAAACTTGCGTTCCCTCGCCAACAACGCTGCTTAGTCTGGCTTCGCCACCGGACTGCCGGGCAAAACCGTAGATCGAGGACAATCCTAAACCGGTGCCTTGGCCAAGCGGTTTCGTAGTGAAGAAGGGATCGAAGACCTTACCCAGCACATCCGGCGCAATGCCGGTGCCATCATCTTCCACCGTAAGCACTACATAGCTTCCGTCAGCCAGGTCCGCATCGCCCTCACAGTGCAACGCTGCGGTGCGGATGGTGATGCTGCCGCCACGGGGCAGGGCGTCGCGTGCATTGATGACCAGGTTGAGGATGGCGCTTTCGAGCTGGTTGGCGTCGACCTGTGCTACTGCACCTTGCTCGGACAGCTCCAGATTCAGCGATATGTGCTCGCCAATGGTTCGCTGCAAGAGTTCCTCGAGCGAGCGAACCTGATCGTTGAGGTCGGCCGGGCGCGCATCAAGCGGTTGCTGGCGGGCGAACGCCAACAGCCGATTGGTCATCGAGGCGGCACTGCGAGCGGAATTCAGCGCTGTATCGGCAAAGCGCAGCACGGCATCGGTGCGGCCCTCGTGCACGCGCTTCTTGAGTAATTCGATGCCTGTGATGATGCCGGTCAGCAGGTTGTTGAAGTCGTGCGCGATGCCGCCGGTCAGCTTGCCTAGCGCGTCCATCTTTTGCGCCTGCATCAGCTGCCCTTCGGTGCGCACGCGCTCGGCGACCTCCCGGGCAAGCTCATTATTGGCGTTGTCGAGTTGCTGCCGTTGCGAGCGCTCGCGTTGACGCTGTTCGGTAATGTCTTCGATAACCACCAGCCCGAGCTCGGACGCTCGGTATGGCGAAACACGCCACTTGGTTTCACGACGCTCTCCGGCAACCTGCATGAACAGGGTGTCGTGCCAGCGAGCACCACTGGCCAGGCTTGCCCGCAGTGTCAGCAGCTTAGCGTCCTGTCCCTCGGCAAGGCTTGCCGTAAGCGCCGATGGTTCCGGCTGCTCACCCAGCAGCAAGGACAGCGCACGGTTGCTCTCGTGGATCTTCAGGTTCGGGTCAATCACCGCGATGGGTGCTGCCACCTGGGAAAAGATTTCACGAAAGCGAGCCTCACTTTCACGCAGTGCATGCTCGGTGTCGCGCACACGCAACAGCGTGCGCAGGGTCGCCAGAAGCACGTCCGGATCAACGGGGTGGATGAGGTAGGCGTCGGCACCCGCGTCCAGGCCGGTAATGATGTCGCCGGTCTGGATAGAGGCTGCGGAAACGTGGATGACCGGCAGCAGCCGCGTGCGGTCATCGGTTCGCAGCTGGCGCACGATGTCGAAGCCGCTCATGTCCGGTAGATTCACGTCGAGAATCAGCGCGTCGATTTGCCCGGTGGCGATCAGGCCCAATCCTTCGGTACCCGTTCCGGCTTCGAGCACGGCATAACCGTGGCGCTCCAGTACGCGGCGTATTGCGTAGCGAGTGGCAGCGTTGTCATCGACGATCAGCAGCCGGCTCTTATCCATCAGCGCGCTCCGTGGAAATTGCGACGGGAATGATTACGAAGAATGTCGATCCCACCCCCGGTTTGCTGTCGACGCCAACGCGGCCACCCAGCAGTTCGGCGAAACGCTTGCACAGCGACAGCCCCAGACCGGTGCCACGCAGACGCTTCTGCAGCGGCGTATCGATCTGCACGAAATCTTCGAACAGGTTGCCATGCATATCTTCCGGAATGCCGATACCTGTGTCCGTCACGGCGAAACGAACCTCGCCGTCACCTTCGGCACAGGCGGAAATGCGCACCTCGCCATTCTGAGTGAACTTGAGAGCGTTGGAGATGAAGTTACGCAGAATTTGCGCGAGCTTTTTGTCGTCCGTGTAAAGCCGTGGCATGTCGAGCGGCTCTTCGAAGATCAGATCCACCGCGTTGGCATCGACGATCGGGCGAAACATTCCGCGCAGCGCCGCGAAGAGATCAAACATGTCGAACCAGGCGGGCGATATGGTGATGCGGCCTGCCTCGATCTTCGCCAGATCAAGCAAGTCGTCAACCATGTCACTGAGTTCGCTGGCCGCGCCGCTGATGAACAGGACCTGCTTGTGCTGTTCCGGGCTGAGCGGGCCATCCAGCTCATCGCTGAGCAGGCGGGTAATGCTGCGAATGGAGCCCAACGGCGTACGGAACTCATGGCTCATGTACGACAGGAAGCGGCTTTTCAGATCCGACGCCTGGCGCAGCTGCTCGGCCTGGGTGTCGAGCTCGGCATACAGCGCGAGGACACCCTGGTTGGTTTCCTCGAGCTCGGCGCGTAGCAGGTCGTTCTCGCTGCGCAGCTGTTCGATGAGGTCGTTCGTGTTCGAGTCAGTCAACGATTGCCTCCAGTGCAATCACCATAACGGTCACGTCATCACGACCGCGACAGAAATCGCGGTGCAACAGCGCTGCGATAATGGCCGGGTGACGATGCACCAGGCCGGGGTAGTCGCGCAGGTCCCAGCGCGACTGCAGTCCATCGCTGTACATGACCAGGAGCTGTCGGGACTCGACGGGGTAATCGAACGCGACGGCCTTGCGGAACTGAGAGCCGACGATGCCAGGATGGGACGCCAGGCCTCGGCTTTTTTCAGGCGTCAGCAGGCAGGCACCAATGTTGCCGATCCCGGCAAAGCGCACTTTGCCCGCGTCATACAACGCAATTGCCGCCGCTCCACCCCGTGTCCCATTCATTGCCTGATGCATGTCTGACAGGCTGATGGTCGGCTCGGCGAAGGGGTCGATGGCAAACGCCTTGGCGCCGGTGAGGCCGGCCTGCTCAGCGTCTTCACCATGGCCGATACCGTCGATAACCAACGCGCTGAGGCGCGAGCCGTCTACCGCGAGGTGCCAGACGTCGCCGCAGGCCGGGTCATTTTTCAAGGAATGCTGACTGACGCCGAACCGAAGGGGCAATGCCGAGACATGGCGCGGGTACAGCTGCGCCAGCACCACCGAGCCTCTGCTGTCGGAGTGGACATCGAACAGCTGCGCCTGACGCATCAGCGCACCGAGACCTGTGCCTTGGGTGCCGCCGGTGGAATAACCATCGGCCAGGCATTGGTTGGGGTTGAATCCGGGACCACGATCGACGGCGATCAGTTCGAGGCCATGGCCGTTCTGCGCCGGTATCGCGCGCAGGTGAAGGGCACCATGATGGGCATGTTTGAGCAGGTTGGTCGCCAGCTCCGTGGCGACGAGTGCCACACGTCCCGCAGCGGTCTCATCGAATGCAAGCTCGACGGCCCGTGCGTGCGCAACGCGCCGCGCATGACCGACCTGGCTTTCGTCTTCGATGGGCAGAACGGTGGTCATCGCCCCCTGAATGTTCATGACCATTTGGTAATACTGATGCGTGTACCAACGCCAGGCGTACTGTCGAGCTCGAAGTCGTCCACCAGCCGCCGCGCGCCGGTCAGGCCAAGACCCAGCCCACCACCGGAGGTCCAGCCATCGGTCAGCGCCAGTTTGATATCGGCAATGCCCGGACCCTCATCACGGAAGGTCAGGCGAATGCCGGTACGCGGGCCTTCGTCCAGAACGTCCCAGTCCATATCGCCACCGCCGCCGTATACCACGGTATTGCGGGCCAACTCGCTGACTGCGGTGACCAACTTGGTCTGGTCAATCAGGCGCAAGCCGCAATCCTGGGCCAGCTTGCGGACTGCCTGCCGTGCCAGTACCACATCCTGCTCGATGCGGACGGCGACGCTGCCGCTGATGCGCACGATCATTTATCGGCCATCCGTTTGTGCAGCAGCTGCATCCCACGTTCCACATTAAGCGCCGTACTGACGCCTTGCAGCGTCAGGCCCAGTTCTACCAGGGTAATCGCCACGGCGGGTTGCATGCCGACGACCACGGTCTCCGCGTCCATGATGCTGGACAGGCCAGAGATCGAACTGATCATGCGACCAATGAAGGAATCAACCATGTCCAGCGCTGAAATATCGATCAGAACGGCTTTGGCGGACGTTTTGCTGATGCGCTCGGCGAGATCATCCTGCAAGGTCATCGCCAATTGGTCGTGCATGTCGACCTGAATGGTGACGAGGAGAAACTCGCCCATTCGCAGTATCGGGATACGTTCCATTACACCGCCTTGCTAACGGTCAGCCCGGAGCGACGCAGCGCCAGCGCCAGCGCGTCGGCGAGGGAGGCCTTGGTGACGATGCCTTGCAGATCGAGGCCCAGGTGCACGATGGTCTGTGCAATCTGGGGGCGAACGCCGCTGATGATTGCATCGGCGCCCATGAGGCGAATCGCGGTGACGGTCTTCAGCAGATGCTGAGCCACCAGGGTATCGACGGTCGGCACGCCGGTGATGTCGATGATGGCGATTTCCGAACCCGTGTCGACGATGCGCTGCAGCAGTGACTCCATCACCACCTGGGTACGCTGCGAGTCGAGGGTGCCGATCATTGGCAGCGCGAGGACGCCATCCCAGAGTTTGACCACCGGCGTCGAGAGTTCCAGCAGCTCTTCCTGCTGACGCTTGATGACCGCCTCGCGGGACTTCTGGAAGGTGCGCACCGTGTGCAGACCGAGCTGGTCGACCAGTTCGGACAACGCCCACAGCTGATCGGCCAGCATGTTCGGCTCGTCGGCATATTCAGCCTGTAGTACCGGCATTAACGGTCGCTTGAACGAAAAGATGAAACCGGCGGTTTGCTGCGAATCGAACCCCAGCAGCACGCGGCTGTGCGAAAGCTGTTCGAGAAACTGGCGCATATCTTCCCAGCTCGAGGCACGCAAATCGGTTGAATCGGTCTGGCCTGCGCCGGCGACCAGCAGACGTATGAAGTCGCCTGTCTGCTGGCGTAACTCTTCGATCCTCACGTTGCGATACATGCCGCTGGCTTCGAGTTCTTCGGACCAGCTGTTGAGCAGCTGCTGCTCATGGCTGGCGATCACGTTGAAGGTACGTTGTTGCAATGAAGCCATTGGCGGGATTCCTTATGGAGAGAGGTTCAGCGATAGTCGCGTTTGATTCGAATTGCGTATGGGCGTTCCGGCTGGATTGAAAAATCCAACGGTCGGGACGTGATCGTCTGCAGCGCTTTTCTATCCAGAGAAACAGTCAAATGTCGGAAGCGGGTCGTTGCGGTTCAACGGCCGCTCGGGAAGGCTGTGACATTCGGCTTTGCCGTCATATACAAACGGGCGAGCGGTTCGTATGGATATGGGTGGAGCTGGCATTTCGCCTCAAGTTCGTTGCTTGGTCAAGGTTTTCCACAGCCGAAAAAACCAGCGGCGAAGTGACCTCAGCCTGACATGGGCAGGCGGTTGCAATGAACCCCAAGCAACTGATGGCCGACCGCCCGGCGGATCGCCCCCCCGCTCTGGTGCAGGCAACCGACGCTTAGCCGATACCCCTGAGCGGATGTTTGCCCCTGCAAGGTCGCGCCTGACAGGTGGCACTTCGCCTTTATTGATTTTTCAGTCAAGATTCGCGCCCTTTTTCAGGAACACTCGCCAATGCTGGTCGGCAGTTATAACCCTATTCTCGTGTTCTTCTCGTTCGTCGTTGCAGTGCTGGCTTCGTATACCGCACTGGACATGGCAGGGCGGGTTGCAACATCAGAAGGACGGGCGGCGCGGTTGTGGCTGGTTGGTGGCGCGTTTTCGATGGGCTTGGGGATCTGGTCGATGCACTTCATCGGCATGCTGGCGTTCAGTCTGCCGATTTCCCTGGGTTATGACCCGCTGATAACCGCCGTTTCGCTAGCCATCGCCATTGGGGCGTCGGCGCTGGCGCTGTGGCTGGTGTGCCAGCATGAGATGCCCTGGAGCCGTCTGGTGCAAGGCGCGCTACTGATTGGCGTCGGTATTGCGCTGATGCATTACAGCGGCATGGCGGCGCTGCGCATGCAGCCGGGGATCGATTATCACCTGGGATGGCTGACCGCCTCAGTACTGGTCGCGGTCCTGGCGTCGGGGGCTGCGTTGTGGCTGGCGTTTCGGCTACGCGCCAACTTGCACCGCATGCGGCTCTGGCGGGGTCTGGCCGCACTTGTGATGGGGCTGGCGATTGCCGGGATGCACTACACCGGCATGGCGGCAGCGAGCTTCCCTGAAGGCAGTTTCTGCGGTGCGTCCAATGGCGTGGATACCAACTGGCTGGCGTTGCTGGTCATCGTACTGACCTTGGCGGTGCTGGCGATCACGCTGATCGTCTCGATCCTCGACGCGCGTCTGCAATCGCGCACCTCGGTGCTCGCCAGCTCGTTGGAAAAGGCCAACTCCGAGCTGATGCAACTTGCACTGCATGACAACCTGACCCGCTTGCCGAACCGCTTGCTGCTGGAGGACCGCTTGAGTCAGGCGCTGAAAGTGTCGCAGCGAGAGCAGTCCTGTTTCGCCGTGATGTTCATGGACCTCGATGGTTTCAAGGCGGTCAACGATGCTTATGGTCACCACCTCGGTGACCAACTCTTGATCGGCGTGACTGAGCGATTACGCGCCTGCGTGCGTGCGCAGGACACACTGGCACGTTTGGATGGGGATGAATTCGTTCTGCTGGCTGCGATTACGGGGCCGGACGATGCGGCCACCCTGGCGGCGAAGCTGGTGCAGTGCATCGACGAGCCGTTCGTACTGTCGCGTTACTCGCTGAGCGTATCGCTAAGCATCGGCATCGCCGTCTACCCGGGTGATGGCGAAGATGGCCGTGACCTGCTGCTGCACGCTGATGCCGCGATGTACCACACCAAAAGTGCGGGCCGGAACGGTTACAGCTTTTTCGAAGCTTCGATGAATGCCAATGCGGCTGAACAGTTGCAGTTGCTGCACGATCTGCGGCTGGCCGTGGCCAATGGCGAGTTGCGGTTGCACTATCAGCCCAAGTTCGAAGCGCCGGCCGGCCCGGTACGCGGCTTCGAGGCACTGTTGCGGTGGCAACATCCGCGGCGAGGACTGCTGGCCCCGGATGCCTTTTTACCCTTGGCAGAAAAGACCGGGCTGATCATTCCGATCGGCAGATGGGTATTGAACGAGGCCTGCCGACAGCTTCGCGAATGGCATCAACAGGGATTCAACCATTGGACCGTCGCGGTCAACCTATCGGCCGTTCAGTTTGAACAGCCCGATCTGCTTGGCATGGTCACCGAGGCGATCGAGCGACACTGTATTGCGCCACATTTATTGACGATCGAAGTCACCGAAACCGTGGCCATGCGCAACCCTGAAACCACCATCGAAACGTTGGAACGGCTGACTGACCTCGGCATAAAAGCATCGATCGATGATTTCGGCACGGGCTACTCGAGCCTGCTCTATCTCAAGCGCCTGCCGGCCAGCGAGCTGAAAATCGACCGCGCGTTCGTCAAGGAGATGAGTGTCGGCAATGAGGATTCGGTGATCGTCTCGGCGATCATCGCCTTGGCCCAGGCGCTGAAGCTCGAGGTCGTAGCAGAAGGCGTGGAGACGACCGAGCAGCAAGCCTTTCTCACCGGGCTCGGCTGTCAAACGCTGCAGGGCTTTCTGTTGGACCGGCCGATGACGCCCGAACAGGTATCCCAGCGCGCCTTGCAGCCACAACCGGGGCAGTCGGCATTCATCGTGGCTGAACCGAGCCTGATCGCGGAGCCAAGCTGAACGTCTTCAGCCCAGCTCACATCCATTCTCAGAACCAGCGGTCGTTGCGTTTGCGGCCGCGGGTCATGGCGGGAAGGATCAGGCCCACCAGCAGTCCGGCGCCGGCGATGCTGCCGCCGTACACCATGTAGCGCATCAACGCCTGGTTGTTCTCGTCGCCCAGGCGCGCTTCGGCTTCGCGCAGGTCTGATTCGGTAGCGGTCAGCGCTTCGTCAAGCGCCTTGCGCCGGGCCTCGAGTTCGTCGATCAGCGCCTTGCGGGAGTCCATGGTCTCTTGCATGCCCTGGACCTTGGCTTTCCAGGTGTCGTCGATGGTCTTCAATTCTTCGCTGAGTTCGGCAACCTGCTGTTCGAGTTGCGGCAGGCGCTCGGCCTGGCCGGGGACTTCCTGCAGGTCGCTGCTGCGGATCCAGACACGGTCGCCGTTCTCACCGCGAACCTGGCTGTAGTCACCACTGGTCTCGAGCAACTCGACCTTCTGTCCGGAGGTGAGGCTGCCAACGATGCGATAGCCGTCGGTAGGGCCGCTGCGGACATAGGTGCTCAAGGTGTCGCTGACCCAGCGGTCGCTGCTTGCCTCTTGAGCGTGGGCTGGCGTGATGACCGCCAGCAGCGTACCGGCCAGGCCGGCGCTAAAGGCGCGGCGTTGAGTGGCGGACCAGGAAATACGGGATAAAAGTGCAACGAGATGACGTGATAGAGACATGAATAGTGTTCGCGCTGGCAAAAAATGGAGGCCCTGATGAACGGGCCGAACATAAGCGGAATTCCGGGCTGGCGAGATGCGCCAGCAGCATGTTTCGACAAGTCGAACAGCAGGCGCGCCGGATGTGCCGATCGTGAGCGGGAGGATGCTTTCTCCCCGGGTTGGGCCAGTGGCCCCTGTAGTCCTGCAGACTGGACTGACAGCGCGGCGCCGTCGGGGTTCACTAAATTTTCATCGTTTTGTATAGGGCGGGTGCCGCGCAACGCGGCGCAGCTTCGAATTCCCGCGCTGCGAAAGGTGACAATTAGCCGGCCGCCGTGATCCGGCAGTGAGTGGAAAAGCAAACGGAGGGCGCCGCGCTAGAGCAGTTCGACCTGTTGGGCTCTTATCAGGATGTGCGTCTGGCGAAAACGGGCCTCCAGTGATGCGCGGTATTCGCTCCACCAGCTAGGGTCGAGCTCCGTCGTCATCACTTCGTAAATCACCAGATCGTCGCGCACGGCATGACTGCCGTCTTTTTGCCACAGCCCGTCGACAGGGGCGCGGCTGTGGGCGGTCAGGCCACCAAACTTATGGATGAGCTCGTCGCGGACTTCGTTGAAAACCGACTTCGGCAGTGCCTGCGCGTCGTTGTCATACAGCGGCAGAAAAACATGGATCAGATGCATGGCGGGGTTCCAGGCAAACAACACTAGCTCCTATTACGACCATCGGTGCGAATGCTTGATGCGACTACGTGGATAGACGGCAGGTCGGTGCGGTCGACTGAGGACTCACCAAGTTTTGCGAGCAGGGCGATAGTGGACGATACGACTCCCCATGAACATGCGGCCTTTCCGCCGGCGCCATGGCAGCTTCACGGCGCGGCGTGCGTGTCGCTGTGGCGCGTGCCGAAAACAGCGCTGGGCCAGTTGGCGCCGGATGCCAGGCTGCCCCTGATCAGCGTCGGCGGCAGCGTCTTCGTTGCAACCATTTGGGCGCAGTACAGCAGTGGCACGCTGCGTTATGACGAACTGGCGGTCGCGGTACTGGTGCGAGGTAAGGGGTTACTGGTTCCGGCAGGCTCGGTCACGGCGATCTGGGTCAATGATG
>JAKUTK010000114.1 GCA_022448005.1 Pseudomonas sp.
GCCAAAGAGGCTGGGTGTGATCCTTCTGCGCTTCGGAAAAGCCGCTATCCAAGCCTTGTGGCTGAGATTCAGCATTGGATAGCCGAGCATCAGACAGAATCCCCATCATCAGAGAGACAAAAGATGTTGGCGCACCGCAGGCGCAATCGCTCTCTGCGAGACCAGCTCGAATCCTTTAAAGTCGAAAGGGATCAAGCCCTTTCCCTGCTCGTCGAGGCTGACGCAACGATTCTCTACCAGGCAAGAGAGATCGAGTACTTAAAAGGCCGTCTAAGCAGCTTGTTACCAACGGCTAAGACTATGGACATAGTCTCAAGAATTGAGAGGGGGGAGTGAAGCATCCATGGACAACGACCATTTAAGTACAAGGCAAGCATTCGCAAGCGTTTGCTCAGTGTCCATGGCATGACAACGCACAGGTATAGCGAGGTTTCACCGCGGCCGCATGATACGGGGCTGGTAACCCTAATCTCCCAGGACCTGTCCGAGTTCGCCTTGCACGCGCGAGCAATTCTCGGACTGCCGATTCCGGCAATTCGTCAGTTCGGTCCGTCTGCTTCCGCCGTGGTGCTGGTGGAGGGTGAATCCGACCAAGTGAGCTTCGGCAATCTGGCTGCTGCGTTGGAGGAGCCGGATACCGCGCTGCGTTTGTTCGGCAAGCCGGGCGTCAGTGGGCAGCGGCGTATGGGCGTTGCGCTGGCCCGAGATGCATCGATAGAGGCGGCACGCGCAAAAGCGTTGCGGGCGGCCTCGGCGATCGATACAAGTCTCTAGGCTTGGGGCTGCTTGTGCGGCGTCGGGTTATTGAGCGTCGCCCTTTGAATCCTGAGGCTCCTCGATCACCCAGGCGCGTACGCTTTTGACGCGGTTATCAGCAGCTTGCAATATCTCGAGTCGGTACTGGTTGATTTGCAGGCATATTCCGCTGTCAGGAATATGTTCAAGCGCTTCAGTAATCAACCCGTTAAGCGTCTTGGGGCCATCGCAGGGTAGCTGCCACCCCAGCGCGCGGTTGACTTCGCGCAGGTAAGCGGCGCCGTCGATCACCAGGGTGCCGTCGTCCTGAGGATGTATGTCCGGGCTGCGCAACGCGTCCTGATTGCTGAACTCACCGACGATTTCTTCGAGAATATCTTCCAGAGTCACGATCCCCAGCACATCGCCGTACTCATCAACGACGATGCCGATTCGCCGTTTCTGCTTCTGGAAATTGACCAGCTGTGTGGAGAGCGGAGTGTTCTCTGGAATGAAGTAAGGATCGTCGCATGCTTCCAGCAGGCTCTCCCGAGTCAGTTGGTCATGGCTGAGCAGGCGCGCAATCTGACGCATATGCACGATGCCTTCGATCTGGTTGATGTCCTTGCGAAACACGGGAAGGCGGGTGTGTGGCGTCGTGCGCAACTGAGTCACGATGGTCTCGAGGTCATCTTCGAGATCGATGCCGGCGACCTCGTTACGCGGAATCATGATGTCGTCGACGGTTACCCGTTCCAGGTCAAGGATGCCGAGCAGCATGCTCTGCCGTTTCATTGGCATATCGCTGCCTGATTCGTGCACGACGCTGCGCAGTTCTTCCGTCGACAGGCTGTCGCTGCCTTTGTTGGACAGGTCAACGCCGAGCAGCTTGAGGAGTCCGTTACTGATCCAGTTGAGCAGTGCCACCAAGGGGTACAGTACTTTCTGCAGCATCAGCAGCGGCAGGCTGACGGGATAAGCCACGGCTTCAGGGCGCAAGGCGGCGAGGGTTTTTGGGGTTATTTCCCCGAAGATCAGCAGGACGATCGTCAGGCCGATGGTCGCGATTGCGATTCCCGCCTCGCCCCACAGTTTGATGGCCAGGACGGTGGCAATCGCGGAAGCGAGAATGTTGACGAAGTTGTTGCCGACCAAGATGGTCCCGAGCAGCCGGTCTGGACGTTCAAGCAAGGCGCTGGCGCGTTTTGCGCCGCGGTGCCCTTCCTTGGCCTGATGGCGCAGGCGATAGCGATTGAGGCTGAGCATTCCGGTTTCGGAGCTGGAAAAGAATGCCGAGCACAACAGCAGGCCGACCAGCATGCCGACCAGAAAGCCGGGGTGTAGATTCTCCACGTGGTGGTCCTAGATATGCAGAATGAATTCGCGGACCAGCTTGCTGCCGAAGTAAGCCAGCATCAGCAAGCAGAAGCCTGCCAGTGTCCAGCGGATGGCCTTATAGCCGCGCCAGCCCAACTGATGACGCCCCCATAGCAGCATGCCGAACACCACCCAGGCGACCACGGACAGCAAGGTTTTGTGTACCAGATGTTGCGCGAACAGGTTGTCGAGGAAAATCCAGCCGGAAATGAGCGAAGCCGAGAGCAGCAGCCAGCCGGCGAGCAGAAAACCGAATAGCAGGCTCTCCATGGTCTGCAGCGGTGGGAAGTTCCTGATCAGGCCGGACGGGTGCTTGTGCTTAAGATGATGATCCTGCAGCAGTAGCAGCAATGATTGAAACACGGCAATCGTGAGCATCCCGTAGGCGAGGATGGAAAACAGGATATGCGCCAGGATGCCCGGCTGCTCGGCAATGGCAGGTGCTGTGCCGGACGGCGCGAACTGGGCAAATAGCACGGTCAGGCAGCCCAACGGAAAGAGCAACAGCAGCAGGTTTTCCACGGGCATTCGGTAAAGCGCGAGCAGGATCAACAAGATCACAGCAGCAGCAATCAGGCTCGAGGCGGTGAAGAAGTCCAGATGCAGGCCGCTCGGTGAAAGCAGCTGGATAAACAGGCTCACGCCATGTGCGGCGAGCGCCAATGCGCCCAGGATAAGCAGCAGACGCTTGTCCGGCACGGTGCGTTGCGCCAGGCGCAGGCCCTGGTATCCGGTGACGCCGGCATAAAGGCAGGCGGCAGCTAGGCTCGGGAGCAAAGGGTGCATAGGTCTGTTAGTAGGCTCGAAAGGCGATGAGTGTGGCATAAACGTCGGGTGCGCAAAAGTGTGCGGTTGGCCGCGGCTGCCGCCGTAAAGCCGGTTGATGGGGGAACCGTCGGCCGGCTGGCGGTCATCAGGACAGTTATGGTTGGGGCCGCTCGATGAAAAGCATTGATGGCGGGGTACCGGCCAGGGGTGCGCAGCTTCTATAATCGGGGCCTTAACCACACCCAGCGTGGAAATGGCACATGTTTGAAAACCTAACCGACCGCCTCTCGCAGACCCTTCGCCATGTCACTGGCAAGGCCAAGCTGACCGAGGACAACATTAAGGACACCCTGCGCGAAGTACGAATGGCATTGCTAGAAGCCGACGTAGCGCTACCCGTGGTCAAGGAGTTTGTGGCCAGGGTAAAGGACAGGGCAGTCGGTACGGAGGTCTCCAAGAGCCTGACGCCTGGTCAGGCATTTGTGAAAATCGTGCGCGTCGAGCTGGAAGAGTTGATGGGCGCGGCGAACGAAGACCTCGCTCTCAGTGTGGTTCCGCCTGCGGTAATTCTGATGGCAGGCCTGCAAGGGGCAGGCAAGACGACTACTGTTGGCAAGCTGGCTCGATTCCTGAAGGAGCGCAAGAAAAAGTCGGTATTGGTGGTGTCTGCCGATGTCTATCGCCCTGCAGCGATCAAGCAGTTGGAGACGCTCGCTGCGGAAGTAGGGGTGACTTTCTTTCCTTCTGACACCAGCCAGAAGCCGGTCGAGATTGCTCAAGCGGCTATCCGTGAGGCTAAGCTCAAATACATCGATGTGGTTCTGGTCGATACCGCGGGTCGTCTAGCGATTGATGCGGAGATGATGGCCGAAATCCAGGCCGTCCATGCGGCGATCAAGCCCGCAGAGACCTTGTTCGTAGTTGACGCCATGACGGGTCAGGACGCCGCTAATACTGCAAAGGCTTTTGGTGAAGCGCTTCCGCTGACAGGCGTGGTGCTAACCAAGGTCGACGGTGACGCGCGTGGCGGGGCTGCGCTTTCGGTACGTCATATCACCGGTAAGCCGATCAAGTTTCTGGGGATGGGTGAGAAGAGCGATGCGCTTGAGCCGTTCCATCCGGACCGGATCGCTTCTCGAATCCTGGGCATGGGCGATGTGCTCAGTCTGATCGAGCAGGCCGAGCAAACGCTCGACCGGGAAAAGGCAGAGAAGCTCACCAAGAAGCTGAAGAAGGGCAAGGGATTCGATCTAGAAGATTTCCGTGATCAGCTTCAGCAAATGAAGAACATGGGTGGCCTAGGCGGCTTGATGGATAAGCTGCCCTCGATCGGTGGCATGAATTTGTCGCAGATGGGAAATGCTCAAGGCGCGGCGGAAAAGCAGTTCAAACAGATGGAGGCCATCATCAATTCGATGACCCCTGTCGAGCGCCGCAATCCGGATATCATCAGCGGTTCGCGCAAACGTCGTATCGCGATGGGTTCCGGCACGCAGGTTCAGGACATCGGTCGCTTGATCAAACAGCACAAGCAAATGCAAAAGATGATGAAGAAGGTCAGCGGCAAAGGCGGCATGGCGAAGATGATGCGCGGCATGGGGGGGATGTTGCCGGGCGGCGGCGGAATGCCCAAGTTCTAATTTTCCGAGCGCCTCAGCGGGCTGCGCCGAGGCTGAACAGGCCTGCTGGCGAGGCCTGCAGTTGTTTTTGAAAAAGCCATTTGCAAAAAACCGGATATTCCTTAGAATATGCGGCCTTTCGGGCCTTGGGCCCTGCATTCAGATTTGCTGTACCGACTACAGGAACGATGTTCACATGGTAACTATTCGTCTCGCCCGTGGCGGCTCCAAGAAGCGCCCTTTCTACCACCTGACCGTGACCAACAGCCGCAACCCGCGCGATGGTCGTTTCGTTGAGCGTATCGGCTTCTTCAATCCGATCGCCTCGGGTGCGGAAGTGAAGCTTTCTGTAAACCAGGAGCGCGCTACTTACTGGCTGGGCCAGGGTGCACAGCCGTCTGAGCGTGTTGCTCAGCTGCTGAAGGAAGCTGCTAAGGCCGCTGCCTGAACAATATGAACGCAACGTCAGCTCCGGCCGAAGACCTGATCGTCATCGGCAAGATCGTATCGGTGCATGGCGTGCGTGGTGACGTGAAGATCTATTCTTTCACCGATCCAATCGACAATCTGCTGGAGTATCGTCGCTGGACGCTGAGGCGAGGCGATGAAGTCAAGCAGGTTGAGCTGGTGAAGGGTCGCCTCCAGGGCAAGATCCTGGTGGCTACGCTGAAAGGGCTGACGGATCGAGAAGAAGCGCGTACTTACGCCGACTTCGAGATCTGTATTCCTCGCAGTGAGCTACCCCAGCTGACCGGTGATGATTACTACTGGTACCAGTTGCAGGGTCTGACGATCATCAACCAGCTCGAGCAGGTGCTCGGTCGGGTTGATCATCTGCTCGAGACGGGCGCCAATGACGTCATGGTGGTCAAGCCGTTCGACGGCAGTCTGGATGATCGCGAACGCTTGCTGCCCTACACCGATCAGTGTGTCTTGAAGATCGATCTGCAAGCAGGCGAGATGCGGGTCGAATGGGATGCGGACTTCTAGTCAACATGCCCAATCTTCGTGTCGATGTCATCAGTCTGTTCCCGGACATGTTTGCTGCTATCAGTGAATATGGAATCACTAGCCGGGCAGTAAAGCAGGGGTTGCTCCAGCTGCATTGCTGGAATCCTCGAGCCTATACCGAAGATCGTCATCAGACGGTCGATGATCGGCCTTTCGGGGGCGGTCCGGGCATGGTGATGAAGATCAAGCCACTGGAACTCGCCCTTGCAGATGCTCGGCATGCTGCGGGTGAGAAGGCCAAGGTGATTTATCTTTCTCCCCAGGGACGGCAGCTCAAACAGGCTGACGTCCGTGCATTGGCGGGTGAAGAAGGATTGATCCTCATTGCAGGTCGCTACGAAGGTATCGACGAGCGCTTCATAGAAGCGCATGTGGATGAGGAATGGTCGATTGGTGACTATGTATTATCCGGCGGTGAGTTGCCGGCCATGGTGCTGATCGATGCTGTGACCCGCCTGCTCCCTGGAGCCCTGGGTCATGCTGATTCAGCCGAGGAGGACTCGTTTACTGACGGCCTGCTCGACTGTCCGCATTACACGCGACCGGAAGTGTATGCGGATAAACGTGTTCCTGAAGTGTTGCTCAGCGGCAATCATGAACACATCCGGCGCTGGCGTTTACAGCAGTCCCTCGGAAGGACCTGGGAACGCCGCGCTGATCTTCTGGATAGCCGCTCGCTTTCTGGGGAAGAACAAAAGCTGCTGGCGGAATTCATCCGCCAGCGGGACGATAGTTAAACGTATCGATGGCACGCCAGCATGGCCTGTCTCAGGAGCACAGCATGACCAATAAGATTATTCAGGCGATTGAAAGCGAGCAGATGACCAAGCAGCTGCCCCCGTTCGCCCCCGGTGACACCGTAGTTGTCCAGGTTAAGGTGAAGGAAGGCGATCGTGAGCGTCTGCAGGCCTTTGAAGGCGTTGTAATCGGCAAGCGTAACCGCGGTCTGAACAGTGCTTTCACCGTTCGCAAGATCTCCAATGGTGTAGGCGTTGAGCGTACTTTCCAGTACTACAGCCCGATGGTCGACAGCCTCAGCGTCAAGCGCCGTGGTGATGTCCGTAAAGCCAAGCTGTACTATCTCCGCGCGCTGTCCGGCAAGGCAGCCCGTATCAAGGAAAAGCTTTCCTGAGGAAAGTCTCCTTAACAAAAAAAGCAGCCTACGGGCTGCTTTTTTGTGGGCGGTTGGTTTTGCTCGATGATTCGGGCAGCCAGGGCGCGAGCGGCTTACTGCCGGTGGCCGTTGCTGTTCGTAGGGCCTGGAAGTGTGAGCGCGCTCAGGCTTTCGGACGGTCCGGTTCGGGTTTGTTTACGGCTGCTCTGGTGTTTGCGTTGTCGGTCAAGGCGATCAGGGTCCAGCCAGCCTCTGGCTTGATGCGGGCGTCCGGGTGAAATACGTGTGTATGGCCATGGTTATCAATGGCGAAATACAGGATTGCGCCTGATCCATTCAGGGTCTGGTACTCCGGCCAACCGAAGGTTTCGGTCAGTTTGTTGCTTTTAAGTGAGTCACCTCGGCCCAGCCGCCCGGCAAGTTGCGAGTAGGTCAGGGTGGGCGTACCTAGCGGGCGGCCTCGGTGTTCGTCGCTGGGCCGATGTTTGTCGCTGCGTCGATTCTCTTGTGTGCTTGCCAGATTAAAGAGTCGATCAACGCCGAACTCATGGCGGAAACGCATGGCGGCGAGCGTGTTCATTTCTCCAACAGGCGACAACGCCAGCAGGTGCCCGAGTCCAACCAGGTCGAGGTGGTTTTCGGCGTGTTGCGAGGCGGGGTTCCCGTAATAGGTTGGCAGGTCCTCCATCCGCGCCGCGCGATTATTGTCCCAGCTGGAGTCGGTGAGCATGACTCTCACGCCTTGTTCGCTCAGCGCGCGGCCAATCGCTCTTGCTACCGGGTTAGCGCCTACGATCAAAAATCCGCTGGGCGAGGGTTCTGCGACTTTCAGCAGTCTCGCCAGCGGGCGAGCGGTCGCGCTTTGCAGCACAACGGTACCGATAATGACAGCGAATGTGAGTGGCACGAGCAGCAGCGCATCCTCGTGGCCCGCTTCGTCCAGGCGAACCGCAAAGATCGCCGACACGGCGGCCGCAACGATTCCGCGGGGTGCAATCCATGCCAGCAGCAGCCTCTCCCGCCAGTTCAACTGAGAACCCCAGGTGCTCAGGGTGATCGCCAGCGGTCGGGCCACGAATTGCACGATCACCAGAAGAATCAACACTGCCGGCCCCAGCTGCACCAAGGCTGTCAAGTCGAGCATCGCTGCGAGCAGGATAAACAGCCCCGAGATCAGCAGAATGCTCAGGTTTTCCTTGAAGTGAAGAATGTCTCGCACGTCGACATCCCTCATGTTCGCAAGCCAGATCCCCATCAGCGTGACGGCCAGCAAGCCGGATTCATGCACCAGGGTATTGGCGGTGACGAATACGCCGAGCACTGACGCCAGTGTCGCCAGATTCTGCAGATACTCCGGCAGCCAGTGTCTTTTCACCAGTTGGCCGAGCGTCCATCCTCCTGCTATCCCGAGTACGGTTCCGCACAGCAGGACCCCGCCGAACGTCTGCAAGCTCTGGGTCCAGGCAGCCTCGGTGCCTCGTGTAATGATGAAGCTGTAAACCACCACTGCAAGCAAAGCGCCAATCGGATCGATGATGATGCCTTCCCACCTCAGGATATTGGCAACCGCCGCGTTGGGGCGCACTACGCGCAGCATCGGTACGATCACTGTCGGGCCCGTCACAAGCGTCAAGCTTCCCAAGAGCAACGCCAGGTCCCAATCAAAGCCAAGCAGCCAATGAGCGGACAGGGTGATCACGCCCCAGGTCGTCAGTGCGCCGATGCCAATCAGGCGGCGCACGACGGTGCCAATGCCAGGCAACTCCGATACGCGTAGCGTCAGGCTGCCTTCGAAAAGGATCAACGCCACCGCCAGGGAAACCAGCGGAAAGAGCAGTGTCCCGAACAGGCGGGTCGGGTCCAGCCAGCCGAGCACGGGGCCGGCCAGGATCCCACTCAGCAAGAGAAACAGAATCGCTGGCAGTCGTAATCGCCATGCCAGCCATTGGCTGGCGAGCGAGGCGATGCCGAGCGCAGCGAGGGCAATAAGAATGTTTTGTTCGGTCATGGTTACCAGGTGTTCAAAGTGGCGGGTCGGTTAGATCAGGCTCCCACTCCGGGTGGGTCCGTTGTTGCGGAGCTACTGGATAGTCTGACACTGCTCGGGCCGATCAGGTCTATTTGGAATGAGCAAGGTGGCTGTTCGGTCCGTGCGGTCTATGGAACACTGGCCGCCTTTCCGTCCAGTGTTTCTGTGCATGCCGGCTCAAGACGACCCCCTTATCGATCGTTTCCTCGACGCTCTTTGGCTTGAAAAAGGACTTTCGGACAACACCCGCGACGCCTATCGCAGCGATTTAGCGCTATTCAACGGCTGGCTGGGCGAGCGCAATGTGCGTCTTGTCGATGTAGGTCGGGACGCCATTCTCGATCACCTCGCCTGGCGCCTGGCTAACGGCTACAAGGCTCGCTCAACCGCGCGGCTGTTGTCCGGGCTTCGCGGGTTCTATCGATTTCTGTTGCGCGAAGGCCTGATCATGGTCGATCCAACGCTGCGAGTGGATCTGCCGCAGTTGGGGCGGCCACTGCCCAAGGCGTTGTCGGAGACTGATGTCGAATCGCTTCTGTCCGCGCCGGATATCGGCGAGGCGCTGGGGCTACGCGACCGGGCGATGCTCGAAGTCCTCTATGCAACCGGCCTGCGGGTCACAGAGCTGATCGAACTTCGTCTTGAGCAGATCAATCTTCGCCAGGGCGTCTTGCGTACCTTCGGTAAAGGAAACAAGGAGCGCCTGGTGCCCTTGGGCGAGGAATCCATGCACTGGTTGGCACGCTATCTTCGCGACGCCCGTCACGAGCTGCTCAGTGGCAATGCCAGCGATGTGGTGTTTCCAAGCCGACGTGGGGATCTGATGACAAGGCAGACGTTTTGGCATCGAGTCAAGCTGCATGCCCGACAGGCCGGAATAGCCACATCGATCTCGCCGCACACGCTGCGTCATGCATTCGCCACGCACTTGCTCAACCATGGAGCGGATCTTCGAACCGTGCAGATGCTCCTCGGCCACAGTGATCTGTCGACGACGCAGATCTACACGCACATTGCTCGCGCCAGGCTGCAGGAACTCCACGCGCAACACCATCCGCGAGGTTGAGCGACTGGCGTAGAAGATGCGGTGCAGACC
>JAKUTK010000115.1:0-4298 GCA_022448005.1 Pseudomonas sp.
AACCCTCGGCGTGGAGAACCGCGGCGGCTACTACGACCATGCCGGCGCCATGCGTGACATGCTGCAGAACCACCTGCTGCAACTGCTCTGCCTGGTGGCGATGGAACCCCCGGTGCGATTCGATGCCAAGTCGATACGAGGCGAGAAGGTGAAAATTCTAGAAGCGCTCAAGCCCATCACCGGCAACGACGTGCAGGACAAGACCGTGCGCGGGCAGTACGTCGCGGGGCAGATCGGCGGCAATGACGTGCAGGCTTACTACTTCGAAACGGATGTTGATAACGACAGCGACACCGAAACCTTCGTCGCCGTAAAGGCCGAAATCGACAATTGGCGCTGGGCCGGCGTGCCCTTCTACCTTCGCACTGGCAAGCGCATGGCGAAGAAGCGTTCGGAGATCATCATCACCTTCAAACAGGTGCCCCACATGCTCTTCACCAAGGGCGAGGTCAACCGCCTGGTGATTCGCCTGCAGCCCGAGGAGAGCATCAGTCTGCAACTGATGGCCAAGGCACCGGGCAAAGGGATGCAACTGAAGCCCGTCGAGCTTGATCTGAACCTGGCACATGCATTCAGCAGCACACGCCGCTGGGAGGCCTACGAGCGGCTGTTGCTGGATGTGATCGAGGGCGACTCGACCCTGTTCATGCGCCGTGACGAGGTGGAAGCGGCCTGGAACTGGGTCGACCCGATCCTTTGCGGCTGGCAGAGCCACTACCGCAAACCCAGACCTTATCCAGCCGGAACCGACGGCCCAGAGCAAGCGCACCAACTGATCGAGCATCAGGGTCGCCAGTGGTGGCGCTGAGCCAGCCGAACGACTCAGCGGTCACGGTCCTGGCACGCGTTGCAGCACCCGAGCTAGAGCCACTCTGCGCGAGTAGCTGCAACTAACGCACAGGCGTCTCATAACTATCGTATGAACTTCCCAGTATCGGCATATTGTTGAGCTGAAAGAAAAAATTAACCAAACGCGACGAAGTCGCCATCTCCGCGAAGCGTATCGCCGATATCCAGCCCCGATATCGGCGATCGAACTTGCCATGACAAGCCCGGTAACTCAGGGCTTGATCCAGGCGAAACTTCGGCGAGTTCCAGCCAAGTTATCCTACCCGTTATCCACAACCGTCCCGACCTCGAAGTAACCCACGCAAAGCCCCGCCTCATAAGGGTTCAACCCAAATTACAGCGAGCACTGAAATGCTCTTGTGACGCGATTGGATCGTGTTGCGAAACTACCCGAGCAGAGGTAGTTGATTAGCCGCTGGTGTTCGCCGATATATTCGCGCCCGGCCGGCGCTGAACATCACGACGGACGAGCAAGTTCAACTTTCGCGATAAACGGTGAACTTCGGAGATATCAGCGGCGAATCCATGCCCATGATCGGCGACTTGGGTTGAGAATAATTTTTCGATGTGTTTATTCTAGAAAAGGATTTCAATCAGCAACCCCAAAGGTCTTGTTTTGAGTATTCCTACCGTAACGCTCCGTCGCCCAACCGACGGCGACGGTTATCCCCTTCATGAGCTGGTAGCACGCTGCCAACCTCTGGACACAAATTCGGCGTACTGCAACCTCCTGCAATGCTCCGATTTCGCCGATACCTCCATTGCCGCCACAAACGCGGATGGCCAATTGGTAGGTTTCATTTCCGGTTACTGCCCTCCTGCTCGCCCAGACACCTTGTTCGTCTGGCAAGTCGCCGTCGACGCTTCGATGCGCGGCCAGGGTCTGGCGCTGCGCATGCTGATGGCATTGATCGCACGGGTCGCCAGAGAGCAGGGCGTCGCTAACCTGGAAACCACCATCTCGCCGGACAACGGGGCATCCCAGGCGCTGTTTAAAAAGGCCTTCGCCAAACTTGGCGTCGACTACAGCACCCGCACCCTGTTCTCCCGCGCCGAACATTTTGCCGGCAAGCACGAAGACGAAGTGCTCTACCGCGCCGGCCCGTTTGCCGCACCCCATTCAGAAGAAGAACTAGAGGAAAACGCATGAAAACTTTCGAACTGCACGAATCTGGCGTTCGCAGCTACTGCCGCTCCTTTCCAGTGGTCTTCAAGCAAGCCCGTGGCGCTGAACTCACTACCCGCGAAGGCAAGACGTACATCGACTTCCTCGCCGGTGCCGGCACGCTGAATTACGGCCACAACCATCCGGTACTCAAGCAGGCGCTGCTTGATTACATCGAGGCCGACGGCATCACGCACGGCCTGGACATGTACTCCGAAGCGAAGGAGACCTTTCTCTCCACCTTCGATCGCCTGATCCTCAAGCCGCGCAACATGGACTACGTCATGCAGTTCACCGGCCCGACCGGCACCAACGCGGTAGAAGCCGCGCTGAAGCTGGCGCGCAAGGTGACCGGCCGCAACAACATCATCAGCTTCACCAACGGCTTCCATGGCTGCAGCATCGGCGCGCTCGCTGCGACCGGCAACAAGCATCACCGTGGCGCCGCCGGCGTTCCGCTGACCGACGTCAGCCGCATGCCCTACGCCAACTATTTCGGCGACAAGGTCAACACCATCGCGATGATGGACAAGCTGCTGACCGACCCATCCAGCGGTGTCGACAAGCCAGCTGCGGTGATCGTTGAAGTGGTCCAGGGCGAAGGCGGTCTGAACGCCGCCTCGGCCGAGTGGGTGCGCAAGCTCGAGAAGCTGTGCCGCAAGCACGAGATGCTGCTGATCATTGACGACATCCAGGCTGGCTGTGGCCGGACTGGCACCTTCTTCAGCTTTGAAGAGATGGGCATCAAGCCGGACATGATTACCCTGTCCAAGTCGCTGTCAGGCTACGGCCTGCCGTTCGCCATGGTGCTGCTGCGCAAGGAGCTGGACCAGTGGAAGCCGGGCGAGCACAACGGCACCTTCCGCGGTAACAATCACGCGTTCGTCACCGCTGCTGCTGCCATCGAGCACTTCTGGAAAGACGACGAGTTCGCCAACAGCGTCAAGGCCAAGGGCAAGCGCATCGCCGACGGCATGAACAAGATCGTCCGCCGCTACGGCCCTGACTCTTTGTTCGTCAAAGGCCGCGGCATGATGATCGGCATCAGCTGCCCGGACGGCGACACCGCCGCCGCCATCTGCCGTCACGCCTTCGCAAACGGCCTGGTCGTTGAAACCAGCGGCGCTCACAGCGAAGTGGTCAAGTGTCTCTGCCCGCTGATCATCAGCGAAGAACAGATCGACAAGGCCATGAGCATTCTGGACAAGGCGTTCGCCGCCGTGATGTCCGATCAAGCCGCCACTCAGGCCTCTTAAGGAGAATCAGATGATCGTACGTACCCTGGCCGAATGCGAGCAGTCCAACCGCAAGATCAAGACCGATACTTGGGACAGCACCCGGATGCTGCTCAAGGACGACAAGATGGGCTTCTCGTTTCACATCACCACCATCTACGCCAACACCGAGACGCACATCCACTACCAGAACCATCTGGAGTCGGTGTACTGCATGAGCGGCAACGGTGAGATCGAAACCATCGCAGACGGCAAGATCTACAAGATTGAGGCCGGCACGCTGTACATCCTCGATAAGCACGACGAGCACCTGCTCCGTGGCGGCAGCGAGGACATGAAGATGGCCTGCGTGTTCAACCCGCCGCTCAACGGCAAAGAAGTGCATGACGAAAGCGGTGTGTATCCGCTGGAAGCCGAAACCGTAGTCTGATGCGACTCCGCAGGGCGGCTGCACCCCGCCCTGCGACACCCGATTCAAGGAGAGTTTAAAGTGAACCCCGTGCAAGCCGACCTGTACCCTTCGCGCCAGCACGACGAACCCAGCTGGCAAGAGCGTCTGGACCCGGTCGTCTACCGCAATGACCTGGCTAACGCCCCAATTCCTCCGGACCAGATCGAGCGCTTCGAGCGTGACGGTTACCTGGTCATCCCCAATCTGTTCAGCGCCGAGGAAGTCGCGGTATTCCGCGAAGAGCTCGACCGCATGCGCCAGGATCCGGCCGTTGCCGAATCCGGCAAGACCATCAAGGAACCCGACAGCGGCGCGATCCGCTCGGTGTTTGCCATCCACGCCGATAACCCGCTGTTCGCCCGTGTCGCCTGTGACGAGCGCATTGCTGCTATCGCCAGTTTCATACTCGGCGGTGACATCTATGTGCACCAGTCACGGATGAACTTCAAACCCGGCTTTACCGGCAAGGAGTTCTACTGGCACTCGGATTTCGAAACCTGGCATGTCGAAGACGGCCTGCCGCGCATGCGCACCCTGAGTTGCTCGATCCTGCTGACCGACAACGAAGCTCACAATGGTCCGTTAATGCTGGTGCCGG
>JAKUTK010000115.1:4308-9304 GCA_022448005.1 Pseudomonas sp.
GGGCTCGCACAAGCACTACATCCGCTGCGTCGGCGCGACGCCGGAGAACCATTACGAGAAGTCGCTGCGCAAGCAGGAGTTCGGCGTACCCGACCATGACAGCCTGACCCGCCTGGCGGACCGTTACGGCATTGACACGGCCACCGGGCCGGCAGGGAGCGTGGTGTTTTTCGACTGCAACACCATGCACGGCTCCAACAGCAACATCACCCCCAGCGCGCGCAGCAATCTGTTCTATGTCTACAACCATGTAGATAATGCCGCGCAGGCCCCGTTCTGCGGCCTCTCGCCACGCCCGGCCTTTGTCGGCGAGCGCGAGAATTTCGAGCCTCTGCAGATCAAGCCACAACAGTATCTCTGACGTATCCATCAGGCCCGCATACCGGGCCTGATCTTTGTTGGCGGCCGAGAGGCGGCCCAGGGATGAAAATTCACCCCCAAGACGGGACGATGAATCGATGCATACCGTAGAAAAGATCGGCGGCACATCCATGAGCCGCTTCGAAGAACTGCTCAACAATATCTTTATTGGCCATCGCACAGGCGACGAGCTCTATCAGCGTGTCTTCGTCGTATCGGCCTACAGCGGCATGACCAATCTGCTGCTGGAACACAAGAAGACCGGAGAACCGGGCGTCTACCAGCGTTTCGCCGATGCCCGCAGTGAGGGCGCCTGGCTTGATGCACTGGAAACCGTGCGCACACGCATGCTCGACAAGAATGCCGAGCTGTTTAGCGCGTTCGAGCTGCGCGCTGCCAACCAGTTCATCAACTCGCGCATCGACGATGCCCGCGAGTGCATGAGCAGCCTGCAACGTCTCTGCGCCTATGGCCACTTCCAGCTCGACGAGCACCTGATGAAGGTGCGCGAGATGCTCGCCTCGCTCGGCGAGGCGCACTCAGCCTTCAACTCGGTGCTGGCGCTCAAGCATCGCGGCATCAACGCGAAGATGGTCGACCTCACCGGCTGGCACCGCGACGCACCGCTGCCCTTCGATGAAATGGTGCGCCACAGCTTCGAAGAGGTGGACCTGTCCCGCGAACTGGTAGTTGCCACCGGCTACACGCATTGCAGCGAAGGCCTGATGAACACCTTCGACCGCGGCTACAGCGAGATCACCTTCGCGCAGATTGCTGCTGCCACCGGCGCCCGCGAGGCGATCATCCACAAGGAATTTCACCTCTCCTCCGCCGACCCGAACCTGGTCGGGGCGGACAAGGTGGTCACTATCGGCCGCACCAACTACGACGTGGCCGACCAGCTGTCGAACCTGGGCATGGAGGCGATCCATCCGCGTGCAGCGAAGACGCTGCGACGCGCCGGAATCGAGCTGCGCATCAAGAATGCCTTCGAACCCGAGCACGCCGGCACCCTCATCAGCCAGGACTACAAGAGCGAGCGGCCCTGCGTCGAGATCATCGCCGGGCGCAAGGACGTCTTCGGCATCGAGGTGTTCGATCAGGACATGCTCGGTGATGTCGGCTACGACATCGAGATCAGCAAGCTGCTCAAGCAGCTGCGTCTCTATGTGGTGAACAAGGACTCCGACGCCAACAGCATCACCTACTACGCCTCGGGCTCGCGCAAGCTGATCAACCGCGCCGCGCGGCTGATTGAGGAAAAGTACCCGGCGGCGGAAGTGACCGTGCACAACGTCGCGATCGTCTCGGCGATCGGCTCTGACCTCAAGGTCAAAGGCATCCTCGCCAAGACCGTGGCTGCACTGGCCGGCGCCGGCATCAGCATCCAGGCGGTGCATCAGTCGATCCGCCAGGTCGAGATGCAGTGTGTGGTCAATGAGGAAGACTACGACGACGCCGTCGCAGCCTTGCACCGCGCGCTGATCGAGCCGGAAAACCACGGTGACGTGATCGCCGCGGCGTAAGCAATCCACCCTCGCAACACCAACCGCCGGATCTGGCTCGCGCTAGCTCCGGCGGTTTGCCGTCTGCCATTCGCTGGCCGATTCGGACAGCTTGCGGCGCCGATACCAGCCGGCGAAGAACACCAGCGCCAGGATCAGCTCGGCCAGGTCGCCGCCGTAGTACATCAGCTGCGCCGCCGCTTCGATCTCGGCCAGTTCAAGGCCCGCGTCTCGGGGAAATCCAAAGGCATACATCAACTTGCCGAGCACCGCGTGAGCAGCGATAGCGGCGAACAGTACGAGCAACCGCAAACGCATCCCCGGCCGATGGGGCGCCGGATCCGGGCCGGCAATCGACCAGCTGAACAGATAGCCGGCAAGCACGAAGTGCAGGTGCAACCAGATGTGCAGCAGGGGCTCACTGAAACTCAGCTGAAACAGCGGCGTAAGGTAGAGCAGGTACAGCGCACCGATATCCAGAAGCAACGCAGTGACAGGGTGGCTCAGGCAGCGCACCGGCACGGTCGCCGCGAAATCGGTGATGCGCCGTGCAGTGGTTACCGGCACGCTGCGCAGCAACAGGGCCCCGGCGCCCCGAGCATCAGCGCGATGGGCGCAAACATGCCGAGCAACAGGTGCTGGGCCATGTGCCCACGTAGATCCGAGTGCCCCCACTCAACCATCGGCGGCGAGAAGGCCACCACTAACAACCCGCACCCCAGGCTGAAACTGACCAACCGCCAGCAATGCCAGACCTTGCGACGCCTGCGCTGTGCACGGACGCCCAGCACATAGGCAAACCACAGCCCTTGCGTCACCAGCACCAGCATGAAGGTCCCGACGAGGGTCAGCAGATGAGCGTCATGACTCACAGGCCGCTCACCCCGCGCTGCCGCAGCCTGGCGCCGGCCCTACGCCAGATAAAGAACCCAACCGCCAGCAGCAATACGCCGAAGCCGTTCCAGGCCAGGTCGTAGAGCCAAAGGTTGTCGACGTAGCGCACCTGGTGCAAACGCAGCACCTTGTGATCGACAACGCCGTCGAACAACTGGAAGCCTCCGGCTCCGAACAACAGCCCCGCCCAGGCGTGCCAGCGCGACACCGCTTGATGACGACTCAGCCGAACGAACAGGTAAAAGCCAGCCGCCAGCATCAGCAGCTCAGCCGAGTGCAACAGGCCATCGGACAGGAGCGAGATGGCAGGCGTTGAACGGTCGAAAAAATGGTGCCAGGCGAGGATCTGGTGAAAGACGATCTCATCGATCGCCGCCATCAGACCGATCCCCAAAAAGCTCGTCGCGGTCAGGCTGCCTCTGGCATCGATGGTGTGAGCGCTCACGATGGCCTCCGGTAGTGACGGGTTGGCCTGCATCGGAACTCGGTGCGCTCGACTCAAGCCCTGTCTAAAAGTGACTGGGCCCCGCCGCAGGAGTTCGCCATCGACTTGACCTGACGGGGCGAAAAGCGCGGGCCAACTCAGTAGAATCCGCACACTTTTTGTCGGTATACAGAGCCACCGCACCATGACCCACCCTCGCACCGAACTGCTGTCGCCCGCCGGCACCTTGAAATCCATGCGTTACGCCTTTGCCTACGGCGCCGACGCGGTCTATGCCGGGCAGCCGCGCTACAGCCTGCGCGTGCGCAACAACGAGTTCGATCACGCCAACCTGCGTCTGGGCATTGATGAAGCGCACGCCCAGGGCAAGCAGTTCTACGTGGTGGTCAACATCGCGCCACACAACGCCAAGCTGCGCACCTTCATCAAGGACCTGGAGCCGGTGGTCGCCATGGGCCCGGATGCGCTGATCATGTCCGATCCCGGCCTGATCATGCTGGTTCGCCAGCACTTCCCCGAGATGACTATTCACCTGTCGGTCCAGGCCAACGCGGTGAACTGGGCCAGCGTCGAGTTCTGGCGTCAGCAGGGCCTCACCCGCGCCATCCTTTCCCGCGAGTTGTCGCTGGAGGAAATCGGCGAGATCCGTGAAAAGGTCCCAGGCATGGAACTGGAGGTCTTCGTCCACGGTGCGCTGTGCATGGCCTACTCAGGGCGCTGCCTGCTCTCGGGCTACATCAACAAGCGCGACCCCAATCAGGGTTCCTGCACCAACGCCTGCCGCTGGGAGTACAAGGCTCACGAGGGCAAGGAAAACGAGCTGGGCAACATCGTCCAGCAGTACCAGCCGATTCCGGTCCAGCAGCTTGATCAGGGTCGGAACCAGCCCACACTCGGCGCGGGCGCGCCCACCGATGAGGTATTTCTGCTGGAGGACAGCAGCCGTCCCGGCGAGATGATGGAAGCGTTCGAGGACGAGCACGGCACCTACATCATGAACTCCAAGGACCTGCGCGCCGTGCAGCACGTCGAGCGGCTGGTGCAGATGGGCGTGCATTCATTGAAGATTGAAGGTCGGACCAAATCGCACTACTACGTGGCGCGCACCGCACAGGTCTACCGTAAGGCCATCGACGACGCGGTCGCTGGCAGACCTTTCGACAAGTCGCTGATGGACACCCTGGAGTCCCTGGCCCACCGCGGCTACACCGAGGGCTTCCTTCGTCGTCACGTGCATGACGAGTACCAGAACTACGAGCGCGGCTTTTCGCTGTCGGAGCGCCAGCAGTTCGTCGGGGAGATGACCGGAGAACGGCGCAACGGGCTGGCCGAAGTGATCGTCAAGAACCGCTTCGCCGTCGGCGATCGCCTGGAGTTGATGACCCCGCAGGGCAACCTGAACTTCCGCCTGGACGCGCTGGAGAACAAGCGCGGCGAACGTGCTGAAGTGGCACCTGGCGACGGCCACGTGCTCTATGTGCCAGTGCCGGAAAGCGTCGATTTGCAGCATGCGCTGCTGATGCGGGAACTGGATGGAAGCACTACGTGAGGCTGACAAGGCAGGCGTGATAAAGCAGCTTCAGGCTCGCTTGCCGAATGGGCCGATTCAATCTGTCTGGGCCGTACCCAAGAGAATGGCCAGGCTCACGTAGGGTGGGCTTCAGCCCACCCCTTACTGCTAACCGCTGGTGGGCTGAAGCGGAGCGCCGCCCGGCCCACCCTTGTATGTTGATTGCATCGTCAAGTGACGATAATCCAGAGCGTTACCGGGAGGCCGTCCCACCCTAGAGAC
>JAKUTK010000116.1 GCA_022448005.1 Pseudomonas sp.
CTTCTTATTGGACTGACGCCCGCTACTGCGGCCCCTGGCGAAATGCCTCGGTCTGCTCCCGATTTTGGACCCAACGTCACAATCTTCCACCCGAACACTCCCGTCGTGACCATCAACGCAACCTTACAGCGACTCTCGCAGGAACCTGAGTTCAGCGAGAAGCGCAATGCCGTGTTCTTCATGCCGGGTACTTATGGCAGCGCAGCAGGACAGGACGATCCTGCGACTGCAACCGGTATCGTGAACTCTGAAGTTGGGTACTACACGGCGATCTATGGCCTTGGGCAGTCGCCTGAAGAGGTCCGTATTAACGGGGCGCTGCATGTTGAACCACGGCAATTCAATCCCGCCGGCAATCCCTAGGACGACTCGCTCGAATCGAACTCGCTCACGCAGTTCTGGCGTTCGATGTCGAACATTACGATCAATCCCATCCAGCGCCCGGTAGGGGAGGACGCTCAGCGTCCTTATCCTGAGGGCATCGCGCCGCCCCACACGCTCCGCTGGGCTGTCTCACAGGCCGCGCCGCTGCGCCGGGTCAACATCCTCGGCAATTTAGAGCTGACCGGCCGATATGGTGCCTACGCCTTTGGCACCTATATCGCTAACAGCAAGATCCAGGGCTCGGTCATCAGCGGAGACGGCAAGGTCGAGAAAGCTCAGGCGCACTGGTACACCCGCGATAGCGTTATTGGTCAGTGGGAGGGCCGAGCGGTCAACTACCTGTTCTCGGGGGTGCAGGGCGCTCCGGCGACTAACTTCATGCAGAACGGAATCACCAGCCTGTCGACGACACCCGTATCCAGGGAGGCGCCACACCTATTCGTTACCAAACAGGGGGAATACCGCGTTTTTGTGCCTCACGGCAAGACCCATTCCCAGGGCACGGATTGGGCCGTGTCGGCCCGCAGTGGCCAGCAGATCCCTATTCAAAAGTTCTTTATCGCCAAACCTGGCGATAGCGCTGCCCGGATCAACGGCGAGCTGAAAAGAGGCAAGCACCTGATTTTCACACCCGGCATCTACCGTTTAAATCAGCCGATCAATGTCAACCGTCCCGGTACCACGGTGTTAGGGCTCGGTTTCCCGTCGCTGATTCCCATGAACGGAACTGCAGCAATAGAGGTTGGCAACGTCCACGGCGTGGTGCTATCGGGCCTGACGATAGATGCCGGCCCCGTGCGTTCCAATGTGCTGCTAAGAGTTGGCCAGCGCGGTAGCCACGCCGGGCATCCAACGATCCGACCACGCTCAGCGACATGTTCATCCGCATCGGCGGCCCGTTGCCTGGCACAGCGACCACCAGCGTTGAAGTCAACAACAACAATGTGATCCTGGACCACAGCTGGCTTTGGCGCGGCGACCACGGCACCGGCACGGCGTGGAACGAAAACGTCGCGGATCACGGGCTTGTCGTGAATGGTAATGACGTGACGGCCCTGGGCCTGTTTGTCGAGCACTACCAGAAGAACCAGGTAATCTGGAATGGTGAGCGCGGCAGGACGCTGTTCTATCAGAGCGAGATGCCCTACGACCCGCCGAGCCAGGCGGCGTGGCGCAACGGTGCAAAAGAAGGATATGCGTCATACGTGGTGGCCGATCACGTGAAGTCACATGATGCGACGGGGCTGGCCATCTACACGTTGTTCATCACCGGGCAGAACATACATGCCTCCAGCGCCATCGAAGTGCCCTCTTCGCATGGAGTGCGACTGAAGTCCATCACCAGTTCTGTGATCGACGGCGACGGCGGTATCCGGCACGTGGTGAACGATTTTGGCCCGGCATCCCTGGCAGCGATGCCGAACGATGAGATCTACCGGATGGGCTCGGTTGTCCGACTGAAGGAATACCCGCCGCATATCCGCGGTACGCATCAACGTCGATAGCACGTCATAGAGACAAAGGCCGAACCCGCTAGCGGGTTCGGCCTTTGGCCTGCACCGATCCATGGGTCAGTGCGTTAGTAATACCCATCAGCGGGCGGTGACGGATTCGGTGCCCGTGCACGCTCCATCTTTCAGCATCGGCGCAAGCCTGGATGAAATGCTCGATGTGTAGCGATGGACGCTGTCATGAATCCAAGCAGAACGGTGTTCAAGCAGCCCAGGCCGTATGAAACGGTAATCCCTGAGGCTGCGAGCTAGTAGTTCGCTGCAGGTTGGAAATTGCTGCTGGGCTTCGTCAAAGTCTCTGGTGATCTCGGAATCCAGCGTTGCGATTGGATCTGCGGCATCGCGCAACAAGGGTACCGAAAGCGTACTGAAGGTCCTTAGCTGATAGTAGAAGTTGATCCGGGCGAGGCGAAGCATGACGTCCGAGACAGGGCTGCTGCCATCAGCTGCTTTTCGCTCCTCGGTCGCGATCGTTGAATCGAGCTTCGTATGCGCATCGAGGATGGGATTTATCCAGTTCGCAAGCCTGTGGCGGTCGGCAGAACCGGACGTTTCGAGTGCACTGATCCGACTTTTAAGAACGCTGAGCTTAGACCTCAACTCCGGATCACCCGCGCGCATCGTAAGCATTTCGAGCTCGTTCAACCTCGCACTGTATGCGCTGCGGTACGCGCCATGGTCGCTCAGCGAGGCATCGAGGTTGGGATTGTTATAAACGAGCAGGTGGCTGACCATTTCGTACCCAGCTATCCGAATGCGCCGGTAGTCGATGTCCGCCAGCACTGGCGTGGAGATGGAAAGGGCAAGAACAGCCGAAAGCAGTAGGCGAAGGTCCATGGAGATTCCTTTCGTGTGACTTCGCGGAAGAGGCGTATTGCAGATCGTAAAAAAGCCCCGGTCTGTGAGAAATCGCGGGGCTTTCCATTCAGTGCTGCTGGGCCGGTCCGGGGCCGCCGGGCGCCCACTTCGCACGGTGCTCGAAGAGGAAATATTGCGATGTATCGGCGCCGGGCGGGGCCTCGCGCGCGATCCAGCTATCGTCATGTATATCCATGTCGGCGTCGTACTCAACATGGCAGCCCAGCGGGCTGTTGAAGTACCAGAACCAGTTAGAGCCCAGCTGGTGCCGCCCTGGACCCCAGAACGATTCGTAGCCCTTGGCGACGAAGCGATAGCCTGCCGTCATCACATCGGTCGGGCCACCCATGTGGAACGTGAAATGCTCGATGCCTTTCATGAACGGCGGGGTCTGGATCAGGAACTGCCCCGGTGACAGCATGAAGCGAAGAGGTATCCCATTGGCATCGCAGATCAGGTGAATCTTGGTGGTCAGGCCGCCTCGACTACGTCCCAATGCATGGTCTACCGGTTCTTCTGGCCCCCCTTTTTCCCGGCGCCAGAAGAGGCTCGGGTTGCGCGCACCGCAGTGGAGTCGATCATCCACGTATCCAGGTCAATCAGGCCTTCCTGATTCAGCCGGACGTGCAATCGCTCAAGTACTCGGTCAAACGTACCGTCGTCTCGCCAGTCACGGAACCGTTGATACACCGTCGACCACGGGCCGAAACGTTCCGGCAGATCACGCCAGGCGGCTCCGGAGCAGAGGATCCAGAAGATGCCGTTGAGCACCAGCCGATCATCACTTCGAGGTCGGCCCATCTTCTGTTCCGGGGAAACCAGATCCTTGATCAACTCCCAGCCCGCATCCGGGAGTTCGTAGCGCCTTGCCATGTGGGCCTCCAGCCAATCATGGCGGCGATTCTACCTGCATCGACTTTTCGTACAGAACCTAAGAGTGGATCCACTTCTCGTGTAACTTGAGCCTGTTCCTCGGGCTTCATCAATCATGTTTAAGCGATACCGCCGGCGATATATCCATGGCTTTCTACTTTGCCTTGCGCCCGGGCTTGAGGCTGGCTGCGTGTCGCTCCGACAGCTACGAATGGCGACCAGCGACGCGCTTTAGAGAGCGTCAGAAATGATCTAAATCTATGCGCCTGCCACGAATGCCCGTCCGCGTCGATCGGACGGGTAGCGACCTTCGAGCTCCCTGAAGAGCCAGTCCTGGAAGCAGCGGATCTTCGACACAATGGTCTCCGGGGGATGGGGAGCACCATCGTCCCGGCCGGCTGCAGTCGCTTTGTGCCATAGCGAATGTCGATATCTACGCCTTGCGTCAGCAGGTCGGCGGCCGGCGGATATGCATTGAGCCGCACTTCGATGTCCGGCTCCAGGGCGCTGAAGCGTGCGAGCCGGGGCATCAGCCATTGGGTGGCAAAGCTTGGCGTCGAATGTACAGTGAGAATGTCACTTTTAGCCGTGTGCCCCTGCTCGCGCGTAGCCATCTCGATCTTCGCAAACGAGGCGCATACCTCCTCCGCATAGACGCGATCGGCATCGGTGAGACCACTGCACGGTGCACACGGTGGAACAAGCGAACACCGTACTGCTCCTCAAGCAGCAATATGCAGAACGGATCATTTTGACGCGGGGAATGGTAAGAAAGTGGTACGAATAAAATAGACTTCCCTGTCAGGCCTTGATTTTACCGGCTAGAAATTAAGAGTCCGTCCAATCCATCATCGGTGCTACGGAAAACCGGCGCGATGGTAATAGGCGAGAAGTGACGGGCTTGTAGCGAACGTTCATGTGGCTTTCCGGCTGGATGTATCGAACGCGCTGCCGCTGTTTCGGCACGTATGCCGGTTGGCGGTGGCGTAACAGTAACTACGAGATCGCGACGCAGGGCGACTGGAGCGGCTGCTTGATCGATCATCTAAAAAGGCGGACGAGTTTATCAGGAGCGCGATGGATTCGTGCTCCAGGCCGCTATGCGGCGAAAAAATGCTGAATGCTGCACCGGAAATCGCACTAGCGCTCAAATCGGCCGCGACTGGTATCCGAGTGGTCGAAGATAGCCGGCTCAGAGCCCGGCGTCACGGGCCGAGCGGCTGGCGCCGGCGTTATCCTGGCAGACGTTGAGTATGTGGCTTTGGTGTCATAGCAGCGACCCAGCTTGGGCGGTTAGACAGCCCAAGCTGAGTGAACACTGAATATCAACAGTTGCTGGGGGCTGACCCGGCTCAGCTCAAGGTTGGCCTGTGCCACCGGTTGCACCATACACCTGACCAGTAACGTAGCTGGCCGCGGTAGAGGCAAGCAGTACGTAAACGGGTGCGAGTTCCACGGGTTGGCCCGGCCGCCCGAGCGGTGTGCTACTGCCGAAACTCTTGAGGTTCTCCATGGTTTGCCCGCCGCTCACCTGCAATGGCGTCCAGAAAGGACCGGGCGCCACGGCATTCACCCGTATGCCTTTGCTGATGAGTTGCTTGGCCAGGCATTTGCTGAAGTTAACGATGCCCGCTTTGGTCATGGAGTAGTCCAGCAGGTTGGGTGGCGGATCGTAGGTGGTAACCGAGGAAGTGTTGATGATCGACGCGCCTGCAGGCAAATGGGGCACCGCAGCCTTGGTGATCCAGAACATCGCATAGAGGTTGGTCTTCAGTGTCCAGTCGAACTCATCGGTGGTGATATCGAGTATCGATTGTTCGCTGTTTTGCCGCGCCGCGTTGTTGACCAGAATGTCGAGCCCACCCAGACCTTCGACGGCTTGCTCAACCAACTGCTTGCAGAATGCTTCGTCGCGGATGTCACCGGGCAGCGCAACCGCTTTGCGCCCAGCGTCACGGATCAACCTGATCACATCCTGAGCATCGGGTTCTTCATCAGGCAGATAACCAATAGCGACATCTGCACCTTCGCGAGCAAATGCAATCGCTGCAGCTCGACCGATGCCCGAGTCACCGCCAGTGATGAGCGCCTTTCGTCCAGCCAGTCGATTGCTGCCTTGGTAACTGGTCTCGCCGTGGTCTGGTTTGGGTTCCATCTTTTCCGCCAGCCCTGGCCATGGCTGCGACTGTTCCGGAAATGGCGGTTGCGGATAAATTTTTTGTGGCGAGCGAAGCGGGTCAGGTTGCGGCTGGGTAGAAGCGGAACCTGCGCTCGCGGTCTGGCCCAAGGCCGAAGCTGTCGCACCGACCGCTACCGTGGCGGCGGCACCTTGGATGAGTCGACGGCGAGACAGGGAATGGTCATCCGAATGCATGGCTGTTCCTTTTTGACAGTGCTGCATCGAGCGTTCCGTTGCCTGATGTTGCAAGGAAATTAACCCGTGCATGCCGTTGGCCGGGCTTGGGGAGCGTGCTCTTTATAGAGGAGGCCGCATCACGCCTGTTCCCCGTCCCTGATAATCGGTATCCAAATAGGAATGCTCCGGTGGTGACTGTGGAGCTCAGGCAGCGCTGCGCTGTCCCGACT
Source organism: Pseudomonas sp. (assembly GCA_022448005.1). GTDB lineage: Bacteria > Pseudomonadota > Gammaproteobacteria > Pseudomonadales > Pseudomonadaceae > Stutzerimonas. Next base: position 6,213 of record JAKUTK010000116.1, read on the forward strand.
GGCGGATACGCACTATCCGTGTTCGTGTGGCTCGAAACACCTGGGTCACTGGCGGCCTTTTGCGAGGTGAATCATGCGAGATGAAACGTTGTGGGGTACGCAGGTCAATATCGGCCAACTAGTAGCGGCGAATGATGCGAGTAGCGACGAGCCACTTCCGGGCGACCCGGACGGCGCTAGCATCAACGACGCGCCGATGTCCGATCCAGACGAAACGGAAGTCAGCGATGACGACATCGATATGTTCGAAGACGACCCGACGATCCCGGCTGAGTAGTTGAACAGGATGAGCGCATAGTGCGGCTCGGGCGGGTTCGATAGAGCAAAAAAAACCGCAGTCGCTTATGGCTGACTGCGGTTTCGATCAGGCCGGTTTAGGCCTGAGGTTCACTTCCGTTACCGGTTAAACGCAGCACCGGTACCAATGACGCTAGCCGACGGCAGCAGCTGGCTGATGAAGCGGTTCCAGCGAGTGATACCTGCCGGTCCGACGAACACTACGTCCTGCGGTTGCAGAGGGAAGTGTTGAGCCAGGGCAAACGCCGCGGGGGATTCGGCATTCAGCTGGAATACTGTGGCCTTCTCGGTGGCGATGTTCTCCGCGCCACGAATAACGTAGACCGCTTCGCCATCGGCAGTTTCCTGACGAATGCCGCCAGCAGTGCCGATAGCATCCATCAGGTTGAGGCTGGTGGCCTTGAAGGTCATGGCTTGCGGATTCACCACTTCGCCCAGAACGTAGATCTTCTTCTGGTCGTTATATGGCAGGTGAAGTTGGTCGCCATCTTTCAGATACACCTGATGCAGCCAGGAATCCGGACGGTTCAGGTCGTCGAGATCGATCATGTATTCGCGGCCGTCACGCTTGAGCATCAGACCGGACAGATCCGCCGTATCGGTATCGACACCGGCTTGACCAATGGCCTGCATGATGGTCATCGGAGCGGTAGTCACCTCGACCTCGCCAGCTGTGTTGAATGCACCGGAGAGCACAATGCGCTGGCTACCGAAACGCAGCAGGCTGACGTCTACCTGAGGGCTGTCGATGTAGTTGGCCAGCCTTTTGGAAATATCGGAGCGAAGCTGCTCGATGGTTTTGCCGGCCGCTTCGATGTTCCCGATGTAGGGGTAGAACAGGGTGCCGTCGGGGCGTACCAGACGACCATTGGCGTCCAGCTGCTGCTGTGGACCCGACGGAGCGGTCAGCTCGGGATGGTCCCAGACGGTGATGTAGAGGAGGTCGTTGGCGCCGATGCGATAAGCCTCTGGCTTGAAGCTCAGCAGCTCTTGCTTGCTGGAGGTGCCTTGGTCTGAGGACAGTTCGCCCTTGAGCATTTCAGGGGTGATGCGCATCAGCTGGACAGTGCCGTCTTCCGTTTCTGCGCCGTCCTTGAACTGATCGGGATCCAGATGCTGACCGGGCGAGAAGACGCATCCCTGCAGCACCAGCACGGAAGAGAAAGCGAGAGCAAATAATGGTTTCATGGTTTCTTCATCCTTGACGGAATAGTTGTTTTTACGAAGTGAAACAGCGCAATTCACCTTTAGCTGAAGGAGCGAGCGAACACTGACTTGCCTATCGACAGTCGCCGAAGTTGTTTCGACGGTGCAACAGACGCATCCAATCTCTGCTGTTCCGGGTGTCGCTACTGCAAGCTCTGAGGGATATACCTCCAGACTCGTGTGAGGCCAGGTCTGATTGAGCCACCGGGCAGGTTCCGCTCAATCGTTGTTTGGCGTCGTTCCTTAATAGCAAAACGACGCTGTGTTGCTCACAGTAGCCATAGACCGCTCCGTTACTCTGCGGTTCACGGCCATGTACATAAATGACTGGGTAATGCAAAACTTGCCGGCACAAGGCGAATAGGGTGTTCGATAACAAGCAAAGGGTGGGGTAGCCAGCAGCTGTGATCGGTCGAAGGCGTCTATTAACGTGCTATCAGGCTGACTGATCGCCGCGGACGGTAAGCGCTGGGTTGCGCTTGCTGCTCCAGTGTTGGCGAAAGCGGGCGTCGCCATCACTTGAGATCGGCTACCACGATTCCTGATAACAAAGCTGGTTGGATCATGTATGGGGCGCGGAGGGATGCTCGATCATCCAGCGCAGCGTGTCCTTTAACTCGATCCGGGACGTGTCGCCAATAAGCGAATCCAGTTTGGCTCGGCTACCGAACAGGTTCTTTACGTCCGCGCTGCGCACAAATGCTGGATTGACCCTGACCTCCATGCGATGGCCGGAAATGGCCGCTGCCTGCTCGAGAACGTACTCGAGCGTATAGGCAAATCCAGAGCATATGTTGACTGTTTGGCCAATTGCGGCAGGTGTTTCAAGCAAGCGCCGATAAGCATGGACGACCTGACGGACATCGCAGAAGTCGCGGGCAATATCCAGATTACCTAACTCGATTACCGCGGCTCTACGGCGCGTATGCGACACGATTTTCGGGATGAGAAATTGCTCCGCTTGACCAACGCCCGTGTAGTTGAACGGGCGACTGACTATCAGCGGCAAACGATCCTGGTACAACCGGGCAAGGAACTCCATGGCTGCTTTGCTAACAGCATAATCATTGGCCGGAGCAAAGGGCGCGGATTCATCTAGCACACCTTCGGTGGCGTTTCCGTAGACGTTTGCACTGCTGGCTAGCAGCACGCCTTCAAGCTCGGTTGCTGCTGTACGTAACGCTTCCAGCAGGTGGCGAGTGCCGAGCAGGTTGGCTGTGTAAATTGCATCGGCATCGCTGTGTGCGACGAAAGAGACTGCGGCCAGGTGCACGACATAGGTTGGGCGGATTTCGATCAACAGGGCGCGTAGCAGCTCAGCATTGTTCAACGAGCAGCAATGGACGGCTGAGATCGCCGCGGGCAGCTCGCCGACGGGTTGGCGATAGCTGAGGCCATGAACCTCGTAGCCGCACGCTGCGAGTTCCTCTGCCATATAGCGCCCGGTAAAACCCGTTGCGCCGGTAATCAGCACTTTACGCATGATCTTCCCGATAGGATGAAATTCCAGTCTCAA
>JAKUTK010000117.1:0-6562 GCA_022448005.1 Pseudomonas sp.
AAAAATCGCGCTGGTCCACACCGGATCGTACAGCGCAGCAAGTAACAGGCCGACCACCGCCGCATTCACACCGCCCAGTGCAGCCTGCATCCTTCGATTGGCGCGCAGACGATCCCAGAAAGGCATAGCGCCAAATACCAGTAGAAACGACGGGATGAACACGGCAATCAGGCACAGCGCGGCGTTGATCAGACTGCTGCCGCTGCCAATTGAGGCCCCGAGAAAAGCTGAGAAGGTGAACAGTGGTCCTGGGACCGCCTGGGCTGCGCCGTAACCGGCCATAAACGTGTCGTTGCTGACCCAGCCGTTGGGCACGACTTCGGCTTGCAGTAGCGGCAGCACCACATGGCCGCCCCCGAAGACCAAGGCCCCGGCGCGATAGAAGCTGTCGACCATCGCCACCAGCTGGTTGCTCGAGACAGCAGCCAAGGCAGGCAGCAGCAGCAGTAAGGCAAAGAACAGCAGCAGGGCCAAGACGCCGGCTGTTCGGCTCACGCGAGGCTGGAAGAGCGTCAGGCCGGACGCCGCAGCAGGACGAAACATCAGCAGTCCCGTCAGACCGGCGATGGCAATGACGACCAGCTGCGCCCAGGCACTGGTCAACAGCAGAACAGCGCATGCAGCCAGCAGCGCGATAGCGATACGCGGGCCATCGGTGCACAGATTGCGCGCCATTCCCCATACCGCCTGAGCTACGACCGCGACCGCGACGATTTTCAGTCCGTGGAGGACTCCGTCCGGCAAGCTGTCTCCCCAGCGGCCGACTCCAAGTGCGAACAATGCCAGCGCGATCGCTGAGGGCAGGGTGAATCCCGTCCAGGCCGCCAGCGAACCGCGATAGCCGCCCCTCAGCAACCCTATGGCGATCCCGACCTGGCTGCTCGCCGGGCCGGGGAGAAACTGACAGAGCGCTACCAGGTCCGCGTAGCCTTGCTCGTCAAGCCAGCGCCGGCGGTGAACGAACTCCTCACGGAAATAGCCCAGGTGCGCTACCGGACCGCCGAATGAGGTCAGGCCCAGGCGCAGAAATAGCAGAAAAATTGCCCACGGATTCGAGTGTTCCGGGGCGTTTGAATGGAGCTGGTCCGAGCTCATCGAGGCTGACCCTTGCGGTGAAAGGAGGTTGCACTACTGTCGCCGCTCAAGTCTGCAGGATGCGGATGACGTTTTCACGTCAGCTGCGGCTCAGTGAGCCGGCCAGGCGCTGGGTACCAGGAACAGGCGCTCTTGTTCGATCCAGGTTCCGTTCGCCTGCGGCTCCAGGCGCACCAGCATTTTCGCCTGGCGTTGGCCCTCGACGTCGATGACCCACCGATCGAAATCGGGACGCTGCCAGACGGCGCTCCACGGCACGCGAGCGGGAGCCAGCCAGGCATGGCGAGGCAAGGGTTGCCAGACTGTTTCGTGGTCGCTTCCAGCGAATGCCGGCCAATCGTGGTGACGCAGCCAGCGCCCGCCGAGGTGATGGGGGCTGGCGCCGGCAGGCGCGGAGCAGGCGCTTGCTAGCGGCCGGAACAGATAACCGCCCAGCCACAGTGCGCTGTTGATCTGGGCGCAGGTCAGCTCGCTGAGCAACAGCTGCGCGGCGGGCTCCGACGGCAGCCTGAGTTGATGCTCGCAAAGTCGCCGCAGCTTGATATCGAGCCGGTCGTGGCTGCCGGGGCCCAGCCAGCGATCGTGCCGTGCGCTGTCGCCGTCCAGCCCAAGGTAGAACTTGACGGCCAGTTCCAGGTGATGGACGCCTTCCCGGTCGCGCAGGAGCAGGTCCAGTTCGCCCAGGGTATGACCGCCTTGACGGATCGGCAGATTCGCCACCAGCAGATCGATATCCGGCGCCTGGCACAACGCAAATTGCCAGAGTCGCTCGTAATAAAGGCCCAGCCGCCGAACACTGCGTTGTGCAAGCCAGGCATCAAGAACGCCCGGCTGCGTGTCGAGCAGGCGCAGCCAGTCCGCGAGTTCATCGGGCTGCTCAGCCCAGCGGCTGGCCGTGAGGGGGTGTCGCTGTGGTGCCGGGGCTTCGCTCAGCAAAGGTGGCGAAAGCAGCGCCCAGGCGAGATCCCGCACGGCGGGGTGCTGCAGGCTGGGAAGCAGATCACCAAGACAAGGAAGATTCATGCAAGCAGCATAGCCGAGGTTGGTTTGCTGCCACTTCCAGCTTTCGCCCATAATTCGTCGGCTGCATTGCGACAGGGAATCCAGGTCAACACAGGGCGTTGAACTTGAGTGTGCCTACGCGACACCAAATCAGGGCCTGTTAAGCTTCGGCCGGTCGGTGTTTCTTCTGTCGCGCAATTGCTTGTCACCCGTCTCGCCTCAGGGAGCTTCAATGGATCAGTTCCGCAATATCGGCATCATCGGCCGCCTGGGCAGTTCCCAGGTGCTGGATACCATCCGCCGGTTGAAGAGATTCCTCGTGGAGCGCCATCTGCACGTGATTCTCGAAGAAAACATCGCTGAGGTGCTGCCTGGCCATGGCATGCAGACCTCGTCGCGGCAGCGTCTCGGCGATTCCTGCGATCTGGTGATCGTGGTGGGTGGCGACGGCAGCCTGCTGGGCGCGGCGCGTGCGCTGGCCAAACATCGGGTCCCGGTGCTGGGGATCAACCGTGGCAGCCTTGGGTTTCTCACCGACATCCGCCCTGATGAGCTAGAAGAGAAGGTCGCGGAGGTGCTCAGTGGGCAATACACGCTCGAGAATCGTTTCCTGCTCGAGGCTCAGGTGCGGCGCTTCGAGGAGTCCATCGGTGAAGGCGACGCGCTCAACGACGTGGTGCTGCATCCCGGCAAGTCGACCCGGATGATCGAGTTCGAGCTGTACATCGATGGTCAGTTCGTCTGCAGTCAGAAGGCCGACGGGCTGATCATTGCCACCCCCACAGGCTCTACGGCCTATGCGCTGTCCGCCGGCGGGCCGATCATGCACCCACGCCTGGATGCGATCGTGGTTGTTCCGATGTACCCGCATACCTTGTCCAGCCGGCCGATCGTGGTGGACGGCAACAGCGAACTGAAAATCGTCGTTTCTCCGAACATGCAGATCTATCCGCAGGTCTCCTGTGATGGCCAGAACCATTTCACCTGCGCGCCAGGCGACACCGTCACGGTGCGCAAGAAGCCGCAAAAGCTTCACCTGATCCACCCGCTTGACCACAACTATTACGAGGTCTGCCGCACCAAACTTGGCTGGGGCAGCCGACTCGGTGGAGGGGAATAGTGTTTGTCGACCCGGAGCGCAGCTACGACCTGATCGGGGACGTGCATGGTTGTGCCCACACCTTGACCCGCCTGCTCGAGCAGCTGGGCTATCGTCACCACGGGGATGTATGGCGGCATCCACGCCGACAAGTGATCTTTCTTGGCGACATCATCGATCGCGGCCCTCGGATTCGCGAGGCGCTGCATTTGGTCCATGCAATGGTCGAAGCGGGGCAGGCGCATTGCATCATGGGTAATCACGAATTCAACGCGCTGGGCTGGTATACCCCGGCACCGCCCGAGAGCGGCAAGACCTTCGTTCGTGATCACACGCCGCGTTACGCCATGCTGTTGCAGCATACCTTTGAGCAGTTCGAGCAATATTCGGAAGAGTGGAATGCCTTCCGCGAATGGTTCATGACCTTACCGCTGTACCTCGAAAGCGAGCGTTTTCGCGTCGTGCATGCGTGCTGGGACAACGCTGTGATCAGTCAGCTGCGACAGCGGCTGAGCCAGGGGCGCGTCGATCTGGATTTCCTGCGTGACGCGGCGTTCAACCAGGGCTTCGCTGCCAAGGCGCTGGATCGGCTCCTGCGCGGCACCGACATGCCGCTGCCGGAAGGCCTGACCTTGACCAGTGCGGAAGGCTTCACTCGCAGTTTTTTCCGGACGAAGTTCTGGGAAGAAAACCCCCAGACCTACGGCGATATCGTCTTTCAGCCCGACGGCCTGCCGGAGAAGGCTGCGCGGATGCCGCTCAGCGAAAGCCAGAAGAGCCAGCTGTTCCTCTATGGCCCCGATGACCCGCTGTTGTTTGTCGGGCACTACTGGCGCAGCGGAACGCCCGCGCCGATCCGGCCCAACCTCGCCTGTCTTGATTACAGCGCGGTGAAATACGGCAAGCTCGTCGCCTACCGGCTCGATGAGGAAACCAGACTCGACCCGGCGAAGTTCGTCTGGGTAGACGTGGAGCGATAGATGAACATCGTTGAAGCACTGCGCCTGCCTTTGTCAGAAGACCTGAGCGGATTCATCGCCTTGTTGCATCGCCTGCAGGTGCCTTGCCGGGTCTCCGAAGAGTCTGGCGAGCAGGTGTTGCGGGTACCGGCGGCAACCGCCGAGCAGGTCCGAGAGCTGTATCAGCGCTACCCCAGGGGCGATGGCGCTGTGGTAGCCGAACAACCGGCACGCCGGGGCGGCGGTTTCTTAGCCAGCCTTCGCCGCAGCCCGCTGACAGCAGCCGTGTTGCTGCTGACGATGGTCGCCGCCGCGATCACCATGCTTGGTGAAAACTTCGAGACTATCCGCTGGTTCAGCTTTGGTGACTTCCGCATCGACGGTGACTACGCCTACTTTGCGACGCTTGAGCAGACGCTGGCCGCCGGGGAGTGGTGGCGGCTGGTGACACCCATCTTCGTCCATTTCGGCTTCCTGCACCTGGCCATGAACTCGATGTGGTACTGGGAACTCGGGCGGCGCATCGAATATCGACAAGGTGCGCTGATGTTGCTTGGCCTGACGTTGGTGTTCGGTGTCGTGTCCAACATGGCGCAATACACCTACGGCGGCCCGGGCCTATTTGGGGGCCTATCCGGCGTCTTGTACGGACTGCTCGGGCATTGCTGGCTGTTCCAGAAACTGTCGCCCGACGAGGCCTACCGGTTGCCCCCAGGCGTTGTGGTGCTGATGTTGGTCTGGCTGGTGATCTGCCTGACGGGCGTGATCGAAGTGGTCAGCTTCGGCGCCTTGGCGATTGCCAATGCAGCCCACGTTGGCGGTCTGGTGGCCGGGTGCTTGACGGGCATTCTAGGAGGGCTGCTGTCACGCCGCAGGGCCGCGGTCTAGTGCAGCACAACGGCTGATCGGTTTTCCCTAAAGCCGCGCCGCTCGGTAGAATGCGCCCTCGTTTCCCCGGGAGCCGGTCATGTCGTCCTTTATCGAAGCCATTGAAAACATCACCCCTGAAATCTACGAAAACCTGAAGACCGCCGTCGAGCTGGGCAAGTGGAGCGACGGCCGCAAGTTGACGCCCGAGCAGAAAGAAACCTGCCTCGGCGCAATGATCGCCTGGGAGATGAAGAATCTGCCGGAAGAGGAACGCACCGGCTACATGGGTGGCCAGGAATGCGCCTCAAAGAGCAAGAACAAGGCGCCAATCGATACCAGCCTGTTTTCGCCCGCCTCCGGGACCCGGCACTGATGCTCGAGCTGGGACGCGGCGCCCTGAGCAAGATGTCGATTCAACTGGGTGATCAGGCCCAGTATTCCTTCCGCCTGAACGACACGCTGGTTCCGGTCAATCCACTGATCGGCAAGCCGCTTCGGCTGGAGTACCTGGGCGCCATCTATTGCAGCCACTGTGGTCGCAAGACCAACAAGAGTTTCAGCCAGGGTTATTGCTATCCCTGCTTCAAGAAACTGCCGCAATGCGACATCTGCATCATGAGCCCGGAAAAATGCCACCACGACTTCGGCACCTGCCGCGATCCGCAGTGGGGCATGGACTTCTGCATGACCGACCACGTGGTGTATCTCGCCAACTCGTCGGGCATCAAGGTCGGCATCACACGTGCTACGCAACTGCCGACGCGCTGGCTCGACCAGGGCGCCAGCCAGGCGCTGCCGATCATGCGCGTCGCGACTCGACAACAGTCGGGTATGGTCGAAGACCTGTTGCGCAGTCAGGTGGCAGACCGCACCAACTGGCGCGCACTGCTCAAAGGCGATGCAGAGCCCATTGATCTGGTCGAGATCCGTGAACAGATCTTCGATGCCTGCGCCGAAGGGTTGCGGGAGCTGCAACAGCGCTACGGGCTACAAGCGATCCAGCCAGTGGCAGATGCACAGGTGCTGGAGATCCGCTATCCCGTTGAGGCCTACCCAACCAAGATCGTCAGCCTGGACCTGGGAAAGACGCCGGTCGTCGAAGGCACCCTGCGGGGCATCAAGGGTCAATATCTGATTCTCGATACAGGCGTTATCAACATTCGCAAGTTCACGTCGTATCAGGTAGCTGCAAGCAGCGCGGCGTAGGGTGGATCACACGTCACCGATCCACCGGGTGGCGATCCACCGGGTGGCGATCCACCGGGTGGCGATCCACCGGGTGGCGACCCACGGGTGGCCATCCACCCAAATGAACACAGCGGCAGATTATTGGTGGATGTAGAAAGCAACATCCACCCTACAGATCGATCATGCAGTTACTGGTTGGATCACGCATGACGATCCGCCCAACAAATGCTATTCACTTGCAGCTTCAAGCTCGCCGCTTTTAGCTGCCTCGAAGAGGCCCAGCCGATGCGCACCGAACAACCGAAAGTCATTCATCTCAAGGATTATCAGGTTCCGGACTACCTGATCG
>JAKUTK010000117.1:6572-9227 GCA_022448005.1 Pseudomonas sp.
GCGGAACCCGGAGGCCGGTGCCGGTCTGCCTTCCCTGCGGCTGGATGGCCAGGATCTCGAGCTGCTCTCCCTGTCGATCAACGACCGTCAGCTCGGCCTGGATGATTACGAAATCGGCGAAGAAAGCCTGACGCTGCAGCCCGACGCTGCGAATTTCACCCTCGACAGCACAGTGGTGATTCACCCTGAAAGCAACACGGCGTTGGAAGGCCTCTACAAATCCGGCAGCATGTTCTGCACCCAATGTGAGGCCGAGGGCTTCCGCAAGATCACCTATTACTTGGACCGCCCGGATGTGATGAGCACCTTCACCACGACGGTCAGCGCCGAGAAGCAGGCCTATCCGATCCTGCTGTCTAACGGCAACCCGCTGGCCAGCGGCGAAGAAGACGACGGCCGTCACTGGGCGACCTGGGAAGATCCGTTCAAGAAGCCAGCCTATCTGTTCGCCCTGGTGGCGGGTGACCTCTGGTGTATCGAGGACAGCTTCACCACCATGAGCGGTCGGGATGTAGCGCTGCGCATCTACGTCGAGCCGGAAAATGTCGACAAATGCCAGCACGCCATGGACAGCCTGAAGAAGTCCATGAAGTGGGACGAGGAAGCCTACGGCCGCGAATACGATCTGGATATCTTCATGATCGTCGCGGTCAACGACTTCAACATGGGCGCCATGGAGAACAAGGGCCTCAACATCTTCAACTCCAGCGCCGTGCTGGCGCGCGCCGAAACGGCCACCGATGCTGCTCACCAGCGCGTCGAGGCCATCGTCGCTCACGAGTATTTCCACAACTGGTCCGGCAACCGCGTGACCTGCCGCGACTGGTTTCAGTTATCGCTGAAGGAAGGCTTCACGGTATTCCGCGACTCACAGTTTTCCGCAGACATGAACTCCCCGACGGTGAAGCGCGTGGAGGACGTGTCCTACCTGCGCACCCATCAGTTCGCCGAGGACGCCGGCCCAATGGCGCATTCGGTGCGCCCCGAATCCTTCATCGAAATCTCCAACTTCTACACCTTGACCGTTTACGAGAAGGGCGCCGAAGTGGTTCGCATGATCCAGACGCTGCTGGGCGAGGAGGGCTTCCGCAAGGGCAGCGACCTCTACTTCGAGCGGCATGATGGCCAGGCGGTCACTGTCGACGATTTCGTCAAGGCCATGGAAGACGCCAACGGCGCCGACCTGACCCAGTTCAAGCGCTGGTACAGCCAGGCTGGCACACCGCGTCTGGCTGTCAGCGAGCAATACGACGCCACCGCAAAAACCTACGGCCTGACGTTCCGCCAGAGCTGCCCACCCACGCCTGGGCAGAGCGAGAAGTTGGCGTTCGTTATTCCGGTTTCGCTGGGCCTGCTGGACGGGCAGGGCAATGAAATCGCCTTGCGCCTCCAAGGCGAAGACGCTGCAGTGGGCACTACCCGTGTGCTGGCAGTCGACCAGCCTGAGCAGACCTTCACTTTTGTCGACGTGCCAGAGCAGCCACTGCCGTCGCTGTTGCGCGGTTTCTCCGCGCCGGTGAAGCTGGACTTCCCCTACAGCCGCGATCAGTTGATGTTCCTGATGCAGCATGACTCCGACGGCTTCAATCGCTGGGAAGCGGGCCAGCAGCTGTCGGTTCAGGTGCTGCAGGAGATGATCGGTCAACACCAGCGCGGCGAAGCGTTGCAGCTGGATCAGCGGCTCGTTGCTGCGCTGCGCAGCCAGCTGGAAGATGAGAGTCTCGATCAGGCCATGGTTGCCGAAATGCTGTCACTGCCGAGTGAGGCCTACCTCACCGAAATCAGTGAGGTGGCTGACGTCGAGGCCATTCACGCAGCGCGCGACTTCGCTCGCCATGGTATTTCTGCTGCTCTGTACGATCTGCTCTGGAAGCGTTATCAGGCCAATCGCGAGGTGTCGCGCCAGACTTCTTATGTCGCCGAAGCCAGCCATTTTGCTCGTCGCGCCTTGCAAAACATCGCGCTGTCCTACCTGATGCTCAGCGGCAAGCCGGACGTGGTGGCTGCCTGCGTCGACCAGTTCGAGCAGGCCGATAACATGACCGAGCGCCTGACGGCGTTGGCGGTATTGGTCAATTCAGACTTCGAGGCCGAGCGCGCCAAGGCACTGGAAGCCTTTGCCGAGCACTTCAAGGACAACCCGCTGGTCATGGATCAGTGGTTCAGCGTCCAGGCCGGCAATACGCAACCGGGTGGCTTGGAGCGCGTCCAGCATCTGATGCAGCACCCGGCGTTCACGCTGAAGAACCCGAACAAGGTGCGTGCGCTGATCGGCGCCTTCGCCAATCAGAATCTGGTCAACTTCCACCGGGCCGATGGCGCGGGCTATCGCTTCCTCGCTGACCAGGTCATCGTACTCAACAAGCTCAATCCGCAAATCGCTTCACGGCTGCTGGCGCCGCTGACCCGCTGGCGCAAGTACGATGCCGGTCGTCAGGGCATGATGAAAACAGAGTTGGAGCGCATCGTGGCCTCCGGTGAGTTGTCGAGTGATGTCTACGAGGTGGTAAGCAAGAGCCTTGCCTGATCAGGGCTGCGACTTGAGGCCATGACTATCGAAAATCCCGCGCTTGCCGCGTAATGCTGTTCACTTAAGCATTTGAGTCCAAGCTGGGCCTTCTAGAAAATCCGATACCAGTCCTCTGGTATCGGATT
>JAKUTK010000118.1 GCA_022448005.1 Pseudomonas sp.
ATGGCGTGCTCAAGTCAGGGCAACCTTTCGACCCCAGACTCGCCATTGCGCACTAAGGGGCAAGACGGTATCTACAGGCGCCGCGAGTGCTGTCCGTAGAGCGAGCTTGCTCGCGAAGCCTTTGATGCAATGCATGCTGGCGTGTTGCTGACTCAATGATGCTCGCGCGTCGCCCTGAAGTTCACATCCGGCCAGCGCTCTTCCATCAGGCTCAAGTTCACCCGTGTCGGGGCCAGGTAGGTCAGGTGACCGCCACCATCGACCGCCAGGTTCTCGTAGGCCTTATCGCTGAATTCCTTCAGCTTCTTCTCGTTGTCGCACTCGATCCAGCGCGCCGACCAGACGTTGATTGCCTCGTAGGCGCACTCGACCTTGTACTCCTCCTTCAGCCGACTGGCGACGACGTCGAACTGCAGCACGCCGACCGCGCCGAGGATGATGTCGTTGTTGCGCTCGGGGAAGAACACCTGGGTGGCGCCTTCCTCGGCCAGTTCCTGCAGGCCCTGGCGCAGCTGCTTGGATTTGAGCGGGTCCTTCAGGCGCACACGGCGGAACAGTTCGGGAGCAAAGTGCGGAATGCCGGTGAAGCCGAGGTTTTCGCCTTCGGTGAAGGTGTCACCGATCTGGATGGTGCCGTGGTTATGCAGGCCGATGATGTCGCCAGCCCAGGCCTCTTCCAGCTGCTCACGCTCGCTGGAGAAGAAGGTCAGGGCATCGGCGATGCGGATGTCCTTGCCGATGCGGGCGTGACGCAGCTTCATGCCTTTTTCGTACTTGCCCGAGCAGATGCGCATGAAGGCGATGCGGTCCCGGTGCTTGGGGTCCATGTTCGCCTGAATCTTGAAGACGAAGCCGGTGAACTTGTCCTCGACCGGCTCGACAACACGCTCGTTGGCTTCGCGCGGCAGCGGGCGCGGCGCCCAGTCGACGACGGCATTGAGTACATGGTCGACACCGAAGTTGCCCAGCGCGGTGCCAAAGAACACCGGGGTCAGTTGCCCCTTGATGAACTCGTCCTGATCGAATTCATGGCAGGCGCCCTGCACCAGCTCCAGCTGTTCGACGAAGCGGTCGTACTCGTCGCCGATGTGCTTGCGCGCTTCGTCGGAGTCCAGGTTCTGGATGATCTTGACGTCGGTGCGCTCGTGGCCGTGACCGGGGGTGTAGACGATGATGTAGTCGTCTTTGAGGTGATACACACCTTTGAAATCGCGGTAGCAGCCGATCGGCCAGGTGATTGGCGCGGCCTTGATCTTGAGGACCGCCTCGATCTCGTCGAGCAATTCGATGGGGTCGCGGATGTCGCGGTCGAGCTTGTTGATGAAGCTGACGATGGGCGTGTCGCGCAGGCGGCAGACGTCCATCAGGGCGATGGTACGCGGCTCGACGCCCTTACCGCCGTCGAGGACCATCAGCGCCGAGTCCACCGCAGTTAGGGTGCGGTAGGTGTCTTCCGAGAAGTCTTCGTGGCCGGGGGTGTCGAGCAGGTTGATCATGTGCTCGCGGTAGGGGAACTGCATCACCGAGGTGGTGATGGAGATGCCGCGCTGCTTTTCCATTTCCATCCAGTCGGAGGTCGCGTGACGGTCGGATTTACGCGACTTCACCGTACCGGCCACGGCAATGGCCTTGCCCATCAGCAGCAGCTTTTCGGTGATGGTGGTCTTGCCCGCGTCGGGGTGGGAAATGATGGCGAAGGTGCGGCGCTTCGCGACTTCGGCGGCCTGAGAGGTCATGGCGGTCCCGGTATAGAAAGCGTGTCGGAAAAAGCCGGCGATTATAGCGCAAAGGGCGCCGGAGGACTGCCGCAGCTGAAGCCCGCTCAGCCGCAGCGGGGCGAGTCGGATGGAACATCCCCGCAGCGTATCTGTCGGTTTGAATACGGTAGGTTTGCCTGGAGCGATAAAAAAGGGAGTGAGTGCGGATTTTTCATTGATCTGTAACAGCTGTGGTTCTAAAGTTCGCGCCCGAACGTCCATGCTGGCAACGATCCATCCGGCTCAAGTACTGACGACGAGAGATCACGATTTTTACCAGACCGCTGCAGCACCTGCCGCGGACCTGGCTGTGATACTCGGCGACATGCCTTGGGAAGTAGGCGAACCAAAGTGGGGAAACTGATCAGGCGTTCTTGCTCACCCCTAATCCGACTTTACGTTTCCCGATTTGGAGCCTTGCATGTCGATCAAGATCGAAGACTACTATTCCCGATCCACTTTCCAGAAGATGAAGTCCTTCGCTGACCAGCACGAGACGCCGTTTGTGGTCATCGATACTGAAACCATCGACAAGGCGTACGACGATCTGCGCGCCGGTTTCGAGTTTGCCAAGGTCTACTACGCCGTGAAGGCCAACCCAGCCGTCGAAATCATCGACCTGCTGCGTGACAAGGGCTCGAGCTTCGATATCGCCTCGATCTACGAGTTGGACAAGGTCATGTCCCGCGGTGTCGGCCCAGAGCGCATCAGCTACGGCAACACCATCAAGAAAGCCAAGGACATTCGCTACTTCTACGACAAGGGCGTGCGTATGTTCGCCACCGACTCGGAAGCCGACCTGCGCAACATCGCCAAGGCTGCACCGGGTTCGAAAGTCTACGTCCGCATCCTTACTGAAGGCTCGACCACGGCCGATTGGCCGTTGTCGCGCAAGTTCGGCTGCCAGACCGACATGGCGATGGACCTGCTGATCCTGGCCCGTCAGCTGAAGCTGGAACCCTACGGCATTTCCTTCCACGTCGGCTCGCAGCAGCGCGACATTTCCGTCTGGGACGCCGCGATCGCCAAGGTCAAGGTGATCTTCGAGCGCTTGAAGGAAGAGGACGGCATCGAGCTGAAGATGATCAATATGGGTGGCGGCTTCCCGGCCAACTACATCACCCGTACCAACAGCCTGGAAACCTATGCTGAGGAAATCATCCGCTTCCTGAAGGAAGACTTCGGCGACGAACTGCCGGAAATCATCCTCGAGCCGGGCCGTTCGTTGATCGCCAACGCTGGCGTGCTGGTCAGTGAAGTGGTGCTGGTGGCGCGCAAGTCGCGTACCGCTGTCGAGCGCTGGGTCTACACCGACGTCGGCATGTTCTCCGGCCTGATCGAAACCATGGGCGAAGCCATCAAGTTCCCGATCTGGACCGAGAAGAAGGGCGAAATGGAAGAAGTGGTCATCGCCGGCCCGACGTGCGACAGCGCTGACATCATGTACGAGAACTACAAGTACGGCCTGCCGCTGAACCTGGCCATCGGTGATCGCATGTACTGGCTCTCCACCGGTGCTTACACCACCAGCTACAGTGCCGTGGAATTCAACGGCTTCCCGCCGCTGAAGGCGTATTACGTCTAAGCGCCGAACCCCTAGCCAAAACGCCGCGAAGTTCGCGGCGTTTTTGAATCTCTAGTCCGCCTATCTCAGGCGCCGATTTCGAGCGGGCCGGGACGTGTTGCGGCGAATTTGCGAGCCAGCAGACGATCCCCTTGCTCGCCGATATCGGCGCAGCGTGAGACGTATGCCATGGTGATATCGGCAATCGATTCGATCCGTGCCGTCAGCAGCTCATCCCGCGCCTTGCGCATGAATTTCAGGTGCCCGGTCGCCAGTGCTTCGATCAGCCAGTGACGCGCCTCGTCCCAACGCTGCTGAGTTATCAGCACTGCGGCGTAGCTGAACTGGCCACGAAAGTCACCGGCCTTGGCAGAGCGTCGATACCAGTCCAGGGCTGCGGCGGAATCGGCCGGCACAACCAGGCCTTCTTCGAGATAACGGCCCAGCAAATTCATCGATTTGGCATGCCCCAGCTCTGCTGCCTGGTGGTACAGCGCGTAGGCCTGCGCCTGATCCTGCAGCACGCCGCGGCCGGTGGCGACGAGGTTGGCGAGGTTGTACATGGCCCAATCGAGGCCTAGTACAGCCCCTTGCTGATAGTAGCGGCAGGCTAGCGGAAAATTGATCGGGCAGCCCCAGCCATGCTCGTGACAACGGCCGGCCATGTTGCAAGCCATGGCATGGCCCCGTGCGGCGGCGATCGCAAACCATTTCAGCGCCAGCGATTGATCCTGACCGATACCGCGACCATCAAGCAGGATCTGGCCCAGCAGAGCCTGCGCCTCGATCTCGCCCTGGCTGGCGGTATGGATGATCCAGCGGGCCGCTCGGCGCGGGTTCTGCTCAAGATCGAGACCAAACTGATCCAGGCTCATCGCCTCGTCTCGATGCAGGCGATGCGCGATCATCAGACCTCGACCCAGCGCCGCAGCAGGTTGTGGTAAGTGCCGGTCAGCTTTACCAGCGAAGGGTGGTCGGGAACGTCCTGATTGAGCTGCTGGATCGCTTGGTCCATCTCGTAGAGCAATGTGCGCTGGGCATCCTCTCGTACCAGACTCTGGATCCAGAAAAACGACGCCAGTCGGGCACCTCGGGTTACCGCTTCGACTTTATGCAGGCTCGTACTGGGGTAGAGCACCAAGTCGCCGGCCGCCAGTTTGACCCGCTGTGTGCCGTAGGTGTCCTGGATGACGAGTTCGCCTCCGTCATAGTCCTCCGGCTCGCTGAAAAACAGCGTTGCGGACAAGTCTGTGCGTACCCGTTCGGCACTGCCGTTGACCTGCCGTACGGCGTTATCGATGTGATAGCCAAAGTTGCCGCCGGCCGTGTAGCAGTTGAACAGCGGAGGGAAGACCTTGGCTGGCAGCGCAGCGGACATGAATTCCGGCTGCTGCCAGAGCCTCTGCAACATGGCTTCGCTGATTTCGCGGGCAAGTGCATCTTCCTCGGCCAACTGCAGGTTGTGTTTGGCTTTGGCCGACTGATAGCCGGCGGTGACCTTGCCGTCGTGCCACTTTGCTTGTTCCAACGCTGTGCGGATCCGAAGCGTTTCGTCTGCGGAAAATAAATGAGGAATGCGTAACAGCATGGGTGCACCGGATGGGAATTGCGAGCTAACGATATTTGTTCGCATTTATAGGTTTCGAGATGCGACAGAATGTATCAGAATGCGGGTCGCTAATAATAGCAATTATCGATAGCATTAAACTTCCAAGGATATGTGTTCCGATGCCGCGCCCATCTCTTGAGCTGTCCTCAAACCCCCGTCTCCTGGCTTCGGCCATCGGCGTAACCCTCACCGCGATTTCCGCACCTTCGGTGGCGCAAAGCGCCGACGAGCCGTCCGGTAGCCAAGATCCGGTCGCCCTGGATTCGGTCACCGTCATTGGCGATCAGGAGCAAAGTTACAAGGCCGATGGTTCGGCATCGAAGAAGTACACCGCACCGCTGCGCGAGACGCCCAAGTCGATCACGGTGATCACCGATCAGGTGATACGTGATACCGGAGCGTTATCTCTGGTAGACGCTCTGCGCACCACCTCGGGTATTACTTTCGGAGCGGGGGAGGGCGGCAACCCGGCAGGGGATAGACCGATCATCCGCGGCTTCGATGCCGAGAGCGACACCTTCATCGATGGGCTGCGTGACGTCGGCTCGCAAACCCGTGAGGTTTTCAATATCGAGCGGATCGAAGTGAGCAAGGGGCCGGGCTCGGCCTATACCGGTGCTGGTTCAACCGGCGGCAGTCTCAACCTGATCACCAAGACAGCCAAGCGCCAGGATTTCGGTGATGCCAGCTTCACGTATGGCTCCGACCAGACGCGTCGCTACACCCTCGATGTGAACCGCGAGCTAAGCGACAGTATCGCCGGTCGTCTCAACTTGATGAAACATGAGGCCAATGTTGCCGGCCGTGACGGTGTTGAGGTGAGCCGCTGGGGTGTAGCGCCGACCGTGACTTTCGGCCTCGACACGGCGACCCGTGCCACGCTGTCCTACTATCATCTGGAAACCGATGATGTTCCGGATTACGGCATTCCCCTGACCGATGCCACCGCCGCCAACCCCAACCGCGTGCCGGTCAGTGTCGATCGCGATAATTTCTACGGCTTGAGCCACCGCGACTACCGTGAAGGCACCACCGATGCCGGCACCCTCAAGTTGGAGCACGACCTCAACGACAACCTGACGTTGACCAACAGCACCCGAGTAGTGCGAACAACGCTGGATTATATCGTCACTACGCCGAACGACTCCGCGGCCGGTAACTTGCCGCAAGGACTGGTCTGGCGCTCCGCCAAAAGTCGTAACTCAACGTCCGAAGGGTGGGTCAACCAGACCGACCTGAGTACGCGTTTCGAGACTGGCAGCATCGAACACTCGCTCGTAACAGGCGTCGAGATCAGTGATCAGGGTACGCACAACCGCGGTTATGTGATCAGCAACAGTGGGCGCAGCTGCGTTGCGGTCGGCCCGGATTGTGCCGATTTGAACAATCCGAACTATAACGCTGCCTGGAACGGGACTATCGAGGACAGCGAGAACTACACCGATACGGATACCAAAACACTCGCCGCCTATGTATTCGATACGCTGAAGTTCAACGATCAATGGTCGCTGAATCTTGGGCTGCGGTATGACGACTACGAGACCGTTTCGAGCGGCTACGGTTCGCTGGCGGGCCGCGGCTCCCCGAGCGGAGATTTCGAGCGGGAGAGCAATTCTCACTTTTGGAACTACCAAGCCGGGCTGGTATTCAACCCGCTACCCAACGGCAGTATCTACGTGGCCTGGTCGACCTCCAGCAATCCGGTCGGCGAGAGCAGTGGCGAGGGCGCCTCTAACGTGGCTTACAACACGGTCAATCTGGAGCCGGAGCGCAACCGCAGCGTCGAGGTGGGTACAAAGTGGGAGTTTCTCGACGATCGGCTTGGCATCGATGCGGCTGTGTTCAAAACCGAGAAGTCCAACGCCCGCGTCAATGACGCGAATGGTCTGCCGATGAATATTGGCGAAACGGAAGTCACTGGCTTCGAGCTGAGCGTGAATGGCCAGATCACCCGGAAGTGGCAGACCTTCGCCAGCTATACCTACCTCGACGGTGAACTGGTTAAAGGTGTTGGAACGGGCGTCGATGACGGCAACGCGATACCGAGCACGCCCGAGCACAGCTTCAGCTTCTGGACGACCTACCATCTGTTGCCACAGTTGACCATCGGAGGCGGCGCCAACTATGTCGACTCGCGCTTCGGCAATACGGCCAACACCATCGAAGTGCCGAGCTACTGGCGCTACGACGCAATGGCGGCCTATCAGGTTAGCAAGAACCTGGATGTGCAGCTGAACGTGCAAAATCTGACCGACAAGCGTTACTTCGATCAGGTGTACGGCAGTCACATGGCCCACGTGGCGGCCGGCCGAACTGCGCTGCTCAGTACCAATTTCCACTTCTGATCGGCCTATCGTTCGGCTACAGCTGCACGGAAAACCCTGCCCACTGCCGGCGGGGTTTTTTGTGGCTGGCGGTCTCATCAGACGGCGCGGGTCTATCGCATGGGGCCGGACGGCCCAGGCTTCGCTGTTGAGCACCACGCAACCGCACGCCAGATCAATACAGGTCGCGTCGATAGCGGCCTGATTCATCCAGCGCTTGTAGGTGCGCCTCACCCAGCACGCCAACCAGGATCTGCTGCACCGCCCGTCCCATGCCTTCGAGGCTTCCGCATACATAGATCGCGGCACCGTCTGCGATCCACTGGCGCAAGTCATCGGCTGCATCGCGCAGAAGATGCTGAACGTAGACTTTTTCCGGTTGATCGCGCGAGAACGCCAGGTCGAGTCGCTGCAGGTGGCCGGCTTGCAGCCAGCCGTGCAATTCGTCCTTTAATAGCTGATCGTGCGCGGCGCTGCGCTCGCCGAACAGCAGCCAGTTGCGTGAGCCCGGTATACAGGCGCGCTCACGCAGGTGGCCCCGCAGTCCGGCCAGGCCTGTACCGTTGCCGATCAGAATCATTGGCCGCTGCGGGTCCGGCCCGTGGAAGTTCGGGTTATGCCGGATGCGAAGGTCGATCTCGCCGCCAGGGGCTGCATGCTGGCAAAGCCAGCCCGAGCCCAGGCCGAGGCGGCCGTCCGGGTGGCGAGCTTCGCGGATCAGCAACTGCACGTGACCGTCAGTGGGGATCGATGCGATGGAGTATTCACGATGGGGCAGCGGAGGCAGCGCCAGCAGTGTAGAAAGGTCGCAACCATGCAACGGCCCAGGCTCCAGCGGCAGGCGTCGAGAAGCGAGTGCGTCTGCCAGTGTCCGTCCGCCGTCGACGGGCGTCGCTGGGTCGAAGCCGGCTTGAATCAGCCAATGCGATACGTCCGGCTGAGCATGGCGCGGGCCAACTTCAGCAATATCGCCGGCTTGCCAGTATGGCGTTTCGCCGACCGGGCGAAGCGTCAGCAGATGCACCGCCGCGCCCTGGCTGCCCGGATTGAGCCGCACTCGGCTTTGCAATCGCCAGGGCTGGTAGGGCGCAGGCTGCCAGTCGCTAAAGTCGCTGTTGCCCGCGATCTGGGCCAGTTGGTGCTGCCAACGGCGCAGCGTGCCTGAGTCAGTGCGATCAGCTTCCAGCCGATCAAACAACGGCAAAGCACTGAGCTCGCGCAGCCGGGCATCGATCCGCCGAGCAAAGCCGCAAAAGCACCGGTACTGCTGGTCACCGAGCGCCAGCAAGGCGAATTCCAGCGCCGATAGATCGAGCGTTTCGTGCAATAAGCGTTGCTCGAAACGCGCCGCGTTGTCAGGCGCCTCGCCCTCGCCATAGGTGCTCAGGATGAACAGTGCACGCCCGGCGGAGGTCAGGGCCGCTGGATCGAGGGCGTTCAGCGGTCGGATCTCAACGGCGATGCCGGCTTCAACGAGTTGTGCGGCGCTGCGCTCGGCCAACTCGCGCGCCTGGCCGCCCTGGCTGGCATAGGCGACCAATAATGTGTCGGATGTTGGCTGGGAGAGCGGCTGCGCGAATCTGTGCTGGGTGCGCCAGATACAAAGGCAGATGCCGAGATAGGCGGTCACGACCAGTGCCGCTGAGACGATCCTTGACGGCTGCCAATAGAGCAGAACCATCGCGAGCAACAGGCACGCCAGCAGCGGGACGTAGCGCACGCGGGCTAAAATACGAGCCAAGGTAGCCGTCTCCCGGA
>JAKUTK010000119.1 GCA_022448005.1 Pseudomonas sp.
AACGGTACGGTGTGGATCAACGATCACAACAAACTGTTCGCCGAAGCGGAAACCGGTGGCTACCGCAAGAGCGGGCTGGGCCGCCTGCACGGCTACGACGCGCTGATGGATTTTACAGAACTCAAGCACGTCTACCAGAATGTCGGTTCCTTATAGAGCGGCATTGCCGAGGTCGAGATGGAACTGCGCCAGCTGAAGTATTTCACCTGCTTGTACGAGGAAGGGTCAGTGACCAAGGCGGCGCAGCGGCTGAACATCGTTCAGCCTGCCCTGTCGATGCAGATCTCCAAGCTGGAAGAGGAACTCGGCCAGCCGCTGTTCGAGCGCACGCCCAAGGGCATGACTCCAACCGAAGCCGGCGTGCAGGCCTACCGCCTGTTCATGCCGATTCTCGGTGAACTGCTGGAAGCGCGCCAGACGTTGATCGACCGCAGCGGCGAGATTGGCGGGCGGATCAACGCCGGGCTGATCGCCTCGGCCGCCAACCAGGCGCTGGCCAGCACGCTGGCCTACTTCGTAGAGCACCACCCGGACGTCGATCTGCAAGTCAGCTACGGCTACAGCCAGGATCTGATCGATCGGGTGTTGTCCGGGGCGCTGGACTTTGCGGTGATCAACCAGAGCTTCCAGCAGGAGCACCTGCATCGCATCGAGATTCTCAACGAGGAGTTGCTGGTCGCCACTGGCGCCACCACTCGGCTGCGCCTGCCGATGCCGATCCCGCTCACTGCGCTGGGCGAGCTCAAGCTGGTACTGCCCTCGCGCCGCCACGGCCTGCGCATCGTCATCGACCAGGCGCTCGCCGCCCAAGGTCTGGAGCTGGCGCCGCATCTGGAGCTCGACGACCTGACGGTGATCGAAAGCTTCCTGCGCCGCAGCGACTGGATCAGCGTGCTGCCGGCCACCGTGCTGCAACGCGGACTCGAGGAAGGCGCATTACGCGCCTATCCGCTGGCGGCGCCCGGAATCACCCGGCGCAT
The DNA here is from genome assembly GCA_022448005.1 of Pseudomonas sp. GTDB lineage: Bacteria > Pseudomonadota > Gammaproteobacteria > Pseudomonadales > Pseudomonadaceae > Stutzerimonas. The sequence goes on from JAKUTK010000119.1 coordinate 981, forward strand.
GGTCTGCGTGCACGACAGTCGCCGACCGCTGACCCCTGCCGCGACGCTGTTCATCGACATCATCAGCAAGACGCTGGGCACTGCCCTCAACGCCATCCATTTCTACAAGGAAGGCGCCATTCAGGAAACCGACCATGATCTCAACTAGCCCCCGCCCGCAGCGGCTCGTCATCGGCATCTCCGGCGCGTCCGGCGCAATCTACGGGGTGCGCCTGCTCGAACTGCTGCGCGACACGCCAATCGAGACGCATCTGGTAGTATCGAAATCGGCGCTGATCACGCTGTCCCACGAGACCGGGCTGTCCTGGTCCCAGCTCAAGCCTATGGCGACCGTGTGCTATTCCAACCAGGACATCGGCGCGGCCATTGCCAGTGGCTCGTTCAAGACCATGGGCATGGTCGTCGCGCCCTGCTCCGTGCGCTCGATGTCGGAAATCGCCAGCGGCGTGACTTCGACCCTGCTGACTCGCGCCGCCGATGTGATTCTCAAGGAGCGTCGCCGCCTGGTTCTGATGGTCCGCGAGACGCCGCTGCACCGGAACCACCTGCGTACCATGACCGAACTGGCCGAGCTCGGCGCCATCATCGCCCCACCGGTACCGGCGTTCTATACCAAGCCGGCCTCGCTCGACGAAATGGTCGACCACACGCTCGGGCGAGTGCTGGATCTGTTCGATATCGAACTCGGCGTGGTCAAGCGCTGGCGCGAAACGCCGGAAGACCTGCCAACCCTCGACGAGGTCGAGGCATCCACACGCGAGTGCTGACGCCCATGCCTGCGCCCGACGCCTTCCGCCAGACCCGCAGCCGCTCAGCGCGGCAGCTTTGCCATAAAGCCCGCAACCAGCCCCAGCACGCGCTCGCGGGCCTGGTTCTGCGGAAAGTGTCGGCAGTCATCGAGCAGCACCGTCTGGCAGTCACCGCCGACCTCATGTGCGATGGTTTGCAGCTGTGCGGGGGTGGCGAACTCGTCGTCACGGCCCTGGATGGCCAGCAACGGCACCTGAATGCGCGGCAAGGCCTGATGCAGGTTCCAGGCGGCAAACGCAGGGTTCAGCCAGGTTTCACTCCAGCCGCGAAAGGCGCCGTCGAGGTTTTCACCGTGATAGGCGCGCAACCGTTCGCGCAGGTCGCCACGGGCATAGGCGTTGACTGTGTGGCGCACACCCTCGACGCTGGCTTGCTCGACATCGACGTGCGGCGCGAGGACCACCACACCACGCACACGCGGATCCTGGCGAGCGGCGTAGGCCAGCGCGATGGAAGCGCCGTCACTGTGACCGAGCAGCACCACCTGCTCGAGCGCCAAGCTGTCCAGCACGCGTCCGAGCTCATCGGGGCCGGCCACGCTGAGGTAATCGAGCGGACGTGGCAGCCGAACCGGGCTGGAACGGCCATAACCCTGCCGGCTATAAATCAATACCGGCGAGCCGCAGTGTTCGGCCAGTTGCGCCGGGAAATCCTTCCACAGTTCGAGACTGCCGAGCCCTTCGTGCAACAAGACGAGCGTTGGACCGGTCGAACCCTCGGGCTGCAGCAATTGATAATCGAGCCTGGCACCGGCGGTCTCGATAAATTGTCGGTGCGTCATGGAATACGGGCCCTTCTGTCTACGGGCCCAAAGATTAACCGATCTGCGCAGCGCGTTCGGCGCCTGCGCCCGTCATGGGAACTCTGAGATGCGTCAACTCGATCTCCAGGTGATGGATGCCGCGCTGCAATGGGTCCGCGAAGGCCACGCCGTCTGGCTGTGCACGGTGCTTTCGACCTACGGTTCGGCACCACGCGCGCCCGGCGCGATGCTGGTAGCCCGCGCCGACGGCCAGTTCGTCGGTTCGCTTTCCGGCGGCTGTGTCGAGGAAGCCTTTCTTGAAAGCCTGGCGCGCGGCGAGCTACGCGCGCCGGCCCAGATCGTCCGCTACGGCGAGAGCGACGACGAGCGTCAGCGGCTGCGCCTGCCCTGCGGCGGCATCCTTCAGGTGTTGGTCGAGCACCGCGAGCCGGACGAGGCCTGGGTCGACCATCTGCAGGATCTGTACGACGCCCTGCTTGGCCAGCGCCGATTGGTGCGCGAGCTCGACCTAAGCTCCGGTGCCTTCGTGCTTGCGGCGGACGACCGTGGCGGGGAAACCACGCAGGTGGAGAACGAGCGCGTGCGTCTGCGCATCGGCCCGGTGCTGCGTCTGATCCTCGCCGGGCTATCGCCAGTTGCCGAATACTGCGCCAGCTTCGCCCGGGCCATCGGCTGTGAGGTGATCGCCTGCGATCCGCGGGAGGAGATGCGTGAGCACCCGCTCGAAGGCGTCAACTTTCATGCGGTGTTGCCCTCGGAATTCATCGCTGCCGGCCACTGCCATGAGGCCACCGCCGTGGTCGCGCTCACCCACGATCCACGCATCGACGATCTGGCGCTGATGGAGGCCGTGCGCACGCCGGCTTTCTACATTGGCGCCATGGGCTCGCGAAAAACCTCGGCCCAACGCGCCGAACGGCTGGCCCGGGTCGGCGGACTGTCCGAGCAGCAGATCGCACGTATCCACATGCCCATCGGGCTCGATCTCGGCAGCAAAGCGCCCGCGGAGATTGCCCTGTCGGTGGTTGCCGACGTGCTGCGCGTCTACCACGGCAAGGCTCGCGATGAACTCTGAAACGGATGTGGTGGGCCTGGTCCTGGCCGCCGGACGCGCCACTCGCTTCGGCACGGACAAACGCCGGGCGCGCCTGGCCGACGGCCGCACGCTGCTGGAGGCGAGCCTTGCCAACGCCGCAGAGGCCTTCGACGAGCTGCTGCTGGTGCTGCGCGACGGCGATACGGTCGACGATCTGCACCTGCCACCACAGGTCAGGGTGATCCACACGCCGTTGGCCGAGCGCGGTCTCGGCGCCAGCCTGGCAGCAGGCGCCGAGGCGCTCTCCTCACATCCGGCCAAGGCGCTCGCGGTGCTGCTCGGCGATATGCCCTGGGTGCGCCCGGATACTTGCGCAAGTTTGATCGCCGTAGCCGACGCCGCGCACATCGTGCAGCCGCGCCATGACGGCCACCCCGGCCACCCGGTGCTGTTCGGCCGTGCTTTCTGGCCAGCGCTATGCGAACTTGACGGCGACGAGGGCGCGCGCAGCCTGATCCGCCGTCATCCCGAACATTACCAAACGGTGGACGTCGCGGATCCTGGCATCCTGCTGGATGTCGACCGTCCAGCCGATCTTAACGAGCGCTCGGCAACCGCCGTCGCCTCCACCAGCCGACCCGTAAGGAGCTAGCGATGTCCACTGCACAACGCGTCTTTCATGGCAAATTCGGGCGGGTCGCCCTGCTCGACATGGATCGCCCCCTGGTCACCCACTCGCACCACGAGTGCCATGTGCTGGTGAAGGCATCCGGGGCGGACACCTTCTTCAACGTCAATGGTCGGCAGGTGCCGCTCACTGATCGCTGCGCGGTGCTGGTCAACGCCTGGCAGCCGCATTACTACGATTTCCAGCCCGGCGCCGAGCAGACGCAGATCCTCGCGCTCTACATCGAGCCGGCCTGGCTCGCCGAAGCCCAACAGTCGCTGGCGCTGAGTGCTCATCCAGGTTTCTTTTCCCATCCCTGCATCGAGCTCAGCAGCAAGAACCGGGCAATGGCTGATCGATTGATCGCCGAGGCCTACAGCGCCGGGCTGCTACCGCGCGAGCACATCGAATTTCTGCTGTTCGATTTTCTGATCGAGCTGATCGAGGATTTCTCGCAGTGGAAGCAACTGCGCCGCCTCGGTGCTCAGACGCCCCAGGGCTTCCGCGATGGACGTATCCGCCGCGCCTGCGACTATCTACAGACGAACCTTGACGATCCGGATTGCGTAAACAACGCAGCCAAGGCCGCCGGGCTGTCGCGCGCGCACTTTTTCACTCTGTTCCGCCAGGACACCGGCATGACACCGACGCTGGTGCTCAACGATGCGCGCATGCGCCGGGCATTCGTCTGGCTGGAGCGCGAGCGCAGCGGCACGCTCGGTCAGCTCTCCGAAAGCCTGGGATTTTCCGAACAGGGTCACTTCACCCGCTTCTTCCGTCAACACATCGGCGCCTCCCCCAGCCAGTACCGGCGGGTAGTAGATAGCTACGCATGAGCCTGGATTCTGCTCCTAATGACTAGTCCCAGTGCGTCATCACCAATAGCCTACCGAATGTTCGAACGGCTGCTTTGGAACTATGCTCGTGGCATTGAGAGGTACATACGCAACGTAAAGCCCTAATTCCGCCAACCTTTCGGCTATGCCAATACCTTCGCCTTTATTGGCGCCAGTAGCTGGCGCTTGCCACTAACTCGACATCGTGCGTATTTCTCGGTGGTTAGGGGGCAAAGGGAAGTAAGGGTAATGCCGTTCAGGCGGTCTGCTTTACCGCATCTCTCTGAGCCCATTTGACGTGGTGTTACCTGGGAAGCGCCACCGTCAGCGAACAGCTCGGCGCCGTTGATCTGGCTCGGCGCATCGCTCGCCAACGAGAGCACGGCTTTACCGATCTCGTGCGCCTGACCGATACGACGGAGCGTGCTCTTCTTTCACTAAGGGCATCGATCACCTGCTGCGCGTTCTCGCCAAGCACTTAACGCAGAGACTGGGTGCCTACTGGGCCAGGGCTGAGCAGGTTGATGCGTACGCCAGAGCCTTTGACGTCCAGAATCCAGCTCCTCACCATCTCGCGTAATGCGGCCTTGGTGGTTCCGTAGACGCTCAGGCTGGGCCCGGGGTTGATCGAAGCGGTCGAGCCGATTATGACGACGCTGCTGCCCTCGCCCATTAACGGCAATGCGCCCTGCACCGTGAAGGTGCATCAGCCTGACGCTTGCTCCCACCATCCACATTGCTGGCTGACCTGCCTAAACCTGCTGATCGCCATGAGGGCGACCCCGGTTTCTCGCTGGCAGCCGTCACGCCCAAATTGATGGATGCCTGGGTGCGCATGTTGCGATGGATGGGCAACTTGGATGCTATTGCCGTCCTGGCGCCGGCGTATGAATCCGAAATTCTGTTTCGCGTACTGCAAGGCCCGCACAGCTGGATGTTGCAGGAAATCGCAGCGCGGGATACCGCTATGGCCCGTGTGAACACGGCCATTCAATGGATCCGGCGGAATTTGCCAGCCCATCAGGGTTAAAAGCCTGGCGCAGAAGGCAGCGATGAGCGTCTCGGCCTTTCACCGACACTTCAAGGCGGTGACGACCTTGAGCCCATTGCAGTATCAAAAGCGCGTGCGTTTGCTCCAGGCGCGGATGCTCATGGTGGCCAGTGGCAAGAGCGTCACAGCGGCAGCTTTCGAGGTGGGCTATGAAAGCCCGACACAATTCAGCCGGGATTACGCGCGGGTATTTGGGCTTCCTCCTGCCAGGGATACAGGAAGAATTCTCGGGGAAACGAAGGGGTCCAGAAACAAACGTGTGAAAGAAGACGCAAGATTTCCTTGAGGGTTCTGCCTAAACGAACAGCGACAGGCAGCAAACGGCCCGGTGTGTGTAAAAACTTCGGGCTCCAAGCAGCTTTTCCTCACTATGCATGCACCGGCGTCCTAGCTGCTGCTCAATCATCACCGAAGTAACCGGCCCTGTATCGTCTCTACTAACCCTGAGTCGGAGCCATAGCTCAGATCCGATGCTGCTCTAGCAAAAAGTCTACGAAAACCCGCACCCGCGCCGGCATTGCCGCACCGCCAATGAACACAGCGTGGATGGGCTCCCGGTCATCTGGGTTCCAGGTCTCCAGCAGAGGCACTAGATCGCCGTTTTGCAGATCTTCGGCCACGCTGAACTCGCCGATACGCGCGATGCCGGCACCTTCCCGTGCCAGTTGTGCCAGCGCTTCACCACTGCTGCATTCGATGTTGCCGCTGACCTTTAGAAAAAACTCTCTTCCGTCGCGGATAAACGGCCAGTTGGGTTCGGCACGACGGAAGTTGAAGCGTAGGCAGTTGTGCCTTAGCAGGTCTTCTGGTTCCTGGGGCGTGCCATGGCGCTGCAGATACCCCGGCGAAGCCACGACCACCTGGCCCGTGTCGCCGATCTTGCGAGCGGTCAGCGGGCTGTCGGGCAGATGGCCAAACCGTACCGCAACGTCGGCCTGGCCACCGAGAATGTCGACCACCTCGTCGCCGAGGGTAAGGTCTATGACGATGTTGGGGTAGTGGGCGCTGAATGCTGCCACCAAGGGAACGATGGCCAGCCGCCCATGGCCGAGAGCGGCACTGACCCGCAAACGGCCTCTGGGTACGCCCTGGTCGGCGATGGCTTCTTCGACCTCGGCCATATCGGCCAGGATACGCCGGGCAGCGCGCAGGTAGGCCTCGCCCTCGGCTGTGAACGTAATCGCTCGTGTGGTGCGCAACAGCAGTCGGGTGCCGAGACGTTGTTCGGTGCGCGCGATGATCCGACTGACCGCCGAGGGTGTCAGCCCCAATGCCCGCGCGGCGGCCGACAGGCTGCCTTCCTGCGCGACCATGACGAACACGCCCATTTCACCTGATCTGCCACTGAAGTCCATTTGTGCTCCTTGCGCAAAGGTGCTTGCCAAAAATGCCACCTACCGCCTTGAAAAGCTGGATCGTAACATTCTCGGCATAAATAAGGAGCCTTCCATGCGCATCAATCCACCCCTTGTAGCACTCGCCATTGGTGCCTTCGGCATCGGCGTTACCGAGTTCGCCCCGATGGGCATGTTGCCAAGCATCGCTGCGGATCTCGGCGTTTCCATTCCCGCCGCAGGTCTGTTGGTCAGTGCTTACGCCATGGGCGTGCTGCTCGGCGCACCGCTGATGACCCTAGCCACCGGAAGGATTCCTCGACGCTACCTGCTGATCGGGCTCATGGCGATTTTCACCCTAGGTAATCTGATGTCGGCCCTGGCGACCGATTACTACAGCCTTATGATGGCCAGAGTGGTGACATCGCTTAACCACGGTGCGTTCTTTGGCGTTGGCTCCATTGTCGCCGCTAGCGTGGTCGCCCCGGAAAAACGTGCCGGGGCAGTTGCGGCAATGTTCATGGGCCTGACCCTGGCGACCATCGGCGGTGTGCCGCTGGCCGCTTGGTTTGGCGAACTGTTCGGCTGGCGCACCGCTTTCTGGGGTATTACCGGCCTGGGTGTGGTGGCCATGATCGCATTGTGGGTCGCCCTGCCCAACGTGCCCGCCCCGAAAAGCGTGGGTGTAATGGCCGAAATTAGGGTGCTGGGCCGTGGGACGGTGCTCGGGGCGCTGGCCCTGACCGTGGTCGGCTCGGGTGCAATGTTCACAGTCTTCACGTACATCGCGCCGATCCTTAGCACAGAGACCCACGCGTCCACCGCTTTCATCACTGCCATGCTGGTGCTGTTCGGTGTGGGGCTGACACTGGGCAACATGTGGGGCGGCAAGGCGGCCGACCGATCAATCGACCGCACCCTGATCGTTTCGCTGAGCGCGCTCATTCTAGTTTTACCGTCCTTCACCATCCTGATGCGGTGGCCGCTGCCAGCTGCCGTTGCCATTCTAGTCTGGGGCATCGCCAGCTTTGCTCTAGTACCTCCTTTGCAAATGCGCGTGATGGAAGCTGCCAAGGACGCGCCCAACTTAGCGTCGGCGGTCAATATTGGCGCCTTCAATTTCGGCAACGCAATTGGTGCGGCACTGGGCGGTGCCGTGATCAATGCTGGGCTTGGCTACCCGGCAATCTCCCTAGCCGGAGCCGCGATGGCTGCGCTGGGCCTACTGTTGGTGCTGGCTTTTGCTTGGCACTCCAGGCCAGTTGCAGCTACGGCGACATAAGCGCAGGTGGGGCCGATAGTCTTAGATTAGCGGGGCCATTGGCCGGTTAGCGTCCCTTGCCTGACCTAACCATCCTTATCCTCCCGCACGCGGAGGAAAAACCAAGAACACCGTTGCCACATACAGCCATCAGCGCTGGAACAAAGGAAAATTAGTCGGACAGAAAGCCCCGCTCCACCTAGGAGACATCTGGGCGATTCGGGA
>JAKUTK010000012.1 GCA_022448005.1 Pseudomonas sp.
TTCGCAGGGGCAGGTGGAAATCGACGAGTCCTGTGAGTGTGAGGCTGAAGAGGGATCGCCACTGCCTTTCTTGCGATCGAGCCCCCTGACCCAGGCCGACGGCGCCCTCAAAGACTTCGCCCATAGCCAGTGCGGTGCGCGTCGAGACCGAGAAGCGTTGAGTAAATTGATGAATTCTCAGGCCGACCACATGATCTACACGCCTGGCTCCACACAGGTGGAGAGCACTGCGGCCCAGGCATTTGCCGGCGGTGCCGGTGTATGCCAGGACCACAGTCATGCATTCATCGCTTGTAGTCGTTCGCTGGGCATTCCTGCACGCTATGTGTCTGGGTATTTGCTGACCGACGACAGCGGCCATCTCGCCAGTCATGCATGGGTTGAGGCGTGGTTCGAGGGGCAGTGGTACAGCTTTGACGTATCCAATCGACTGATTCGCCCCGACCGCCATCTGAAATTGGCAGTCGGGCTGGATTATCTTGATGCCTGTCCAGTACGGGGCATGCGCCGCGGCGGCGGTACCGAGTCGATGCATGCACACGTACAGGTGATGCCTATGCAAATGGCGGCGCAGTAGCGACCGGGTCAATTACCGGCGCTCACTGAGGCTATATATCTGCGCCCCCTATACGGCCAGCCTTTACTTAACGAGCCAGAAAAGCATGACCTATTGTGTAGCCATGAACCTGGCAGACGGACTGGTGTTCGTTTCGGATTCGAGAACCAACGCGGGCGTTGATCACATCGCGACGTTTCGCAAGCTCTATCGATTTGGGGTCCCCGGCGAGCGGATGATCGTGCTGCAAACGGCCGGTAACCTGGCAACATCGCAGGCAGTAGTCAGTTTGCTGCGCCATCGACTGACGGGTGAGGGCATTCATCTGAACAACGTGCCGACCATGTTCGCTGCGGCTCGCCTGGTGGGTGAAACCATGCGGGAGGTCGTCGCACACGACAGCGCTCCAAGCACAGGCCCGGAAATCGACATGAGCAGCTCGTTCCTGATTGGCGGACAAATCGCTGGTGAAGAACCCGAGCTATACAACCTGTATCCGCAAGGAAACTTCATCTGCGCAACGACTGACACGCCTTATTTCCAGATCGGTGAAAGCAAATACGGAAAGCCGATTCTGGACCGCGCCCTCAGCCATACCACCACGCTAGATCAGGCGATGCGCTGTGCGCTCATTTCCTTCGATTCAACCATCCGTAGCAATTTATCGGTCGGAATGCCCTTGGACCTGATGGTCTACCGCAAGGACAGCCTGGAGCTTCCTGAAGGCCACCGGATTACCGAGGGTGATCCGTATTTCTTGGAGATCCGTGAGCAATGGTGCAGCACTCTGCGACGCTTGCTTGAAGAGTTGCCGCCAGCGCCGGCTTTTTATCTCGACTGAACGGCTGGGCTATCAATCACGATGGCGCACAGGGTGCGCCTGGATGTAGAGCTTTGCGGCCTCGCTGTCTTTCTCTCAAAAGCGGGGGCGTACTGGTCTATGGGCGCCCGCTGAACGGGACTCCGCTTAACCCGCGATGGCCGTCAGTTTCGCCAGCTGGTCGAGGTCGGTCTGCATGCCGGAGGTTTCTCGGATGCGCCCAAGGATCTCGCGCTTGAGGGCGGTGAATTCAGGCGAGAGCTTCATGTCCTGATGGCGCTGTGCGGGCAGCGGGACGCCGTAGATCGAATCGATGCGCCCCGGCCGCGGCGCCATCAGCACCACGCGGCCGCCCAGGTAGATGGCTTCCTCGACGTCATGGGTGACGAACAGAATGGTGGTCTTCTCCAGCCTGTGAACATGCCGGATCAGGTCGTGCATCACCTCGCGGGTCTGCGCATCCAGCGCGCCGAAAGGCTCGTCCATCAGCAAGGTGGCGGGTTTAGGCATCAAGGCTCGGGCAATGGCCACGCGTTGCTGCATGCCGCCGGAAAGCTGGCTTGGAAAGGCCTCGGCGAAGTTGGTCAGGCCCATCAAACTGAGCAACGCATCGGCTCGGCCGGCCGCCGTTTCCACATCGCCATCGCCACGCACGGTGTCAGAGATTTCCTTGAGCTGACGGCAGAACTTGATGTTCTTCATCACCGTCAGCCAGGGGTAGAGGCTGTAGTGCTGGAACACCATGGCGCGGTCGACCCCCGGGCCATCCACCGGCTTACCGTCGAGCAAGATTTCGCCACGGCTGAGTGTTTCCAGCCCGGCGATGATGCGTAGCAGGGTGGACTTGCCGCAGCCCGATGCGCCGACAAAGGTGATGAATTCGTTTGGCTGGATATCCAGGCTGACAGCCTTCAGCGCCTCGACCTCGCGCTTCTCGCTGACGAAAGTCTTGCCCACCTGCTGAATGCGGATCTTGGCGTCGCTCATGCTTGTTTTCTCCATGGGAAGGCCCGGCGTGACAGCCAGCGGAAGCCCTGGTCGGTGAGCAGGCCGATGATGCCGATCAGCAGAATCCCGGCGAAGATCTTGTCGGTGTGCATGTAGCGCTGTGCCTTGAGGATGGCGTAGCCGAGGCCCGAATTGGCGGCGACTAGCTCGGCGACGACCAGGTAGGTCCAGGCCCAGCCGCAGGTGATGCGCAGGGTATCGAGAATGGCCGGACGCGCCGACGGCAGGATCACCAGCTTGACGATCTCGCCGCGGTTGGCGCCCATGGTCTGCGCCGCCTCGATCTGCGTCATCGGCACGCGCCGCACGTCTTCGGCCACCATCAAGACCATTTGGAAGAAGGTGCCGATAAAGATGATCAGCACCTTCGAACCCTCGTCGATGCCGACCCAGAGCATCACCAGCGGAATAAAGGCTACCGCCGGCATGTAGCGGATAAAGTCGGTCAGTGGCTCGAGAAAAGCCTGCACCGGGCGATAGGTGCCGATGTACAGCCCCAGCGGCAGCGCGAGCAGAGCCGAGGCGCCGAAGCCAGCCATCACCCGCCAGACGCTGATGCCTATGTCGGTGAGCAAGCCTTCGCTGGTCCACCAGCGGCCCAGGCGTTCGAGCACGGCGCCGGGGCTGGGCATGAACATCGGGTCCGCCAGCCCCAGAGCGGTATAGGCCCACCAGAGCACGAAGGGCGCAATCAGGCCTGCGGCTGCCAGCGCCCAGACCGTGGTTTTCGGCAGATCGCCTCGGATGCGCCACCAGCGCGCTCGGCGTGGCTTGGCCGGGACCGTGTGCGGCGTGCTGGCGGGCTGCCTTTCCGCCGCCGTGGGACGATCCAGAGCGGTGTCTGCGGTAAGGGATAAATGCGCCGTCATGCGACTACCTCTTGAACGGTCGGTAAATGCGGATTCGCTACGCTGACCCAGCCCAGCGCTGGCGGAAACTGGCCAATGCGGGCCAAGTCCTCTTCGGGAATCCCGGCCGGTTGGCTGAAATTCCAATAGCTCGGCAGCAGGCTGTCACCGACACGTCCGGGCAGGGTCGAGTGACTGATCATCCAGGGCGTCGCACCGTTGCGTTGGCGGCCGAAGGAAATTTCGCAGGCCAGCAGTTCGAGCCGTTTTGCCGGCGCGGCGCGGGCGACCTGATCGCGCAGGCGACTGCCATCCGCGTCCAGGGCCACGGGGCGGTCGGCGGCGAACATGAAGTAGTCTCCGGCGACCAGCAGACAGGCCTGCCGCTCCGGCTCATCGGCTGAGCGCAGCCACAGGCCCCAATTGGTCCCTTCCGATTCGGGAACGCGCTGCCACACCTCGTGATAGCGGCCGTCCAAGCCGTCTTCAAGCAACTGATCCGCACCTTCGAAACGCATACGGCCGATGTCCGGTGCAGCGCCTGGTGGCTGGTAATCGATCAGACGCTGCCATTGGCAGATGTCACCCTCTACCAGGGTCAACCCGGCAAAGCCGGCTTGCTCGCACAGGTCGAGCTGTTGCGCCTGCGAACAGGTAGCCAGGGACGCGGAGGCGGTCGGCGGGTGAGGGATGCGTATGTCGGCGTGCAGTTGGGCGGTCTGTAGCCAGTAGACATCGCTGGTTTCATCGCGGCGCCCGTCGGTCGTGGTCAACAGACGGCGTCGCCACACGCCCAGATAAGATTCGGGAACACTGTTCATGCGTGGTACTCCGGGAAGCGTTTGAGGGTTCGCCAGAAGGCCATGTCGTGGTTCGGCCACAACTCAGCCTTGGCTTCGGCGGCCAATCCCTTGAGCTTGCGAATGCTGTCCAGCGCCAGGTCTTCTCTGTCTTGCCAGCAGAGACCGGGCGCGATTTCATCGGTGAGGTTTTCCTGCAGGTCGGCCGCATCGCCGGTCAGAATCACCGGCTTGCCGTGCGGCAGCTCGATCATCAATGACATGTGGCCGGCGGTGTGCCCAGGCGTGTTGATCGCCTGCACACCCGGCAACAGCTGATATTCCTCGCGCTGCAATTTCCAGCGCTGCTGGTCGACGATGGTGTCGGAGAAGTCGTCCGCAAAGTAGGCATCGTCGGCCTCGGCGAGCGCAGCCTCCAGTTCGGCCTCGTGCACGTGCACATCGCAACCGCATAGCTCGCACAGCCCACCGGCGTGGTCGAAGTGCAGGTGGCTGAGAAACACCAGGTCGATGTCGGCTGGTGTCAGGCCGTGCCGGGCCAGATGTGCCGGCAGGCGCTGTTCCTCGGTCATCTGCGGCGGGCCCATGGGGAACTCCACCGGGTCGTACCAGCGAGCTCTGAGTTCCGGATCGCTGAGCTTGGCGTAGTCGCAGCCGACGTCGAAAAGGATGCGGCCCTGCCGGGTCTCGATCAGGAACGCCAGGATCGGCGCCTCGATCTGGACGCCCTGGCCCCGATTGCGGGTCGAGATGGACTTGTCGTAGCGATGGGTCGCGGTGAGCAGCGGCCAGAGTTTGAGCACATCGGTCATGCGGGCATCTCCAGCAGGGCAATGAGCGCATCACTGGTGATGACTTCACCGAACAGCCCGCCCTCGACGCCAATCATCGACAGCGCGGCCGCATGCAGCGCGGGGTAGGCCGAGCCGCAGGCATCGGCGACGGTCAGGCAGGAGAAACCGAGGTCCACCGCGTGTCGCAGGGTCGAAGACACGCAGACTTCGGTGGTCACGCCTGTCAGGATCAACTGACCAATGCCACGATTACGCAGCAGCAATTCCAGGTCGGTGTGAGCGAAGGCGCTGTAGCCCGGCTTGTCGATCACCGGCTCACCCGTCTCGGGTTGCAGTTCATCGATCAGGTCATTGCCGTATTCACCACGCACCATCAGGCGACCCATGGGGCCCGGCGTGCCGATGGGTGCGCCGCTGGCTTGGGCGCGCCGCCGCTTGGTCTCGGGCAGATCACTGAGGTCGGCCCGATGGCCTTCGCGGGTGTGCGCGATGAACAGGCCGCAACGGCGTGCGGCGACCAGCAACTGGCGGATCGGCTCAATGGGCGCTCGCAGCCGCTCGATGTCCAGGCCGGCTTGATCGGCATAGCCGCCCGGTGCGCAGAAGTCGCGCTGCATGTCGATTACCAGCAGCGCGGTATGCGCCAATGCCGAATTCACAGGAAATTCTCCAGAGCAAACTCACCGCGCACAGCGGCAGTAATACCGCCCACGATGTCTTCGGCCATGCGCTGACCTTTTGCTGCCGTCGAGCCCTTGGCCGAAGACAGCACGCCAGACGGCGGTACCCACTCGGTGCGGGGCGGATACATGTCGTAGGGTGGAAAGTCGGCGGGGGCTTCGTCCGGGATGCGCTCCAGCACCACCAGGCTGGGGTAGTAATGCAGCATCAGCGAGGTTTCGATGACAGCGGCGTGCTCCAGGGCGAAGCCTGGAAAACCGTCTGGAAACACATCGGCCAGGGTGTCCTCACGGCAGAAGTCCCAATGCTCCAGGCGCATGACCTCGAGCCCCGCATCCGGTCCCAGATCACGTAGCGCCAGTTGAATGCCTTCGCCAACGAACCACTGGTTTTCGTAATGGCCAACCACCAGCACCAATCGCTTCACGCCGTGCCGATGGAATTCGCGCACGGCGTCGCGCACCAGGGCGCTTAGCGTGGCGCCATCAAGGCTGGTGGTGCCGCAGAAGTGCTGGCCGCCACCGCATTTGGGCTGTGATTTGTAGCCGTAGGACAACGCTGGCGCGACCAGCCCGCCGACACGTTGCGCCACGTCGGCGCAGATGGCGCTGGCAAGCAGCGCATCGGTGCCCAGCGGCAGGTGCGGGCCGTGCTGTTCGGTGGCACCGCAAGGCAGGAAGAGCACCGCACCGTCGCGAACGCGGTGTTCGTATTCGACCCAGCTCAGTTGATCCATGTGCACGCTGTTCATAGCGAAGGACTCCGAATTGCGGTCAGGGCCGGGCGTTCTGGCCAGCTGGCGGTCAGTGCCGCAATCATTACAAGGGCTGCACCCAGCCATTCATGGGTGCCGATGGCCTGGTTGCCGAGCCAGGCGGAAGAGAGCACGGCGGCCACCAGTTCGAAGACCACCAGCACCGCCGCGTGCCCGGCCTCGATGTGACTAACGCCGTATTGCACGGCAGCCATGCTCAGCAGCCAGCCCAGCGCCATCAGGCCGATCTGCCAGCTCAGCGTGAGACTCAGCGGTGGCGGGTATTCACCAAGCACAGGGCAGAGCACAACGGCAATCAGTGCACTGCCCAGAAACGGCGCCAACGTCTTGCTCGCCAGTGGCACCTGATCGGCGGCGCGCGTGGCGAGATTGTTCAGGCTGAAGCCGAGACCAGCGGCGAGTGCGAGCCAGTCGCTGCCGCTCAGTGGGTGGGTCAGTGCGCTGCTGATATTCAGCGTCAAGGCGATGCCGAGCATGGCCAGCAGCAGGGCACCGATACGCAGCGGCGTCAGGCGTTCGCCCAGCAGCAACCAGCCACCCAGTACGCCCCAGACCGGTGCGAGGTAGAACAGCAGCATGACCCGCACCACCTCGCCGATGGCCAGCGCCGTGACCAGTGCAGCGGTCGCACCGCCTCCACAGACGGCGATGGCCAGCAAACCGTTGCGCTGTGGCATCCACGCACGGCGCTCGAACCACAGCACTGGAATGGCGAAGAGACTGAGTAAGCCATAGACCAGCAGCACCAGCGGCATGCCCACCAGCCCGACGCTGGCGAAATGGTGCAGGGGCAACCAGCCGAGGCCCCAGGCGACTGCGCCGGTGACCAGTAAGATCTGCGGGAGCAGGGTCATCACGCGCCCATCCAGGAGCCGCCATTGGGCCCGAGTGTTTGCCCGGTGAAGTAGCTGGCCTGAGGCGAGAGCAGAAAAACGATGGCGGCCGCGACCTCGTCCGGCGTACCGAGCCGGGCCATGGGTATGTCGAGTTCCTTGGCCATCCACTCACGACTCATGTGCGCTGGCGAGACCATGGCCGTGGCGATGGGACCCGGCGCGACGGCGTTCACGCGGATGCCGCTGGCGGAGAATTCGCGGGCCAGCGAGCGCGTCAGGCCGATCACGGCGGCCTTGGCGGTGCAATAGGCGGCGTAATCGCTGCGGCCGAGAAAACCGAGGTCCGAGGCCACATTGACGATGGCCCCGCAGCTGCGCGGTTGCATATGGCGCAATGCGTGCTGGCAGCAGTGGTAGACGCCATGCAGGTCGACGCCGAGCACCTGCGCCCAGTCCTGTTCAGTGGTGTCGAGAAAAGGTTTCTCCAGGATGATCCCGGCATTGTTGACCAGCAGGTCCAGCGGCCCGTCCGCGAGGATCTGTTCGAACATCCCTGCAACGGCGGCTGCAGAACCAACATCAGCCTCGACATGGCGCACCTGGCCACCGTGCGATTCGATTTCTGCGCACAATTGTTCCGCTGCTTCATGCTGGCCGAGGTGGTTGACCCAGACCTGCACACCGGCCCGGGCCAGGCCCATTGCGGTGGCGCGGCCAATGCCGGTCGCCGCGCCGGTGACCAGCGCCACCTTGCCCTCCAGTGGCAAACGATCCATCAATGCATGACCTCGCCGTGGCTGACCGACAGCGCCTGGCCGGTCAGCGCCGCGGCCAGCGGCGAGCCGAGAAACAGAAAGGTGCCGGACAGGTCCGCTGGGGTCAGCAATTCCGGAATGGCCTGGGCGGCTAGCACAGCGACCAGTTCTTCGGTCTCGCTGCGGCCGTTTTCCGCTGCCATGATGCGCAGCGAGCGCATCGCGGCATCGGTGCCTATCCAGCCAGGGCAGACGGCATTGACGCGGATGCGCCGAGGCCCCAGTTCCCACGCCAAGGAGCGAGTCAGGCCGATCACTGCATGCTTGCTTGCCGCATAGGCGGAAAAGCCCGGCACGCCTTTCAAGCCCCAGATCGAAGCCTGGTTGATCACGCTGGCACCGGCCCGCAGGCGAGGCAGCAGCGCCCGGGTCAGGCGCTGCATGGACGACACGTTGTTATCCAGTAGCTGCGCCCAGCAAGCGTCGGCTTCGGCAGTGGGTTCGGTAATGGGTGTCTGGTACTCGACACCGGCATTGTTCACCAGCACCTCGACCGAGCGGTTGCGGCAGGCGAGGTCGTCAGCGAAGAGCTGCACCGCCCGCCAATCGCCGAGCTCAAGCGTGGTGGCATGCAGCGGGCCCGTCGGCTGCAGACTTTCGACCAGTTCGGCGAGGGCGTCCGGGTCGCGGTCTACCAGTTCCAGCGTGGCGCCGGCCTCGGCGTAGGTCTTGGCCAGCTGCCGACCAATGCCGCCAGCAGCCCCGGTGAGTACGACACAACGTCCGCGATAATCGAGTGCTTTATGCATTTCACACCGCCGTGAGGAAAGACACGCCAACTGCACCGTAGAAACCCTCTGCTTTTCGCGGGCCTTCACTGACTGCACCGTAGTCGTC
Source organism: Pseudomonas sp. (assembly GCA_022448005.1). Lineage (GTDB taxonomy): Bacteria > Pseudomonadota > Gammaproteobacteria > Pseudomonadales > Pseudomonadaceae > Stutzerimonas. The sequence continues at coordinate 8,771 of JAKUTK010000012.1, forward strand.
ATCCAGTACACGACGCAGGCGATAGCGGTGGAAGCTGCCAAGCAGGTCGCGCATCGGAATGACCTGGTTGTAGGCGCTGCCATACAGCTCGGCGTGCAGCGCGGGGAGGCGATACCAGGGCGCGACGGGTTTCTCGTGGTGGGCGTTGTGGTAGGGAAAGTTGAGCAGCAGCAGGTTGAGCGACGGCCAACGGGCGGACACCACGTTGCTGTAGGTATTGAGCTGTTCGTAGGCGCGGTCGCGTGGCTTGTCTTCGGGTACCTGGCCGTCTTCCAGCACGGCGAAGGCGTCGTAGGTGTGCTGGTAGGCGTCGGCAAAGCGCAGCACGGTGACCATCAGCAGCCATGCCACGGCATACAGCGCCAGGGCTTTGAGCGATAACCAACCAAGCAGGGCGAACAGCAGTGCCCGGATCAGCGTGACGCGAGCGACTTTGCCGCGTCGGGCACGGTGCTTCTCGTTGGTGGTTACGAAGGGCAGCACGATTACGTAGAGGTGCATGATCAGCTCGACCGCTGGCACGTAGGCCCACTCCAGCGCGATGACCAGCTTCTGGAACCAGACAGGGCGTGCCTTGAGAAAGGCCTTGCTGTCGAAGGTAATCACATCGGCACGGTCGACGTGGTGGCGCATGTGCTTTTTGCGCAGGTCCTGGAAATCGGCGTAGCAGCTGCCGGCCAGCCAGCTGCAGGCGTTGCCGGCCCACTGGTTGTGCTTGGGCACGCTGAAAATGGTGCCGTGGGCGAACTCATGGATCAGGTAGGCAGCGATGATCATCGCGTGAGCGAGCAACAGCGTGCCCAAGGCATTGAGCCAGGCATTGGCCGGGAACAGCAGTGCCAGCCCGGCGAGGTAGCCGAGCAGGGTGTAGGTCATGGCCAGACTGTTCGGCACGCGGCCATCGGCATATCGATAGAGCGGTTTGCGCGTTTGCATATCGGTCTCCTACCGGGCGAGCGGTGGCTCGCCCGGCATGCACTACTTGGCGAGCGTCTCGATGAACTGGGCGTCGTAGGTGTTGCTGAAGTCCGGCATGGCCGGGATCTGTCCGTTGTCGACCAGCAACTTGGCGATGATCGCGCCGCTGCCATGGAAGGAATGGGTGTCGTCACTGGGAGCAAAGCTCTTGCCCATTTCAGCGAGCGGAATGTTGTACGCGCCGGACATCTGCTCGGTGGCTTCCTCGGCGCTGACGCCCAGTACTTCACCGATGATCTCTGCCGACTCTTCAGGGTGCGCCTGCATATAGGCGAGGCCGTCGAGGTAGCCCTGGATCATCGCCTTGATGGCTTCCGGTTTCTTGGCGATTACCGCCTGGTCGAACACCAGCACGTCGGTGATCAGGCCGGGCGCATCCTTGGAGGAATACACCACCTTGAACTTATCGCCGCTGCCCATGGAGAGGATCTGCGAAACGTTGGGTTCGTAGGTCACGCCGACCGGCAGATTGCCAGAGGCCATGGCGCCGGGAATGCCTTCGGGCGTCATGTTGACGGGATCGATGTCCTTCTCGGTCATGCCGTTCTGCTGCAGCGCATAGGCGAGCAGAAAGTCGGAAGGTGACAGCGGGTTGTAACCCACCTTCTTGCCTTTGAAATCGGCCACAGAGTTGATCGAAGCGTCGGCGACGATGGCGTCACCACCGTTGGAAAAGTCGATGGGCATCACCACGCGGTGCTTGAGGCCCTTGGCGACCGAGGCCACCACCTGGTCATAGGTGAGCATGCCGCCGTCCAGAGAGCGGCCGAGCATGGCGGTGGGGATCAGCGCCGGGTCGTTGAAGAACTGCAGTTCGACGTCCAGGCCGTGGGGCTTGAACAGGTCTTTCTTGTCGGCGACGTAGAAGGGGCCATAACCGGCCCATACCACAGTGCCGATTTTCATCGTTTCCGCGGCTTGAGCCGCCAGCGGAGCAAATATCGTCGCGGCCGCCAGCGTGGCGCTAAGCAAGGTGTGGTGCAGCGAACGCAGCAGTGGTCCAGTCATGATGAAACTCCTACACAGTGGAAGAACCGGCACGGGATGACATCGCGTCCTCCCGGGCTTTTATCCCGCCGTGTAGTCCCAATCCGTGGGACCGGAGAACTCTCGGACCAGCGCTCATCTGCATGAGCCGGAACCCTAGTTCGCCTGTTGTGTTGCTCCTGTGTGCCGAGCGTCATGAGCGTGGTGGCGACTCATCCCGTTCTATCTGGGATGAGCAGGTTGCGTGCCATCTTTATCTGGTGGATTTTTGCTGAACGGATTCAATGAGTTGGCCGGCATATCTCGACCGACTGTCACGCTATGGCCGTAACCGGGCTGCGCTCAAATGGTGAGTTGTGCGCTGCAATGGTGCCCCGTTGGTCGTACAGGGGAGGAGCGTGACGGACGTCATCAGAGGGAGGACGAGGTATCAACCGGGAGCGACGGGTGCCTCGTGGCGTTCTGCGGCGGTGTGCTGGGCTCAAGCAATTGCTGGCATGACGTCCTGCGTCATGCCAGCAATCAATACTGGCGGTCGGCGTTACGCCGGCACCGGCACATCCTCAGGCAGCAGTTGCTTGTCCTTCAGTGCCCGCCAGAATGCGGACGGTATCTCGGCTTCGAACTGCTGCACATACTGCGCCGGACGCTTCGGGTTGCTGGTGCCGGGGATGGCTGACAGCACCGCTGGATGAGCCAGGCAGAATTGCAGCGCTGCGGCACGGATATCGACGCCGAACTCGCCGCACACGGCCTCGATCGCCTGGGTCTTATTGCGGATGGCTTCGGGTGCGTCGGCATAGTCGTAGTGCTCGCCGCCGGCCAGCACACCGGAGTTGAAGGGGCCACCGACGACAATCCCGACCCCACGCTCCACGCACTGTGGGAATAATGTGTCCAGCGCTTCGCGGTGATCCAGAAGCGAGTAGCGCCCGGCTAGCAGGAATACGTCAGGGGCGGACTGCTCGAGCGCCATACGGCAGGGCTCGACCAGGTTCACGCCCAGGCCCCAGCCGCGAATCAGGCCTTCCTCGCGCATTTGCGTCAGGGCTTTCGCCGCGCCCTGCATAGCCTGCTGGAAGTACTCGGTCCACTGCGGGCCCCATTGGTCTTCAGACACGTCGTGAATAAACGCGACATCGATTCGATCGACGCCCATGCGCTCAAGACTGTCTTCAATGGAGCGGCGCGCGCCATCGGCGGAGTAGTCCACGACGCGCTTGTTGGGTAGCTCATCAACGAAAGGTTTGGCGTTTTCCGGTGCCGCTGCGGGCTGCAGCAGGCGGCCCACCTTGGTGCTCAGCACAAATTCGTCGCGCGGCTTGTGGCTCAGCAGGCGGCCGAAGCGCTGTTCGGCAAGGCCCGCGCCGTAATGCGGCGAGGTGTCGTAATAGCGGATGCCCGCTTCCCAGGCGGCCTTGAGCGTCGCGTCGGCGGTGGCTTCGTCGAGTGGCTGGAACATGTTGCCCAGCGGTGCGCCGCCAAAGCCGAGAGGTGGAAGGGTGATGCGCATGGAGCCTCCTCTGATGCAGATTGAGCCGAATGTTCGGCGTCGCTTTGCATCGGAGGACGTCCAGTAAGGGATGTTCCGGCGGGGACGAAAAGGAGTGGCGATATCAATCCAGCCCAACACCGAGCCACGTCGCAGCCAGGCCGAGCGGCAGCGGATGCGAGTGGCGGTGTTCGTAGAACCGGATCATCCGGCCCGGATGGCTGTTAGCGCTGACTCTTCATATACGCCCGCCAGCCACCGAATTCGGTGATGTCGACGGCGCCGTTCAAGCCATAGGGCTCGCAGATGAAGCCGGTTTCCCAGCGGCCGTCGGCCAGCTGCACTTTGCCCAGCCCCAACGGCGCGGGGATGCCGGTGAGAAAAGAGCCCAGTTCGCTGCTGGGAATTTCCCAGACTTCCACTTCGATGGCGGCTCCGTCATCGGCAACACGGACCATGCCGGGGCGGAACGGTGGGCCGCCAGCCAGCGCGTACAGCTTGTAGTTCGCTGAGCTGTAGGTGGCTTCCAGCAGCCGACCATTGCGCTGCTTGAGCTGCCAGTTCAGCGGCAGGCCGTCCAGATGCGCGCCGCAAACGACCACGCGGGCCCGGTCATTGCGCGCCGGATGTGTCGGCGCGGGTTTGGTGATGGTCTGGCCGCCGATCAACGGGATTTTGGTGCCTCGCTGCAGTGCGTCGGCCAGGCTCAGCAGGTACTGGTCGGTGAACACGCGACCGAACAGGGTAACGCCCCACGGCAGGCCGTTCTGCATTGTGCCGGCGGGCACCGCAACGGCGGCATAGTCGAGCATGTTCATGAAGTTGGTGTAATAGCCCAGATCCGAGTTGCGCTTGACCGGTTCGGCGTGCAGCTCGTCCAGGGTGACCGGTCGCGGGTAGGCAGGCGTGAGGATGCAGTCGACCTCCGACATGATCCGGTCGCAGATTGTCTTGAGCTGCTGCAGCCGATACTGCGCGCGGAACAGCTGAACCGCGGTGGTGCCGGGCGCCTTTTCCAAGACGGCCTTGATTACCGGCAGCACGGCGTCCGGCTGTAGTTCGATCAGCTCGCCAGCGACGCTGTAACGTTCTGCGACCCAGGGCCCCTCATACAGCAAGCGCGCTGCTTCAAGGAACGGAGCAAAATCGATCTCGACTGGCTCGCCCCCAAGGGCCTGTAGATGCTCGATGGTGGCAGCGAACAGCGCCGGGCTTTCCGGGCAGCCGAGAAACTCCAGCCCACTTGGCACGCCGAAACGGAAGGTAGCGATCTTGCCGAAGGCCGAACCGTCGTTCCATGCCGGGTTGGCGCGGCTGTATTCGTCACGCGGATCGAGCCTGGCGGTCAGGGCGAGAAGCTGGCTGGCTTCGACTGCGGTCGCGGTGAAAAAGGTGACACAGTCAAGCGTATGGCACGCCGGCACGACGCCTGCGGTGGAGATCAGTCCCTTGCTGGCCTTGAGGCCGACCAGGTTGTTTAGCGCCGCCGGCACCCGACCGGAGCCGGCGGTGTCGGTGCCCAGCGCAAAGCTGCAGATGCCCAGCGCGACGGCCAGGGACGAGCCGGAACTGGAGCCGCCCGACGGGTAGGCCGGGTGCACGCTGTTACGGCATTCACCATAGGGCGAGCGGGTGCCGTTGAGGCCGGTGGCGAACTGGTCAAGGTTGGTCTTGCCCAGCGGGATCGCGCCAAGGGCAATCAGCTGCTCGACAACGGTGGCGCTGGTCTCGGGCGTGTAGGCAAAGGCCGGGCAGGCGGCTGTGGTGGGAATGCCGGCCAGATCAATATTGTCCTTGATGGCAAAGGGGATGCCGTATAGCGGCAGCTCGTCCGGGGATTTACTGTCCAAGGCGGCGAGGTAAGGCTCCAGTTCATCCTCTGTTAGCAGATGAATGAAGAGATTGAATTCGGCTTGCAGGGCGTTGGCTTGCTCGTGCACTGCAGCGATAAGGTTGCGCGGTGACAGCTGGGCGCCGGAGTAAGCCGTGCGCAGTGTGTCGAGGCGTAGATCGAAGTCGATGGTCACGTTGTAGTCCTCGTAGGGTGGAAACTGGCAAAGCCTTTTCCACGCGTGATGTCTGAGATGGCCCGGTGGCCCGTTGGTGGATCGGTGAAACGCGATCCACCCTACGGTTATCTGTGCGTTGGTCCTGGGGCGTCACGCTTCCTCAATCACTACCACGCGCTGTCCGGCTCGCACTGGTGAGCCGGGTTGCACACGGACTTCCTTGATCACGCCGGAAACAGGGGCGGTGAGCGGGATTTCCATCTTCATGCTCTCCAGGATCACCAGCACGTCGCCGGCTTCCACCCGTGCGCCCTCGGCCACCGAGACCTGCCAGAGGTTGCCGGCAATGTGGCTTTCGATACCGTGTTCGCCGGCGCCGAGCGGAGCGTCTTCACCGAGTTCAGCGGCGACTTCCTCGCTCTCGAAGTGCGCCTGGCCGGAGGCGATCCAGCGTTGGCGTTCGGCGTCGAACGCTGCCCGCTGCTGGCTGCGAAAGGCGTCAATGCCTTCGGCTTCCTTCGCCAGAAAGTCCTGATAGTCGGACAGGCGCAGCTCACTCTCTTCGATCTTCAGCGGGTAGCGGCCCAGGGGGAAATCGCGGCGGATCTTCAAGAGCTCTTCGGCAGAAACCGGGTAGAAGCGAATCTGATCGAAGAAGCGCAGCAGCCAGGGCTTGCCGCCGAAGGCCTCCACCGCGCGGTAGCGGTTCCACATCTGCAGGGTACGGCCGACGAACTGGTAGCCACCCGGGCCTTCCATGCCGTAGACGCACATGTAGGCGCCACCGATGCCCACGGAGTTTTCCGCGGTCCAGGTGCGTGCCGGGTTGTACTTGGTGGTCACCAGCCGATGCCTTGGGTCGAGCGGGGTTGCGACGGGGGCGCCGAGGTAGACATCACCGAGGCCCATCACCAGATAGCTGGCTTCGAACACCGTGCGATGCACTTCGTCGAGGTTTGGCAAATCGTTGATGCGGCGGATGAATTCCAGGTTGCTCGGGCACCAGGGCGCATCCTTGCGTACGGTGGTCATGTATTTTTCGATGGCTAACTGGCAGGCCGGGTCGTCCCAGGACAACGGCAGGTAAACGGTTCGCGAGGGGACTTTCAGGTCGCGGGCGGCGCACACCGCGTCCCATTCGCCCTCGACGATGTCGAGCAACGTCCGCAACGGCAGGGTTTCTGGCTGGTAGTGGACCTGCAGGGAGCGAATCCCGGGGGTGAGGTCGATTACGCCGTCGAGGTTCTTCGCCTCCAGCGCCTGCATCAGCGCATGGCCACGAAAGCGCAGGACAAGATCCAGCTCGGGCGCGCCGATTTCCAGCAGCAGGTGGGTATCACCGGAGAGGCGGGCGACCAGCCGGGTATCGTCCTCACCCAGATCAAGGACGATGGGCGAGGCGAGGAAAGAGACTGGGGTCGACACCGTAGCCGTAGGAGCGAGCTTGTTCGCGAAGGGTTCGGCTCCGGCGTTGGCAGGTTCGCGAGCAAGCTCGCTCCTACGGTCAAGTTCGCTGCACTCGACGCTCAGCGCCTTCGCCAGCTCCCGCGCGGTGGTCACCTCCACCGGTACGAAGCGCACCTTGTCGCCAGCCTTGAGCTGGCCCATCTGCCAGAGGTCGGCCTCGATGATGGTCACCGGGCAGACGAAGCCGCCGAGGCTCGGGCCGTCCGGACCGAGGATTACCGGCATGTCGCCAGTGAAGTCCACCGCGCCGATGGCGTAGGGGTTGTCGTGGATGTTCGAAGGGTGCAGGCCAGCCTCGCCACCACTGTCGCGTACCCACTCGGGTTTCGGGCCGATCAAGCGCACGCCGGTCCGGCTTGAGTTGAAGTGCACTTCCCAGTTGGTGGTGAAGAATTTGTCGATATAGCCTTCGGTGAAATACTCCGGTGCACCATGTGGGCCGTAGATCACACGGATCTCGCGCACTGCGGGCAAGGCTGAGCACAGTTTCAGCGGCAGGCTTGCGCCAACGCTGTCGTCAGCCAGTTCGGGAAGGTGCAGCACGTCACCGGCCCGCAAGGCGCGCCCGGCATGGCCGCCGAACTGGCCGAGGGTGAATGTGCTCTTGCTGCCCAGATAATCGGGCACCTGCAGCCCGCCGCGTACGCTTAGGTAACTGCGCGCACCCGCACCGGCGATGGTGCCGAGCGCAAGCGTGCTGCCAGCCTTGACCAGAATCGCGGTGCACATCGGTTGCTCGATGTCGTCGAGTTTCACTGAAATGTCAGCGCCGGTTACTGCAACTACCGCATCGGTATTGAAGCGCAGGATCGGCCCGCTCATGGTGACTTCCAGGCCTGCGGCATCGGCCGGATTGCCCAGCAGCGCATTGCCCAGGCGCAGCGCACGGCTGTCCATCGGACCGGACGGTGGCACGCCGACAGCCCAGTAGCCGAGCCGTCCGGGGAAGTCCTGCACGGTGGTCTGGGTGCCGGCTGCGAGCACCTCGAAGGTGGCGGCTTGGTAAGTCAGGCCTTCCAGGCAGCGGGTCCAGGGATTGCCTTGCGCAAAGGGCGCATAGGCGAGGATCTGACGCAGGTAGTCGCGGTTGGTCTCGACGCCATAGAGCAGGGTGTCGGCCAAAGCCTGATCGAGCGCAGTGTGGGCCGCTTCATGGGTCGGCGCATGGGTGATGAGCTTGGCGATCATCGGGTCGAAGTAGGGCGGAATCTCGCAGCCAGCCTCGACCCAGGTGTCGATGCGCAGGCACTTGCGATCCCCCTTGGGGAAATTCACGGCGGTCAGCAGGCCCGGACTCGGTTGGAAGTCGCGGCCCGGGTCCTCTGCGTAGAGGCGTGCCTGAATGGCATGCCCGCTGGGATTCAAGTCCTTTGTCAGTTCCGCCAACGGCGGCAGGTCGCCGGCGGCCAGTTCGATCATCCAACGCACCAGGTCCACGCCCCAGACCTGTTCGGTCACGCCGTGTTCGACCTGCAGGCGGGTGTTCACTTCGAGAAAGTAGAAGCGCTCGGCCTCAGCGTCGTAGACAAACTCGACGGTTCCAGCGCTGCGGTAGTTCACCGCCTTGGCCAGTTTGATGGCGGCTTCGCACAGAGCCTCGGCCATACCGGTCGGCAGGTTCGGTGCCGGTGTTTCTTCCAGCACTTTCTGGTTGCGCCGCTGCACCGAGCAGTCGCGAACGCCCAGTGCGATCACCTCGCCCTGGCCATCACCAAATACCTGCACTTCCAGATGGCGGGCGCGCTGAATGTATTTTTCGATGAACACACCCGAATCGCTGAAGTTGTTCTGCCCCAGGCGTTTAACTGCGTCGAAGGCATCCGACAGCTCCTCGGCCGAGCGGCATACGCGCATGCCAATGCCGCCGCCGCCAGCCGTGCTCTTGAGCATGACCGGATAACCGACCTGTTGGCCGGCTTCCAGCGCGGCTTCGAGGCTCTCCAGCAGTTCGGTGCCTTCCAGCATCGGCACGCCGTGCTGCTTGGCCAGCGCTCGGGCGGTGTGCTTGAGCCCAAACACCCGAAGCTGCTCGGGCGTCGGCCCGACGAAGGCGATACCGGCCGCCTCGCACGCCTCGGCAAAGGCGGCATTCTCGGAAAGAAAGCCGTAGCCGGGATGAATCGCCGTCGCGCCGGTGGCCTTTGCGATACCGAGAATCTTGTCGACCACCAGATAGGTATTCGATGCAGCGCCGTCACCGAGACTATGGGCTTCATCAGCCTGCTGGATGTGCAAGCTGGCGGCATCCGCTTCTGAATAGACGGCCACGCCTTTTACGTCCAGGGCGCGCAGCGTGTGCAGAATGCGGCAGGCGATGGCGCCGCGGTTGGCGATCAGGAGTTTGTCGAACATCTTCATTCCCTCAGGGGGAGGCGGGCCGTCCCGCTTTCTTTCGTCGTCGCCCCCGGTCGTCCAGGGACTGAATCGTCTGTAGGGTGGTTTCAGCGAAGTGGCGGGCCGCTGTCTGGGGCTGTGCGAGTGGCTTCCGCAGGTGCGGAGTCGGGCGCATCCTGGGCATGCGTCGCAGGCCGCTGGCCGGCGCGCGCCTGCATCAGCGGCAGCACATAACGCTGCAGCAGCGGCATCAGTCCCATACCAGTACCTCGGCCGGCGTGGGATTCCAGCCGTTGCACGGGTTGTTTAGCTGTGGGCAGTTGGAAATCAGCACGATCACGTCCTGCTCGGCTTTCAGCTCAACGTATTTGCCCGGGGCGGAGATACCGTCCTCGAAGGTCAAGCCGCCATCGGGCGTTACTGGCACGTTCATGAAGAAATTGATGTTGGCGCCGATGTCGCGTTTCTCCAGGCGACCATCATGCAGGCTGGCGCGCAGGAAATTGTCGCGGCAGCTGTGCATGTAGCGCTTGTCCAGCGCGTAGCGCACCACGTTGCTCTCCTGTGCACAGGCGCCTCCGAGGGTGTCGTGGCGACCGCAGGTGTCGGCAACGATGGTTAGCAGCGGGTTGCCGAGGTTCGAGTAGAGCACCGTACCGGTGGTGAGGTAGACCTTGTTCTGCTTGCGCAAGGTGCGTTGCGGGTCATAGCGCTCACGCGGGTTCGTGGCACTGAAAAACAGTGTGTCGACCGCCTGATTGCCCTCAAGGTCGAGCAGGCGCAGGGTCTGGCCGGCCTTCACTTCGAACAGATAAGGCTCACCGGCCGGGATCATATGGCGAAAGGTGGCGGCCTCGGGGTGCAGGTTGCTTTCGTGGATGGTCATGTTGGCGCCCCCTCAGATGTAGAGTCGTTCGGTGTTGTGGAAGCCGCGGGCGTTCTCCGGGCGCGAGGTGCGGCAAAGGACGCTGATACCGTCGCTGTCGATGCGGTGCCAGCTGAGCTGCACGGGTTTTGGCGCGTATTCGGGATTCGGGTCCATTGGGTGCTGCAAGCTGGTGAGCACTACCAGCGTGTCCATTGGCGCGTACAGCTCGAGATAGTCGCCGGCTTTGCTATTGCCGGACTCGAAGCCGAAGCTGCCATTGGCGTCGACGGTGACCTTGCTGAACAGGTTGAGGGTCATCAGCAGATCCTGCAGGTTCAGGTTCCACTTGCCCATTTCCACCAGCAGGTTGTCCGTGCCGTTGCGGAAGAAGCCGTTGTGCAGTTCCTGGTAGCGGCCCTCTCCATATTTTTCGATTACTTCGGCGGCATTGAGCACGCCGCCAAAGCTGTCATGCCAGCCGCAGGTGTCAGCCGTGATGCAGGCCAGGACCCGGCCCATGTCCGAATAGAGGCAGTGGCCGGCGGTGAGTTTGGCGGTGTGCTGACACTTCAGGGTGTCCGGCAGGTTGAGGCGCTCGCTTTTTTCATGCGCGTTGAACATCAGCAGGCTGACGTTGGCGCCGCCTTCGAGATCGGTCAGGCGCAGCAGCTGACCGCGCTTGAGGGTGAAAGAAGTGTGGCCGCCGCCAGGAACGAGTTCCTCGTACAGCGTGGGGCGAATGGCGAGTGAAGCACTCATGTCAGGCTCCTTGATTGTCGGTGTGCAGATGGCCCAGGTGCGTCGGCAGGTCGCCAACAGAGGCGCGCGCAAAATGGCGATCGGTGTTCAGCGGGATGTCGTAGGTGACGCGTGCGCCATAAGCGCCGGGGGCGTGAGGATCAAGGCGGGTCTTGTCGAACACCAGAATGCGCGTGCCAAGGGTGAAACCCTCGGAGAGGTCGTGGGTGACCATGAACACTGTCAGTCGGGTTTCACCCCAGAGTTCCAGCAGCAGTTCGTGCATGTCCTTGCGAATACCGGGATCAAGCGCGCCAAACGGCTCGTCCAGCAACAGCACGCGGGGCTTCATCACCAGTGCCTGGGCGATGGCCAGGCGTTGCTGCATGCCGCCGGAGAGCTGCGCCGGGTATTTGTCCAGCGAGTGCCCAAGGCCCACCTTGCGCAGGATCACTTCGGCCTGCTCGCGTGCTTCGCGCTTGCCGCGGCCGAACAGTCGGCCCAGTAGCGGGGCCTTGGGCAGCTCCAGGCCGAGGGCGACGTTGTCCAGCACCGACAGATGCGGAAACACCGAATAACGCTGAAATACGACGCCGCGGCTGGCGTCCGGCTCACCGGCAATGGGCGCATCGTCGAGTAGGATTTCGCCCCGGCTGGGCCGTTCCTGGCCGAGCAACAGGCGTAGAAAGGTTGACTTCCCACAGCCGGAGGCGCCGACCAAGGTGCAGAACTCACCTTCATTGACGCTCAGATTCAGGCGTTCAAGTACCACCTGATCGCCATATTCCTGCCAGACGTTATTGACTCGTATGAATGGTTTGGCGGGATGTTCGCCTATCGTGCGGATGACATCGCTCATGCCTTGGCTCCTTCGTACCAGGGGAAGGCCAGCTGGGTGAGCTTGCGCAGACCGAAATCCATGCTCCAGGCGAGCAGGGTGATCCAGGCCACATACGGCAGGATCACGTCCATCGCCAGATAACGGCGAACCAGAAAGATGCGGTAGCCCAGACCGTCAGTAGAGGCGATGGCTTCTGCGGCGATCAGAAACAGCCAGGCTGAACCGAGCACCAGGCGCAGCGCGATCAACAGGCGCGGCAGCAGTTGCGGCAGTACCACGCGCAGGATCAGCGTCCAGGTGTTGGCGCCCAGCGTCTGTGCCTTTATCAGCAACTCCGGCGGCAACTCCCGAGCGCGCTGCTCCAGATCGCGCGCCAGAACGGGGGTGACGCCAATGACGATCAACATCACCTTGGACAGCTCGCCGAGACCGAAGACGATGAACAGGATCGGGAGGATTGCCAGCGGCGGAACCATCGACAGCACCGTCAGCAACGGCGACAGGGGCGCGCTGAACAGCGGCAGCGATCCAGCCGCAACACCGAGGCACAAGCCGGCAACCGCGGCAATGCCGAGGCCGACGCCGAGGCGCTTGAGGCTGGACGCGGTGTCCTGCCAGAACAGGTAGTCGCCGCTACGTTTGTCCGGTGTGAAGGCAAGGCGCTCCACAGCGCTGGACATCTGCGTGAAGCTGGGCAGCAGCTTGTCGTTGGGGTTGGTTTCGAGCCGTTGTGCAGAGCTGACCAGATAGGCGAACAGCAGGATAGCGAAGGGCAGCATCACTAGCAGCGTCCAGCCGGTGCGGCTCGGAACACGATTGATCAGGCGCATGGGGAGAACCCCCTTTCGATAGGGGGGTGTTGCCGCGGGTCGGTCGTGTTGTCGAATCCGAGCAGGGGCATAAAAGGCCTCCAGTGAGTGGACATGGCAATAGGAGCTGCGTGTCGAACGCCGTCTCCCGGGCTTTTATCCCGCCGTGTAACCTCACTGGAGGTCGCCAACTCTCGGACCAGCCACTCGCAACTGCGAGCCGGAACCCTAGTCAGCTATTTCTGAATTTTCTCGTCCTTGAGCCGCAGCTTCCTGGCAATAGGGTTTCTGCAAGAGCAGTGCCAAAGCACCAGGCCTGCGTATTTCGGCGCATGCAGGGTGGCTAAGCAGCGCTGGCGCTCTTTGATAGTGCAAGGCGAGCGTTCCATGCCTCTTTTCGGGACGCCAGCTGGCAGGCCAGGCCTGCGTATGCGTGGGATGCATCAAAACCTGCCTGGCAGCGAAGCCGCTTGAGACTTTTGCTGGCAAGGCGAAAACCGCGCTTGCGGCGCTGAGCACTAAAGACAGGTTGCTAAGGGATCTTCTACGGCGGCTCCGCGCATCAAGATCAACCGGCGCGAAGACACCAGACGATTGATTCGCCTGAGGACACGCAGGCAATAGTCGGCAGCACCTGGTGCTGTCGTGCCAGTCTGCACGTCTTGATCAGGGATCTGTTGCGCGAGTGCAGGTGAGCTTGAAAGCCTACCGGCTCATGTGGATGTCACGAACGCGCGATATGGAAGCTATCGCCTTGCGGTTATAGGGCAGGTGGATCAGGCGGGGATAAGCAGGAGAGAGAAGGTCCGAGCAGGCGCTGCGTCCGTGAGGACGTCAGCGGCCCGGTTTCCTGGGATGCTGTGACTTAGTTCACTGCGTCCTTCAGCGACTTGCCTGGCTTGAAGCCTGGCAGCTTTGCTGCGGAGATCTTGATCGTTGCGCCAGTCTGCGGATTGCGGCCATCACGGGCTGCACGCTCTTTGACGGCAAAGGTGCCGAAGCCGACCAGCGTCACGCTGTCACCGTTCTGCAGGGTGTTGGTCACGCTTTCGGTGAAGGCATCCAGCACGCGGGTGGCGGTGCTCTTCGGTACATCGGCGGAGGCGGCGATCGCTTCAATCAACTCGGCTTTATTCACGGGTGTGGCTCCAGATTGGAATGGGTGGTCAGTATAAGCAGCGTCTTGCCCTGTCGCCTGCGGCAAATTTCCTCTTTTTCAAAAATATCCCGTGCGGGGCGACAAATCACTTGGTTGCCTGATCCAGACGCTTTTGTCTGGACATCGAAATTTTGGCTCCGGTTCATTGCCCTCCCGACCATTGGTAGCTGGCTGTCGTCTGGATGCGCCATAAGCGCCGCGCTCGCAGCGTGCAACACCTGGTTCGAGATTTGAGGGCTGTGAACTGCCTTGTTCACACGCTGACTGGCTCGTTTCAACTTCAGTAATGGACGTCTATGTCGATCTCCAGAGGCTCGTCGCCTGGCACATCGAACCGGCTATCCTCGAACGCTGGCGGGCCCATCACCTTGGGGTTGTTGGACAAGCCATAGCCTTCGGTGGGAAACATGCCAAACCTGAGGTCCAGCTCGCCGTTAGCGTTTTCGTCGTGGTAGGCCATCACCGCGTACTCACCGACTGGAACGTCTTTGAACACCACGGTGACGGTTCCGGCCTTGGCAGGCGACTCGCTGGAGGCAAAGGCCTGGTCCGCTTTACGGAATGACTTCGGGTCGGAGAACAGAGCCACGTGAACAGTGCCGCGATCGTGCTCGAGGTTGTTGAGTTTGACTGTCAACGGTTGGCCATCGGCAAAGGCCGCTTGACCCAGCACCATTGCTACCAAGATTAGCGCTACGCGCAATGTCATCGAATTCGCTCCTGGTTGACGTGTATATCGAAGGATTGGAAGGCAAGGTGTATCAAGCGCGCCCGGAATATCACGGCGATAGTGCCGTGCTTCTAACGGATCGGCCAGCCAAACGGCTGACCAGTCAGTCACGCCTTGTGCCGAGTGTCGCCGCCGTGGCTCCACGAACGCTGCAATGCGATGCTAGGCGTCAAACGACCTATCGACCGAGTCCGCATGAACAAGACCCATCTTCAGACGCTGATCATCGAAAAGCTGCAGGCCGATCTGGCTGTTGCAAAGGAGGCACTGAAGGCCTCGCACGAGGCGGCGACGCACGCCGAAAGCAAAGCGGAGAACAAGTACGACACCCGCGGCCTGGAAGCGGCCTACCTGGCCGATGGGCAACGGAAACGCGTTCATGAAATAGAGACAGCGATCTCGAGTTACCAAAATCTGCCCGTGCGCTCGCATCGCAATGAAGCCATCACCCTGGGCGCGTTGGTCTCGCTGGAGTCCGCAGACAATTGCCGTTGGGTGTTTCTTGGGCCGGATGCCGCTGGGCTGAGTGTGACGGTTGAAGGCGAAGAGGTGCTGGTGATCTCGCCGCGCTCGCCGCTGGGCAGAGCGCTGCTGGGCTGCGAGGAAGGTGATGAAGCCGAGATCAAGGTCGAGGGACAGTCCCTTCGATACAGCCTAATCAGCGTCAGCTAACTCAAGTTTCATCGCGCAAGAAGCGCAAGTGCGCTGAAGCGCTATTATCTCCATCTAAATCATATAGATAAGCGCTGTAGTTGATGTCAGTTATACCTTTTTATGCCGATCTACTTGATGAATATGCGAGGCGCAGAACCTTCAGATAATCGGTATCAAGAACGTCTTCTATCCTTCTGATTAATAATAATAAAAGTTCATAAAGTACCTCACGTATTCTTTCTACCTGAAGCCTCGCTCTCAACCGTTCTGCCGCGCCATTCATGCAGTGGTACCGGTGCCGCAGCGGCGGTTGCCGCTAGCAAAATGCCACCCCTCAGCTTCCTAGAAACAATTTGACGCATTCCGTCTAGCTGACTATCGTGCCGCATGCGGATGATAAGCAATCTCATTAGTATTTGCGGAGGTGATGGTGAACGCACTGACTCGCGTCGCCTACGACGGGCCTCGGGAAGGTTACAAATTCCCACCGTCGTATCGATTCTATTCGCCGGCTGGGGGCATCGAAGCCAGCGGTTGTTTCAAAGTGATAGACACGCCGGCGGAGGGTGCCGGGCCGGGCCTTGAAAGGGACGTCCAGCGCGGTTTCGCCGAAGCCCAGGCGGCCGGGCTGAGAAACCCGGTACTGGTTGGCGTGATCCCCTTCGATAAACAGCAACCTTCAAGCTTGTTCATTCCGCGACACATTAGCCATCTCCCTCCTACGGCACCGCCCACTTCAATCTGCGGGTTTGCCTGTGGCAATGCCCGTCAGTGCATCGAGCAGCCCAACCAGGCCGGGTTTCAGCAGGCCGTTACCCGAGCGCTCGCGGCGCTTCGTAACGGGCGTCTCGACAAAGCGGTGCTGTCCCGTCTGTTGCAGCTTGAGTTCGATGAGCCGCCATGTGCCGCGACGATCTTCCAGGGGCTGCGTCAGCAGAATCCCGAGGCGTACCACTTCTTCGCGGATCTGCCTGGTGGCGGCGTCCTGATCGGCGCCAGCCCCGAGCTTCTACTTCGCAAAACCGGCCAGCGTCTGGAAACCAACCCACTGGCGGGCTCAGCCCGGCGTCATGCCGATCGAATCGAAGACGAGTACTCGGCGCAGTGCCTGCTCGATTCCGCCAAGGACCAGCACGAGCACAGCCTGGTGATTCGTGACATGGAACGCCAGCTCCGCCCCTTGTGCCGAGAGCTTCACATCCCAGGCGCACCATCCCTGATGAGCACAGCAAAGCTGTGGCACCTGTCGACGCGGATCGAAGGCGAGCTCACCGAGCCCGTATCGGCCCTCAAGCTGGCGTGCCAGCTGCACCCGACTCCCGCGCTCTGCGGTTTCCCTACCGCCGCAGCCAAACAACTGATTGCAGAACTCGAACCCTTCGATCGAGGCGTATTTGGCGGCATTGTCGGCTGGTGCGATGCGGCAGGTAATGGTGAATGGGCTGTAGTGATTCGTTGTGGCGTGATCGACGAGCGGAAAGTTCGGCTGTTCGCCGGGGCTGGGCTGGTATCGGAATCCTGCCCCGAGTCTGAATGGCGCGAGACCGGCACCAAACTTGGCACCATGCTCGCGGCGTTCGGTCTCGACCGGGAGGCTCTATGAGCCTGGTTCCGTTTACACGCTGGCCTGAGGAATTCGCCGAGCGCTATCGCCTGTCCGGCCACTGGCGTGGCGAACCGCTGAGCCAGATGCTCGCCGAGCAGGCCAGCACCCAGCCGGACGCCGTTGCGGTAATCGACGGTAGCAGGGCATTGAGCTATGCCGACCTGGATCGAGCCTCGACCAACCTGGCGCAGCGGCTGGCGAACCGCGGCCTGGGGCAGGGCAATTGCGCGCTTGTCCAGCTGGGCAATCAGGCTGAGCTGTACGTAGTGTTCTTTGCATTAATGAAAGCCGGCATAGCGCCGGTCAATGCATTGTTCAGTCACAACCGTCTGGAGCTGGTGGCCTATGCCGCGCAGGTCCGCCCCCGGCTACTAATTGCCAGCCGGGCCCATCCGCAGTTCACAGACGATGCGTTTGTCGAAGAACTGACCGAACTCATTCCCGAGCTGGATACCGTCTTGCTGCACGACGATCCCCACCCTGAGCTGCGTCTGCAGAGCTGGTTCGTGCAAGCGAAGGCGCTGCGCTCGTTCAGCCCGACGCCGGCCGGCGAAGTGGCCTTCTTCCAGCTCTCCGGTGGCAGTACCGGGACGCCAAAGCTGATCCCGCGCACCCATGACGACTATCTCTACAGCGTCCGTCGCAGCGTCGAGATCTGTCAGTTCGACCGCGAAACCCGTTACCTCTGCGCACTACCAGCAGCGCACAACTTTCCGTTGAGCTCCCCCGGCGCGCTGGGCGTGTTTCTCGCTGGCGGCCGTGTTGTGCTGAGTCCGGATCCCGGTCCGGCCAGTTGCTTTCCCTTGATTGCTCAGCAGCAGATCAACGTTACCGCGCTGGTGCCGTCGGCCTTGGCCATGTGGCTGCAGGCCGCACCCGGTAGGCACGGCGAGCTCGATTCGCTGCAGTTGGTTCAGGTTGGCGGCGCCAAGCTGCCGGAGGCCCAGGCCAGGCGTGTCCCTCAGGTATTGGGATGCAGGCTGCAACAGGTCTTCGGCATGGCTGAAGGATTGGTCAACTACACCCGACTGGATGACAGCGACGAGCATGTCTACCTGACCCAGGGCCAGCCGATGAGCCCGGATGACGAGGTCAAGGTCGTCGACCGTGAGGGTCATCCAGTGGCCGCTGGCGAAATCGGGGCGCTGATGACGCGCGGGCCATACACGATCCGCGGCTACTTCCAGAGCCCCGAGCACAACGCCGCGGCATTCGATGCCGAAGGGTTTTACCGCTCCGGTGACCTGGTCCGCCAGCGAGACGATGGCTACCTCGTCGTCGTCGGCCGGATAAAGGATCAGATCAATCGTGGCGGCGAGAAGATCGCCGCCGAAGAGGTGGAAAACCTGCTGATGGCGCATCCCGCCGTAGCGCAGGCGGCGCTGGTTTCAGTGCCCGATGAGGCTATGGGCGAGAAGAGCTGCGCCTACATCGTCAGCCCCGACCCCACGCTCAAGGGGATCGTGCTGCGCAGGTTTCTGCGCGGGCTCGGCTTGGCCGACTACAAGCTTCCTGACCGATTCGTACACATCGACGCGCTGCCAGTGACCGCTGTTGGCAAGGTGGACAAGAACCGCCTGCGCCGTCGCGTCGCTGAACAACTGACCGTTACCGAATAAGGATTCGTTTCATGGCAATTCCCACTCTGACGCCATACCGCCTGCCCAGCGAATGGAGCGCGAACAAAGTGCAGTGGTCGCTCGAACCGGCTCGCGCGGTTCTGCTGATTCACGACATGCAAGCGTACTTCTGTGATTTCTGGGGCCAGGACAGCGCCTTTATCGATGAACTGGTCTCGCGTCTGGCACAGGTTCGTCAGCGCTGCAAAGCACTGGGGATTCCTATCATCTACACAGCCCAGCCGGGTGAGCAAGCTGATGCGGACAGGGCGCTGCTGACCGACATGTGGGGACCGGGCATCACGCAATATCCCGAGCGTCAGGCGATCGTCCCGGGCCTTGCGCCTGCCGACGACGACACGGTTTTGGTGAAGTGGCGCTACAGCGCGTTCCAGCGTTCACCGCTGGAACACATGATGAACGAGCTCGGTCGCGACCAGTTGGTCACTGGCGGCATCTACGGCCATATCGGCTGCCTGATGACTGCATGTGATGCCTTCATGCGAGACATTCAACCCTTCGTGCTGGCGGACGGTATCGCTGATTTCGGGGCGGCCGAACACGAGATGGCCCTGAACTACGTGGCGACACGATGCGGCAAGGTCGTGACTTGCCGCGAAGTGCTCGAACTGGGCTCCTTAAACCGAGCATTACCGAGCCGGGAAGGATTAGAGGCCCGGTTGCTGTCGATGCTCGACGAGATGGATGAAGCCTTCGACCCCGACGAAAACCTGCTCGACTACGGCCTGGATTCGATTCAGATCATGACCCTGCTGAGCGAATGGCGGGCGCAGGGGCTGGAACTGAGTTTCACCGATCTGGCCAAGACCCCGACGTTGAATGGCTGGTGGGCTCTGATCAACGCGCACGGAGGTGTCCGATGAGGTCGCTCGGGACTGCCCAGCAAGGGCTCTGGTTCGGCTACCTGCTCAACGAAGATCGCGCCATGTTCAATACCGCAGAATGCATCGCGTTCGCCGGCAAGATTCACGCGGCGACGATGATCGCCTCGGTGCAACAGGCGGTGCGGGAGTGCGAGGCGCTATCCGGAGTGTTCGTGGCCGATGAAGACGCGGTGTTCTTCAAACCCTGCGAACTGCCAGTGGTCGTTCAACAGGTGCAGGTTCCGGCAGGGACGGATGCGGAAGGCTGGGTCCGTGACTGGGCCATGCGCGACATTCGCATCGCAATCGATCTCCAACGCGAGTTGCCGTGCCGTTTCGTGTTGCTGCAGGCCGAAGGGCGCGACTTTCTATACAGCTGTGTGCATCACATCGCCCTTGATGGCTACGGCACCAACCTGCTGTACCAGCGAATCGCCGAGCTCTACGGCGCTGCGATGAGCGGTGACTCGGTGCCAGCCAGTGAGTTTGGCCGATATGAAGATGTGCTCAAGGAAGACGCCGAGCGGGACGCTCAGGGCCGTACCGCCGCTGCACGCGGTTACTGGCTGGAAACATTGTCACGCATGCCGGAGCCTGCGAGCTTCAGTGAACGCAGTGCGCCGATATCGGCCACGTTCATCCGTCACGGCGCTCCGTTCACAGAGCCTTTATGGCGGGCTCTCAACCAGGTTGCCGAAGCTCATGGCATCGGCTGGCCGGACCTGCTGCTGGCCGGTGTCTCGGCTCATCTCCGGCAGGTAAGCGGTGTCCGCTCCCAGGTACTGGGTTTGATGGTGATGAATCGCATCGGCTCGGCCTCGTTCAACGTGCCGTGCATGCAGATGAACATCGCGCCTTTGTGCCTGGATCTGCCGGACGATGCCGATCTGATCTCCAGCGCCAAGGCCATCGGCAAGCTACGTCGTAGCAGCCGCAAGCACCAGCACTACCGCTACGAATCGCTGCGCCGAGACCTGGGTCGTGTTGGCGGAGAACAGCGTCTGTTCGGCCCGCTGATCAATATCATGCCGTTCGACCGTCCGCTGACTTACGGCAACTGCCCGGCGCGAACGCTGAACCTGAGCGCAGGTCCGGTGGAGGACCTGACGCTGGAAGTCCAGATTGGTGCCGACGGCATGCCGGTACTCGACTATGACGCCAACCCGGCCTGCTACAGCCTCGACCAGGTGCGCAGCCTCCAAGAAGAACTGTTCGATCTGCTCGAATGCTGGCTGGCCGAGCCGCAGCAGCCACGTGCCGTGCTGCTCGAAGAGCTGTTTGCCGTTCGCCGAGCCTGGCAAGTCCTCAAGACCCCTGGTCGCGCCTCCCACGTGCAACCGAGCAATGTGCTGGAGGCGATACGCCTACAGGCACAGAACAGGCCTGAGCACATCGCGCTGGTTCAGCATGAGCAGGCGCTGAGTTACGGCGAACTGCAGGCTCGGGCCGAGATGGTCGCTGCCGCGCTTGTCGAACAGGGGATTGAGCCGGGCCAGCGTGTCGGTGTGATGCTGAGGCGTTCGCCACAAGCAATCCTTGCCCAGTTGGGGGTGCTGCTCGCTGGTGCGGTCTACGTACCGCTGGACCCGGAGCAGCCTGCCGATAGGCAACGGCTGATCTGCGAGACGGCCGAGCTGGCGCTGGTCATCACGGAGGCGGCCTGTCGGCATCGGTTGGCGGACATCCATTCTGGTGCGATCCAGCTGATTGGGTTGCTGACTTCGGCCAACCGGACCTACAGCCCGCGCGACAACGATGCGGCCTGCTACCTGATGTTCACCTCTGGTTCGACGGGTACGCCGAAGGGTGTGGAACTCAGCCATCGCGCATTGGCGCATTTCGCTCAGGCGGCTCGGCAGCGCTACGGCATGGGTTCAGCCGATCGCGTCCTGCAATTCGCACCGTTCAACTTCGATGCAAGTATCGAGGAGGTCTTCGTCAGTTTGTCGGCCGGGGCGACGTTGGTGCTGCGGACCGACCCGATGTTGCAGTCAATGGCGTCGTTCGTAGAGGGACTCGAGCGGCTGGCGATCAGCGTGGTCGACCTGCCCACAGCGTTCTGGAACGAGTGGGTCGTGGCGTTGCGCAGCGGCCAGGTGCGGATCCCGGCATCGCTTAAGACGGTGATCATCGGTGGCGAAGCGGTTTACCCCGAGCAACTACAGGCCTGGCAACGTGTTGGGCGGCCCGATGTTCGTTTGATCAACACCTACGGCCCGACCGAGACCACGGTGGTCGCGAGCAGCTGCGACCTGCAGAACCTCGACCTCAACTGCGAACGGCTGCCCATCGGTCGACCACTGACAGGTGTCGAGGCGCTGGTACTGGAGCGCGGCAATCGCCCTGGATCGGAAGGTGAGCTAGTGCTGTTTGGCCCACAGCTGGCCAACGGTTACCTCAACAGCGACTCGCCGGCCTTTGCCCATCTACGCATTGGCGAGGAGACGATGCGGGTCTACCGCACCGGTGACCGGGTGCGGCTGGTCGATGGTCAGCTGGTGTACCTCGGTCGGCTGGACAACGAGTTCAAGATCAGCGGCTATCGTATCCAGCCGGGGGAGGTAGAAGCACGATTGCTGGCACTGCCGGGTATCGACGAGGCCTGCGTGCTAGGCCTGGAACTTGATGCCGGAGTGCGCCGGCTGGTGGCGTTTTTCGCTGGCCCGCGGAACGACGTTCGAGCGATCAAGCGTGAGCTGAGCGCGGTGCTGCCAGCAGCGATGGTGCCGACCGATTACCGTCATTTCGCCGTCTTGCCCCGTACCTGTAGCAACAAAATCGACCGTAAACGCTTGCAGCAGGCCTACGTGCAAGGCTCGTCCGAACGCGTGCTGAACGACGAGACGCAGCAGCGCGTCAGCGCTGTCTGGCAGCAGATCCTCGGTGTCAGCGGCATTCAGCCGGAAGACAATTTCTTCGAGCTCGGTGGGCAGTCACTGCAGACCATCCAGATCGTCAATCGCCTTGGCGCCGAGTTCGGCACCGCCGTGAAGGTTTCCGATGTCTTCGATCACCCGCAACTGGCGGACTTCTGCAGTTTTTTGGACAGCCGACTGCAACAGCGCCAAGAACTTGTGGAAATGGTTTGGTGAAGGGGCGAGCAAATGAACGATCAGATGAGTTTCAGCGGGCAAAGTGTTTGGGTGAGCGGCGCCGGGCAGGGGATCGGACGCGCCGTGGCCGAAGGCTTCGCACGGCTGGGTGCGCAGGTTATCGGTTTCGACCGCGCCTTTTCCGAAGGTGAATACGGCTTCACTACTTACTTGCTTGATGTTGGTGATGCGGACGCGGTGCGCCATGCGTGCGGCGAGCTGCTGATTGGACCACAGCGGATTGATGTCTTCGCCAGTGTTGCCGGCATCTTGCGGCTCGGGGCTATTGAGGATCTGAGTTCAGCTGACTGGGACGAGTCGATACGGGTCAACGTGTCCGGTCCCTTTTACCTGCTGCGCGAACTGATCCCGCGTTTCAAGGCGCAGGGCAGCGGAGCGGTAGTGGCGGTGAGCAGCAATGCGACTCACGTTCCACGCATGCAGATGGCCGCGTACAGCGCATCCAAAGCTGCGCTTACCAGCCTGATCCGAACAGCGGGCCTGGAGCTGGCTGAGCACGGCGTGCGCTGCAATTTGGTCTCGCCGGGCTCCACCGATACCGCCATGCAGCGTGGCATGTGGCACAGCGAGGATGCGCGAGAGCGGACCATCGCCGGCTTCCCGGAGCAGTACAAGCTGGGCATTCCGCTGCGCAAGATCGCCACGCCAGGAGAGGTCGCCCGTACCGTGCTGTTCCTCGCATCGGACCTGGCGAGCCACATCACCCTGCAGGACATCGTCGTCGACGGCGGCGCCACCCTGGCGGCCTGAGACTCCGAGAGGTAGCAGATGCAAAAAGACATAATCGGCCTGCTGAAGCACTTGGCTCAGCAGGGCGTGCAGCTTGCGCTCAACGATCAGCAGCAGCTGGTTTCGCAGTCGAGCAAAGAGGCTGTAACCCCCGCGCTCGGGCAGCAGATACGTGACAATCGCGACGCCATCATCGAATGCCTGAGGGCTCAACGCGCATTCGATGCGCCGATCGCGCCACAACACCTCAGCGTCGGTCCGCTGTCTTCATCGCAGAGCGGGCTTTGGTTCATCGAGCAGTACGAACAGGATTCGCACCTCTACAACATGCCCGTCTTCTTCCGCCTGACCGGCGAGCTGGACGTGGCGGCGCTGGAGTTCGCCTTCGATGCGCTGGTCGCCCGTCACGCCAGTTTGCGCACGCGCTTCCAGCGCAGCGCCGAGGGCCGGGGGGAGCAGGAGATACTGCGGCACACCGGGTTCAGTCTGGCGCGGGAAGATCTCAGCCATCTCGAACCGCAGGCACGTGAGGATCTAGTCGCGCAGCGAGTGCGGGAAGAGATTGAACGCCCATTCGACATCACCAGCGGGCAGCTGACGCGCGTCACCTTGCTAACGCTGGGCGAGCGCGAGCACGTGTTGATGATCAACCAGCACCACATCATCTCGGATGGCTGGTCGGTGAAGAACATGTTCGCCGACCTGAAGACTGCGTTTCTCGCGTACCAGAATCGTGAGGGCCTGATTTGGGACGAGCCCGCGCTGACCTACATCGACTATGCACGCTGGTTCAACTCGCGCTTATTCCGGGACTATCACGAGCAGTTCAAACCCTTCTGGGTCGAACGCCTGGCGGGGATCCCCGAGGTGCACAGCCTGCCGCTGGACAAGCCACGGCCTGCCCAACCGGCCAGCGGCGGCGAAGTGGTGTTCTCGACTATCGACAATGCGCTCTGGGATCGTTTCAAAGGGCTGTGCCAGCAACACAACACTTCGCCTTTCATCGGTCTGCATGCGCTGTTCGCGCTGCTGCTGGCACGCCATTCCTGTGAGCGCGACATTGTCGTTGGCACCCCTTTGGCCTACCGCGAGCGGGCGGATGTCGAGCCTTTGCTAGGTTTTTTCGTCAACACGCTGGTGTTACGTACGCAGCTTCCCGAACAGCAAAGCTTTGTCGAGTATTTGCGACAGTGCCGTACTGACGATCTTCAGGCGTTCGATCATCAGCTCTATCGGTTCGAGGCCCTGAGCGAAGCGTTAGGCATGGACCGCCATACCGCGATCAACCCGATCTTTCAGATCATGCTGGTCTACCAGGCGCGGGTCGACTTCAACGACCTGATCCCCGGCTGTGACGCGGTGGAGGAGACCTCTCCGGTATTGCCTGCCAAGACCGACATTTCGGTCAAGGTCACCGAGCTGATGGATTCGGTACGGGTTGATTGGTTATATGCCACGGCGCTGTTCGAACGCAGCAGTATCGAAGGCTATGCGAGCCGACTGCTGAACATGCTGAAGGCCGTGCTCGATGCGCCAGAGCAGGACATCTGGCAGTTGCCCATGCACGATCCTTCGTTGCTGGACCAGACCGCTGAGCGCCTGTCGGCGTTGCCCGCACTCTATCCCGACGGACTGACCCCGCTTTCGCTGTTCAGCGACATGGCTCAGCTACATCCGAATCGACCCGCGCTGCGGCAAGGGGAAGGCTATGTCAGCTATGCGGAGCTAGACGCCCGTGCCAGCCGGCTTGCCAATTGGTTACAGGCCCAGGGCTGTGCGCCAGGCGAGCTGATCGGTGTTCTGGCCCGGCGAGAAAACGCGTTTGCGGTCGCGTTGCTTGCCTGCTGGAAAGTCGGCGCGGCCTATGTCCCGCTGGACCCGAACTATCCCCAGCAGCGCCTCAACCACATCATGCGGGACGCCAATTTGCAGCTGGTCATCGGGCAGGGCGCAGCCCCGTTCGAGCTGGAGCCAGGTGCGCGTTGGGTCGATCTAGTTAGCCATGAAACCCAGGTGCAGCTGGATGCCCAGTCGCCATGCGCGACGCCGCTCAAGCATGACCCGCAACGACTCGCTCAGGTGATCTACACCTCCGGATCGACCGGAATGCCAAAGGGCGTGATGATCGAACAGGGATCACTGGTCAACCTGCTACTCGACCACGGTCGCCGGCTCGATGTCGCGCCGGGTGACCGAATGCTGGACTGCATGTCCTTGTCGTTCGATGCCGGCAACATGTGTGCGCTGGTGCCGTTGGTTCACGGTGCATGTCTGCTCTGGGCCGATCCCGGTGAGGGTCTGCTGGATGAGATCGAGCGCACCGAAACCACACAGATGATTTTTGCGACGGCCTTACTCGCGACGCTGCCGGAGCGGCCATTGCCGGCGATGAAAGCGGTGGGCTTCGGCGGCGAGGCCTGCCCACCTACGATCCCACAGCGTTGGGCATCCCAGTTCCGTCTGATTGATATGTATGGTCCGACCGAAGCCACCGTTACGGCGCTGACCAAGACGCTCGCGGCAGGCTCACGCCTGACCATCGGCCAACCTATCGATGGCATGCAAGCGGCGATTCTGGATCGGCACGGCGCGGTGTGCCCGGTTGGTGTTCCGGGTGAGCTCTGTCTGGCGGGGCTAGGGTTGGCCGGCGGGTACCTCAACCAGCCGGAGCGTACAGCTGAGGCCTTTCGTGAGCATGATTTCGCCGGGGTGAAGGTTCGGATGTATCACACCGGAGACCGCGCACAGCTGCTGGCCAACGGTGAATACGAGTACCTGGGCCGTCTGGATGCGCAGATCAAACTGCGCGGTTATCGCATCGAACCGGGGGAGATTGAAGCTCAACTGCACGCCAGCTGCTCAAACCTGCAGGAAGTAAAAGTCTTGGTCGTCAGCCAGGGCACACGTCAGGCGCTGGTTGCCTACGCCACGGTAACCGCTGGCGAAGCGACACCCGAGCCAGACGCAGTATTGCAGGCCGCAGCCCATCGTCTGCCTGAATACATGGTGCCTCAGCGTCTGGTCATCCTCGACAAGATGCCGCTTACGGCCAACGGCAAACTGGATCAGCGAGAGCTGCCCAAGGTTGAGCTGGCCGAAGCTGAACAGCTAGTGCCGCCCGCTGGCGATCTAGAGCGACACGTGCTGGCGATCTGGCAGGGTTTACTGGAGCAGCCGCTGGGCGTAGAAAGCGATTTCTTCCGGTTGGGGGGTGATTCGATTCTGAGCATCCAGCTGGCGACACGTCTGCGCGATGCCGGCTACCCCTGTAGCGTCAAAGAGGTGTTCGAGGCAAAGACCGTGCGCCGGCTGTGCCGCGTGCTCGAAGGGCCACGCGAGAACCAGGCGATCTGCGCCGAGCAGGGTCTGCTGACCGGCGATTTCCCTCTGCAGCCCATCCAGCAATGGTTCTTTGAGCAGCCGTTCGCTCAACCCCAGTATTGGAACCAAGGCGTTGTGCTAAGCCTGCCGGCCGATGTGAGTCAGCTCCAGCTGATGGATTACATGCGCCAATTGCTGGCGCAGCACGATGCGCTGCGGCTGATCGTCATTCCGTCTGGCCAGTGTTATCGGGATTTCCTGCCCTTACCCGAGCCTGCCCAACTGGATGCCGCGGAGCTGGGCGAGTCGGGGTTACAGCATGTGCTAACCGAGCTGCAATCCCACCTCGATCCGGCCAGCGCTCGAACGCTCGCCTGGGCCGTCATCGAGAACTTGCCGAACGGCCAGCGAGGGCTGTTTATTGCGTTTCACCATCTGGTCATCGATGCGGTGTCGTGGCGCACTCTGGTTGAAGACCTGCAGCGACTGGCCCGCGGCGACGCGTTGCCCGACAAGACCAGCAGCTACCGCGAGTGGGGCGAGGGCCTCGCTGCCTATGCGCAGCGTGCTGAAGCGCAGCTGCCGTACTGGCGTGAGCACGTCGGTACAATGGGCCAGGCTTTTACGAATCAAACCTTTCCCCAAGAATGGTCGTCCAGCAAGCACTCCGAACCGCAACTGTTACAGCTGGATGAAGTCACCACTCGGCAACTGATTCAGATGACGACCAGGCGTTTGCAGGCCGACGTCCGCGAGTTGCTGCTGGCTGCGCTGACCCGGTCGCTGGTGGAGCTGGGGCTCGGCGAGCAGCAGTTGATCATGCTCGAAGGTCACGGCCGCGAACCGATTGATGCCGGATTGGACGTCAGCCGCACGGTTGGCTGGTTTACCAGCATGTTCCCGGTCAGGGTGCATAACCAGGCGGACTGGCCGGCGCTGGTTCAGCACGCTGCCGAGCAGTTGCGCCAGGTGCCGGACAAGGGCGTTGGCTATTTGCCGCTGCGCAGCAATCCGGCGCATCGTGACAGTCTTCCGCTGCCGGCCGTCGCGCTGAATTACCTCGGCAATTACCAGAGCGGAGCAGGCGAGTGGCAGCCATTGCCGTTGCCGCCGGGCAACCCGAGCGGTGCTGGCAACCTGTCTGCAGAACTGATCAGCCTGCATGGTGGCGTGTTTGACGGCCTGCTGACCTTGCGGCAGATCGGCAGCCTGCGCTCGGACCTCGGTGCCCGCTTTTTGCAGTCGTTACGAACTAACCTGCAAACCCTGGCTGCGCTGGCGGGAGAGCAGCAATGACAGCAATAACCCCTCATTTCGATCACATCTTTGCACGTCATGCTGAGCGGCCGGCGCTGGGATGTCTCGGCGTCAGCTTCAGCTATGTCGAGTTGCAGTCTCGGGTTGCGGCCATTGTCTTGCAATTGCGCGAGGCGGGCCTGACTTCAGGTGATCGCCTCGGGCTGCACCTGGCCCGAGGCCCGGATCTGATCGCTGCGCTCCTTGCGTGCCTGCATGAAGGCCTGTGCTTTGTGCCCCTCGAGCCTGAGTTTCCCCTTGACCGTCTGAAAGGCATCGCCGACGACGCGCGCGTGCTCTTCGTCGTTCAGGATGAGCGGCCGTCGCGCTCGCTGACACCTTCGTTGCGCCTGAGGCCCGGCCTGGCAGAGATGCCGGAGCCGCCGGATCTTGATGACGGGTTGCCTGCCTACATGATGTTCACCTCCGGCTCCACCGGAAAAGCCAAGGGCGTGGTGATTGGGCGGGCGGCGTTAAGCAACTTTCTCGACGCAGCGACGCGTCGTGTCGGGGTTGGCCCTGATACCCGTTGGCTGTTTACCACCACGCCGGCCTTCGATATTTCTCTGCTTGAGATGCTCGGACCGCTATGGATGGGCGGCTATGTCGAAGTGGTCTGCGCGCCAGCTCACAAGGATCCGGTAGCGCTGCTGCAATTGCTCGATAGCCGGCCGGACCTGAACACCCTGCAGGCAACACCCGCGTTCTGGCGAATGCTGCTCAAAGCGGGATGGCAAGGTCGTAAAGGGCTGGTCGCGCTCTGTGGTGGTGAAGCCTTGAACGCTACGCTTGCGGCACGGCTCAGCGAGTCGGTGGGGCAGCTGTGGAACTGCTATGGCCCCACCGAGGCAACCGTCTGGTCGATGATGGCGCCGGTCGAACAGCCATTGGCGGACCATGGTGTGCGGCTCAAGCAGTCGCTCGACGGCTACCGACACTGGGTTCTCGACGAGAACGGCAATGACATCGGGCCGGGCGGCGAGGGTGAGCTCTGTATCGAAGGGGTATCGTTGGCACAGGGTTACTGGCAACGCAGAGACCTGAGCGACTGTGCCTTCATCCATTGGCAAGGAAGGCGCCTGTACCGTACCGGGGATCGGGTTCGCCGTATTGCCGATGATGAATACCAATACCTTGGTCGGCTTGACGATCAGATCAAGCTGCGTGGCTTTCGAATCGAACTTGGAGAGGTCGAAGCCAACCTGCGGCGCATCGAAGGGGTCGAAGATGCAGCGGTCCGCTTGCTTGGTGAGGGCGACGAAGCCTGCCTGGTCGGCTATGTGGTGGCACGGAGCAGAGGAGAACCCGGTCGGGTTCAGACCCGCCGAGCGCTACAGCTCACCCTGCCGCACTACATGATTCCAGGCCGCATCGTCTTACTGGACTCATTACCGAAAACGCCAAGTGGCAAGATCGATCGCAAGCGACTGCCCGAACCGGTCTGAGATAAAAGATAACCCGTGGCCAGAGGGCCACGGGCGCTATATGCAGCTAGTCCTTCGCTACCGGCTCGGCGTCCGCTATGCCCACGATGGTCTCGATGTCTTCAATCACCTGCAGGGCCGCCATCGGCCCACCCAGCGAGGTCCACAAGGATCCATCAACGGCGGCGAAACGCTTGGCCTGAATCGCGGAAAGCTGACGGAAGGCCGGAGTTTCTTCCGCCTGGCGGAGCGCTTCGACGGCTTCGCCGCTGGTGGCCAGAGTCCCGATCACCAGCCAGTCCGCATCCAGCAGTTCAAGGGATTCAAGGCTCAGTGCCATGGAGTGAGTGTGGCCTGGGTCCTGCTGGTGAGCCGGGCGGACCAGGCCGACGTCTTCCACGACAGTGCTGGAGAAGGCGTCCTTGAACATGTAGGACGGGCCCTTCGGGTTCCAGCGAACGATACTGAACGTCTCGCCTTGATGGTCCTTCAGACGCTCACGCGCCTCGGCTGCACGTGCTTCGTAGCGGTCCAGAAAAGCCTTGGCTTCAGCATCCTTGTTCAGCACATGCGCCGTTCGCTGCATGCTGGACTGCCAAGGTTCGGCCCATTTAAAGGTCACAACCGTAGGCGCGATCTCGTTGAGTATCGCCAGCTGCTCCGGCTTGACCGGACCGGTGAGGATCAGATCCGGTTCCAGCTCAAGCAGCGTTTCCAGGTTGGGGTTGTCCAGATCACCGACGACCTTGATGCCTGACGGCACCTTGCCTTTCAGGTAACGTGGAGGTGCCGCCTGGCCGCGACCGTTGACGGTGCCGATCGGTGTCACGCCCAGTGTCAGCGCCGTATCCAGATCGATTTCGTTGAGCGTGACAACACGCTCAGGCTCGGCCGGAACGGTGACAGTGTTGCCGAACGCATCTTCCACCTGACGGGTGGCGGCGTGCGCACTGAGGGTCATCAACCCCGCTATAAGTGCGATGGTGAGGTGCCAGGGGGTTCGTTTGATCATTGGGTCGTGTCCTTTTGAGCGGGTTCGTGCACCGCTGGGGTGCGGGTGGCTGATGGCGCAGAGGCGGGAAGCGCAGACTCGGCGAGCGAACGGCGACGCGGCACGATTACCGGAGCGCCGTCACCAGGCGCAGGCAGAATGTCCACCTCGGTCTGGTAAAGGCGGTCCACCAGCGCTTTGGTCATCACGTCGCGTGCACGCCCCATGGCCTGAATCTGCCCATCGGCGAGGGCAATCAGTTCATCGCAATAGCGCGCGGCGATGCCCAGGTCATGGATGACGATCAGCACCGTGCGGCCTTCGGCTGCGATCCGGTGCACCGCCTCCATGACTTCGGCCTGATGGCCGATATCCAGTGCGCTGGTGGGTTCATCGAGCAGGATCAGATCGGTGTTCTGCGCCAGGATCATGGCTAGCCACGCTCTCTGCGCCTGTCCGCCAGAAAGCGAGGAAGCCTGGCGATGCCAGATGGCGTCGAGCTGCATGGCGGTGCGTGCGCGGGCGACCTGGTGCGCATCCTCATCAGTCCACTGGTTGAACCAGCCTTGATGCGGATGCCGGCCGTACTGCACCAATTGCTCGACACGAATTCCTTCGGCCATCACGGGGCGCTGCGGGAGAAATGCCAGCTGACGAGCGAGGCTTTTCATCGAGTAACGGGAAAGCGACTGCCCGTGCACGTGGATTTCGCCACGTTGCAACGGAAGCTGACGCGCCAATAGCTTGAGCAGGGTGGATTTGCCGCTGCCGTTGGGCCCGACGATTCCGATCAACCGGCCCTTGGGCAGCGAGAAAGTGAGGTCGTCCAGGACCACCTTGTCCTGATAGGCGAAATGAAGGTGTTCGACGCTCAGTACCGTCATCAGTCAGCTCCTCGTCTGTCCTTGAGCAGCAATGCCAGCAGCAGGATGCCGCCAAGTAGCCGTGTCATGATGCCGGTGGGGATCTCTGCCGGCTGCGCCAGTACCCGAACCAGAGTGTCACTGCCCAACAGCAGGACCGCTCCGCAAAGAGCCGATAGCCAAAGTGGGGCCAGGTTATCGCCCGCCAGCCAGGACGCCAGGATCGGCGCGGCCATTGCGATGAATACGACCGGCCCCCCAATCGCTGTACCCAGCGAGGCCACCAGGATGGCCAGGCCCAACACACCGAGCTGCACCAGCGGCACGCGGATGCCCAGGTTCTGTGCAGTGGCGTCGCCAAAACGCAGCAAGGCCAGGGGGCGGTTGACCAAGGCCATCAGCGGACACAGCGCGAGCAGCACCATGGCGATTGGGTTGACGGTCTGGTAGCTGACGCCAGCGAAGTGCCCCATGGTCCAGAGATAGAGACTGCCCAGGTGCACCAGCGGTTGAGTGGACATGGCGAAGTCACCGATCGCCCCGAGTAGCTCCGACAGTGCGATACCGATGACAATGAACAGATAGCCTTGCTCACCGGGGCGCCGACACAGGGTGAACAACGCCACAGCGGCCAGCACCGCGCCCAGCGGTGAAGCCCACCAGGGCCAGCTACCTAGCGTCAGGTACAGGGAAAAACCCACTACTGCCAGGGAGGCGCCTTCGTTCACACCGATCATGTCTGGTGTCGCCAGACGATTGCGCACCAGTGTCTGTATCAGGCAGCCCGCCATGCCCATGGCGAGGCCGGCAACGATGGCGGCTGCCACCCGCGGCATACGGATCTTGAACACCATGATCTCGTGCAGCTTGCTGCCATTGCCGAGCAGGGTGGCAATCACATCTTGTAGGCCCATCTTGCCTGAGCCCAGACTGATCGCCAGCGTAGCCAGTACGGCAAGCAACAGGGTCAGTAGGCCACACATGAGCCAGTTGCGCCGATGCAGCAGCAGGCTCAGGCCGCCTATGCGCAGCGCCCATACCCCACTGGGAGTGGTTGATTCCATTCTTACCTCACAGCCAACAGAGAGCGGAAGCCACCGCGCAAGACGATAGCGATCAGCGCCGGCGCGCCAAGCGCGGCCAGCAAGGTGCCGACCGGCAGCTCGAAGGGTTGCAACAGCCAGCGCGCCAGCACATCAGCCGCCAAGAGGAACACCATGCCGAACAGCGTCGAGAACAGCAGCTGTCGGAGCAGTGCTACCGGTTCGATCAGTCGAGCGCAGTAAGCTGCCAGAAATCCTACAAAGCCAACTGGCCCGGCCAGGGAGATTGCGCAGGCCGTCAGCAATGTCGAGGCGACCAGGACGCCCAGTCGCACCCAGGTGGTGTGAATGCCCAGCGCCCGCGCCTGGCTGTCACCCATTTGCATCAGAGTCAGTTGTCGGCACAGCAGCCCAGCAAGCGCAAGGCCTATCAGCGCGACGGGCGTGACGGTGCCCACCGCATCGAGCCGGGTGGCCGAGAGGGAGCCCAGATTCCAGAACCGAAACTGCTCCAGCGCCACACGTGTTGACAGCAACATGAAATTCGAAAGGCCGCCGAATATCGCAGCCAGCGCGACGCCGGCGAGGATGAGTTTCAGCGGGCTGGCCTGACCCAGCATCAAGCCGATGCCGAGCACCACGAGGTTGCCCAGCAGGGCACCGGCACCGGACCAGAGCAGGTAGCCCCGTGTCGATTCGACGCCGTAGAAAATGAGACCGATGACCAGACCCAGTACGGCGCCGGCATTTACGCCGAGCAAGCCGGGCTCGGCCAGCGGATTACGAGTTGCGCTTTGCAGCAGCGAGGCGGCGATGGCAAGACTTCCGCCAACAACGAGCGCCGCCAGCGTACGCGGCAAACGCAGTGTCTCAACTACCATGGCCAGCTTTTCGTCCGCCACGGCGAGTTGGTTTCCGAGAAGATAGTGCAGCACTTCGACCGCGCCGTAGACACCCGCGCCGGTGCTCATCGAGAGCGCCAGCAAGCCCAGCAGAAGCGCGCCGCCAGCCATGAGGACCGCTTGCTGGTAGCCGGGGAAGGTCGAATCAATCCGTGTCATTGGTTTCGAGCAAGCTCCTGAAACCCGGCAGCTAGGCTGCCGGGCAATGGCGAGTATCAGATGTCGTAGCTGAAGCCAACGAACACTGTGCGGCCCATGAGGATGTTGTCGACCGACTGGGCGACATCGTCGCGCTTCTCGTTGGACAGGTTGTTCATGCCGGCGTTAAATGCAAGTTGAGGCGTAGCCTGGTACCGACTGCCTAGGTTGAGCACGTGGAAGGCCCCGCTTTCCTGGGCTCCGCTGGCTGGTGTCGACAGCCATTGGCTTCCGACGTACTGGTAGTCTAGGTTTAGCGCGAGTGCCGATAATGCCCGCCAATCGAGCCCGACGTTCGCAACGTGCTGCGGAGTGTTGTTTAACGGGTTTTCAGCCTCGCGATCCTCGGCATCAGAATAGGTGTAGTTCGCACGCAGGCCGAGTGCTTCGGTGAAAGCGTAGCGGCCTACAAGTTCATAACCGCGTACGCGCGCCGTGCTTATATTGCTGTAGGTCATCACGGTTGGGCGGTATCCCGCACTCCAGCGGTCGCTGACGATCATGTCGTCAATCTCTGTCTGGAAGAGTGTGACGCCTGCTTCGAAACTGTCGTTTTGGTAGAGCGTGCCTAGCTCGTAGCTTATTGCTGTCTCGGGCTTTAGCTGCGCGTTACCTTTGACCCGGCAGAAACCTTGGCACGCAGCCACGCTGTAGGTTTCGTCAGACTGATAGATGGCAGGCGCCTTGAACGACTTGCCGACACCGCCCTTGATCACCCAGTTGTCGGTTAGGTTATAGACGCCGTATGCGCGCGGACTAAACTCGCTACCGAACGCGTCGTGGTGGTCCCAGCGCCCACCCAGCGTCACGTCTAGATTCCCCAGCGAGAATTCGTCTTGTACAAAGAATGCGTACTGATCAACGTTGGTCTCGGTCCCGAGATTCTGGTTGTGGCTGAACTCGGTTCGACGGCCTTCTGCGCCCACCGTTAACAGCTGGCCGGCAACGAATCCACTGAGCTGACCATCAATCGTGTGATTTTGCTGTTCCGCCTGCCCGACCAGGTTACCGTTGAAGCGGGTCATCAGCTCGGAGTCATCGGTTAGTTCAACGTCTTCATAGTAGTAGCGCAGTCGGCTATCAATGCCCTCCCAGCGGCCGCTGTGTGCAAGCCCAAAGCTGGTGCGCTCCATTTCTTGATCGTTTTGAACCACGCCGTAACGTAGGCCGGGATACCAGTTTGCAACGCGGTCATCTTGTCGATGGGTGACGTCAACGTCGACGGTCTGCCGCTCGTCAAGCAACCAACGCAGCGAGCCGTACAGGCTGCCGGCCTGGCGGTGCTCTGCAGCATCGGCATCTGGCGAAACGGTTTGGTCTGAGCGCCAAGCAGCCTGGTCGACGCCTTCAACAATCAGGTTTCCTAAGAGCCTGTTTTCGATCAGCGCGCCGCTTACGTAACCACTGGCTTTGTGGCTGTCGCCTGAGTCGCCCACGGTTGGCGCCTCATAGGTATAGGCGATTCCAGCCCTGGTTTGGTTGCTCGGTTGCAGCAGGATCACATTCACCACACCGCCGATCGCGGCGGCTCCGTACAGCGAGGACATCGGCCCGCGGATCACCTCGATGCGATCAATTGCCGCAATGGGGATCGACGACAAGTCAAAATCATTCGCGTACTCGGAGGTCAATACATCGCGAGAGTTAATCCGGCGGCCGTTGACAAGAAGTAGTGTGTAGTCCGCATCCAAGCCACGCAATTTGATCTCTTTGCGGCCGTAGGTCGAGGAGGGGCTAATTTGCACACCGGGCAGGTACTTCACTGCATCGGCCAGGTTGTAAACCGGTCTTTGCTCAAGCTCCTCACGGGTCACCACCGACACGCTGGCCGGCGCGCTGAGCTCGCTGTGTGCCGTCTGGGTGGCGGTGATGACTTGCTGCTCCAGAGCAACAGGCTCGGCCGCGAGTGCGGCAAGCGGCATAAGGCTGGCCAGGAGGGTCAGGGATAGGTGACGGGGACGGCTGATACTCCGGTTTAGTGCGATTGACATAGCATGCTCCGTTGCTGCTCGAGGGTCGAAAGGACTGATCACGTATCCGCGACGGGTTAGCCCGCCTGTTGTTTGGTTGAGGTGAGGCACATGTCGCGCTGTCTGATGCCGTAGAGCAGATAAAGCACGCCGAGACCCGCCACGACGCCCGCTACTGCATAGAAGGCGGCTAGCTGTTCGAAGCCGATCACTTGGTGTTGAGGCCCTTCGCTCAGATAGCGCGCTGAAAACAAACTGCCGAGTCCGGCTGCGACATTCGAAACCGTTCCTTGAAACGCCATGAATGCTGCGCGTTGGTGAGCATGGGGAACGCCGGCGGCAATGGTCATGGTGCTGTTGGTACGCACGGCACTCAGCGCCATGAACAGCGTGAAGATGACGTAGAGGGAGATGCCCACCGGGGCGGCGAACCCAAGCAAGGTAACCAGTGAGAGGCAGCCGCTGCTGACAAGCACCACCGTTACAGTGCTGCCGCGGTCGATCCAGGCGCCGCCGATCCGCATGGCCGCAAGGCTGGCAACGCCGCCGAGCAGATACAGCAGACCCAGATGCGGGCGGGGAAAGTCCAGGTTGAATTCAAAGTAAGTGGCGAAGTGGGGCACCAGTAGGAAGTGCCCAAACATCTGCAATGACGTGATGCCGAGTGCGACCAGGCAGAGGCGCGAACCCAACAGCGATCGGATCGAGGCTTTTGGCCGCTCCACGACCGCAGGCTTGGGCAGCAACAACTGGCACAGCAGCGCGAGCAGCAGCCCCGTCCCGCCCAACAGGAAAAAAGGTGCCGTCCAGTTCCAGCGAATCGAACATTCCAAGGCCAGCGGAATGATCAGAATCGCGGCGAGTGAAAAGCCCATCCCGACATAGGCAAGCTGGCGGCCGCGCTCCGCAGGCGGTATCAGGTCGAGCATGGTGGCCATCAGAATCGCGCCCATCGGACCCGCCACCAGGCCGGACAGTACGAAGATTGCAATCAGCTGGTTGGGCCCGGTCGCCCAGGCACAGCTCAGCAGCAGGGCAAATCGCAGGACGAGGAGGGTGATTAGCGCGCGCTTGCGGTCGAAACGATCCAGCCAGGGTGCACTGACGAACCCACTTAGCGCGGCGGCCAAAGTTGCGCCGCCGCTGATGTAGCCGACGTGGCTGGCCTGCATGCCGAGCTCGCGCACGAGGTCCGGCCCAAGCGGCATGACCATCATCAGGCTGCCAATGGACAGCATGTTGATCAGCATCGCCAGGTGAACAGAGATCCTCGTCTGGTCGGCAACTTTCATTGGATTGCGGCACGCTCGGTTTGTCAGGCGGGCTGCATCCTAAGACAAGCTTAACGCTATATCAAACACAAATCGTTCGCATTAGCGTAATCATGCGATGTCGGTTGTTGTTTTCAGATGCAACAGCAACATTGCGTAACGCGCCAAACCGCAACCCACATGTACAACCGCAGAGTTGCGGCGGCTTATTCCCCGGCGGAGTGGGGGGCGGTCAACCAGCATGTCGAGACCAAACCAGCGGTAGCGTGGCCAGCTGGGCCGGTCAGCCGATGGTCATCAGGCTGGCATTGCCGCCCGCTGCAGCGGTATTGATGCTCAACGCCCGCTCGATCAACAGCCGCTCAAGCGGAATATCAGTGTCGCCGCTCCTCATTCCCTGCACGCCGATAATCGGACCGCTGCGCTGCGACAGCAGCTGGCTGACCTCAAGCAGCTGGTCGGTGTCGCCGTGGTACAGCACGGCATCGAAACGCGTCGCGTCGCTGGTCCAATCCGGCGTCAGCGTGATCCTGGCTTGAACTGCCTGCGGGAGCGTGCCGCGCAGCGCTCGCGCCGACTGCAGATCCACCATCACCGCCTCGCTACCAACCGCCAATACCGCTGCCAGCTGGATCAACAGGTCGTTTTCGTCATCCGCCAGACACAGGACATGTTCGCGTGGTAGCAGGCTGTAGCTGTTACGTTCACCGGTGGGGCCGTTGAGCAAGCGCGTGGTGCCGCTCTGAGATTGACTGGCGTAACGGTCGCACAACGCGGCAATTGATTCCCGGCCGTTTAGCCGGGCCCAGTCCTGGAACTGCCTGGCGGCATCGACCTGGGCGGGGGATCGACGCACTTCGGGCTGCGCAGGAGAACCGCCGAAGTCGAGTGCGCGCAACAGTGCGTCGTCCGGCCGCTCTGACAGCAGACGATATAGATACAGTGGGCCGCCAGCCTTGGGGCCGGTACCGGAAAGCCCTTCGCCGCCGAACGGCTGCACCCCGACGACCGCGCCGACGATGTTGCGGTTGACGTAGAGATTGCCGACCTTGGCCCGGTCGATGACCCTGGCGATGGTTTCATCAATGCGGGTATGCACACCCAAGGTCAATCCATAGCCCGCCGCGTTGATCTGGTTCAGTAATTGATCAAGCCCGGTGCGGCGATAGCGCAACACATGCAGCACCGGACCGAATACTTCCTGCTGCAGCTCATCAAGGCGTTCGAGTTCGATCAGCGTAGGTGTTACATAAGTGCCATGAGCACAGGCCTTTTCATCGACACGGGCCAGCTGATGCACGCGGCGACCCTTGTCGCGCATGGTTTGCAGGTGGCGCTCGATGTTGTCGCGCGCCTCGGCGTCGATTACCGGGCCGACATCCACGGACAGGCGCTGCGGGTTCCCCATACGCGCTTCGCCCATGGCACCCTTGAGCATGCCGATAACTCTTTCGGCGACATCCTCCTGTATGCAAAACACCCGCAGGGCTGAGCAGCGTTGACCGGCACTGTCGAAAGCCGAGGCCATCACGTCCATGACCACCTGCTCGGCTAAAGCTGACGAATCAACGATCATCGCATTCTGGCCACCGGTTTCGGCGATCAAGGGAATGCTTCGACCGTGCTCATCCAGGCGACCGGCGAGGCTGCGCTGCAGGATCGAAGCGACCGCGGTGGAGCCGGTGAACATCACGCCGCGGATGCGCTCGTCGGCGATCAGCTGGGCACCGACGGTTTCGCCGCGGCCCGGCAGTAGCTGCAGCGCGCTTTTAGGCACGCCGGCTTCATGCAGGATCTGCACGCCCAGCATGGCAATCAAGGGCGTCTGCTCCGCGGGCTTGGCCAGTACTGTATTGCCGGCGCCCAGCGCGGCGCAGACCTGGCCAGTGAAGATCGCAAGCGGGAAATTCCAAGGGCTGATGCAGACCACCGGGCCGAGCGGGAGATGAGTGTCGTTGTGGAAGTTGCCACGCACCTCGGCGCTGTAGAAACGCAGGAAGTCGACGGCTTCACGCACCTCCGCGATAGCATTGGCGTATGACTTGCCTGCCTCACGGATGAGTACACTCAGCAGCTGCTGCATGCGCTGTTCCATCAATTCCGCAGCTTTTTCTAATGCCGCGGCGCGCTCTGCCGGCGGTGTGGTGCGCCAGGCACTGGTACTGTCGTGAGCACAGCGCAGGGCGTTATCGACGTCCGCTTCGCTCGCTTCCTGCACGTGACCGACGATGTCTCGGTGGTCAGCAGGATTGTGCAAGGGGGTAGCAGAGCACGTCGAAACGGTGTCGCAGCCGAGCAATGGGCTGGCGGTGAGGTGCACGCGTGCACCGGCAAGCAGTGCGGACGAAAGCGAGGCTAGTCTTTGCTCGTTGGACAGATCGATACCGCAGGCGTTGAGGCGGCCTTCGCCATAGAGATGATGCGGCAACGGAATTCGTGGATGCGGCAGGCCGAGGGTGCCTTCCGAGGCGAGCTGTTGCTCGACCGTCGTTACCGGGTCGGCCACCAGTTCGTCCAACGAGATGCTCTTGTCCGCAATGCGGTTGACGAAGGAGGTGTTGGCGCCGTTTTCCAGCAGGCGACGCACCAGATAGGCCAGTAGGGTTTCATGGCTGCCAACCGGTGCGTAGATCCGGCAAGGCCGGTTTAGACGTTCGTCTCCCTTGCCGACAACCTGCTCGTAGAGCGGCTCGCCCATGCCGTGCAGGCACTGAAATTCATATTGCCCGGGGTAGTAGTTCTGCCCGGCCAGGTGATAAACCGCGGCCAGGGTATGCGCATTGTGTGTGGCGAATTGCGGATAGATGGCTTCGGGCGCGGCAAGCAGCTTGCGCGCGCAAGCAATGAACGACACGTCGGTATAAGCCTTGCGCGTATAGACCGGATATCCCTCAAGGCCATTGAGCTGCGCCAGCTTGATCTCGCTGTCCCAGTAGGCGCCCTTGACCAGGCGGATCATCAACCGATGGTGGCTGCGCTTGGCCAGGTCGATCAGGAAATCCACTACATAGGGGCAGCGCTTCTGGTAAGCCTGGATGACGAAACCGATGCCGTTCCAGTCGGCCAATGACGGCTCGAAGCAGAGCCGTTCGAGCAGTTCCAGCGACAGCTCGAGACGGTCCGCCTCCTCGGCATCAATGTTGATGCCAATGTCGTAGCGCCGTGCCAATTCAGTCAATGACACCAAGACTGGATAGAGTTCATCCATCACGCGGTCGTACTGCGCGCGGCTGTAGCGCGGGTGCAGCGCCGACAGTTTGATCGATATGCCTGGGCCCTCGTAGATCCCGCGACCGCGCGAAGCCATGCCGATGGAGTGGATCGCCTGTTCGTACGAAGCCAGATAGCGCCGCGCGTCTGCAGCCGTCAGCGCCGCTTCGCCAAGCATGTCGTAGGAGTAGCGGAAGCCTTTGGCCTCCATGGTTTGGGCATTGGCCAGCGCCTCGTTGATGGTTTCGCCGGTGACGAACTGCTCGCCCATCAACCGCATCGCCATGTCCACGCTCTTGCGGATGAGCGGCTCGCCACCTTTGCCGATCAGGCGATTCAGTGATGAAGACAGGCTGGTTTCATTGTGCGTGGCCACCAGCCGGCCGGTGAGCATCAGGCCCCAGGTGGCGGCGTTGACGAAGACCGACTGGCTGTTGCCCAGGTGCGGTTGCCAGTTGCCGGTGCTGATCTTGTCGCGGATCAACGCATCACGTGTGCCTTTGTCCGGCACCCTGAGCAGCGCTTCGGCTAGGCACATCAGAGCTACGCCTTCCTGGGATGACAACGAGAATTCCTCAAGCAGCCCTTGAACCAGCCCCTGACGTCCGCCGGCACTTTTCTGATTACGCAGTTTCTCGGCGATGCGCAGCGCGAGACGGTGGGTCGCTTCGGCCTTTACCGGTGACAGCCGCGCCTGCTCCAGCAGCATCGGCAATGCCTCTGGTTCGGGGCGGCGATAGGCTGCAGTAATGGCCGCGCGGAGCACCGACTGCGGCAGGATGCTTTCGGCAAACTCGAGAAACGGCTGGCTGCCAGGGGTGACTTCAGCCGTATGGTCCGGGCTGGCCTGCGGCGGCGGCTCGGCGTCGTGTGGTTGAGTGTCGCTCTCGACCTGTTCAAGGTAGTGCAGCAGCGCTTGCTCGATCACCCACCGTGGGTGGCGCTCAAGCCGGCTGGCCGCCTCCTCGAGCCGATTGCGCATCGCCGCGTCGAGCTCGACACCGAGCGTGCTGGTGACCATGTGGCTGTCCTCCGGGGTGAGGTGAGGCTGGATACCTGAGCGGCGGCACGGTCAATGCAATCTGTCATGTCGACCGATAGCCGAATGCGAACGTGGTCGGCATCCGTGTCTCTCCTCCTCAGCGTAGACCCTTGCAGTGCTTTGGACTGTCCTCCGGCGACGGTGCAGGCCGTTGCCGGAGTGCGTGGCCATCTGAGCGCTGGCTCAACCGCATGCGACTGGGCTTCTCGAGGGCGAGCAGTGGCCAGCGACGCGCAAGCATCGCAGCTCCTATCAGCAAGTGTGAATTAGCCCAATTCAGCCGGTTCAACGGGATGTGGATGCACCCCACTGAGCGCCAATTTCGCTGGGTCGCTGCTCGCCTGTCCGGTACTCGGTGCCCTAACCACGCTCGAGTAACCCGCTCAGCTCAACGCTTTTCAGGCTCAGGCACGTCGGTCACGCTGACTCCTTCCTCGCGGATTTTGTCCTCCGCTTCAAGTTCATCATCCTCGTCGCCTTGCAGGCTCTGCTGATCAGGCGCTGGGTCATATTGCAGTTCGACCAGTACAGGAAAATGGTCGGAACCGAACTCGGGCAGGCGTTGGATGCGTACCAGCTGGAAGTGATGGCTATGAAACAAGTGATCCAGCGGCCAGCGGAGAAACCAGTGCTGAGCGTGGAAGCTATTGACCATACCGCGACCGACGCGTGGGTCCAGCAGGCCGCTGATCTTGCGAAACAGTCGTGTGTTAGGTGACCAGGCTACATCGTTGAGGTCGCCGGTGACGATGACCGGAATGTCTTCCAGATCATCCCGAACGCTCTCG
Source organism: Pseudomonas sp. (assembly GCA_022448005.1). Lineage (GTDB taxonomy): Bacteria > Pseudomonadota > Gammaproteobacteria > Pseudomonadales > Pseudomonadaceae > Stutzerimonas. The sequence goes on from JAKUTK010000012.1 coordinate 50,107, forward strand.
GCTACTACCAGCAGTTCGACGTCGCGCTCGGTTGATTCGTCGTTTTCCGTTGGGCTAGGCGGAGCGGGGTGCAGGAAGTGCATGCGAATCGCCAACTGATCATTCAGACGGACCTTGGCGTGCATCGACGGCACATCGTCTTCGACCAGGAAACGGGTTTCCGCATTTTCCAACGGCAAACGGGACCAGACATGCATCCCGTAAAGGTTGTCCAGCGGGCACCGGCAGGAGTAGGGGTATTCGTTGCTCAGTTCCTCGAGCTGATCCTCCCACCATTGATCAGTTTCCAGCGTTACCAAGATATCGGGCCGGTGTTCGCGGACCAGCGCTTTGAGCTTGTCGGTCTGGCGGTTCGGCGTCAGGACGTTTGCCGCCATGACGCGTATGCGGGGTCTTTCGCTGTCAGGAACGGCTGTTTTCACCTCGGGACGCCACAAGCGGGTGTACGGGATGATCCACCAGGCCTGGTAGGCAAGGCAGAGGATCGAAAGGGCACTGATCAGAACTTGAAGCGGTTTGGCGTAAGACAGCAATAGCGCCTGGGCCAATAGCAATGCAAAGGCTAGTACGCACAGTTGCAAGCGGGGGAAATCGAGCCCGCGCACCCACCAGACGGGGTTCTTCCAGAGTGGTAGAAAAGTCAGCACGACCAGCAGGCCAGTCGCTGCCAACAGGATTTCTTCCGTCATGACCGATCCTCGGTGCTGTTCGGCGCGACATCATATCGGCCGTTCGAGTACCTTCGCAGGCACAACGGATTCGTCCCGTTGACAGCTTGATTGGTTCCGCTTGTTTTTTGCTTGGAAAAGGGGAACGGGTTCGACTGACGACTCGTTGAGGAACGACCCTACAAAAAAGGCCTGACACGCGAACGTGTCAGGCCTTGGCTGGCGCGGTTGGCTGGCGCGGTTACATGGGCTCGCCAATGGCTGCGCAGCTGTTCGGGGTCGCGGCATGCTTTCTCAGTACCGCCAACTGGGGCTGCTCCGCGCCTCCCGCTACGTCGAGTGCAAGAATGTAATTGCCCCACCATGGGCCACCGGCCCAATAGGTCAGCGGAACGCAGTTCTCGCGCAGATAGCCGAGCAGGTTATCCATTGCGACGATCGCATCGGGGGCGTAGTTGGGTACACCCATCTCGCCGATGAAACCACGCAGGTTGTTGGTTCGCAGCCAGTCCACAAAAGGCTTGGCGCGATTGATGCCGAGCTCCGGGGCAAAGGTCTCGGTCTTGTCGGCGTACATGCCCGAGGTGTCCCGATCCAGGTACATGTGGGCTTCGAAGATCAGGTTATTGCTCGGGTCGCGCATCCACGGATCGGCAATGAGCTGCGTATTCGCTTGCGGCCAGTGCCAGGCGCTGGAAAACCGATCGCCGGCAACGTAGATCCAGTTAGCCCGGTCGACCTTGCGAATCTCCTTGGCAGCTGCCAGCGCTGCTTGCGGCCAGAGCCCTTTGGTGTTCGGCTCGTTCATCAGCCCGTAGCCGCTGAGTGCCGGATGTTTCCCCACTTTCAGCGCGATACGCTTCCAGGTATTAGCGAACGACTGAATCGGTACGGTTTCGGAACCTATCGGCTGGCGGTAGTAACGATAGTAATTATGCATGTCCAGCACGACCTTCACGCCATGCTTGTGGGCAAAGTCGAGCGACTGGGTAAGCAGTGCCAGTTGCGCAGTGTCGAGCTCGGTGTCCAGCTGCGGTTGGATGCGTTCCCAGAGAAATGGCAACCGAACCAGCTTCAAACCCTGCTCGGCGTATTTCTTGTAATAGGACTCGGCCGGATAGATGTAATTGGTACCGTGCTTGCCTGGCAAGACAGAAGGACCAAAGGCGGCCCCGGACAGGGCAACACCGACCAGCTGTACAGGCTCGATTGCTGGCAGCGTGACCTCCGCAATCGGCGCCGAAGGCGCGGCGGGCAGGATGACCGGAGCCGCTACCAGGCTGAGTTTGTGCGGATAACCAATGCGATTGCCATCGAGCACGGGGCCTTCCATAAACACCGTAAGGGCGCCGCTGGCGGGCTTTACCGAGGTGATGGTGCGCACCTGACCGTCGGCCGTGCGTACCGATGCTCCGACTATGAAGGCCGCCTTGTTTTGCGCGGTCGCGGCGACCGAAACGCCCGCCGACGCCCGCCAGGAGCCGTTCAGCCAGTAGCTGTTGGTGAACTTATTGATCAGCGCCGCATGGCTCGGTGAGGAAACCGGAGCGGGGCTCGGTTCGGTTGGCACGGGCAGCGTACTTGCTACGGTGCTCACGCGAAGTCTGTTGGGATAACCGACCAGATTGCCGTCGAGCACCGGACCGTTCATGAACACGGTCAGCGCCCCGCTGGCGGGTTTGAGCGCGGTGACGGTTCGAATCTGCCCATCTGCTGTTTTCACCGAGGTGCCGACTTTGAACGCCGCCATGTTCTGTTGTGTGGCAGCGACCGATACGGCTGCCGAGGCTCGCCAGGAGCCGTTCAGCCAGTAGCTGTTGGTGAATTTATTGATCAGCGCCGAGTAGGAGAGAGTGGAGACTCCCGTAGTGGGGGGGGTAGCGGCGTAAAGACCGTTTACAGGGACCAAAGCCAACAGCGTGGACAGGGCAATTGCAGACATGGGGCCTTTACAGGCCTTAGAAACAAACGAGGTAAACATCGGCTCACCGTGATCATAAACATCGAAACGCAGGTTTCGATGAAGCGACAGGGGGAGGTTGATCAATAAGCGGCGCTGCAAAGGCAGGCGGGATACCACAAACAGAACGAACCAATGGGTAAACGAAATGGGCTGCCGAGGCCGCCCGTTCCGCTTAGATATTTATAATTTATTTTCAAAATCGCTTAAACATTCAGCGCCTTTTAAAAGGCGCCAAAAAACAGTCTATTAAAGCGCGTGATATCAATTTGATATTTAAAGGCCATGTTCGCCAGATTTTGAGCAAGGCTGGAAGCCGCTAGCTACAACGGCGGCACCAATGGTGGCGTCATTTTTTTGAATTCACCGTTAACGCCGTCTCGCTTCGGGTTTCGCAAATAATCCGATAGGCGGCATAGGCTTTATTTGAACTATTTAAGAGTTGGTGAGATTGGTGGCGGATTGATACAAGGCTAAGGCACCGAGAGGGGAGGTTTGCGCTCACGCAATTCGCGGGTTTGTGGCTACGCTGTGGAGGGATTTTGGTTGTGCTTGTAAAGCGCTGATGCTTCGGGCAGGGTCGAAGTCAGACCTCTATCTACGGAGTGAACTCATGTCGGAGCTATACCCCCGCGTCGACCCCGATGGACTGATCGAATATTCGGTCGTCTTCACGGACCGATCGCTAAACCACATGTCCAAGTCGTTCCAGGGCGTCATGAACGACATATCCACCACACTGAAATCTGTCTACAACGCCCACTCGGTTGTTGTGGTGCCCGGCAGTGGCACTTTTGGAATGGAAGCTGTTGCGCGCCAGCTCGCGCAGGACCGCAACTGCCTGGTTATCCGAAACGGCTGGTTCAGCTATCGATGGACGCAAATATTCGACATGGGCAGCATTCCGGCGCAGTCCACGGTGCTCAAGGCTCGACCAGTGGATCAAGCGGCGCAAGCTGCGTTCACACCGCCGCCTATAGATGAAGTGGTCGCCAGCATTTCCACCAACAAGCCGGACCTGGTATTTGCTCCCCATGTGGAAACCTCGTCCGGGATCATCCTGCCGGATGACTACCTGTGCGCGATCGGCGATGCCGTGCACGCGGTGGGGGGGCTATTCGTTCTGGACTGCATCGCCTCAGGTGCGCTCTGGGTCGATATGCAGGCAAGCGGTGTGGACGTGCTCATCAGTGCGCCACAAAAAGGCTGGAGCGCATCACCCTGCTGCGCGCTGGTGATGCTCAGTGAGGCTGCCCAGGCACGTGTCGAGGCGACACAGAGCAGCAGTTTCGCCTGCGACCTGAAGAAGTGGCTGCAGATCATGCAGGCCTATGAGCAGGGCGGTCACGCCTATCACGCCACCATGCCGAGCGATGGATTGGCGCGATTTCGCGACGTGATGTTGGAGACACGGGATTACGGCTTCGAAACCGTTCGTGCACAGCAATTGGAGCTCGGTCAACGAGTTCGGTCGTTACTGGCTCAACAGGGCTTTAAGAGTGTGGCTGCCGAAGGATTCGAAGCGCCCGGCGTGGTGGTCTGCTACACGGACGATGCAGGCATCAAGAACGGCAGCAAGTTTGCGGCGCAGGGCCTGCAAATTGCCGCAGGTGTGCCCCTGCAATGCGACGAGCCAGAGGGTTTCCAGACTTTCCGTATGGGGCTGTTTGGTCTGGAGAAACTGAAAAATATTGATCGGACCCTGAACATCTTGCAGCGCGCGCTCAATGAGATTGTTCCCGTCTAGGTCACGGCTATTAGAGCGGTCCGGAAGAATAAAGACCGCTCGTCGAGCAATCAAAAGGCGTCAATAACGATTCGCGGCCCAGTTGTTTAGCCATTCCGCGTGCCGGAGGCCTCGTGAATACTGTCGTTGGGAGGGGGTTAAGCGGCTGGAACCTGCGAGATAGACACATTCTTGAAACAAAATTGTGTTTGCACGAGTCGTTATGCTGACTACGCTGAAATTGTACAAAGCTTATTACAACAAGAAAGAGGGGCTAACTATGACCAACAACCAGAATGCTCAGGTCGTTGCACTCGAGTTATGGCGCTTTTGCGCACACTGCGTTGCTGCCATCGTTGTTGTAGGAGCGGTACTGATTGGGTTCCTTGGATCATGGGAACTGGGCCTCAAGGTCGGCGTGCTGCCGTTACTGGCGCTCGTTGCTGCAGACATGTTGGCCAGACGTCGGGAGCATGACATTCAACTAAGGAATTCCTGACCACCTGCCATCCTGCGTGAGCTGGTCTAGGTTCGCGCAGGATATCCAATCATTCAAAATGAACCGCCCAAGTACGATTGCCATCCTCATTCGTTATCGGTGCGTTAACTCGTAAAGGGTCACCCAATCAGAAACCTGGCCTGCCGGCATGGGTGGCGCGATACCGTATCCCTGGGCCAAATAGCAGCCCATCCCCAGAGCATTTTCTCTTGCAGGTCCGTTTCTACACCTTCCGCAATCACCTCGCGTTCGAACGTCCGCGATAGGTTGATGATTGCCTCGGATAAAGCGAGGTCGTCCTTGTCGTGAAGAATGTCACGCACGAAAGACTTGTCGATCTTGATCGTTTGGGCCGGTAGTCGCTTGAGATAGTTGAGTGATGAAAAGCCCGTGCCGAAGTCATCCAGCGAAAAGGTGACCCCCATCTGCTGGCAGTCGATAAGGCATTGGCTGACGTGTTCGAGATTATCGATGGCAGTGGATTCAAGAATCTCGAGATCAAGTAACCGCGGTTCGACATCCGCATGTTTGGCCAGCAGGCGCTGCAGGCGATCAACGAAATTGGGCAGCTGGAAATGCCGCGGCGCGATGTTCACGCTCGTTGGCCAATGATGTCCTTCGGCATTCCAGATGCGTAGCTGGCGTAACGTCTGATCGATCACCCAGTCACCGATATCTATGATCACATCGGTTCGCTCGACAGCCGGCAGGAACGCGTCAGGCGGCAATAGACCCAGCTCCGGGTGCTGCCACCGCAGCAGTGCTTCGAAACCGATCACCGTGCCGTTGCGCAGGTTCACCTTGGGCTGGTAGTGCAGGCGCAGCTCATCGTTCTCTAGCGCGTTTTTCACGGACTCGACGTTCTTGAACGCTGCCTGCGTCTTCTGACTGATCGACACGTCAAAGAAGCGGAAGCGGTTACGACCGCTTTGCTTGGCTTCGTACATCGCTTGATCGGCATGGCGTAACAAGGTGTCGGGGCCTTCGTCATCCTGTGGGTAGATGGTTACGCCGAGAGAGCCGGCCACCTTCATAAGGTGTCCGTCGATGTGGAAGGGCACGGCGATGACGTCCAGGACGCGCTGCAACGCGGCAGGAAGCAGCGTTTCATCGACTTGATCCAGCAGCAACACGAATTCGTCTCCGCCTAGACGCGCCAGAAGGTCTTCAGTGCGCAATTCCCGCGTCAGCCGGTTCGCGACTTCCACCAGTAGCAGATCCCCCGTGGCGTGCCCGTAGCGGTCGTTCACCGCCTTGAAGCCGTCGAGATCGAGAATGCATACCGCAAGCGAGCGACCATGACGCTGCGCTGCCGAGATGGCTTGATGGAGCCGGTCGTGCAGATAGACCCGGTTCGGCAGTGTAGTGAGCACGTCGTGGGACGCACGCCACTGCATCGCCTCGAGCAATTCTTGCTTTTCCGTCACATCGAACCGGATCGAAATGTACTTCTCGACGTGTTGCGCCAGGTCGTCCTTGATCGGGACGATGGTGCTGTTGACCCAGTAGAGCGAGCCGTCCTTGCGGCGGTTGCATATCTCGCCCTTCCAGATATGGCCACTTGAAATGGTGCGCCACAGCGTCCTGAAGAATTCCGGAGTGTGCTGGCCAGAGTTTAAAAGGCGGTGGTTCGCGCCAATTAGTTCGTTTTTGGTATAGCCAGATATTGCACAGAATTGATCGTTGATATGGGTAATGGTGCCGCGTAGATCCGTCTCCGAATAGATCGCCGCAGCATCTACAGCAGTCCGATATTTATCGTAAGTCATTGGCTACCATGCTAGCGACCACTGGTTATGGGTACCCGAATCGTTGCCGCAGTTTCGAATTACTACTGACTCAGCGCTGCTGGAAAAGTGCAGCGGGGAAGTAGGGTATTGGTTCGCTTGGTGGAGCCGACAGCAGACCTGGGATTTCTATCGGGTTCAGGAACGAGATGTCTGCCAAAAGCTCCCATGCATAAGCGCAGCAGCAAACCCGTAGTCCTGCCTATCAATTCGGTAACTCTTTATGTCGCAACCACCCCGCCTGACCTCCGCACGCGCCTGGCTTGATCGCCTCGACAAGTCACGTCACGCGATGACGCTGCTTTTCCTGGCCTCCATGATGGAAACGTTGCTGATCCCTATCCCGATCGAGGTCATCCTCATCCCTTGGATGCTCTGCCATGCGGACCGTAAATGGCGAATTGCGACGGTCGCGCTGGCAGGGAACCTGACCGCAGCCACACTGGGTTACTACCTCGGTATGTTCGCGATGGATCAATGGGGCGACACGCTGGTCGGGCTCTTTGGCGGTGAGGCTGCGTACGAGGAATTCGACAAGCAGTTCCAGGAAGACGGTTTCATGGCAATTCTGGCCATCGGGATTGTCCCTATACCGTTTCAGATCGCCATGCTCGTCGCGGGCGCCAGCGCCTATCCCATCGTTCTCTTTCTCGCCGCTGCCTGTGTTGCCCGAGGGGCTCGTTATTTCGGCCTCGCGCTGTTGATAGCGGTGGCGGGCAAGGCGGCCCTGGATATCTGGAATCGACATGCCAAGCCCATAGGCATTGCCGGGCTTGTGCTGTTTGCGGTGTGGGCATGGTTCAAGTGGGGCAGCTGAGGCGCTGCGTCTTTCAGAATTGAAGAAAGCGCTCTGGCGACGCGGTGGTGACTACTGAACTGGGTCTTTTTCAAGATAATCGCGATAGTAGTCCAGCGTGGCGAGGTTCTTGTCCTTGGCCTCAAACATCATGTCGAACCGGTCGAGGAATTCACGCGCATAAAGGTTGGTCCAGCGATTCCACATGCGTTTGCTGTGGCTGTAGAGGTCACGTTTGCTGACCTTTTCCAGCAGCGCCGGTATTTCCAGTTTCTCATCGACGTTGAATCCCAGCTCCATCAGGCTTTCCGGCGGCTGCGAGTAATGCATGGCCGGCCGTACACCGTGCCAGCTGTCGATGATGCGCGCCACACGCGGGTCCTGTGGGTCGATATACCGGTCTTCATTGATCCAGCAGTGGTGGATGTCCAGCACCACCGGCGCAAGGTCGGCAAGCTGGAGGCAGTCGTCGACGCCGTAGGTCTTTTCCTCGTTCTCGAAGGTGATGCAATTACGCGCCTCGGTAGAGAGTCGCGGCCAGATCGTGCGGATGCCTTCGACGCCCATGCGACCCGCGATATGCACGTTGCATTTGAAGTCCTGAAACTGCCGACCGAAGCCCATCATGCGGATCATGTCGGCGTGATATTCGAACTCGGCCAGGCTGTTCTCGACGACCTGAGGCTTGTCCGAGCCGAGCACGCAATATTGACCCGGGTGCAGCGACAGCCTGATGCCGGCTGCTCGGGCGCGCTCGCCAATCAGGGCAAAGCCTTTCTCTGTCGCCGCTTGCACCTCGGCCTGACGGTAGAAGTCGGCTGCTTCCGGATGGCTGTAGAACGGCAGCAAGTCGCTGCTCAGGCGCAACATGCGCAAGGGTGGTGGCAAGGTCTCGACGTATTCGAGCAAGCGCAACTGCGCGGCCAGGTTGTGTTCGATGATGCCGTTCAGCTTCTCGCGCGCCGCGTCCTGCGACACGCTGTTGAGCCAGCGCAGCGTGGTCGAGCGCGGATTGAAGGCGCGTTCGATGGCTTCCAGCTCCTTCAGCGACTCGCTGTGGCCGGGGTGTCGGTACATGCAGGCGAAACCGATTTTGTACATAAATGACCTATGCCGGACGGCTGGTGTAGCCGCTACAAGTGACTGTCTTGTTTAGTACTCGGACGCTGCGGCAGGTGCCCTGCCTCTGATGAACAGTCGACCGCCGCGGTCCGAACGTGATGTGTAAACCCTGTGGGGGCAGCAAGGGTCGCATTCGTATCTTGGTCCGTGCACAGGCGCGTCGAGCCATCGTCCCGCAGGCACGGTGATGCAGTCGGGGATAAGTGATTGCTGGTCGACGTGACCATTACTCGGTCGGCCATCAGTCAGCGATGAAAAACCCGTAACATATCAACCACCTATTGACGCGTTGGTTGGTTTTTTCGATGTTTTCTGCCGTCAAGCGCTACAAGCTCCTGGTGTCGGGTGCCTTGGCGCGTTGTTTCCCTCGTACCTCCGCTTATCTGCAGTCAGAAGAGGAGCTGTTAGTGCGGCGCTGGCCGAACGCCGTTTCCAAACAGACGCTGCCTCGAACGAGCAAAAAGTCAGCTGCAGCGGTGAAGATCGGCCGTGCGACCAAGTCCCCTGCGGCGACAGCTACCCCAGCCAAGCCCCGCGCAAAAGCTCGCAAGCCGGCCAGTGAAGGCATTTATGGGCCGGCTAAGTTGACGGTCGATGAGCAGCAGATTCAGGCAATGCGTCTTCGTGTCGGTCGCGCGGTAGAGGCTGGCGTGATCTGCGCGCCGTCGGATGAGCAATGGGCAATGATCATTGGAGACAGCCCAGTGACCCGCATCTTCGCGGGCGCCGGCTCGGGCAAGTCCACCACCCTGGTGCTGCGTGTGGTGTTCATGCTCTGCCATTTGGGCATCGCGCCAGAACGGCTGACCGTCATTTCCTTCACTAATGCATCCTGCACTGAACTGCGCGAACAGCTGATCCGGGTGTTGGGATTCTGGAATTTCGATTTCGATCCCGCTAGTGCGCGGCAGTGCGTGAGGACGTTCCATTCGGCCATGGCAGCAATGGCCAGGGATGTGTTGGGCAAGCCGGTCTGGTTCGAGCAACTGGACGAAAAGGGTGCCTCGCCTCTAGATCTGGATAACCCCCTGACCGCTTCACGCATGCGGCCGGCACAACAGCGACTGCTCAAACAGGCCTATCAGACCTGCTATGCCGAAGAGGATCGTTTTCGCACGCTGGTGCACGAGCTACTGCGCTTGCCATCGCCAGACGATAAAAAGCGCGCTCCAAAGGCGCCTCTGGACGTATTCAAGCTGGCCGGCGAATTCACCCCAGCGCCGCTGTTCGAGGCGTTCTACGCGCAAGCCGGGTTTATCGAAAGCATCGGTATTCGTATCGACCAGATGCAACCCGCCCGACTCCAGGGTTCGTCGGTGGAACGTGCCTTCAGCGAGGCCTTGGTGCTGTTCTGGCGGCATTTCCAGGCGCTGCTCGCATCTCAGGGATTGACCACCTTCAACGGTGCGTTCCAAGCCTTGACCCAACGTCTTGCGGCGGCTGACCGCAGTGTGTCGTCAGCAGCATTGACGCCGTTCAGCCACTTGCTGATCGATGAATTTCAAGACATCTCACCGCAGATCGTTCAGTGGCTGCAGGCGCTGCACCGTGCGCTGTCGAGCCAGGGCGAGGCCGTCAGCCTGATGGCCATTGGCGACGACTGGCAGTCGATCTACGGCTGGCGGGGCAGTTCGCCGGAGCTGTTCATGGATTTCGATAAATACTTCCCTAGCCGCGGCGCATCGAAGAAGAGCAGGGTGCTGATGCTGGAAACCAACTACCGTTCAATCGAGCCAGTCATCCGCGATGGCGAGGCCGTGTTGAGCGGGGTGACGTTCAAGCAGACCAAGGTCAGCCAGGCGGCCAAGGCGACGCAACAGGGCGATCATGGCGTAAAACTGGTAACCCGCTTCGATGTGAAGAGCCGGCTGCCAGAGCTGATCCGCGAGATCCAGGCCCAATGCGAACATGTTGCCGCTCGCCCGAATGCTGACCGCAACGCGGTGCTGGTACTCAGCCGGCGCAACGAGCCATTGCGGGCCATCGAAGCGCAGTTGGACCGCAAGCTGCCGGTCAAGACCTATACCATTCATCGCGCCAAGGGCCTGCAGGCCGAGGTCGCGATCATCGTCGATGATTGTCTGCCGGCCGAGCGCCATCCTTTGCGAAACGCGCTGTATGCCTACTCAGGTTTTTTCCGTAACAGCTATGACCAGGCGATGGCCGACGAAAGCCTGCGCCTGGCTTACGTGGCGATCACCCGTGGCGTTAGCCGGGTGTTCTGGTATACCCAGAGAGTCCAGGGCGCGACGCGGCTGCTAGCCGACCATCGCAAGGCGCAGTGAGTAAGGCCGACTGGCGGCCGATAGCCGTCAGCCGCTAGGGTGAAGGCGCTGAAATCCGATATCAACGCACGGGAGCACATCGAATGCTGAAACTTTGGGGGCGGACTAACTCGACCAACGTGAAAAAAGCACTCTGGTGCCTGGAAGAGCTGAATATCGAATACACCCGTGTCGATGCCGGCGGAATTTTCGGCGTAGTCGGCGAGGCGGACTACATCGCTAGGAATCCCAACCAGCTGGTGCCTTGCCTGGAGGATGGCGAATTGGTGCTGTGGGAATCCAACGCCATCGTTCGTTATCTGGCGGCGCAGTACGGTGAGGGCATCTTGTGGCAGGTCGTTCCGGCGCAACGCGCCGAGGCTGACAAGTGGATGGACTGGGTCACCTCGTCCCTGGCTGCGCCGTTTCGCACGGTTTTCTGGAACATGGTGCGTACCGCGCCGGAGCAGCGCGACATGCCCGCGGTGCACGCCGCAATAGCTGAGTGCGGCAAGTTGCTGGCGATAGCCGATCGGGCACTGTCGGACCAACCCTACCTATCGGGCGCGTCGTTCGGCTTGGGTGACATTCCGCTGGGTTGTTTCGCCTATGCCTGGTTCGAGATGCCCATCGAACGTCCTGACCTGCCGCACCTGCAGGCCTGGTATGAGCGGCTGCAGCAGCGCGCGGCGTATCAGACGGCTGTTGTTACCCCTTTAACGTGACGCGGCACGCCCGGGCCAGTTGAAGACGCTTCAGCGCTGATAACTGTCGGGAATCCAATCGTCGGTCAGCCCGCCGTCAAACCGAAAGCCTGCCTGATCAACCGTGGCAACTGTTCACCAGCCGGCCCGGCCAATGCAAATTCCCGCTCGCTGTGATCGGTTTGGGGTTGCGGGTTGACGTGGACGACCACAGCACCGGCGCGCCAGGCCAAGCCCGGAACCTCGGCGGCGGGGTAGACCATCCCAGACGTGCCGACGGAGATCAGCAGATCGCACGATTGCGCGGCAGCGAAAGCGGTGTTCAACGCCTCAGTTGGCAGGCTTTCGCCAAACCAGACCACACCTGGACGCAGCTGACCACCGCATGCCGCGCAGCGTGGCGGCTCTAGACGGCGGCCACCTTCGGGCTCGTCCGGCATGGTTGGCGATGTGTCCGGGCGTTCACCGCAGTTGAAACAGCGAGGCTGATGGAGGCTGCCGTGCAAATGTATGACGTCGGTGCTGCCGGCTCGCTCATGCAAATCGTCGACGTTTTGGGTGACGAGCGTGAGATGGGGGACGTGCCAAGCCAATTCGGCAATCGCCATGTGGGCGGGGTTCGGCTGAGCCTGCAGCACCTTCATGCGCCGCCACTCGTACCATCCCCAGACAAGAGCCGGGTCAGCTCGGAAGGCTTCTGGCGTAGCCAGCGATGCGGCGTCGAAGCGCTCCCACAGGCCGGTGAGCGAGTCGCGAAACGTCGGTATACCGCTTTCTGCTGACACGCCTGCGCCTGAGAAAACCACAACGTGCCTGGCGCGGCGCAGCGCGTCGATCAGCGGGGCCGGGATCATGGATTGACTCCTTTGCATCAGCGGCTAAGCGGGCATGGATCAATACCATTGAGGGCACTCATACGCCAGCGGCGGCCACCGCCTTCTTTCGCCTGCCTGTCCAGTTTCTTTGAATGCTCGCGCCCCAATATCAGTCGGTGGTCCTGGAAGCCCGAGCCATGCCACTTATTGTCGAGGTCAGGAACCCAGACGGTTATAACGAGCACGTCCGGCTGCTGTTTCGAATGTGTGCAACATCGAGCGCGCAGCGTAGCGAAGCATTCGAGGCGCCGGTGCACGACCGGAGCCTAGGAGCCCCCTCTGTCAACGTGTGCAGCGATTCAGTCCACGCGGTATTGAGGATGCGCGCAGGTGCAGTTCGGCCAACCCGCAGATTTCATGCAGTGGGTCCGTGAAATGAGCGTTTTCGGCATAGAGCTCACCCAGGCGGTCGGGATTCTGGGCGTTGAGCTGTGCGAAGTTGGCCGAGAATTGCTGCAGAAAGCCGCTCACAGCGCCTCCCCCAGTTGCCTGAAGGCCGTAAGCGCGCGGTCCCGGCTCATCGGCAGGTCGATGATAGGGGTCGGGTAATCGACTGCAGCAAACAGACCGTTGAGTTTCGCAGGGTTGTGAATCGCGCGTTTGTCCAACTCGGCCAGCTCAGGCAGCCAACGCCGCAAGAAACGGCCGTCCGGGTCGAACTTGGCAGACTGACTGAGCGGATTGAACAGTCGGAAATAGGGCACCGAGTCGGTTCCCGTCGAGGCGCTCCACTGCCAGCCGCCATTGTTGGCTGCGAGGTCGCCGTCGATCAGGTTTTGAATGAACCACCGCTCACCTTCACGCCAGTCGATGAGCAGGTTCTTGCTCAGAAACATGGCGACGATCATGCGCAGGCGGTTATGCATCCAGCCGGTCGCCAGCAACTGACGCATTGCCGCGTCGATGATCGGAAAACCGGTACGGCCCTGCTGCCAGGAGGCCAGCTCATCGGGTGCGTGACGCCAGGGCAGGGCTTCGGTTTCTCGCCGGAAGCCTCGGCCCATCGATACGTGTGGATAGCCCACCAGGATATGTTTGTAGAACTCGCGCCAGAGCAGCTCATTGATCCAAGTGACGGCACCTGGATTGCCGCTGTCGTGTTCACCGCGATTTGCTCTCAGCGCGGCATGCAGACATTGCCGAGGCGAAACGACGCCCGCAGCCAGATAGGCGGAAATCTGGCTGGTACCAGGCTCGGCAGGGAAGTCACGACGCTGTTGATAGTCTGCAAGGTCATCTTCAGCGAACTGGGCCAGGCGCAGCTGGGCGAAGTCTTCGCCTGCCGGCCACAGGGAGCGCAGATAATCGCTGGGTTGGGCGAATCCATCGACTGTCTGCGGTACCGAGTCGCTGGGAATCAGCAGCAATGCCTGGCGATCCGGAACGGGTAGACACGCGGGAAGTGACCCTGCCAGCCGGGCATAACACACCTTTCGAAACTGGCTGAAGACTTTGAAGTAGCCACCCGACTGCGTAGTGATAGTTCCTGGGGCAAACAGCAGCTGATCAAGGTGGCGACGCATGCTTGTGGGGGTTGCATGAAGCGCTTTGGCGACTGCCTCGTCACGGCGCTGCTCGTTCACTCCATACTCGTCATTGACATGCAGGGTACCGATCTCATGGGTGCGGCAAAGGTCGGCAATCACTGCGGGCACTGCCTGCCAGTCTTGAACGGTGCGGATCAGCAACGGAACGTTCAGTTCTGAGAGGCGTAGCGACAGCTCAGCCAGGTTGCGTAGCCAGAAATCGACCTTGCAAGGCGCATCGTCATGGGCATGCCATTGGCCCGGCGTGATCAGATAGAGCGCCAAAGTGGGGCCGGCGCTCATCGCGGCTGCCAGGGCGCTGTTGTCACTGACGCGCAAGTCGGTGCGTAGCCAGAGAAGCTGGTTCATTCCAGATACCCTTTAGGGTTTTCAAGCAGCGACCCAGCCTGCAGGGCTTCGAGCGCGGCGAGCGGGTCAACGGCGAGGGTCAGGCCGGGTATGTCACGCAGTTCAGCAAAGTGAATGCTGGCTGCCGGCCCCGCCAGCAGCAGCGGCATGTCTTCCGGGTCGGCCAGCCGGGGCAGATGCCGCTTGAGGTAGCCGCTGTCCAGTGACTGGCTGGCATACAGCAGCAGACCCCGCGGTTTGATTCGCTCCAGGGCCAGTGGCAGTTCCGCCAGTGGTACAGACCACTCGATCACCTCGGCAGCGCAACCTGCACTGGACACCAGCCAGGCGCTGAGCCACAGCCCCGGATCGAAGCGCTGATCGCACAGGGTCGTCAACAGCAGCGGTGCGCCGCCATGCTGACGGTTGCTGTGATAGATGCGAGTGCCCAGTTTGGTTCGCAGCCACGAACAGAACAATCCACGCTCGACTTCTGCGCCGAAAGAGCTGGTCCAGCGTTGTTCGAGACTCAGCAGCAGTGGCAGCAACAGGTGCTTGCACAAGGTCAATGGCGGATACAGCGAAAGCGCACGGTTAAAACTGTCGTCGAGCTGTCGTTCGGAGAGTTCGGTGACGGCCAGGAACATCTGGTCATGCAGACCGCCCCATGGGCTGTGCTCGTTCAGATTGAGAGTCTGGCGAGCATCCAGCAACTGCTTGACCTGGCCGACGGCTACGCCCCGATTCAGCCACTTGAGAATGCTCTGGATCCGCTTGACGTGGCTGTCGTCATAGAGCCGATGGCCCTTGGGTGTGCGGCGCGGCACGATCAGCCCGTAGCGCCGTTCCCACGCACGCAGCGTGACCGGATTGACGCCGGTGAGGCGCGCAACTTCCCTGATCGGGAACCAGCCGTCTTCACGGCTCAGATCGATGTCGTCATCAACAGTCAGGGTCATGTCTAGATGCCGTTGCGCAGGCTGAGGTCTTCGGGGTGCGGCTGCAGATATACCTGGCTGGCCACGTAGCGATCCGGATGACGGCGGAAGTGATGCTTGAGCAGTGTCATCGGTACGACGAGCGGTACGATGCCCTCGCGGTATTGGCTGATAAGGCGTTGCAGTTCCTGCTTGTCGTCGCCGCAAAGATCGTTCTTCAAGTACCCGCTCAGGTGCTGCAGTACATTGCTGTGGGTGCCGCGCGATGCGGTGGTCTTAAGCGCGGCCATCAGCTGGCTGAAGTAGATCGGTGCGAACTCATCCAGCGGCTTTATGCCGACCGTTGCGACCATCCGGCCGAGGGCTTTGTATTGCCCAGGGTTGGTCGCCATCAGCTGATACTTGTGACGCGAGTGAAATTCGACCAGTGCCTTGCGGGTAAGCCCGGCTTGGAGCAAACGCTGCCATTCGGCGTAGGCAAAAATTCGTGTGAGGAAATTTTCCCGCAGCACGGGGTCGTTCAGCCGACCGTCTTCCTCGATGGGCAGGTCCGGTCGCGCTTCCATCAGCGCATGAGCGAACAGGCCGGTGCCGCCGCCGTCAATGGGATGCCCATTGGCTTGGTAGACCTTGACCCGTTCCATCCCGCAGGAGGGGGATTTCTGCATCAGGATATAGCCGCTAATATCGCTCAGTTCGCGAGCGATCTGCTTGCCGTACGCAGTCAGGGCTTCGCTTACGTCCAGCTCCGGGTGAACGGTGCCCACTGCGCGAGGACTGTCGGGATCACCGACCAGGCGGATTGGCTCACGGGGCGTGCCGAGACCTATGGCGACCTCAGGGCAGACCGGCACGAATTCGAAATGCCTGGCCAACGTTTCACTGCATAGGCGCGATTCCTTATGGCCACCATTGAAACGCACCGGGCTGCCCAGCAGGCAGGCACTGATACCGACTTTGATAGGGGGACGAGAGCTATTAGGCATGTGATCGACCTCGCTGCACTTGTACAGGTAGGGTTTTCTGTACAATATGAGGCCATCATAAGTGGTTACTTGTACAAGTCAACACTACATGTACAAGATTCCGTGAGGCAGCTGATGCTGCCTGCTAAGCGCCTACTTTAACGCCACCCGAACAGCCATTGCTGATCGTCGCGCAGGACCTGCCAGTCGATCCACTGGCTTCGTTGAGTGAGGACAGCCTGAAGCTCAACTTGCAGCAGAACGTCGTTTTCATCCCGTAACAGCTCCGTGATGAGGAAGTGCTTTTCCTTGTTTTTGGGCGTAGTGGACGTCCACTTGGAAAGCAGCAGTTTGTCTGGATTGAATCGATTCATAACGACCTGACACCGGAAAAAGACTGAAAGAGCATTGGCAGCCTGTTGAGTAGTTGTACATAGACTACGCTTGCATTACCAAGTTATACAGAAGTTGATTTCTGTATAGGTGTAACATCAGGATGTAGCAGCTCGCTGAGTCATCGGTGCGGGCCCACAGCTGAGATGCGGAGGCTGCAATGAACATATTGCTCACCGGCGGGACTGGCCTAATTGGTCAGGCGCTGTGTAAACACTGGTTGCCACAGGGGCATCGGCTCTGGGTCTGGAGTCGGTCACCCGAGCAGGTTGCGGAGCGTTGCGGCGAGTCGGTAAAAGGCATTGGCGAGCTTCGCGAACTGGACCAAGTCCAGCTCGATGCAGTGATCAACCTGGCAGGTGCACCGATTGCCGATCGGCCTTGGACCAAGTCCCGTCGTTTGCTGCTGTGGAACAGTCGCATCAAATTGACCGAGCAGCTGGTGGAATGGCTTGCGACACGGCAGCAGAAACCCAGTGTGCTGATTTCCGGCTCGGCGGTCGGTTGGTATGGCGACGGTGGTGAGCGGGAACTGAGCGAGGACGACAGCCCGGTTACCAACGATTTCGCTAGCCAGCTGTGTGCTGCCTGGGAAGAGAGTGCCATGCGAGCGGAGTCGTTGGGCATTCGCGTGGTCCTGATCCGGACCGGCTTGGTGTTGGCACCTCAAGGCGGTTTTCTACAGCGTCTCAGGCCGCTGTTCGCGCTTGGGCTTGGCGGCAGGCAGGGCAATGGCCGTCAGTGGATGCCTTGGATTCACATAGACGATCAGATCGGACTGATAGATTTTCTGTTACACCAGCCCGAAGCAGGCGGCCCCTACAATGCGTGCGCACCACAGCCGGCACGCAATGCCGAGTTTGCTAAAGCCTTCGCAGCGAGCATGGGGCGTCCGGCAATACTGCCGGTGCCTGCGCTGGCCTTGAAGGTCGGTTTGGGCGAACTTTCCGGGCTGATCCTTGGCGGACAAAAAGTGCGACCGTTGCGATTGCAGGTCGCAGGATTTGAATTTCGTTTCGTGACATTGGATGCGGCATTGGCAGACCTGCGCAAGGCGTGACCGCTGTGTGAAAATAGCGTCGCGACCGCAAGGGTTGCGGCGCGATCCATTAATTCAGTAGTTGGAAATGTGCATGTCCGAGCAGGCGTTGTTGTTGGTCAATCTGGGTTCTCCGGCATCCACCGAAGTGGCCGATGTTCGCCGCTATCTCAATCAGTTTCTGATGGACCCTTATGTCATCGACCTGCCTTGGCCCGTTCGCCGGCTGCTGGTCTCGCTCATCCTGATCAAGCGCCCGGAACAGTCGGCACATGCCTATGCGTCCATCTGGTGGCCGGAAGGATCACCTCTGGTGGTGCTCAGCCAACGCCTGGCCGACGCTGTTCGGCCGTATTGGAAAGATGGCCCGGTCGAGCTGGCGATGCGCTATGGCGAATTGTCCATTGAGCGCTCGCTGCTGAAATTGGCAGGGCAGGGCATCAGGCAGGTCACTCTGGCTCCGCTGTATCCACAATTCGCGGACAGCACGACGACCACCGTCATCGAAGAGGCACGGCGGGTGATTCGCGAACGCGGCCTCGACATTCAGCTATCCATCCTGCAGCCGTTCTTCGACCAGCCGGAATATCTCGAGGCGCTGGTTACGAGTGCCCAACCGCACCTGGAACAACCGTTCGACCACCTCCTGCTGAGCTATCACGGCTTGCCTGAGCGGCATTTGCGCAAGACGGATCCGACCGGCGCGCATTGCCTGAAAACCGATGATTGCTGCCAGCGCGCCGAAGGCGCGGTGCTCGCCAGCTGCTACCGCGCGCAGTGCATTCAGAGCGCAGCGGCATTTGCCGAGCGTGCAGGCTTGCAACCCGAACAGTGGTCGGTGTCATTCCAGTCACGACTGGGGCGTGCCAAGTGGATCGAGCCCTATACCGAGGCGCAGCTGGAAGAGCTGGCGGCCAGAGGCGTGAAGAAGTTGCTGGTGATGTGCCCGGCGTTCGTGTCCGACTGCATCGAAACGCTTGAGGAAATCGGTGATCGAGGCCGCGAACAGTTCGTTGCGGCCGGTGGTACGGATCTACAGCTGGTCCCTTGCCTGAATACCCATGAGCAGTGGGTGCAGGCGCTGGTCACCCTGTGTCGCCGGGCCCCGCTGGCGCTGTAAGCGGCCCATCTCGGCGTGGGGTACGCGAATGCGTCCCTCACGCCACGGGTTCGAGCTCCAGCGCCTCGAACGCTTCCAGCGGCACGGGACGGCTGAACAGGTAACCCTGGAACATGTCGCAACCATTGGCGACCAACAGTAACCGCTGCTCTTCCGTCTCGACCCCTTCGGCGATCACTTCCAGATTGAGCCCGGAGGCAAGCGCGCAGGTGGCACGGATGATGGTCTGGCTGCTGACGTCATCGACCAGCTGACGAACGAACGACTGGTCGATTTTCAGTTGGTCGAGCGGCAACCGCTGCAGGTAGGCCATGGACGAATAACCTGTGCCGAAGTCGTCGATCGAGAACCGAATGCCGTGCTGCTTCAGCGTCCTCATTCGAACTACCGCTTCTTCCATATCATCGAGCAACAGGGATTCGGTAATTTCAAGCTTGAGCAGTCGCGGATTGGCACCGGTGCGTTCGAGCAACGCGAGCACACGATCAACGAAGTCGGCCTGATAGAGCAGGCTTGCACTCAAGTTGACGGCAAGCGTCAGTGTCGCCCAGCGTGGCTGTTTGGCCCAAGCGGCGAGCTGTTCGCAGGCCTGGGTGAGCACCACGAAATCCAATGTCTCGATCAGCCCGGCCCTTTCGGCCGGCCCGATGAAGTGGAAAGGGCTGAGCAAGCCGCGTTGCGGATGCTGCCAGCGAACCAGAACTTCAGCACCGACGATCCCACGATGGCGCTCGATCTGAGGCTGGAAATGAATCACGAACTCGCCGGCTGTCAGGCCGCGGCGTATTTCGTCTTCCAAGCGCAGGCGTTCTTGTACAGCCTGCTGCATGCGCGGGTCGAAGAAGCGCAGGGCGTTCTTGCCGGACTGTTTGGCTTCGTACATCGACATGTCGGCGCGCTTCATCAGCTCTTCTGCGTCCCCGTCATTGCTGTTCAGCAATACCACACCGATGCTGGCGCTGCTGTGCAGCAGCAGGGCGCCCAGTCTGTAAGGCTGACCCAATGCCGACAGAATCCTTTCGCCTATTTGCTCGGCCTGGGCTGCTGCGTATTCCGCCTTGGCATCCAGATCTTCGAGCATGACCACGAATTCGTCGCCGCCGAGGCGGGCAACGGTGTTGATGCCACGGACCTCACCGCTCAGGCGTTCGGCCACCATGCAGAGCAATTGGTCGCCGGCCTGGTGGCCATGAAGATCATTGATGTTCTTGAAGTTATCCAGATCGATGAACATCAGCGCGCCGTAATGCTGGCTGCGTACAGTGGCTGCCAGGGCCTGCTTGAGGCGATCGAGCAACAGGCGACGGTTGGGCAGGCCGCTCAGGGGGTCGTAAAAAGCGAGGTTATGAATGCGTTCTTCGGCTTGCTTGCGTTCGGTAATGTCGGTAAAGGCCGCCACGTAGTTGGACACAGCGCCCTGAGCGTCGAGCACGGTGCTGATCGACAGCCACTCGGGGTATACCTCGCCAGTCTTGCGGCGGTTCCAGATCTCGCCCTGCCACGCCCCTGTCTGCTGGATACTGCGCCACATGGTCAGGTAGAAATCGGGCGCGTGGCGACCGGAGGCGAGCAGGCGCGTGTCCTGTCCGATGGCCTCGTCTGCGCTGTAGCCGCTGATCTCGGTGAATGCCTGGTTAACCTGCAGAATGCGGTTCTTGGCGTCGGTGATGATCATGCCCTGCTGGGATTCGAAGGCGATTGCGGCGATGCGACGCTCCTGTTCGGCTTTGGCACGCTCGCTGATGTCACGGCTCAAACACACCACGGCTGGCTTGTACGGTTGCGCCAGTGGCAGGCGCTGGGCGCGTACTTCGAATATCTTCAAGCCATTTGCGGTCTGGATAGAATATTCAAGCAGGCCGGGTGTGCCGCTGGAAAGTGTGTCACGAATCAGTTCGCGGAAGCGTTCTGCCTGGATGGGAGGGAGCACATCATCCACAGTCTTACCGATCAGGTTTTGGCTGCCTCCTTGAAGCAGCGACGAGTCGTTGGCAATCACCTCCAGGTAACGGCCGTCCTCATCAAGCACCAACAGCACGTCGGGGATCGCCTGGGTGATTGCCCTTAAACGTGCCTCACTGAGATGCATCGCACGTTCGATCTGGTCGCGTCTGAGCAGATCGGCCAATAGCAGACCTAATAGCATTACCGCTGTTGGCAGCACCAGCAACATGGGCACCGCAACCTGCTCAAGTGTAGGTGCGACAAGCTGAGCCGGTAACAACAACAGTGAGGCTACGACACCGCCATGCAGGACCAGGCCAAAGATCAGCAATTGCCAGCTGCCGACGGCGATCTGGCCGCGGCGATGGAAATGACGGTAGGCAAGGCCCAGAGCGATGGGTAACAGTACGTTGATCAACCCGACCCAGACGCCTACGCCACCCACCCACAGCCGATACGCGCCGGCAACCAGCCCCGCGATACCCGCGGCGATCGGGCCTCCAAACAAGGCGGCCATGCTCAGCACAACAGTGCGCGCATCGAAGATGACACCGTCCTGGACGGATATGGGCATCAGCATGCCAACGATGCAGGCTCCGCCGAACCAGATACCAGCCGTGCATTGGGCCCATATCTGGTGGCTCTGGCCCCAATGACGCGCGGTAACCGATAGCAGCCAGCAAAGCGCAAGCAGCACCGTTGCGTTTTCAACGAAAGCGTAGGAAGTCAAAGAAGCGGACCTGAATTCAGCCGCCGTCCAAGTTGGCGGGAATGTAATGGCAGATGGCAATTATTCGTGTTTTCCCAGCAGTCTGCATCAATAAATGCACTTTCTGGTCACAAGTGTTGCCGCGACTTCAGGCTGAAACGCCTACCAGCCTTATCGGCAGCCCTGATGAAGGCTGGAGTGCCACGTAGTACGTACCGATATGTGGCAGGCTGGTTAGCTCCGGAGGGCCGCAAGCTGCTCCCGGAGTTGCTGGACTTCGGCTTCAAGCTCACGGACTCGTTGCTTGGCTTCGACTTCCGGGGTGACGTCCTTCTGGATACCGATGTAATAGGTGAGCTGATCACCCTCGTTAAACACCGGTGTAATGGACAGTTCGTTCCAGAAGGCACTGCCGTCCTTACGGTAGTTACGAATAATCTGGCGGCAGGGAGTGTTGCTTCGAACTGCTTCACGAATCGCTGCAAGACCCGGCTGGTCACGGTAGTCGGCCTGCAGGAAACGGCAGTCCTGGTAGAGGATGTCGTCGACCTCATAGCCCGTGAGGCGCTGAAACGCAGGATTAGCGTAGATCAGAATATTGTCGTCGCCTTCCTGCTCGGCTACCACGATCCCGTCGTTGGAGGCTTCGATTACCAGTTGCAGCAGTTTGGCATTGATCATCAGGGTGTCTCTTGTGCGTTTTTCGGCATTCTAGAACAACTACCTGAAGGCTGGCACAAGGCTTTTTGTAGCGAGGCGGTTCTGCCGGTTGGCAAGTCGGTTGACGCCTCAACGGTGGCTGCGAAAGCGCTCAGTCGTTGCGCTCCCGCAGTGCCTGGTAAACGGCTGGGTTATTGGTTGCGAAGTTGCGGTCGCCATAGGCCGAGCGCCTCGGCACGGCCCCGGCAGATCTATAGGGTCTGGCGCAGAGCAGATGCTCTGGTACCTGCGGTAGACAGCGCTGGCGGGGTGGATAGTCCGTCAGCTGACGAGGGGAGTGGTTCAGGCGAGGCGTCGCCCGCCGCTGGCAGCGAGCGTAATAGAAACCGATTCGGCAAACCGCAGCGCATGTGGCTTGTCGACCTCGACCTCGGCGTACTCAACGCTGGGCAGCCTCATAACCAGGTCCAAGATTTCCTGGGTCATGCGCTCCAGCAGGCTGAACCGATTGTGCTCGACGTGGGAGATGACCGCTTTGGTCAGCGTCCGGTAGTTCAATGCAGTGTCTATGTCGTTATCGCGAACCGCATCGACGGCCTTGTAGAGCACCGTCAGGTTGATCAGCACGTCCTGCTTGTTGAGGATTTCATCCTCATTGATGCCGATGTAGGTGCGAAGACGTAAATCCTTGACGCGGATGCGGGCCATGCCGGATTCCAGACGAGGCATTAGCGATTCCCCCCAATTAGCTGCAGGAATTCCATTCGGGTGGTGCAGGACTCCCGGAAGGCACCCAACATCACCGACGTGTTCATCAGCGAGTTCTGCTTCTCGACCCCGCGCATCATCATGCACATGTGCTTGGCTTCGATGACCACCGCAACACCAGCCGCACGCGTCACCTCCTGAATCGCCTCGGCGATCTGGCGGGTGAGGTTCTCTTGAATCTGCAAACGGCGCGCATACATGTCGACGATTCGTGCGATCTTAGACAGACCGAGCACCTTGCCAGTCGGGATGTAAGCAACGTGTGCTTTGCCAATGAAGGGCAGCATGTGGTGTTCGCAGAGAGAATAGAGCTCGATGTCACGGACGATGACCATTTCGTCGCTATCCGAGGCAAACAGGGCGCCGTTGACCACTTCCTCGAGGCTCTTGCCGTACCCATTGCACAAGTACTGCATGGCCTTGGCGGCGCGCTTCGGGGTGTCGAGCAAGCCTTCGCGCTGCGGGTCTTCACCGACCCCCAGAAGTATTTGGTGAAAATGGCCGGGTAGTTCGTTCATGGGTGATCCTCTGGGAAGCCATCCGTAGGCAAACCCTACGTGCTTGGGTCGTGGCGAAGGCGTCAATGGCGAGCAGCCTGTACAGCCTCGCTGGTGAGGCAAAGCTATACCAAATAATTTATCTGTACAATAAATTTACAATAGCCTGGCGCCATGAGATCAGAGTCTGAACCGCTTAACTGGCTTTATCTCCCGTCTTGTAGCGTTTCCTGAGCAGTTGAGCTGAACAATGCAGCACGCATGAGCATCTGTGCCTGTAGAGGTTTTTCTGGGCGGCAAGGTGTCAAAAAGGATCGCAACGGTCGGTACAACGGCTGCTGCCTTCGGGATGGGGTAGCCAGCCAAGATGAGGTCGCGCCAGGCTGAACAGCCAATAGGCGAGCAGGAGCAGGGGTCGTAACGGACGCCAACCCAGAGGCGCGGCCCATTTGCCAAGGCCTGCCGCGCGCCAACTCCAGTAGGTCGCGTCAAGACCTGTAAGCCAGTGCCCATCGGCGCTGCGCGCGTGAAGCTTGCCGCGGAGCTGGTCAAGCGATCGCTCCTCGCTAACGAAACCAGGCGAACTGATGTCCACCAGTCGCAGGCGCTCCTGTGTGGCATGACGCCGCAACCAGATGACTTCGCGGGCGCAGAGCGGGCAGGCACCGTCGACATAGAGCGTAAGCGGTAGCTTAGGAGACATTGCACAATCCTGTACTTGTATAACTTCTGTACAGCCTATGCCTGCAGGCCCTGAGTTACAATGCGCCCATTCCTTTGCATGAGCTGTGCGCGTCATGACCGAATTTGCCCGTGCCTCTTCGCTGCTTTCGTCTTCATCCCTCAAGCAGGAAGAGTTGTTCCCGATCCGAGAGGTTTCACGCCTGACCGGTGTCAACCCGGTCACCTTGCGTGCCTGGGAACGACGCTATGGCTTGATCCAACCGACTCGCACCGAAAGTGGTCATCGCCTTTATTCGATGGCTGATGTCGAGGCGGTGCGCAGTATCGTGGCTTGGACCGAACGTGGCGTGGCAGTGAGCAAGGTGGGCAGCATTCTGTCACGCAGCGCTGCAACCCGAGCGGCGGTACCGCCCGAGCAGCAGGAAGCCGTCGCTGGCGAGTGGGGTGAATGGCAGGCTCAGGTGCAGCGGGCAGTGAGCAGTTTCGATGAGAGCCGCCTCGATCAAGTGTATGGACAGGTCTTCTCGACCTATCCACTACCAGTGGTATTTCAGGACGTGCTGTTGCCTTTGTGGCAACAGTTGCTGGTGCGCCAGGATGAGTTCGGTCAAACCAGCGAGTGGCTCTTCCTCGACAACTTCCTGCGTGCTCGCGTGTTGCAGCGGCTGCAACTTGCCCGAGCCCAGGCGCAAGATCGCGTGCTTTTGGCGGCTGTCCCTGGTCAATGCCGCGAACTGGAATTACTGATCGCCGGCCTGTTGCTTACCAGCGACGAGGTAGCCGCCAGCGTATTGGCTATCGGCCAGCCGCTGGATGAGCTGACTCTGATCTGCGAAAAAGTCCGCCCGCGCGCATTGGTGTTGTACTCCAACGTTCCGCCCAATGCAGCTTTGCTAAAGCAATTGGCCAAGCTTGCGCTGAGCCTCGACTGCCCCTTGGCTATGGCGGGCGAAGCGGCCGAGTTTTCTCAGGAAGGGCTGCGCGGATCGCCGATCGCCTGTCTGGGCAATGCCGGCAAACTGATGCAGCGCCGTCTGCTGCAGTTTCTCGACGGGCATCTGGACACCTGACGACCGCGGGCCTTGCCGAGCCTGGGTCCAGGGTTTGATGCTGAGGCATCATTGCGTCAAGCGAACCTCGGCGCGATCCTCCAACTCTCAGCCGGAACACGTTGCCAATGCACTCGTCAGCCGATCCCGCCCAGCGACCACCGCAAAAAAACCTTACCCATGGTTTGCGCGTGCGCCTGTTGCCGTTGGTTGGCAGCACGAAGGCGGCAGCACTAGTGCGAGTGCACGCCGGCTCTCATGACGCGCCGAGTGCCTATCCGGGATTGGCGCACTTTCTTGAGCACCTGCTGTTTCTCGGTAGCCGAGACTACTCTGCAGCAGAAGGTCTGATGCCCTTCGTTCAGGGATGCGGAGGGCAGCTGAATGCGTCGACCCGAGAACGGCATACCGACTTCTTTTTTCAGCTGCCAGCCAGCCAGTTCGAAGAGGGTTTGCACCGCCTCCTGGATATGCTCGCCCATCCGCTGCTCGACCGCGGAGCGCAGCTGCGCGAACGCGAGGTGTTGCAGGCCGAGTATCTGGCGCGTGCGCGGGACGCCGAAACGCTGTGTGATGCGGCTGTTGGGCATGCGACCGATCCAGCCCATCCGTTCGGTGGCTTTCATGCGGGCAACCGCAGCACGCTGCCGGTAGAGGACGCTGCCTTTCAGCAGGCGCTGCTTGGCTACCACCGGCGCTTCTATCACACGGGCCAGATCGAGTTACTGCTGGCCGGGCCTCAGGGTGAGGGCGAGTTGCAGCGCCTCGCCGATCAGATGGACGCTGAACTGGCTAGCCATTCGTTCGTGCCACATGAGGCTCAGCCATTGCGCTGGAACGCCAACGCCTGGTTTCGCTTGCAACTCAGCAATGCCCAGCCACGCCTGCACCTGGCGTTTGTGCTTGATCAATTACCGGAACATTCCGGGCCTGCGCTGGATTATCTGTCTGTCTGGCTCGCCTCCGAAGCGCCAGGTGGTCTCTCTCAACGACTGCGAGAAGCCGGACTGTGCCAGTCGGTGAAGCTGCGCACCCCATACTGGTATGCAGGGCAGGGCGTTGCCGTCATCGAGCTGTTGCTGGCAGAGCGGGGGGTGGACGCTCGCGCCGCTGTCGTCGATGCGGTGCTCGACTGGATAGGTTTCTTCTCGGATGACGCGCGTTGGCAGGCATGCCGCGAGGAATACCAGCTGATCTGTGAGCGAGGCCTGCAAAACGCGGGGCCTCTGGCACGGCTACGTTACTGGGTGGATCCGCAGGCATGGGGCCTCGACAGCGATGAAGCCGAGATCCGCCAAGCCCTGATGTCGCTTACAGCGCAGATGCTCTCGGCCCCGCCGTTGGTCCTCACCTCCGACAAGAGCGACTGTCCGCCTATCGAAACCCGCGGTTTTCCGCTGCGCTTGAAAACGGAGCCGCCGCAGCAGACGGTCCCGGCTGACTGGTGCTGGCAACAACCCGCTGCGAATCCCTGGTTGAAGCCCAACATTGTTCGCCATGAGGCGGGGGGCATCACGCCTGCACTGCGTTGGCAGGAACCGGAAGACATGAACGGGCAGGGCGCCCTGTTTCTGCGCTGGCAGTGGGTGCAAGGCCCATCTACCACCGCCTTGTGGCACACCGTAGCGCATGCGCTGCAGCCAGCTGCATGGGCCGCGCAACAAGCGGGTGTAACCCTGCGTTTCGAGGATTTCGGGAGTGCCTGGTGTCTCAGGTTGGAAGGTTTTGCCGACGCCATACCGGCAATTCTCAGTGACATTATTCCAGTGCTTGGCGTGCCGCCAGCCGCAGCGTTCGCCGAGGGCGTTGCACTGGCCGAACGCGATGATGCGCTCGGCAACGATGAGATGCTGATCCGTCAGTTGCTTAAACATCTGCCTCGACTGCTGACGGACTCTGCTGCGGTTGACGACCAGCCCGCTGACATCGACCCTGGCTCACTGTCTCGGCTGTGGCAATCAGCACAATGGTGTGGTCTGGCCATCGGCTTCGCGCGGTCCCTGGGTGGACCGCTGGCCGATGCCATCAATGCACTGCCTGGAACGCCTGCGGTAATACCGGCTGATCACAGTAAGCCCGCAGCCTTGAAGCGTTGGCACGACGTCCGCTGCGACGGCGCGATGGCCGAAACCGGATTCTTGTTGTTCTGCCCCTTGCCGGACAGCAGCGCCAAGTGCGAAGCGTCCTGGCGCCTGTTGGCGCGAGTGATCGAAGCCGGCTTCTTCCGGCGGTTACGGAGCGAGTTGCAACTGGGCTACGCGGTCTTCAGCCGCTTCTGTCAGTTCGGTGAGCAGGCTGGAATGCTTTTCGCGGTGCAGTCACCGAGGGCGTCGGCCAAGGAAATCCTCGAGCAAGTCGTGAAGTTTCTCGACGACAGCGCGGTGAAACTGGCCGACCAAGCTGACATTGAGGCCGAGCGAGCTGCACGCCAGGCAGGTGACCAGCACGTGGCGAGCAGAGCAGACTTTCGCGCCCAGGCCGAACAGGCATGGCAGTGCCTGCAGGCGGGACATGAGCTCGATCGACCTGCCGAAGTTGCTGCCGAAATGCGCATGCTTCAGCGACAGGATCTGATGGCAGCCCTGGATGCACTGCGTCGGGATGACGCCAGCTGGGTAGCGGTGGCCAACGCGCCGGCCCCAGACCTGAGCTGGCGCTGACCTCAACACTTCCTGAAACACGCCCCGTTGGTGCTGCCTGACTGTGCATGCGCAAGTCCGGAGGTGCCGCCTTGCGTCTGGTGATCTACTTAAGCGCAACAGCGTAAGACCTAAGCGCTACTCCGAACGGAACGGTGGGGAGGGCCTTAACGCCTGATCTATCGCGCGTGGCGAAAGTAGTAGCCAGTCGCCGCCATTGGAGCGTATGGCCCTCCGGTTGTGCTTTCGATAATCCGCCTCGACACGACTGCCTGTCGTCACATCAGCGGAGAGCGCCATGCACAACAAGGAAAAAGCGGTTACCACACTATTGCCCTTGGCTCTGGCCAGCGCGATTGGCATGACCCTAAGCCAGTCGGCCGTTGCCGAAATCATGCTTTACGACAAAGATGACACCACCTTCACCGTCGACGGCTATTTCAACACCTTCTACGTCAGCAGCGATGTCGATCGCGCCGGGGAGCAGTTCGACCGGGACCAGTCCCGCGTAAAGATGGGCTTCCTGCCCAATTACATCGGCTTTAACTTCGGCAAGCAGCTCGACGAACTCAAGGTCGGCGGCCGCTCTTCCTTCTGGGTCACGATCAACGACAGCGACACCAACGGCACCGAGACCGGCATCGACGTTCGCCAGTTCTACGGCACGGCGTCTAACGACCAGTGGGGCGAGGTACTTTTCGGTAAGGACTTCGGCCTGTTCGGCCGCTCCAACATTTTTCTCGACGAAATGTTGACCGGTTATGGCCAGGTCAGCGACACCTTGGGTCTAGTGGATTTCGGCGGCGTGTCGTTCGGCAACATCGGCACGGGTTACCCCTATCCGTTCCCAACCTCCCAGGTCACCTATCGCTCGCCGGTAATGAGCGGCCTGCGCGTGGCCGTGGGCATCATGGACCCGGTCGATACCACGAACGACGCCAGCAGCGCGCTGGACGAGGCCTACCAGGACAGCCCACGCTTCGAAACCGAGATTACCTATCAGTTCGAGGTTGGCGGTGCTCAGATCTATTCCTGGGTCAACGGCATGCAGCAGACCTCGAAAAACACCGATAGCACCGTCGACGAAGTTGATTCCCAAGGCATCGGCTACGGCGTACAGGCCAAAATGGCCGGTTTCTCCGTGACCGCGTCAGGCTTCCAGGCCGAGGGCATCAACCCCTTCTACACCAACAACGCAGGCGAAGCGCAACTGCGCGACGTGGACAGCGATGGCTATCTACTGCAAGGCTCCTACACCTTTGGCAAGAACCGCATCGCACTGTCATCCGGCAAGACCAAGGATGACGGCAATGGTCTGGGAACGGCGGCCGATTACGAAACCCGCGGCATCGCCTATTTCCGCACCATCAATGACAACCTGAAGCTGGTGGCCGAAGTGAACCAGTTCGAGTTGACCGGTCGAGATACCAGTGCCATTGATGAAGAAACCCGCACCTACGCCATTGGTGCCACGCTGAGCTTCTAACCCCAGCCGGCGACAATCAGACGGATGCCTTTCGGGGCATCCGTTTTTTTTTGTTTGGGGCGCCACCCGCAGCCGCAGCAACAGGCGCCGTGGTGTTTCGTCGCTTTGCTACCTTGGCAGGCCGCAGCCGGTACTGAAGTAGCATGTTCGTACCCTATGCCCTGACCAAGAATGCGGTCATACGATATCGATGTATGGGGTGGGGTGCGTGGTCGAGCAAGAATCCTTAGCGGTGCGCACAGCAATGTCTGAAGCGCGGGACGCCGAAACGGTGGCCCAGGACCTGGCACGCCAGCTGATTCATCCGCATCTCGGCTTTGTCCTGTTCTTTTGTTCCGCAGAGTACGATCTGCCGGCACTGGGTGATGCGCTGCACCAGTACTTCGGTGGCGTACGCATGGTCGGCTGTACGTCGGCTGGTGAGATCACCTCGCAGGGCTATGGGCGCAGCTGCGTGACCGCGGTTGGCTTTGATCACCGCAACTTTTCCATCGCCTGTGAGCTGATCGACGAGATGGACCGCTTCAGCCTCACCGATGCACAGCAACTGGTCGAGCGGCTGGGCAGCGATTGCCGCAGCAACTCGCTGGCGCCGATCAAAGATCACAGCTTTGCCCTGACCCTGTTGGACGGACTGTCCAGCCGCGAGGAAATCGTGCTCTCGGCGCTCAGCGCTGCCTTTGGCAGCATTCCGCATTTCGGCGGCTCCGCGGGCGACGACAATCACCTGTCCGACACGCACGTCTACTACGACGGCAAGTTCCACAGTGGGGCAGCGGCGGTCGTGCTGATCAACACCTGGCTGGATTTCGAGGTGTTCACCACACATCACATGCTGCCGCGCACCGACAAGCTGGTGGTGACTCGCGTAGACAGCCATGCGCGGCGTGTCTATGAACTGAACGCTGAGCCCGCCGCCGAAGAATACGCACGGCTTATCGGTGTCGAGGTCAGCGATCTCGATCACCGCCTGTTCGCTGCGCATCCGCTGGCGGTGCGTATCAACGAACACTACTACGTGCGCTCGATTCAGAAGGTCAACGATGACCTCAGCCTGACGTTCTATTGCGCGGTTGAGAACGGCATCGTACTGACCGCGATGCATCCGGGGCCGCTGATGCCCAACCTCGAAGCCGTGTTCGAACGGCTCGAACAGCGTCTCGGCCCGCCGTTGCTGACCATCGGCTGCGACTGTTTTCTGCGACGGCTGGAGATCGACGGCAATGGCTCCAGCGACGACATCTCGGCGTTCCTTCGACGCCAGCAGGTGATCGGTTTCAACACCTACGGAGAGCAGTTCAATGGCATGCATATCAACCAGACCTTCACCGGCGTCGCCATCGGCCGGCCAGGTGGACGGGCTGGAGAAAGAGGTGCCCGTTGAGCAACTCGACCGGCAGGCCGAGCTCGAGCGCGAAAACCATAAGCTGCGGCGCATCAACGCGGCGCTGATCGAGCGAATCGAGTCCAGCAGCACCGGGCGCGACGCGTCTTACGCCGCCTTCCAGCATTCGGTAGAGCTGGCCGAGCAGGTGCGCGAACGCACCGATGCGCTGAACCAGGCGATGGCCGAACTGAAAGCCAGCAACCGCCTGCTCAGCGACGCCCGCCTGCGTGCCGAAACTGCGCATCAGCATCTGGTCGATGCCATCGAGAGCATTTCCGATGCCTTCGTGCTATTCGACAAAGACCAGCGCATCGTTCTGTTCAACAAGCGCTTCAAGGCGCTCTGGAGCCGAACCCGAGCGCGCATCAACAGCGGCACTCGGCTCTCGGAGCTCAAGCGGTTGGCTGAAAGCAGCGGGCTGATTGCCGAAGAACACCGGGGCAAGGCCAACGAACCGACGGTTTACCGTTTGCAAAACGGACGCTGGGTGCAGCTCAGCGAGCGGCCCACCCGCGAGGGTGGTCTGGTGATGCTTTACACCGACATCACCGAGGTGAAAATCAGCGAAACCATGCGCCGCGAGCAGGCCTTGGCGCAGAAGTCCCGCTTGTTGCAGCGCGCCGTAGACAACCTTTCCCAAGGCGTGGCCATGGTCAGCGCTGATGGTGGCTTGGAGCTGTGGAACGGTCGCTTTCTTGAGCTCTGCGGCCTGGCGCCCATCGAGGCGCATCGACCATTCGACGAGGTGATGGCCGACAGTGAGCTGAAACTGCTGACGCCCAACACGCTTGACGCCGAAGGCCAGCCCCTGAAGGAGCTGGAACAGCACCTGTTCGACGGCCGAACGCTTGAAGTTCGGACACATCCGTTGCCCACAGGCGGCTTCGTCAACACCTTCACCGATATCACCGAACGTTACCGCCATGCCGAAGCGCTGCGCGAGAGCGAGCGCTGGATCCGCCTGATCACCGACCACGTGCCCGCACTCATCGCCTATGTGTCAGCCGACCTGACCTACGAATTCACCAACAAGGTCTACGAGGAATGGTATCGCTGGCCCAGCGAAGGCATGCTCGGCCAGTCGTTGCGTGACATCCACAACGGCGAACACTGGCAGCAGCTCGAACCCTATATCGACCGAGCCCTGTGCGGCGAAAGCGTCAGCTTCGAGATGGCCGAGCACAACCACTCGGGGCAGCAGCGTTACATGCTGCGCTCTTACGTACCGAATCGTCAGGCCAGCGGCGAGGTGGTCGGCATCTTCGTTCTGATTCAGGACATCACGGATCGCCGGCGCACGGCCGAAGCGCTGCACCAGGCCTACCAGAACCTCGAACAGCGAGTCCGTGAGCGCACGGCGGAACTCACCAGCCTCAACGACCAGCTTCTGTGCGAAATCGACGAGCGCGCCCACGCCGAGGCGCGGTTGCGTGAAGCCAAGCGCGAAGCGGAACTGGCCAACCTGTCGAAGACCAAGTTTCTCGCCGCAGTGAGCCACGACTTGCTGCAACCCCTGAACGCTGCTCGGCTGTTCACCAGCGCACTGCTGGAGCAACCTTCAGCACCGAGTGGCGGACTGATCCGCAACATCAGCAATTCTCTGGAAGACGTGGAAAACCTGCTGGGTACGCTGGTCGACATTTCCAAGCTCGATGCAGGGGTGATCAAGCCCGATATTGCCCCGTTTGCCGTCAGTGAACTGCTGGAGACTCTGGCTGCGGAGTTTCGCCAGATCGCCGGCAGTGAACAGCTGCAGCTGGACTTCATTCCCTGTTCAGCATTGGTACGCAGCGACATCCAGCTATTGGCGCGCATCCTGCGCAACCTGCTGACCAATGCCATTCGCTACACGCCGCATGGGCGTGTGATGCTGGGTTGCCGTCGCCGGCGGCAGAGCTTGTCAATCGAGGTGTGGGACACGGGAATCGGCATCCACGAGGACAAGCTCGAGGAGGTCTTCCACGAGTTCAAACGCGGCGAAGGCGTGAGGCCTCAGCAGGATCGTGGGCTTGGATTGGGTCTGGCGATTGTCGAGAAGATCGCGCGTATTCTCGGCCACCGGATTCAGGTCAGTTCGGTGCCGGGGCGCGGCTCCAAATTCGCCATTGAAGTGCCGCTGGCCAAGCGAGCGCCTAAAGCCAGCGTAGAGCCGTCAGCTACCGACCAGTTGCTCGAACGGCTCAAAGGCGCGCGCGTATGGGTTCTGGATAACGACACCGCGATCTGTGCCGGCATGCGCACGTTGCTGGAAGGCTGGGGCTGTCATGTTGTAACGGCGCTCTCGGAACAGGACCTGGCCGGTCAGGTCGACAACTTCCACGCCGATGCCGACCTGATCATCGCCGACTACCACCTGGACAACGGCTGCAACGGCGTCGACGTAGTCGAGACGGTCAATGCCCGGCGCGCCAGCCCGCTACCGGCGCTGATGATCACCGCCAATTACAGCAATGAACTGAAACAACAGGTGCGTGAGCTGGGCCACATGCTGATGCACAAGCCGGTGCGCCCGATGAAATTGAAGACTGCCATGTGCCACATGATGGAACAGGGGCATTCTTAGAACCGCCAGGCTCGCTCTACATTTGCTCGGCGTCGCTGACGTCTATGGTCAATCTGTAGGAGCGAGCTTGCTCGCGATCAGCTGTAACTCAGGAGCCCCGGATATCACCAGCAAGCTGGCTCCTACAGGGCTTGTCGCTGGGGCGTACCTGGCCGCGTTGGTGATTGCCGATCAGCGGCGCAGATATGCCGTGAAGTCGATGTCGCCCGCCGAGAGGATAGCTTGCACACGGTTGTGCACGTTGAGCTTGCGCAGGATGGCCGAGACATGGGCCTTGACCGTGGTCTCGGCGATGTCGAGGTTGTAGGCGATCTGCTTGTTGGACTCACCCTTGGTCATGCGTTCCAGCACCAGCAGCTGCTTGCGGGTCAGCGCCTGTAGCAGCTCGGGCGGGATGCTCTGTTCGTTGTGCTGGGAGCGGCGGGTGGTCTGCTTCTGGCTGCGGATGATGTCCGAAGGCAGGTAGACATTGCCGTTGAGGATCTGCTCGATGGCTTCGGTCATCTGCGCGCGCGGCGATGACTTGGTGATGAAGCCGCACGCGCCATAGGTGATCGCCTGTAGCACGATCTGCTTGTCCTGCTCGGCAGAGACGATCACCACGGGAATGGTCGGTGCCTCGTTGCGCATGTTGATCAGCCCGTTAAGGCCGTGCATGCCGGGCATGTTCAGGTCGAGCAGCACCAGATCGAGGTCGTCGTTTTCCAGAGTCATCGACAGCGCGCTGTCGAGGTCGGCAGTTTCGAGGATTTCGCTGCCTGGGAAGCCGTCCTGGATGACGTTATGGATGGCTTCACGAAAAAGCGGGTGGTCGTCAGCGATCAGTATCTTGTACATGGCCGGTCACCTCATTGTTGTGATTATGGTGGGGTAGATCGGAAGAAGACCTTCGTTGTGCGCGGCTTCGATCGACCAATGGCAGCCTGTGTGAGGCGCCTATTTGATCAGGTTCTGTTCACCGACAAGCTTGCCCAGTCCTGCGAAAGAAAACCATGGGGAAACAGTCGTGGGTTTGGACGCCTTAGCGTCTGGATTCGCTACAAGGCCTGGTGGGCTCTGGCATATCCAGGTTTCCAGTACTTCAGTCGGCCACATTACAGGGCAAAGTGCCGCAGTTTGAAATCCTACAATCGACAGGAAAACCAGCACCAAAGTAGTAGAGAACAGCTCAGGTAGACCGTCGTAGCGCAGCGTGCTGCGGATTGAAGCTGAGCACTGCAAGCAGACTGAACAACAGTGTCAGGCCGAAGCAAACCGCCAGCGCCAGCGGATTGAGACGTTCATACAGCGCATAGCGAACCAACTCCACGGCGTAGGTAAAGGGATTGAACGAGCAGATCCAGAACAGCCACTCACTGGCTTCGCGCATTTTCCACAGCGGATAGAGCGCCGATGACAGGAAAAACATCGGGAAGATGACGAAATTCATCACCCCGGCAAAGTTTTCCAGCTGCCGGATGCCGTTGGATAACAGCAATCCCAGGGCACTGAGCAGCAACGCTACCAGCAACAGCGCTGGCAGAGCCGTCAGCAGGCCTGCCGCAGGCGGCTGTACGCCATACAACCAGGCGATGAAAAGAAACGCATAGACCTGCAGCAGCGAGATCAGCGCAGTTGCCAGCAGCTTGCTCGCCAGCAGGAAACTGCGCGGCAGAGGGCTTGTCAGCAGTACGCGCATGCTGCCCATCTCGCGGTCGTACACCATGGAGAGGGAGCCCTGCATGCCGTTGAACAGCAGGATCATGCAGGCCAGGCCCGGCACGATCCAGGTTTCGTAGGTGATATAGGTCTCGTAGGGTTCGATGATGGCGATGCCCAGTGCCGCGCGAAATCCGGCGGCGAACACCACCAGCCAGAGCAACGGTCGCACCAGGGCGCTGAAGAACCGCGAGCGCTGCTGAACGAAGCGCAGCCACTCGCGAAACACGATGGCTCGCAGGCATTCCCAATAGGGCGTCATGGCGAGGATTCCTGAGTTGGACTTGGCCTGGGGCGTATGGCTTGGCTGGAGCGCATCACGCTGGCACCGCGTTACGCGTGAGCCGAGCAAAGGTCTGCTGGAGACTGCCATCCGCGGCAGCCAGCGTATCGGCTCGCCCCTGCGCGACCAGGTTTCCGCGGTTGAGGATGATCAGTTCGTCACTTGCCTGCACCTCGTCCAGCAGGTGAGTGGTCCAGAGGACACTCATGCCTTGCTCATCGCAGAGTGATCTCACGTGATCGTTGAGGTTCTGGCGGCTGGCGGGATCAAGCCCCGCACTGGCTTCATCGAGCAGCAGCAGGCTCGGCTTGTGGAGCAGGGCACGGGCAATTTCCACTCTTCGGCGATGACCGCCATTGAGTTCGCGCACCTTGCTTTTGCGGCGCTCGCCCAGTTGCTGGCGATCCAGCTCGACTTCGATGCGGTCGTTCGCGTCCTTGCGAGGCATGCCATGCAGGGCGGCGTGATAGCGCAGGTTCTGCTCGACACTGAGATCCAGGTCCAGCGTGCTTTGCTGGAAGACCACCCCAAGCCGCCGCAAGGCTTCGCGCGGCTGGCTGCGCAGACTGAAGCCTGCCACCTGGATGTCACCCTGCTGCAAGTCGTAGAGGCGCGTCAGCAAGGCGATCAGCGTCGATTTGCCGGCTCCGTTGGGGCCGAGCAGGGCGGTGAAGCCGCCCGCTGCCGTGTTGAAACTCACATCGTGCAACGCCTGACGTTCCCCGTAGGCAAAGCTGACGCCCTCGACCTGCAGGGCAGTCATGGTGCGACCACCACGCCCCAGGGATAGCGGCCAACCTTGATCGACTTGATCACCTTGAGCGAATCCACGTCGATCACCGAAACATCACCGCTGACACCATTGGTGGTCAGCAGTCGGCTCTCATCTGTGTTGAATGCCATGTGCCAGACCCGACGCCCCACCAGCAGGTAGTCGAGTACCTCGTAGGTTTTCGCATCCACGACGGCTATATGGTTGGCCGGGCCGAGCGCGACGAAGGCGTATTTGCCGTCCGAGCTGAGTTTGATGCCGACTGGCTGAACCTTGTCGGGATGCACGCCTTTGATCTTGAAGTTCAGGGTCTTGACGATCTCCCGCTTCTCAACGTCAACGACGCTGACCGTTCCACCGATCTCCGAGGAGGCCCAGAGCAGCGTGCTGTCCTTGTTGAATTCCACGTGGCGCGGGCGCTGGTCGACGAGGGTGTTGTCCACCAACTGGTTGGTACTGGTGTCGATCCAGTGCAGCATATTGGTGGTTTCGCTGGTGTTCACCGCCCATTTTCCGTCCGGGCTGACGCCCATGCCTTCAGGCTCAACGCCGACATCGATCTGCGCGAGTACCTCTTCGTTG
The DNA here is from genome assembly GCA_022448005.1 of Pseudomonas sp. Classification (GTDB taxonomy): domain Bacteria; phylum Pseudomonadota; class Gammaproteobacteria; order Pseudomonadales; family Pseudomonadaceae; genus Stutzerimonas. Next base: position 86,558 of record JAKUTK010000012.1, read on the forward strand.
TCGACGTCGACCACCGTCACCAGCGCGTCGTCCTCGTTGGAGATGTACAGCCACTTGTTGTTCGGGTGCAGCGCGAACTGTTCGGGGTCAGCGCCGGACGGCAGCTGTTTGATGATCTTCCGGGTCGCCAGGTCCATGACCTGCACCGTGTCCGAGTCGCTGGCGCAGATGTAGAGCAGCTTGTTGTCGCGCGACAGCGTCAACCCGCGTGGACGCTGGCCAACTTCAAGGGTTTCGACCGTTTCCAGCGTATCCAGATCGATCACGCTGACGGTGTCGTCTTTTTCGTTCGACACATAGGCAGTGGCCGCCAGGGCGGATGCACTGGTACAGGCGAACGCTAAGGAAATGGCAGCAGCAAGGAGTGTTCGGGTCATAGGAAGATTCTCTTGTTGTAGTGTGAGCCGCTCAGCGGGTCGTTTGAATAGGTGACTGATCCATGCGCAGCAAGTATTCGTCCGCTTCGCTCTGACCGCCTTCGGATGCACGTTCTAGCCACATTCGCGCGGCCGTCGGGTCTTTTTTCACACCGCGCCCTTCGGCTAGCGCTGTACCCCAGTGGTAGCGGGCCAAGCTCACATAGCTGGCCTCATCGGGCTGATTGGCGCCGCGTTTCATGAGGGCAGCGGCTTTGTCCAGATCCACCGGCACGCCCGAGCCGGACTCGTACATCTGCGCCAGCCAGATCATCGAATACACGTCGTTCCAGCGTGCGATGCAGTCCTCGAATATCTGCCTGGCAACGTCGAAATTTCCGGTCTTGGCAGTGACGTAGCCGTACATGCATTTGATCCGCTTCGGGCTGTCGATATAGGCGTCATACCCCAGCTCGCTGGCGCTCGCGGTGTGCGCCAAACCGCTAAATAACAGACCGCAGATGCAGCGGGACATGATTCTCATCGGCTCGCCTCGCTCAGCCGGCACTGGCTCTCTGGCCGATCGAAGCCCAAGGTGTCCAGCTCGCTGGTGGGGTGCAGGAAGCCATCCTGGGGCGAATTGCTGACTAGCCCCCGCGGATGCACCAACGGAACTGGTTGCCGCAGCTGACCGTTCCAGGGCCGGAACGTCAGCTTGCGGCCCTTGAATCCATCGACCGGTAGCGACTCGCTCAGCGATATCTGGCGGATTGCCATTGCGTCCGTGGCGCCGAGCTTGGTAATTGCCGTGGCCAGGCTGCGCACACCGATCCAGGCGGCAAAGTCGCGATCGTTCATCCAGCGATTGGCATGCGCTTCGAAGCGCTTCTGCAGCTGCGCAGCGCCATAGGTTTCGACCGTCTTGTGCCAGCCGGTCGGGGTCAGACCCTGTGTGCCTACAACCGGCCGCGGCAACCAGGTGTGATAGGGCACATACTCACCGAAGTCGCCGCGCTCATCGGCAACCACGACCACGTCGTATTCGCCAGCTTGGGTGAACAGAGGCATGTCGGCTTGGGCTGTGCGCCGCTGGTCGTTATCGAAGGACCAGGGTTTTTCCTCGATGATCTTGTGGCCGAAGCGCTTGGCGGCACGCTTGAGTGCCTCGGCATAGGCCTGATCCTCTTCTGTGGGCCCGCTGATCAACAGCCAGCGACTCCAGCGGCGCACGGCGAGGAACTGACCCAGCGCGTCGGCCAACATACTGCGGCTTGGCAGGGTGTGCAGCACGTTACCCAGGCAACGAGACGTTCGCAGCTCATCATCGGGACTGCCGGCATTGATCAGCAGACTGTCTGGCATGGTTTCGGCCAACGTTTCCAGGCTCTGCGCGGGAGCGTTCACCACAAACAGGCGCACACCCTGATCATGTAGCTGTTGGGCCTCGTCCAGTAGCTGCTCTGGGGTTTCAGCCGTGACGCGGTCCAGGGTGTAGCTGTGCTTGAGAAAACGACCGGTGCTGTTGCTGTCGGTGATGGCCAGCTCGGCGCCGCTCAAGCCCGCGTCAACCGGCTCAGGTATCACATTCGATAGCAGCGGGCCTGTGTCCGGGCGATAGCCGAGATAACCGATGCGCGCCGAGAGTTCTGGCTCCGCTGCGCCTGCTTCACTGACGAAAGCGGCGCAACAGGCGAGGGCGATCAAGCAACGGCTGCAAAAAGAAAGAGGGCGCATGGACGACTCCTATGGCGTTGCGGTCAGCATAGGAACCCTGTCGGTGCGGGGAAATATGCAGAAAGTACCAGCTGCTGTGTACCAAGGTAGTAAACCGGACCCTGGCAGGCACCTCTAGGATGAAGCCATCCATAACAAGAGCGAGAACGCCCATGCCTCCATTCAAAGCGCTAACCCTTCACCTCCTGTTGATCGGCAGTCTGATCGGCTTCGACCAGGTACATGCCGCGGGCGACCTTACCCGTCGCACGCAATCGCTCCCGGATCTCGAATTCGGTTCCGAAGAAAGCGATTACGCGGTCTCGCAGAAGGAATACCAACTGGAGACCGGCGTCGCCTATCAACTCAAGGTCATCGCTGACGGCCAGAAGGAGTGTGCCTTTCAGGCTCCGGAGTTTTCCCAGGCCATCTTCCTGCGCAAGGTCGAAGCCGGAGGTGTGGAGATCAAGGCCGTGACCTTGGTCGAGCTCGAGTTTGAAGAAGCCGGTGAGGCCGAAATCTTTTTTCTGCCGATCAAACCCGGCCGTTTCCCTTTCTATTGCAAAGGGCTGCAGAACAAGGGCATGGAAGGGAGCTTCGTGGTCAAGTAGCGCAGCAACCTGCTGCTCTTGAAGCGGACACTGAACATGTCAGCACTCTGGCGTATCAGCCTGCTGGTCTCGCTGTTTTTCAGCCTGGTTGCGGCCGTCTGCTTGGCTGTATTGCTGCGTCAGGCTAGCCAAGACGTAAGCCGTGAACTGGCTGCGGCGGGTGCCGTGCTTAGCTATCTCGGCGATATAGCGGAACGCGATCCCGCTGCACTCCAGCCTGAGCTGACGCGTCATTTGCGGCATGTGCAGGTTCGCTGGTTGGGCCCGGGCGTTCCGAGCCGTGAGATCCGCCCGCAGCGAAGCACCTTGCTCGAGACCCTGTTGTATCCCGCCGAATTGCCCGCGCCTCTGACGGTGCAGATGCCTGAAGGACGGACCTTGCAATTGAGCGTCGACCCACGAGACGAAATCGAGGAGGTCGAGGACTCGCTGCTACAGCTATTGGTGTGGTTTGGCAGTGCGCTGTTGCTGAGCCTGCTGGCGATCCGGTGGGCTGTCCGGCCAGCGCTGGGCGTGCTGAACGAATTGCTTGCAGCCTTTGGCCAGGTTTCCCAAGGCCGCCTCGATACGCGTCTGCCGAGCCACTCCCTGTTGGAGGCAGAGCAGCTCTCCGGGCATTTCAACCGCATGGTCAGCGCCTTGGAGTACACCCGGCGGGAAAACGATGACCTGACGCGCTCATTGCTGGAGCTGCAGGAGCGTGAGCGCACACAGCTTGCTCAGGCGCTGCATGACGACCTTGGACAATACCTGGCCGGTATCCGCGCTCAGGCCTGCCTGCTACAGGCGATAAAAGACCAGCCGCAGCTGGTCAGCACAACCGCACGCACTCTGGACGATCACTGCGAACAGTTGCAGGACGGTTTTCGCAGGCTTACGCGCGAGCTCTATCCCGTGATGCTCGACCATTTGGAGTTGCCTGAAGCAATACAGCTGCTGGCCGAGCAGTGGCAAAGCGCGCAAGGAATCGAGCTACGCGTGCAGATCGACCGGCGCATTCCATCCCTTTCGCTGAACAAGAAAGAGCAGCTGTACCGCTTGCTGCAAGAATCGCTCACAAACGTGGCCAAGCATGCCTGCGCCAGCTTCGTGTTCATTCGCCTGCGCATGAACGGCGGTCGGCTGCGGCTGCTTGTGCGTGACAATGGCCACGGCCACGGCGCAACCGGACGGCCCGGCATTGGCCTGCGTTCGATGCATGAGCGTGCGCGGGCGCTGGATGGCCGGTTGATCGCGTGCGGGCGAGTAGGTTACGGCTGGGTGGTTTATCTGGACATTCCGATCAGGGAGTCATGCTCCAATGAAGATCCTTCTCGTTGACGATCACGCCGTGGTCCGCCAGGGCTACGCTGCGCTGCTACGCGCCTTGCTACCCGAAGTTCAGGTCATTGAGGCCTGCGACGGCGAGGAGGCCCTGGCCAAAGCACTGGAGGCGGCCCCAAGCCTGGTCATCATGGATGTCGGACTACCCGGCATCAGCGGCGTCGAAACCACCCGGCGTCTGTTGCAGCGGCTGCCACAACTGCGCGTGCTGTTCTTCAGCATGCACGACGAGTTACCCCTGGTGCGCCAGGCACTGGATGCCGGAGCCGCCGGCTATATCACCAAGAGCTCATCGCCGGAAGTGCTGTTGGACGCAGTACGCCGTACCTTGGCCGGTCATGCCTACATCGAGCAGACGCTGGCCACCCAGTTGGCACGCAATCCGGCAGCGGCCAATGCGCAGGATCCACGCTTGCAAAAAATGACTCAGCGCGAATTCGAAATCTTCGTGATGCTCGCCAAGGGTACTCCGGCGCGACTGATCGCCGAGCGGCTTTGCATCAGTGGCAAGACAGTGTCCAACTACCTGACGCTTCTCAAGAGCAAGCTGCAGGTCAGCTCTCATGCCGAGCTGGTTCATCTGGCCATCGACACCGGTATCGTGCGGGTGGGCGATCGGGCAGCCAGTTAGCTCGGTCTGCCACGTTTGGATTGACACTGCCTTCGCTGGTGACGGCTCGGGCTGATAGTGCGACTGCAAAACCTCGGCCCTCGCGGACTGTCAGAACTCGGGCATCGCGTCTTCGTGTCTGGTCGTCGATGCTGCTCTGGTAACGGTGGCAAGCAAGCGTAGATCCCAACCCCCTTCCTTTACAGAGGCAATTGAGCATGATCAAAGTCAGCGTGATGTATCCCAATACCCCAGGCGCGAGGTTCGATCACGACTACTATCGCGACAAGCACCTACCGCTGCTCAAGGCTCGCATGGGCGATGCCTGTCTTTACTACACCATCGACAAGGCCATCTGCGGGCGCACTCCTGACGAGCCGGCACCGTATGTCGCCATGTGCCACCTTTTCAGCGAGTCGCTGGAAGCCTTTCTGGCGGGTATCGGTCCTCATGCCGAGGAGATCGTTGCGGACATCGCCAATTACACCGACCTGACGCCGGTCCGGCAGATCAGCGAGGTAGTGGTAGGGCACTGATGGTTGCTTGGACAGTGTCGGGCATCGCCACGACCCGGTTCCGTCCGCTGCCCTTGGCCAGGTAGAGCTGCCGGTCGGCCTGCTGCATGAGACCGTCCAGATCACTGGCCTGTGAGGGAAAATGCGCAACGCCGACCGACATGGTCAGGCGAAGCAGCCCGGCACGCGTCTCCAGCGGTTGATCCGCGAACCGTTCGCACAGATGCGCCAGCTTTCCCAAGGCTTCGGCCGGCTGAGTACACGGCAGTATCAGCAAAAACTCCTCGCCACCGATACGAAAGACCGCATCAGTGGTGCGCAATCCGTTCAACAGAAATGCCGCCACAGCTTTCAACGCATCATCGCCTGCTGCGTGACCATGGGTGTCGTTCAGCCGCTTGAAATGATCCAGATCGACCATCGCCAATGCGATAGGCGCATCATCACGCCGTGCTCGGGCGGCCTCGCGGGCAAAGAATTCTTCCAGGTGACGACGGTTGTAGAGGTCGGTCAGTGGATCGCGGAGTGCCTGGTCCTGCAGGCTTTTGTGAAGGCCGGAAATGGTCGCCAATCGCTGTTCGCTCAATGCCAGCGCTTCTGCCAGTTGCTGCTGGCTGCGCTGGAATTCGGTGATATCGCGCAGATAAAGCATCTTCCCAAGGGTCACGGTTCCTTCGCGCGTCGAGCGACAAATCGCACGGACACGTACCTCGAAGTGCTGTTGCCGTGCCTCGACGCTTACCTGCTGTGGTGTGTCACCCGGCTCTGCCAGCTGCGACATGCCGTCCAACGTTCTGCCGATATAGGGCCATTGCGCCAATGCGCAGCCATGCCAGCCCTTTTTCAGGTTCGCCATGCGGAGTGCGGCTGGGTTGGCCTCGATCACTCGGCGTTGCGGGTCAATCACCAATACCGGGTCCATCAGCGCATCGAGGAGCAGGTGGCGTGCCACCGGCAAAAGATCGAACAGACGCAGCCCGCTGACCAACCAACCGAAACCCGCAACGGTCAACGCAAAGCTGAACGGCGTTGGGTCGAAGCCGAACAGGGTCCAGCCAAAAGCGACGTAGCTGATATTGGCGGCCCAGGGAATCGTGGTCAGTATCAGGAAAGCCAGGTAGTGCCGTCGATGCAGGCCGCTGCTGAGCGTCACTGCACGCAGCGTGATGCCAATACAGAGGACCATGAAGGGGTAGCCGTAAGCCGCGGCCAGATAGAACAAAGGTCCATGCTGGTAGACGATCGGCGCGTTGGGTTCTGATGAGATTGGCGCGCTGGCCGAACCGTAGAACTGAACATGCCAGGGGTTGCTCAGCGCCAGCAGCCAGAACAGCGCAGGCATCACCATCAATCCGGTCACGGCGAGCCGCTTAATTGGGCTATGGACGCTGTTGACGTATTGCCAGAGAAACACCGACCAGAACGTCGGCACGCCGAGAATGGCGGGCCAGGCCATGCCAGCCCAGAACATCTTGCAGCTCTGCTGGTGCACGCTCATTTCCAGCGCGGCAACGCCGAGCCACCAGAGGATCGCCAGGTGCATCAAGCTGAAAGCGGAACTGCCAGCGAATTGCCGCTGATGGCGAATCCAGCGAGCCAATACCGCGACGCCGGTGCCAACCAGCAGAGTCATCAGCACGGGGGCTGAAAAACTCCAGTCTGAATTCAAGCAGGCCGACATCTGGCCGTCCTCTGGCAAGTCGATACGTGCGCCAATGCGCATTTTGAGCGGCGAAGATACCTGAAAGCGGCGTACCTGGCATGAATGTTTGTAGTGGCCTTGTGCCTGGCTAGTCGCGCTCTAACAGTCCACAGGCAACCTGGGTGAACTTACCAAGGCGAGGTTCTTCGAAAGCTTTGAATTTTTGATGACGGGAGCTACACGTCCGCCCTATGGTTTTTCTAATCTTGGGAATTCTGCTTTTCCTGATCACGGCAACAGATATCACTAAAACTACGCTGTCGACGCGAGGTGGTGGGACTATCACCAATACCGTTTCCAGAAGCGTATGGCTTTTTTTCTTCGCCTTAGCCGGTCGGCGAGGGGAAGCGAAGCTGCTTGAGTATGCAGGCCAGTGCGTGTTGCTCTTGGTCCTGCTGACCTGGATTGCCTGTCTATGGCTTAGTCTGTTTCTGATGCTTGCGTCGGACCCGGCCTCGGTGATCAACGGCACGACCAAGACGGCCGCGGACCTCTGGGAAACCTTCTACTACGCCGGCTTTACGCTTTCGACGCTGGGCGTAGGCGATTTTGCAGCCTCAAACGACGCCTGGCGGGTACTGACCAGTGCCGCAGCCTTCTGTGGGCTGACCTTAATCACGGCTGCGATCACCTACATCGTTCCGGTACTGTCGGCTGTCAGCCTGCAAAACCAGCTCAGCCTGCTCATCAGCAGCATGGGACGGACGCCGCAGGAGATCTTGGTCAACAGTTGGAACGGGTCTGATTTTTCGTGTTTTTATGACAATGCCAGCGACATACGGCAGATGCTGGTCGAGCACACCCTCAACCACCACGCCTATCCGGTAATTCGGTGCTTTCACAAGAGCGATGCGTGCAAGAACGTAATCCCCGCGATTGCGACACTTGAGGCGGTGCTGCGACTGCTTGATCACGTTAACGCTGAGGTCCCGCAAGACAGACTCAAGCGCAGGATGCTCGAGTGTGCCATGGATCAGTACGTGCTGATGCAACGCTCAAGCTCAATGGGGTGGGAACGCAAAGACATGCCTCACCGGTTGGATGCTGCTTTGCTGAGTGAGGCAGGCATACCCTTGAAAGGCAACAAGGTTGCTGAGGGCAACGTTGATCGCCGTGGCGTGATCAGCGGCCTGCTGCAAGCAGATGGCTGGAGTTGGGATGAGGTATATGGGGACGCTAAAGAACGCCTCGGCGGAGCGCGTTAACCAACTGGTTGAACGGCGCTCCGACCAGAAACAAATCATGCAGAGGTTTGTTGCTCCAAGCCGTTAGCTCTTGAGCTGACTGGCGAACTGCCCAACCGCACTGACCACGCGCTGCGCTCCGTCCTGAATCTCGACGATGACCGCACCGGCCTGGTTGGCATAGTCCAGCCCGCTCTCGGCTTGCTTGCGGCTTGTCGACATGCTTTGTACGGCAGCCTGAGCCAGCTCCTGGTTCTTACCGACCACGCCGACGATTTCGCCAGCCGCTTTGCTGGTCCGGGCCGCCAGTTGTCTGACTTCGTCGGCCACCACCGCGAACCCCCTGCCTTGGTCGCCGGCGCGGGCAGCTTCGATCGCTGCGTTGAGTGCCAGCAGGTTGGTCTGGTCGGCGATATCGGTGATGGTCTTGAGAATGGCGCTGATGAGCTGTGATTGCTTGTCCAGCGCCTCGATTCCATCTGCAGCATCCTGCATCTGCACAGCAATCTTGCGCATCACATCCACGGTCTGCTGCACCACGGCAGCACCACGCTGAGCGCTTAGATCGGTGTGCTGGGAGGTGCCGTAGGCGATGGTTGCGGCTTCTGCAACCGCTTGCTCACGGTTGACCTGGTCGGTAATGACCGTGGCGAACTTGATGACCTTGTACAGCTTGCCATAGGCATCAAGCACCGGATTGTAGGACGCTTCGAGCCAGACGGCATGGCCGCGCGAGTCGATACGTTTGAAGCGTTCGGCCACGTATTCGCCGCGATTCAAACGGGCCCAGAATTCGCGATAGGCTGGTGATTCGCTTTCCTCTCGCTCGCAGAAGGTGCAGTGATGCTTGCCCTTTATCTGTTCCATTCGATAACCCATGGCATCGAGGAACTGTTGATTCGCTGTGATCACGTGGCCGCTCAGATCGAACTCGATGACCGCGGTCGAACGCAGAAGCGCGCTGATCACGCTGTCATTCTCGCGTGAGGTAGCAATGGTGCGGGTCAGGTTGCTGGCGCACAGCGTGAATTGGCAAAGCGTGCCGTCTGCCTTTTTGATCGGCTGCCAGATCGAGCGCAGCCAGGCTTCGGTGCCGTCGGCCTGCAGCAGGCGGAATGCGCCGCTAAGATGCTCACCCCTCTGCATCGCGGATTTCAGGCTGGCGTAGTTTGGCTCCGTCTTGAATACATCGGTGAAGAAACTATCAATGCTGCGACCCAACAAGTCCTCAAGGCGGTAGCCCATCTCGTTGAGGAAGATAGGGTTGGCGTACTGAATTCGACCCTGTGGATCGACCTCCATAACCATCATCTCCCGGTACAACGACTCCTTGATCTGGCGATTGGTTGCGAGCTCCTCTCGCAATTCGGCCAGCTCTTGCTTTAGTTTCTTGTTGAACATAGTTCCGTACTCGATGAATAGGAGAGCCACAATGTCTCTATCACCTTTTCGGCACGGCGCCGGCGTTCTTCAATATTGATCGTTAAAAAGCGTGAGGATGCGATCACTGGTGTTTTACAGCACGGATGCCAGACTCGCCGCCGTTGCGCTCAAACGTAGTTCGATGCTGTGCCAGGTCTACTTGTCCACATTCACAAAACATTGATCGTTCCGCTGTTTCGCGTCAAAGCCGCACATCGCGCGGCCCCGGCGTCATGACGCCTGAAAGACTGGATCGGCTGTCGCCTGAGCCTTTCTTCACAACACTAAAACTACCGTCCGTTTCCAGTATTACCGCTTCCACTTCGTCCAAGGCGGCCTGCCCGCTGGAGCGTATCGCCGAGCGGACTTCATCTTCAGTGACCCGAGCCACCCGCATCGCACTGCTGAGCATCTGCCCTTGATACAGCAGCAGTGCTGGTTCGCCAGTGACCAGCTTGCGTACCCAGCCGACCCTTACGCTCGACCAGGTAACCAGGTACTGCAGTCCGATCAGAAGTGCCAATGCCAGGGTGCCTTCGGCGAGTGACACATCGCGGTTCAGCAAAATGGTAGCGAACGTCGAACCCAGGGCTACCGTGACGATCAGGTCGAACGCGTTCATCTTGGAGAGCGTACGGCGGCCGGAAATACGCAACAGCACGATCAGGTTGATATAGGCCAGGATGCCAATGACCAGGGTGCGGACCAGTGTCGACCAGCCGCTGAAAAACATACCTTCCACATCTATCTCCTTTGGAGTCTGCCCTTGGTAGACGCCACCGAGGTAGATGGGTTGCACCTTCAGTAGGAGGAAGAGGGTATTCCTTCGTATCGACCAGCTGCGCTGTCAGCTGTCCAGCCTTTTGGCCGGGACGATCCGGTCATGCAGAACGCGTTCGGCATCGTCGCCCAAGGCAAGGAATACGCTAAGTGCGGCGAAGGCATCGTTCGCCGCATACAGCCGCTGCGCATCGGTTAGAGAACGGTTGCTCCAGTTCGACGTGGATACGCTGCGCGATTTGCTCACTCGCGTACCCAGTACGGCCGCAACCGCACCGCGTAGTCCGACCTGTCCCTTTTTGCCCTGGTAGCGCAGGGTTGTACCCAGGTCAATGAAGTGCACCATCTCGATACCCAGGCGGTTGCGCAATCGGCTGCGGTCGGTGCTCAGCCCGAATCCCACCTTCAACACCCCAGTTGACTGGAGCACTGCTCTGACGGCTTCGCTACAGCCATCCGAGCCGACCTTGAACAGGTAGGCTTTCTCGGGGCTGGCAAACTGAATCAAATGCGGCCCCGTCGATACTTCCCCTACCTTGAAGGTCGGTTTGGATTCCGTGTCGAAGCCGACCTGCGGCCAGCGGAGCAGCTCATCCCTGGCTTGGCTGAAGGCTTCGGGAGTTTCGGGGGTGACGATTTGATCGAGTTGGAGACCATCGAAGCGGGGCAGGACGTCCAGCTCGACGACCTGTGGAATACGGATGATGGTCATGAAGGGGTTCCGGCAAGCGCTGACTTGAACAACAGGCTGCAGTGGCGTCGTTGATGCAGGCGAGACTAGCGCACAACGCTCCCGCACGCATATCTGATGCGTATCCCTTACTTCTCCCAATCCATTGGGCAATCGATGCAGCTTTCCATGTTGGTGCCTTGAAAGGTTGCATAGTGACGGCGTGCCCCGGTCAGGATGGCCTCTGCGAGGTTGGCATCGTTGAACTTGCCTTCTTGCAGGTTCGCGTCGGTCAGCGTTGCGCGTGCGAGATCGGCCTTGCTGAGCCAGGTCATTTCAAGGTTGGCGGCGGTTAGATTTGCGCCCTGCATTTTCGCCCCGCTCAAACGTGCAAACTCAAGGTTTGCAGCGGTCAGGTTGGCCCCGTTGAAGCGTGCGGCCTGAGCGAACAGGCCCCATCCCTCAATCGCCACCAGGTGCGCATTGGTGAGATTCGCCAGCCGCAGGTTGGCTTGTTGCAGGCTGGCGCGGGTGAGGGTGGCGCCGGTCAGGTCTGCCTTTTCCAGATTGGCCAGATCGAGATTCGCATGACGCAGGTTGGCACCGGACAGGTTGGCACCGGTGAGATCCATCTTGCGCATGTCCTGATTGCTCAGGTCGGTGTTGCGAAGGTCGGCGTTGCGGCACTTGCCTTCCGGCTGGATGACGCAGCCATTGATGACTGTTGGCTGATCGTCGTCAGCGAGCAGCGACGTGCTGGCGAGCAATGCAAGGGGCAGCAAAAGAAGAATCGGGTTCATGGCAGCTCCGTATTCGAAGGGGGAAGGACAGCTGATGTGTGACGGCTTGATGAACCGGAGAGCGCCAACCCTTGCGGTTCAACCGAGTTGGCAACGCCAGCTGTCCAGCGCGGGTGACTGCGCCGCATCACGGCGCAGCCTCGACTTAGCGTTTGGCGGTCTGCTTGTCCCAGCTCGGGATCCGGAACACCCAGAACGAGCCGCCTTGCGCAACAGGCTTGGTCAGCGCTGCCATGTCACCGCCCCACAGCGGTACGGCGCCTCCGTAGCCGACGGTCACTCCGATGAATTGCTCACCGTCCTGCTCCCAGGTGATGGGCGGGGCGATGATTCCGCTGCCGGTCTGGAATTTCCACAGCTCTTCGCCGGTTTTGGCGTTGAAGGCTTTCAGGTAACCATCACCGGTCCCGGTGAATACCAGGTTGCCCTTAGTGGCAAGCACGCCAGCCCAGAGCGGCAGCGGCTCCTTGTGTTCCCATGCGACCTTGCCCGTGGTGGGGTCCATGGCGCGAAGAATGCCGACGTGATCGTCGTACATGCGCTTGATGCGAAAGCCCTGACCGAGGTAGGCATTACCCTTCTTGTAGCTGACCTCTTCGGTCCAGTAGTCCTCTTTCCAATGGTTGGCGGGGACGTAGAACAGCCCGGTGTCCTGGCTGTACGCCATTGGATTCCAGTTTTTACCGCCCAGAAAGGGGGGCGAAACTTCCACTGACTTGCCGTGCGCTTCGCCTGGCTCGGGCATGGGTGGGCGCGCCTTCGTTCTCGACAGGCCGACCGGTCTTCAGGTCGATGTGGCTGGCCCAGGTGATGTTATCGACAAAGGGAAAGGCGTTCTGCAGCTTGCCATCGTTGCGATCGACCACGTAGAAAAAGCCATTGCGATCGGCGTGGGCCGTCGCCTTGACGGTTTTTCCGTCCTTGTCTTTGTAATCGAACAGCACCAGCTCGTTGTTGCCGGAGAAGTCCCAGGCATCGTTGGGGGTGTGCTGATAGAACCACTTCACTTCGCCCGTGGTGGCGTCCACACCGACCTGCCCCGAGGTATAGAGGCTGTCGTAGTCTTTCGGCTCGCCACCATCAGCGGTACGCGCCCAACCGTTCCAGGGCGCCGGGTTTCCCGCACCGACGATGATGGTGTTGGTCTCGGCATCGAAGCTCGCACTCTGCCAAGGCGCGCCGCCACCCTGGCTCCAGGCTTCTTTCTTGCCAGTGGGTGAATTGGGGTCATCGGGCCAGGAGGGCGCCTTTACGTCCCCGGTCGGTGTGCTGTCTTTGCCGTTGAGACGACCCACATGGCCCTCGACGAATGGACGCATCCAGACTTCCTCGCCGGTGTCCGGATCGCGGGCAAACAGCTTGCCGACGATTCCGAATTCGTCGCCCGAGCTGCCATGAATCAACAGCACCTTGCCGCTTTTCTGGTCTTTGATCAGGGTTGGTGCGCCGGTCATGGTGTAGCCCGCGCCGTGGTCACCGAATTTCTTTTTCCAGACGACCTTGCCGGTGTCCTTGTTCAGCGCGACCACCTGCGCATCCAGCGTGCCGAAGTAGATCTTGTCGCCATATATCGCTGCACCTCGGTTGACGACGTCACAGCATGGGCGGATGTCCGCAGGCAACCGGTGCGCGTAGCTCCACAGCCGCTTGCCTGTACGTGAATCGAGCGCGAACACGCGCGAGTAGGAACCCGTCACGTAGATCACACCGTCATGCACGATGGCCTGGGATTCCTGCCCCCGCTGCTTTTCATCACCAAAGGAAAAAGACCAGGCCGGGGTCAACTTGAAGACGTTTTCGTCATTCACCTGTTTCAGGGGGCTCCAGCGCTGAGCATTGGTGCCCAGGCCGTACTGCAGTACGTTTTCGGTCGATAGATGATCGTTGGCAATGTCGTCCCAGGTGACGCTCTTGGCGCCTGCCAAGCCGCTGAGTGAGAGACCGCCAATCAGAACGGCGATAGCGAGGGGGCGTTTGCTGCCCAGGGGGGCTGTTGTTGTCATGGTTGGTTTCCCTTGGTCGAATCGGACGGGGCCAACCGCTCGCTGCGTAGCGAGAGGCTGGTCCGGCGATTCGATTATTGGGACGTCGCAGCGACGGCCGATACGGAAAAGCTCCCGCTGATTCAAGGAAAACTTCCCAATCCGCCTGTGTTTTCGACCTGCTACCTGCGTGCCGCATCGGTGTCGCACGAGGCCCTACTACCAAGGGAGGAGAATCCGACAACCAAAGCAGGATTCTGCCATCCGGGCGCAATGCCCAAGATGACCACCATGCGCTCCAACTGGGGCTGCCTTGCTCAGGTATTCGAACTCAACGGTGGTAGTCATGAATAATAAAACTGAACTGCGCGCGCTCTTTGTTGCTGGTCTGCTCGGCTTCGCCGGCTTTGCCTTCGCCCACGGTGACGTCACGCCGCAGAAGGTGGAAACCAAGGGGTTGTCGCCGCTAGGTGAAGAGTGGGTTGATGAAAACCCCTACCGCGCGCCAAGCGAAGACCATGACAAGGCTGTTGAAATTGGTTCCTCGGCCTACAACCAGAACTGCGCACGCTGCCATGGCCTTGAGGCAATCTCCGGCGGCATCGCACCGGATCTGCGTGAGCTTGAACCGGACTACGATGGTGATGAGTGGTTCAAGGAACGTGTAATCAACGGTGCCGTTCGAGACGGTGCCGTCTACATGCCGCGTATGGCCGACTACCTCAGCCAGGAAGCGCTCTGGGCGATCCGTACCTACATCGAAAGTGAAGCTGCCAAGCGGTGATCATCATGCGCCAGTTGCTTGCAGGGCTCTGCTTGTTGATGACTTGCGCGCTGGCGCAGGCGGAAGTAGTGAAGGTGCGTGCGTTCGATGACATCATCGATTCGGGCGTGCTCAAGGTGGCGATGTACGAAAACTTCCCGCCCTACAGCTTCATGGCCGATGGCAAGCCACGCGGGGTCGACTTCGACCTCGCGCAAAAACTGGCGTCCAAACTCGGGCTGAAGATCGAAGTGTTGTGGGTAACGCCAGACGAGACGCTGGATGACGACCTGCGCAACTTCATCTGGAAAGGGCATTACCTGCGACCAAACGTACTGGCTGACGTGATGATGCGTGTGCCTTACGATCGCGAGTTCTCTTACAAACAGAACGAGCTGGGCGAGCTGATCAACGAGCTGGTGGTCATGTTTGGCCCATACCAGCGCGAGCGCTGGCAGTCTGCTTACGACGATCGCCGGCTTGAAGATCTCTCCAGTGTCGCCGTGTTCCGCTACCACCCGGTCGGGGTGGAAGTGGAAAGCGTCCCCTCGTTCTATTTGTCATCGGTATTCAACGGCAGCATCGCCAAGATGCTGCATCACTACCCGACAGCGCAGGCGGCGTTCGCTGCGATGCAGGCAGGTGAAGTTGACGCGACGATGGCCATGCGCGGCGAGATCGACTGGATGCTGGGGCAGGCCAATGACAGTCATCTCAAACCTGCAGAAAACGCCTATCCGAACATGGGCAAGCAGGTATGGGAGCTGGGCATGGCCGTGCACGAATCCAATCGGCAACTTTCCTATGCGCTCGAGGGCGAGCTGGAAGGCTTGATGAAAGACGGTGCGGTTGAAGCCATCTATGCCGATTACGGGCTGCGCTATGAACTGCCCGAGTTGTATCAGGTGCAGCTGGGCGATAACTGAGCCCAACGGTAAAAACCGTCCGTTCGATTGGTCTCGCCGTTCTTATAGCGCTATACAGATCGCTTCAACCGGACGCCGCCAGGTGTTGGGTTGAAGCTGCGCTTAAGCACATTCGGCCACGCCGATGCGAGTGTATGAGCCTAAGCCGAATCCAAAAAAATACGTTTTCTTTACGCCGCTGCGCTGAAGGCGCAATCGAATCTTTACGCCCCTCGCTCTGAAACTCTCCGTACCGCACTGATGCGACCTACGGAGCTGATCCCCATGACATTTCTCGACGGGCTATCGCTGGCCTTGGCCATCGCCCTGTTCATCTACCTCCTGGTTGCGCTGTTGCGCGCCGAACGCAGCTAGGAGAGCCAATGAACACTCACGATTACTGGATGATTGCGGCCTTCTTCGCGCTGGTCCTGATACCTGCCCCTTGGTTGGGACGCTACCTGTTTCGAGCCATGGAGGGTGAACGTACTTGGTTGACGCCTGTTCTCGGCCCCATCGAACGCCTCTGCTACCGCTCCGCCGGGATTGACGAGCACAGCGAGCAGGACTGGAAAACCTACAGCCTGGCGTTACTGGCGTTGACTGCTGTGAGCCTGGTATCGCTGTTCACGATGCTCATGTTGCAAGCCAGGCTTCCGCTCAACCCGCAAGCAGTGCCGGGCATGGCGTGGGACCTTGCCCTCAATACCGCTGTGAGCTTCGTGACCAATACCAACTGGCAGGCCTACAGCGGCGAAGCCCAGCTCAGCTATTTCAGCCAGATGGTCGGCCTTGGCGTGCAGAACTTCGTCAGTCCGGCAGTGGGCCTGGCTGTGTTGGTGGTCCTTTGTCGCGCTCTATCACGCCGTTCGGCGAAGGCAATCGGAAATTTCTGGGTCGATCTGACCCGGGCAGTGCTTTATTGCCTGTTGCCGTTCTGCGTCGTGCTTGCGCTGGTTCTGGTCTGGCAGGGGGTGCCGCAGAGTTTTGCGAGCTACGTTCAGGCCGTCACGCTGCAAGGCGGCGAGCAGACCATTCCGCTGGGACCTGCGGCCAGCCAGATCGCAATCAAGCAACTGGGTACCAACGGCGGCGGCTTCTTCGGCGTCAACTCAGCGCATCCCTTCGAGAACCCGACCGCCTGGAGCAACCTGTTCGAGATGGTTTCGATCATCTTGATTCCCACCGCGCTGGTCTTCATGTTCGGCCATTACGTGCGAGATCAGCGGCAGAGTCGGGCCATTCTTGCCTGCATGCTGACCGTGTTCGTCCTGGGCCTGGGTGTCACGCTGGCCGCCGAGCATCAAGCGAATCCAATGCTGTCCAGCCTGTCAGTTGAGCAGGTGGGGCCGATGGAGGGCAAGGAAAGCCGACTCGGTATCGCGGCCTCGGCGCTATGGGCGACAACAACGAGCGCGGCGTCCAATGGCTCGGTCAACGCGATGCATGACAGTTTCAGCGCGCTGGGCGGCATGGTGCCTCTGGTCAATATGATGCTGGGCGAAATCATCTTTGGCGGCGTCGGGGCAGGCCTCTACGGCATGTTGCTGTTCGTCCTGATCTCGGTGTTCCTGGCTGGCCTGATGATCGGGCGCACGCCGGAATATCTGGGCAAGAAACTTGAAGCGCGTGAGGTTCGGCTGCTGGTCGCAAAGCTGCTGGTGATGCCGGTGGGTGTTCTTGTGCTCACCGCTCTCGGCGACAGTCTTTCAGGCCCTGCCGAGTCGATCACCAATCCGGGGCCGCACGGCCTCAGCCAAATTCTTTACGCCTATACCTCCGGCACTGGAAACAACGGATCGGCCTTCGCCGGGTTTGGCGCGGCCACGCCTTACCACAACCTCATGATCGCGTTCGCCATGCTACTGGGCCGCTTTGGTTTCATCCTGCCGGTGCTTGCCATTGCCGGTGGCCTTGCGGCCAAGAACCGTGCGCCGGTCGACGCAAACAGTTTCCCCACCCACGGGCCCCTGTTCGTGATCCTGCTGACGCTGGTGATTCTGCTCGTCGGCGGGCTCACGTTTCTGCCTGCGCTGGCACTCGGGCCGGTCGCCGAACATTTCTTGCTGCAAGGCTTCTGAGGAGCGTCATGATGAACGTCCATCAAACGGCACTCGAGGGTGCCGAGCAAACCACCGCCACGTCCTTCGCTTCGCTATGCAAGCCTGCGCTGCGCCAGGCCTTCATCAAGCTTGATCCCCGGACGTTGGCACGTTCGCCGGTCATGCTGGTGGTAGAGCTCACCGCAGTGCTGACCAGCGTGCTGTGCTTGCTGCCCAACGAGGCGGTCAGCACGGGTGTCGCCGTGCAGATCGCACTCTGGTTGTGGTTCACGGTGCTCTTTGCCAACTTTGCCGAGGCGCTGGCTGAAGGCCGCGGCAAAGCCCGCGCGGATAGCCTGAAAACCGGGTCGCAGGGTCTGGAGGCGCATCTCGGGTCATGCCGAGATAAAGGGAAAATTCACTCACTTCGCTCGTAACGTGTTGATGCCAAGAGAGTTTACCAAATAGACCGCACAGCCTCTGATCGTGGACTATCTTTTCTGACTCCTCAGAAAAGGAGTTCCTATGGCTTCATTAGAGCGTACGGCGTATCCCACTCTGCCAAAGGCGTATTCAAAAGCTGAGCTGCAGCGAGATTTTTCGTTCTCAGATGATGAGATTAAATGGGTACGAAGCAAGTCCAAGGCCCCTTTTCACCTCAATCTCGCCGTTCTCCTCAAGACCTTTCAGGTGCTCCGGTATTTTCCTGATATCACCGACGTACCTGATCAACTGGTGGATTTCATTCGCGGAGAGTTGGGTCAGCGTAGCAAGGTGAAACTCGCGGAATACAAGTGGTTCCAGCAATATCGCCACATGAACGCGATCCGAGCTCGCCTCGGTGTGACGGCATTCTACGGCTCTGATGCCATGGAGCTCGCCGAGCGGCATGCCAAAGCAATGTCGTTTGTGCTTGACCAGCGCGCCGACATCATCAACTCCGTAATTGAAGAGCTGATCCGCCAGGATTATGAGCTCCCTGCGTACTCGACCCTGAATGATCTTGCTGAGCGAATTCATGCCGAATCCCAAGAGGCAATATTCAACCTTGTAGTAACCAGAACGCCAGTCGAGGTGATCCACAAGCTAAAGGATCTGCTCGATACTGACTTCGGCCGACGCCAGAGCGACTTCAATGCGCTGAAGCAGGCGCCCAAGAAACCATCTCGCAAGCACTTGGAGGTACTGATCGATCATCTGGCATGGCTAGAGAGCTTCGGGGATCTGGGTGCCATTTTTGAAGGAATAGTCGACACCAAGATCCGTCACTTCGCTGCCCAAGCCGCGGCGTCGGACGTAGCCGAGTTGAAGGACTGCTTACTGCCGAAGCGCTACACGCTGATGCTGGCCTTAATCTACCGCATGCGCGTGCGGACCCGGGATCACTTGGCCGAGATGTTCATCCGACGGATTTCGACGATCCATAAACGCGCCAAGGAGGAGTTGGAGCAAATCCAGGCGCGGCAACGCCAGAAGCTAGAGCAGTTGGCGGCGACCCTGGATGGCGTGGTGCAGATTCTGGTTCAAGAACCGGATGACCAGGAGGCTGGCAGTCTAATTCGGGAATACCTCTCCCCCGGTGGCAATCTGGATCGGTTGCGTGAGACTTGCGCCGAAGTACAGGCTACCGGCGGTAATAACTACCTGCCGCTGATCTGGAAGCACTTCAAGTCCCATCGCTCGTTATTGTTCCGTCTAAGCCACCTTCTTCAACTGGAGCCCACGACTCAGGATCGATCGCTGGTTCAGGCTCTTCAACTGATCCAGGACAGCGAGAATCTACACCGCGAGTGGATCGACGAGCACGTCGACTTGTCGTTTGCGTCGGAGCGCTGGGTCAAGGTCGTTCGCCGTCCTGCCAGTGAGGGGCCACCGACCAACCGGCGCTATCTAGAAGTTTGTGTATTCTCCTACCTGGCCAGCGAGCTGCGATCGGGTGACATGTGTGTACAGGGGTCGGAATCCTTCGCCGACTACCGCAAGCAGTTGCTGCCCTGGGAAGAATGCCTGCAGCGACTACCGGCCTACTGCGAAAAGGTCGGGCTGCCAGGCACGGCGAAGGAGTTTGTTGCCTCCCTCAAGACTCAGCTGGAGGAAACCGCGCAACAACTGGACGACAAATTCCCATCTTGCCGAGGGGACGTATCGATTAACGAAGCCGGAG